>JAJRWI010000033.1 GCA_024276825.1 archaeon
ATGTCACTGTATCACCTGAATTGAGTCCTATTCTTGGAAACCACTGCATGATCGATTTTGAAATTCGTCATACATATTGGGATGTTCCTGGTGTTCGCTATGAAACAACACATGGACTAACACCATTTATGGATGTACCTCGTTTTACAATCACAAACACATATCATCAATTTGACATTGGACAAGTAGTAAACACTATAGATGTTGATGTAGACCCAATTTGGGAAACTCTTTTACCGATGTCTGATGCTTTTCTTAGATGGGGATACTCACTTCTAGATGAGTCATTTAATTCTCCAATCAACACCTATGAGGGAGTCAACCTCTGGAATGGTGCTGATTATCGAGTCCCTGAGAACATCTCACTGACTTTTGACATGTTACATAATCACTTAGAATTTCCATACATAATCGATTGCCATGAAGAAGTAGTACACTACACTGAAGCAGCTCAAAATTACAAAGAGAACGGATTTTATTATGATATCAATCTGGGGCTTTCATTCACTGTTCCTGCAACAATTACAATCAATATGCCCACCACAGTCAGAAAGGGGGAGTCTTATGACATAAGCATAGATCTTAGCCTTGACAAGGAGAATATTGATGTACTGTTCACTTATGACATTGAACTCGGCTATGTCTTGCACTGGTGGTTCATTGACTGCGATTACAATACAACATATAGTGGTCGTTCTGAGTTTAATGTAAACCTTCAAGATGTTTCAGACATTATAACTAGTATTGGACTGTCAACAGAATCAATAACTGGTGACTATCTGGGAGAATGGCTTACAATAAAGAAATTTTCAACAAGTACGGACCTTCTTGGAACACTACTTGATGCTGAAGTTGAGATCCACCTCTTTAAGATTCTCTCAGACCTGCTAGAATCCACTCAGGTGGGGCGCATTATCAAGCTACTTGACTTTTTCATTGATGAAGTTGACTTGATTGCGACACCATCTATTAGTGGTTATGTATCCACTGATCTTGAAGTTTCAAACTCTGCAATCGTACTTGACAGGAGCACAATTACTTTTGACGAAGGAAACACTCACCAACAAGCCACAATGACCGTAAATGGTGGCCCCTCATCAACAAGCTTAAGGCTCACCAATATGACTTATAATATCGAATTCGCAACAGATTGGAGCATTGAACTTGATTTTTCGAATGTTGTGAACTACTTCGTTGACGACTATGAATATTACATTGGCACCTTTCCATCCATTACATTCTCAAGTGACGAACACTGTGTTGAAGCCAGCTTGCATACAGGATATGATCAGAGTATATCATTGAGCGTCATTAATGATCTTACCCCACCACAGATTGATTGCAGTGCTAGTCCTCAGAGTCCGACAAGTAGTGATTCTGTACTGATAACTGCCTCTGTATCTGATGACTCTAGCATCGCCATCGTTCTGCTCTCGTATTCACTTGACAATGGGCTGTCTTGGATAAACAAAACAATGACTTATGATCCCAGTATAACCAAGTACAAGGCTTACATCCCCTCTCAAGAATCCGGAACTAATGTCCAATATCTCATTTATGCGTGCGACGAGTATGATAACTGGGCTACCACGAGTAGTTCATCATACCTTGTTTATGACCCCCCTATACAAACAACAACATCTTCCTCAACAACACCAACAACAGTTTCAAATACAAACCCACCAAGCAGTCCACCTGATACATCGCCCCTCTCAGGCAATGTTGTTCTTACATCTGTTCTTGGTATAGCTGTATTGGGAGTAATTATAGTCCTCATGATAAAACAGCGGTCACACAAGACCTCCTAATATTTGAACTACACGAGTCATACTGGCTACATGACAAGCCAGTATGGCTTCTATATATCAAATTGCCTTGCTCATTTTTCCAAATATTGCAACTGATATTTATACCATTACAAAGTGAGCTCGCCTTTGGATGTTCTATTGATTGGCCATCCTATCTATGATTAATTCTGAATCAATCGATACATAAGCAAGTTGTCATCTTTTGGGTTGCTCATAGATGCCTAGATGTGGGGCAATCCTGAAATTTACAATGAAAAGTGTCTATGAGATGAGTTGGTATTATCCCTGAATGCCAAACATCCAAACTGTGTGTAATATCTTCATCCTCTGCAGACTGTATTTATTTCTGCGAATCAAAAACACATCAAGTATCAAAGGCTATCAAGAAACTTGCCATCTTTGGTTTATCTCTTAGAAACGCTTTTGGGCCTGACAGCGATGTTGATGCCTTGGTGATGTTTAAACAAGGAACCGTGCTTCTTGCAAAAATAAGTGATGACCTCTTTCGAAAGGAAACTAATACTTGAGTTCATTTTGAAACAGACTCATGCGCACATTCAGAGCATATCATCGAAGATCAATGTTCACTGACTTTCAATGCATGAATTTCACTTTGAAACTCTCATCAATTTCCTGAATGACCCTGAAATGGTTATCTTTGGTGCATAAGGTCAGGCCCCTATTAATTGCTATTGCAGAGATTGTGATGTCTATTGCTGGAAGAGGCTTTCCAAGTTTCAGAAGGAGTGTGGAGAGAGTGAATGCTTTATCAAAATCCTCCCGACCTGGAATGATCACTTTCAACCCCCTCAATGATATTGATTTTGGATACTCAATCAAATTAAGCGATGTAGTGCATCCTTCCACTGATCTTGCATTATTTCGAATGAAATCTATTAAGATGCTTGTGTCGTAGAGTGGCGTTCCCATTCCATCTCCCTCGATCTCTTGTAATGTGATTCGGCCTCTTCAATAGAGATTGTTTCTAGATTCACTCCGAGTTTCTCAGCAAGTCTTGCATAGTGTTCTATATCTACAGTTTCACTTCCCGCTAGTCGGTCCAAATACTCCACAATTGCACGCCTAACGACTTCACTCCATTTTATCTCAGGGTATTTTTTCATTCGTTTTCGAATCTCTTCGGGGATAGATAATGTGATGTTTGGCATATGTGATTATACATATTATCCATATATAAGTGTAAACACCTCTTTTGAAAATTGTATACTATTTTTGTCCTTTGCAAGATAGAATGTCATCTCTCCAGACTCGATTAGGTCGGTGATATCTTCTAGAGTGAGGTGCACAACAAGGTCCAATCCCGGTCAATCATTTCTTGATAGGCCATGACAAGTTGCAGATTCAATCATACTTGATTTCGGACAAATCATAAGATTCGCTCTTGGAGCGGTCTACGAACCAAACCATGCATGCGATAAGCACGAAAATAATCATGATAATCAGTGCTATTGAAAGAGATGCGGAATAGGTTTCAGTCCCTCTAGTTCATACTCCCTTCACTGAACCAAAGGGGACTCCCATACAAGCGATGGCTGCACAAGGTGTTAAGGGAACAATAGAGATATTTTTAGAATACACTGATGGACTGAGAGATCTTGAAGGCTTCTCTCATATTATCTTATTATACCATTTTCACAAGTCCAAGCCATATTCGTTGACGGTGAGACCATACATGGATGATTGCGAACATGGAGTGTTTGCAACACGGTCTCCGAGCAGACCGAACCCGATTGGCATCTCTGTGGTTCGACTTCTGGCGATAAATGATGGGAACATTGAGATTGTAGATGTTGACATTCTAGATGGTACGCCACTCTTGGACATTAAGCCGTACGTACCGCAATTTGATATAGCTGAGGTCAAGCGCATCGGTTGGCTCGAAGATAGAGTTCACAGCCTCCCCGATTCAAGGGATGATGGACGTTTTGCTTGAGTGTATCACTAATTATAACAAAAAGACAATAAAGTTCAGTAAAGGCTCAATACATACAATCAACATCATTATGACTGAAACTACCATCGACTTGATATTCCACTATTGATACCCATAATTATCTAGTTTATCGATAAGAAGTGTTTCCTAATGGGATTGATAAAGAAGCCATTCAGACCAATTGTCCTTGCATTAGTGGGCATTATTCTTACGAGTTCATTCATAATTGGTATCAACATGAACCAAGTCGCACCAAGCATCACAAATCTCGAAGATCCCTATGTGACAATATTTAGAGGTGATGCAGAATATGGACTGATGTTGTCTTGGGATGATGGACCTATCACTGATTTAATGATGTCATACTTGGAAGATAGAATTGGAGTCACTCATACTTCATTTATTATTACATCAAGAATCACTGATTATGTCAAACTATACATGACTGATTTACTATTCAGAGGTTTTGATATTCAATCTCATGGGCTCTATCATGAGTATCTTGGTGATGAGTCTGATCTCGACTATATTAGAGAGACTCTTAATCAGAGTATAATCGATATTCAGCATCATTTTGGATTTATTCCAACAATCTTTGCATATCCATATGGCAACGCGTCTTACGAAGAGTCTAAAATTGTTCTCTCCCTGTTTGATGTTGGTCGCGGTGTAATGGGAGAATCAATTTACAGACTGGGGGAATGGCCCAACGTCTATCGCAAGTACTGTCCTCACTCACTCCCATCCGCAGATGGAATATGCGATGAGACCGTAAGCATGATATCTAGACGATTCAACGAGATGATTGAGCCTCCCGATCCCACAATGTACAATCCCGACTCGAAACTATGGGACAAATCAGTCAATGAATCAACTCACAAGATGTTCAAACTCTACGGCCATACATCTTATTCTTTTCTCAACAGATCATCTTGGGACATATTCATTGACGAGATGACAGAAATTCTTTCGAACAATAGAGTCTGGGCAACTTCATGGGGGGAGGGCTTTGCTTATGAAAAGGTCCGAGCTGGTACTACTATCTCTCAGATAGAGCGGGGTGAGGATGTGATCTCCTTCTCAATAGACACATCAGTTGACATCTCAAAATACCCCATTCCTGTGACTGTGAAGGTAGAAGTCCCAAATGACTGGGATGTGGGATCAGTCATCATTGGTGAGAAGGAGGTTTCTGTCAATGAAATCATCTCCATTGATAATAGAAGCTACATCATGTTTGACATTCTCCCCAATGGTCAACGAGTTCAAATTAGAAATGTACCGTCTAGTGACAGCGAACCTCCACAGATAGATAGTCTGACTATGCGTTATCTTGCTAATGGTACAATATTTACGTTTAATGCATTTGATGCGAGCGGCTTCATTACGGATATCAATGTATCAGTCACCATAGATAATTCGATTCTGACTCTCAATAACATAAGAAACCCAATATTCTGGGGAAATAGCACATATGGTTTTGTTATCTATGATCATATAGAGAATGCAGACATCATGATTACACTTGAAGACTCCAATGGTAACGTTGCGTATCTCGTTGAACAAATCTGACTCATGAAATACTCTCTTCATGACCATTACCTATGACGACATCCCTCTCAGGCAGTTTTTGTTTTTTCCAAAGGATATAGAGCCCAACAAGAAATGCAATAGGAGTCGGTATTGCAATACTTGACATGAGCATGAAACGTAGCAGTAGGACCGAGTTTACCACTATGCCCCCGATTAGGAACACCCACCAAGGCATCCTTCCATGATTGCAGATAATGCCTAGAATGGCAAGTAATAGCATCAATATCTTATCATGATAGTAAAAGAGTGGTGGTATGAACAGACCAAGATTGTATGTTGTGTATGAAGTGCTCCATATAATATAATAGAACATTCCATTGATAATAAGGCCAAACGAATAGACCATTGGAATCACAACGAACGGAAGAAATAGTGTGAACCCTGCAATAGTCATGTCAAATCTTGCGATTAGTGGTGCAAGACTAATCCTTTGTTTTATTCTCTCAATAATGGGCCTACGCTTCTCGGACTCTGGCAGTGTCTTCTTCTTGGGGATGATTGTTCTCACATCAATTATAAGATTATGAGCCAAAATAAGTGCCAATCCAACCAAAGCGATGAGTGATGCGGCTGGATAGATTGTTATCCACTGCTCTCCATAGAAAGACGAGAGAAATCTATTGATTACTATATTAGGAATCATAACCTGAAGGTAATATATTGGAAATACAAGCACAAGACCAAGTGAGGAACGAAGGCGACCCATTGCAGTCAGGAGCAATATGAGGGATCCAAGAACACTGAGGATGATCCATATAGCTGAGTAGTATGGATCGCTGTTGTAATATGTGATTGTATAAACAGGAGGGTTGAAGTGAATTAATGTGAAACGTTCTACAACAATCTCTGTCAGAGAATAATGTACTCTTATCCAGTCCTCACTGTGTCCCATTGGATACGATGCGAAACCCTCCCCAAGGGGCAGAAGAAGAGTGACAATTGGCATTGCGATTGCCATCAATATATGAATCGGATTGAGTAGATTGCGCCGAGTCTGCCTTTTGTTCCATAGATACACGAGATGCACAGCCAAGCTTACGAATACCACAAGACCAAGCTCTGTAACCGTTGTCCCTAGTGCATGTATTGACGCCGCCATTGCAAGGTCTTCAGGAGTCGGGGCCTCTGCTTGCTCTGCGATCTGGGTAGTGTAATGAAAGATGACTGTCGAATCACCATTCTTCAATCCAATAGTGATCGTGAAGTCCTGTGCGGGCACCGTAAAATCAGGAGCAACATTTGGGAATGCCATACCATCAAGAGTTGTGTTGTCCAATGAATCATAATGCGCAAATGAGCCGCTTCTGCTGCCTTTGATATCAAATGACACATCACCATTTGTGACATTGAGGTCGTCTATTACAAGACGAATCGCATAGATAGACCAACTCATCTCTTGATGAGTCGAGTTCACTTGGATGATGACGGTTCTCTGACGATAGTCTTTCCAACGGCAGCCTGGCGTCGGGAACAGTTCCGCATACGCCACAATGGTCATTCCTGAAACAATCAACATCATTGAAATGAGAATTAAATGAACACGACCAATATGCATCAGAGGCGCTCCCCATAATTGACCCGCAGTATATTTAATGGTCTGAAGGCAATTTAGTCTTTCTAAAACTCTGGCAATTGTATTGCCATAAGACTATAATCTAGTATAGGTTGCCGCCTACAGATATGAATCAATATCGTGCGGTCTATGAAGGTAATTCTAAATCTGCGAGATGTCAAAGGGCTCGCCGTTGAGGCGATCCACAACCCATGTGATGCAGGCAAAAACTGCAAATAGACCTACTATTAGCAGGACGATTGGTTGTGATGCGTAGAAGTTCTCGTTCTCCATTGAATCAAGTGAACCTGTGGTTATTAACATGAACACTGCAGCAGCACCTATGCCAATCATGAGAATTATCAGTCAATTTGGTGTCTTGTCTGTCATATGATCAATCTCATCATTCCATAATTCTAAAATCGGATAATATCTATTTCGACATGAAAAGTAGCATCACTGAAGATTTCCAAACCTTAGGTGAGGCATTCAATATTCATCACAGAGTATTAGAATTGCAATCGAACTTGCAGTGCACCGATAAATACTTAACCATTGTTAACTACTATTCTAATGATTGAAATGAATGAGATTAAGCCTCAACGCAAATACGAACTAAAGATCAAGGGCATGACTTGTGACTCCTGTGCCCATCATGTCAGAGCGGCATTGAAGAGCGTTGATGGAGTCATCGAGATAAGGCTTAAGAGCTGGAAGGATGAAGAGGCTGAAGTGATTGCCTCTGAGAGCACTCGACCTGAAGACCTAGTTGAGTCAGTTAAGAAGGCAGGATATCAGGCTGAACTCAAGTCTGAAGAAAGTGCTGAAACTACTGATGCATTGTTCAATACTCAACCTGATATTGATGTGGTTGTTATTGGAACTGGTGGCGCTGGTGTCGCAGCTGCAATAAGAGCAGCAGAACTTGGCAAAAATGTGATTATAATTGAGAGGGGAGTCATAGGTGGCACCTGTGTCAATATAGGCTGTGTTCCATCAAAGGCACTCATTCATGCAGCCAAGGCATTTCACTCGGCTGGCAATCATCCCTTTAAGGGAATTTATACAACCGCTGATAGAGTGGACTTCAGCATTGTAGTGGGTGCGAAGGACAGTCTTGTGCGAAACCTTCGACAGGAAAAGTATGCGGATGTATTAGACACCTATGACAACATCAAGATCATTCAAGGCTGGGCAAGGCTGAGAAGCGATGGGACTGTGGCTGTTGGTGAAGATAATGTGTTGCGACCTGCAAAGGTCATAATAGCAACAGGTGCACGACCTCGAATCTTGGACATCAAGGGTGTTGACAAGGTGGGTGTCCTGACCAGCACAACTGCGATGAGCCTTTCCAAACTTCCCGATTCAATGATTGTGATTGGGGGTAGAGCGGTAGCCCTCGAGCTTGGACAGACATTTGCCAGACTGGGCACCAAAGTGACAATTCTCCAGAGAAGCCAGTCAATATTGCCCGACCATGATCCAGAGATAGCTCAGGCAATTCAGAAATACCTTGAGGAAGAAGGAATCGAGATAGTGACAGGAGTCAACATACGATCAATCAGAAAAAACAATGAAATGAGGGTAGTGGTGGCTGACACTCCTCATGAAGAACGTGAGTTTAAAGCGCAAGAGATTCTGATGGCCACAGGACGTAGACCCAACACAGATGATCTGGGACTGGAAGAGGTTGGTGTCGAGCTAGACGAGAGGGGCTTCATTAAGGTAGACTCTACAATGCAGACTTCCAACCCTGCTGTCTATGCAGCAGGAGACGTGACCACACTGCCAAAATTTGTCTACGTGGCCGCATCATCCGGAGGCATTGCTGCAGAAAACGCAGTGGGCAAGTCTGAACGACAGATTGACCTATCTGTGATTCCACAGGTGGTCTTCACTGATCCGCAAGTTTCCAGAGTGGGCATGACTGAGAGCGAGGCGCGTGATGCAGGGTTCGATGTGAAGACAAGCGTCCTACCGATGAAGCATGTCCCAAGAGCCATTGCGGCAAGGGATGTCCGAGGCCTGATCAAGCTAGTTGCAGACAGAAGGACCAATCTGCTACTGGGTGCGCATATCGTGGCGGCTGAAGCAGGAGAGATGATACAGGCAGCCACTATTGGCATAATCATGGGACAGAAGTACGGCATGCAGATAACAGACTTTCAAGAGATGCTGTTTCCATATCTCACTTGGGTTGAAGGCATCAAACTCGCAGTCCTGAGCTTTGACAAGGACGTTTCAAAGTTGTCCTGTTGTGCCACATAGATTCGATAAAACAAATCATCATCAACTCTCTCTGCCGGTGGACCTGCAACCAAATGAGTTCAGAAGAACGGTTGTGACACTTGATGCCATGGCAATCATCGCCCAGACTGGATGGAGCAGCCCAATGACTGCAATAGGAATTCCTACACCATTGAAAGAAAATGCCAATGCGATGTTCTGTTTTATCTTTGAATAGCTCGACTTTCCAATGACATATGCATCAACCACGCCTGAAAGACGATCTCCGATTAGAACAACATCCGCAGACTCTATTGCAATGTCACTTCCTGCACCAATAGCAATTCCCACATCTGCCTGCATCAGGGCTGGAGCATCATTGATCCCATCACCCACCATGGCCACACGATATCCCTGTTTCTGGAGATGCCACACTTTGTTGGACTTGTCTTGAGGCATGACCCCTGCAAATACTTCATCTATCCCAATCTTTCTGGCGATTGCCTGGGCAGTCCTCTCATTATCTCCTGTCATTATCACTGACTTAATCCCCATGGAATGTAGTTTCTTAATGGTCTCACGGGCGTCCTCCTTCAGTGTGTCGCCGATTGCTATCAATCCAATGAGTTTACCATCCTTTGCAACCGCAACAGTTGTGAAACCCTGTTCTTGCAGTCTTACCATATCATCTGGATAATCATCCTTTGAGACCCCATACTGCGCCAAAAGACTTGGACTGCCAACGACAATTGTATCAACTCCAACTCTCCCGCTGACTCCAAGACCGACATGAGCCCGAAAGTCCTCTGCAGTCTGCAGTTCAATGTCCATTTCAAGGGCTCTTTCTACTATGGCGCAACCGAGTGGATGCTCGGATCCAATCTCAAGACTGCCTGCGAGTGCAAGGACTGCTCTCTCATCATGACCGTCTTTAACAATCACTTCTACAACTTCTGGCTTGCCTTTGGTTAGAGTGCCCGTCTTGTCAAACACTACAATCCTGATGTCTTTGAAGACCTGAAATGCCTCTCCAGAGCGAATAAGGACACCCTTCTGTGCTGCAAGGCCTCCTCCACGAATCATGGCCAGTGGTGTTGCCATTCCCAGAGCACAGGGATATCCCATGACGAGCACAGCGAGAGTGGCAAAGATGGCCCGCGAAAAGTCTGGTTGACCGATAAATATCAAGGGCAAAATGGTCCACAATACGAAGGCTAAGAATGCACTTAATAACACCCCTCGTACAAAGTACTTCAGAACATTGTCGACAAGGATGATTATGTTTGGCTTGAGTGCCCGCGCCTCCCTGATGTGCATTGCAACCTTCTGGAGGAATGACTCTTCCCCAATCCTGGTCACTCTGATAACAAGAGTTCCTCCCTGATTTATGGAGCCGCCAATGACCTCATCACCCTGGCTCTTCAACACAGGAATGGACTCACCAGTGACAAGGCTCTGATCAACAGTCGACGAGCCATGTTCAACAACTCCGTCCACAGGAATGCTCTCCCCTGGTCTGACCCTCACAAGATTGCCTGCCTGTACATCCTCGATTGGAACTTCAGTTTCCTGTCCATCAGGAGTGATGACTCTTGCAGTGGCGGGTTGCAGGTCCATCAGCTTTCTGATTGCCTGTGATGATCTTGTACGGACGATGAGTGATACATAACCTGACAGAATATGATACAGTGTCACGAACACTGAAACCGCAAAGAAGTCTACTGTGGGCCAAGGCTGGATGACAAAACCGACGAGACCTCCCATAAGTCCGCCAAAGGCTGCGAACTCCAGAAGGACATGCTGATTCAGAATCCCTCTTCGTAGAGAGGCTCCTGCCATCCGCTTGATATAGAATCCTGGGCCAAACATAATCATTATCGCTATTGCAAGAACAATGAACATGGTCCCGTTGAGCATCAAGCCCGTCCACATAAGAACCATGAGTGCAACAACAGGGAGCGCAAGCAGTCCAGAAATAATCAGTCGCAGTCGCTCATGGCGCAGCTCTTCCTCTTCCTCCTCGAAGAACCGCGTCTTGTCTGGATCCCGAATCTTGAACCCAATGCTCCGCAGTGTGTCTTTGATGTCTATGGGGGCAATCTGCTCGGGGTCATATTGGATCAATGCCTCCTCATGGCTCAGGCTGACCGAAACCTCAGCAACTCCCTCCATTCGACTAAGAGCACGAGTGATGCTCTCTGTGCAGAATGAGCACTGCATCCCACCAAGCTTGACAAGGAGCTTCTCGCGCTTCTCAGACATACAGATGTTCTCTCCAAATTAGAGTGCGGTCTCGGAGATGACTGGATATCCCATAGTTTCAAGAGTTTCACGAATGACTGAGGAGCTGGTCTTATTATCATTGAAGCTTATCTGGACCTTGTGCTGCTCACGACTCACATCAACTTTAAGAACACCATGAATGGATGATAAGGTCCGTCGTATCCGATCTTCACAACCTTGACAATGAATTGTCCCATCTTTAATGGAGAATTCTATTCGATTCAATCCCACCTTGGTTCACCATATCAAGTTTAGGATGAAATGCCATCATATCTATTTCATTGCTTTTAAGAGCGGTCATGTGGTAATATTATGGCGAGTCAGAAAGTGTATATGTTAGGTATGCACTACTAAATTTCGATACACGAATATCAAAGTCTTGGGACAACCAAAAAGGAATGAGAGGATCATGCATTTTGAGATAAAGAACAATATATTCTGGGTTGGAAAGATCGACTGGGAACTGCGTAAGTTTCATGGAGAAGAATACTCAACACATAAAGGGACCACCTATAACTCCTACTTGATTAAGGATGAACACACTGTCCTGATTGACACTGTGTGGACGCCGTTTGCTGAGGAATTTGTTGACAACCTCTCTCAGGTGGTTTCACTTGATAAGATTGATTTCATAATTGCCAATCACGCAGAGCCCGATCACAGTGGCGCACTACCTGCACTGATGAAGGAGATTCCCGACACACCGATATATTGTACAGCAAATGGTGTCAAGTCACTGAAGGGATATTATCACAAGGACTGGGACTTTCATGTTGTGAAGACTGGAGATAAATTATCTCTTGGTTCTAGAGACTTGGTCTTTGTCAGTGCTCCGATGCTTCACTGGCCAGACAGCATGTTCTGCTATCTGACAGACGACAACATTCTCTTCTCCAATGATGCATTCGGCCAGCATTATGCCTCCGAGCTGATGTACAACGACCTTGTGGATCAATGCGAGCTGTTTGATGAATGTATCAAATACTACGCCAATATTCTAACTCCCTTCAGTCATTTGGTCAGGAAGAAGATTGAGGAGGTTCTAGAACTCAAGCTTCCTGTTGATATGATATGCACGAGTCATGGAGTCATCTGGCGTGACGATCCACTTCAGATTGTGAACAAGTACATGGAATGGGCGGACAACTATAAGGAGAATCAGATCACTATCATCTATGATACCATGTGGAACAGCACTAGGAGGATGGCTGAGGCAATCGCAGAGGGCATTCGAAAGGTTGATGGCATGGTAGTGGTCAAACTCTTCAACTCCGCAAGAGCGGACAAGAACGACATCATCAAAGAGGTGTTCAAGTCAAAGGCCATCATTGTGGGCTCTCCTACTATCAACAATGGAATCCTGTCATCTGTTTCTGGCATCCTTGAAGAGATACGAGGTCTTCGTTTCAGGGAGAAAAAGGCAGCAGCATTCGGCTCCTATGGGTGGTCTGGCGAGGGAGTAAAGATGATTACGGAGCTGTTGAAAGAGGCAGGTTTTGAGATTGTGAATGAGGGAATCCGTGAACTCTGGAAGCCTGACAGAGAGGCAATCAAGAGGTGTGCCGATTTCGGAGAGAACTTCGTGAAAAGTCTATAGAAACCATTGATCATTTCTAGCAATAGACTCATTACATGGATTCATGCTAGGCAAACAAGGATGCCTATGAGTGATAAGAGAGTCATAATCGTCCCTCACACCCATTGGGACAGAGAGTGGTACTTGCCCTTCCAGCGGTTCAGGTTCATGCTGGTAGAACTTGTGGACCAGTTGCTTGATATTCTCAAGCAGCAAGACTACTGCTTCATGCTTGATGGCCAGACGGTCATTCTGGAGGACTACTTTGAGATAAGACCCGAGAGAAAGGAGGAACTGCTGCGTGAGATTCGCGCAGGCAGGGTGGCAGTGGGACCCTGGTATATTCTCCCTGATGAGTGGCTGGTTGGTGGGGAGAGCCTGATTCGCAGTCTTGAATACAGTCACACCCTTGCAAGCAGGTTTAATGTCCCTCTCATGGATGTAGCATACTTGCCCGACCAGTTCGGCCACACAAGCACGATGCCTCAGTTGCTTGGTGACCTCACATCACTCAGGGCAGCAGTTTTGTGGCGTGGTGTGCCCCCAGAGATAATGACAGTGCCCTTCACTTGGAAGTCGCATCCCGATGCCACGGTTTCAGTCCTTGGGATATACATGCCAGGAGGATATGGCAACGCATCAAGATTTCCGGAAAAATATGATGAATTTGTGGAGATGGTCAATGATAGAATTGAAGACCTAGAGCAATTCTCACCTCTGCCAGTGTATTTGCTGATGAATGGGTCTGATCACCTGTTCCCCCAACCCTTTGTTCAGGGCTTTGCAGAACGCCTGTGTCAAGGAGGGCTAAATGTTTCATTAGGTATTGTAAATGATTATGTGAGCGCCCTTGAGAGTGAGATCAAGAAAGCCGGATACAGGCCACCTGTATATGCGGGAGAGTTCAGGTCTCCTGCCCGCGCACCTCTGCTTCAGGACACTTACTCTGCCAGAATCTGGATTAAGCTGTGGAATCAGAAGGTGGAGGACATCCTCTGTCTGAAGGCAGAACCGATCAGTACCTATCTCTGGTTGTACATGGATGAGCAATACCCAAGTGTGTTTCTCGAAACCGCATGGAAGTGGATGCTCAGAAATCACCCTCATGACTCCATCTGTGGATGCTCAGTGGACACAACTCACGAGGAGATGAAGGCCAGGTTCTCATGGGCCGAGTCGATTGCTGAGGGTCTGATTGATGCAGCAGTCAAGAAGATGAGGTCCTCAATGGAGCCCTCTGAAGAAACTTCGATTCTTGTCTTCAATCCCTCCTGTGTTTCCGCAGTTCCTCTGTATATTAAGTTCATGCTACCAAGAGAGATGATTGTCAAGGGTGTTCAGGACACAGAAGGAAATCTGTACGAAGTGCAACGTCTGGAGTCCAGGGATGATGTATACCTTGACATGACAGTAGGCATGAGAATTGCAAAGATGGGGATGAAGCTGATAACTGGCAGGAAGCTGATGAGCTTCTACATCAATGATGTCGCGTTCTTTGATGGTGAAGAGAAGGGGCTCTTGGAACTTAGAATGATGGCGGATGACCATCCCATTGGTGAGTTTGATATAGAGGATTTCAAACGAAGAGCCCAAGAGATCTTTGAAAGCAAGAAGTACAAGAGAATACACATTGTTGCTTCCAAACCCACTCAGGTACAGTACGCAGCATGCATCCCGCTTCCAGCATTGGCATTCTCAAGAATCACACCAGTTTCCGACGTGATTCCTAGTTCAATCGATGACGAGTTCTTAGCCGATGGGAACCGCGTCATCAACAGGTTCTATGAGGTCAGGTTTAACAAGGACGGCACACTGGATGTTCTGAATAGGGAGAGCGGTCACCTATACAGCCGTCTACATGTCTTTGAAGACTATGGGGATTGCGGCGATGAGTACACATTCAGTCGTGTTGGACCTGAGAAGGTCCGTGTTAAGAGGGTGAAGAGATCCTTGATAAATCAGGGGCCAGTCATGGTTGAGATTAAACAGGAAACCATGCTCGAAGTCTTCAAGGAACTGGACGAGTCTAGAAGCAAGAGGGCTGGAAAGGCAGAGATCGAGGTCACTTCAGTCTTCAGGTTCTATCGCGACCTTCCCAAGATCGACATCACCACACGGTTGACGAATACTGCCAAGGACCACCGTCTGAGAGTTTGCTTTGACCTCCCGTTCAAATCTGAAATCACAAAGACGGCGACTCATTTTGGATATATTGAGCGGCAGGGCGATCCCGAGAGGATTCCCGAAACGGCAGAGCTCGAGAGGACAAGGTCCTCCTATCCCGAGAAGCCTTCAGGGATTCAACCCCAGAAACGCTTCATCAGGGTGGATGACGCCAACGGCAAGGATGGAGTCACTATATACAACAAGGGCATGCCCGAGGTCGAGCTGGTTGCTGGGCAGCGGATTGCTATCACACTGGTGCGATCAATAGGTTGGCTGTCCCGTTCAGACTTTCCAGAGCGTCCTATTCATGCAGGGCCTGATTTTGAAACACCGGGGGCACAGGAGCTGGGAGTCGAGTTTGAGTATCATTATGGGTTTGTGATACATTCCAAAAACACTCCTATCTGCACTAGTGCAGACTATGCGGACACAATAGCTGAGAGCGTGCTCTCGGTATCATTCCATAACGCAGAGTTTCCCGTTCATCTCACCCGGCCCATAATCCGAATCGACAACAGGGCAGTGAGGGTTTCTTCATTGAGAGTGCGAGATGACTCAATATTGGTGACAATGTACAATCTGTCCACTCAAGACCAGTTCACCACAATCAAGTTGGCTCCCAAAATCACTAATGTGGAGCGAGTCAGAATCGATGGGTCCATACTCTCAAAACACGAGATATCCGATAACTCCATACAAGTGGACTTTGCTCCCCGTCAGATCATCATGATGCGATTGAAGATGAAATAACATCTTTAGAAGTGGCAAAACGACGACACAACTCCAGTGTCCTGATTGTTTCAAGTCAGTACAGAGAAGATAAAAAGCACCGAAAAATAACCCTCGATGCCTAATAGAGTGAATGAGATGGAGAAGAGCAGAGTGGGGACTTTTTTTGTCCTCTAGCCATCTGCTTTATCGGTAAGCCAAAGTTCCGAATGGCGAGGCTGCAAAAGATGCAGTCTGGCAAACCAATCTGCTAAGAATTACTCGTTTGAGCAGGGATGTTCTGTGGCTACTTTTCAGGAATGATCCTACCTCGATCAACAGCAATATCATGACAACGGCAGCAGACATGCCAATTATCAAGATAAAAACAAATGGCGACTGGCCATCCATACTGGGCGGAGTGGTAGCGTTCGTTGGGACTGAATGCAGTCCGCGAAAATATTGTAAATTAGGTCTCATGACCAAGAGGTTGTCTGATACGTTCGATACCACAAAAGGTCCTGAAGTCACAAAATTGTCCGATGTTGGGTCGGGTGCCCAATCATCCCAGCCAATGCTTCTGATCTGTTCCAAAACGTCCTTTTGCATGATTGGCAGGAGGCACACCGAATAGATGTGCCAATATGACTCGGTGTTGAACTCGAGATATACAACGTTCTCACGCGGTGCGTAGACCGAAGTCAGGTTCTGAGTGCTTCGATGAAACGGGTGGTCTTTCGTTTCATAATAGAATAGTAATGTATATACTACATCAGATGCTGTGATTACACTTCCGTCACTCCATGTCGCATTATCCAGAATCTTGAAGATGAATCTTGTATTGCCCTCAGGAACCCGTGCGTCGTCTTGATGTGTCAATATAGTGAATGACTCTGCAAGCCACGGCATAATTCTGCCATCCCAAGCAATCTTGAGAAGACTGTCATAGAACTCCGTCGCAAGACCAAAGGATGCACATGCAGTCCATGTTTCAATTGTGGTTGTGTGAAACATATTGAAATCGTCAATCTGTTCCTGAAGGCCCCACCTGAGAGTACCTCCCACAAGCCTCATCTGTTCACTTCTCTGTCTGACCAGATAGTTTGTCCACCAGTTTGCAACACCTCCTCTTGGTGAACATACAAAGCCTTCAAACTTGTCCTTTCGATAGGCGGTGCTCTGCAAATACTCCACAATTGGAATTATTGGACACTCATAGATCAGTATCTTTTGCATCTCAGTGGCAGCTTCATAGACACTCTCATAGTCTGTTGCATGCAGAAGCTGATGTCTCCAAGAGTCGTAAGTCAGGTTCTTGAAGTTAGGATAGTTATAGTATGGCCAGTTGGCATATTGTGACCAGAACTCATAACCCAACCAACGGACATCGTAAATGTCTTGGAAACTGCTTGACATCAAGAGTACAATGTCATAATCCCCATGAAAATACAGTCGCGAAAGAATATCCTCCCAGGTTTCAATGGTGCTGGCATTGACTCCCACTAATCGTAGGGAATCACGAACAGCACGCGCAATTTGTATTGCTGCATATGAGCTTGAAGCAATCTCAATGTTCACTGTAAAATCTTGGCCGTCAGGAAGCTCTCGCCATCCATCATTATCAATGTCCTGAATCCGAATACTATCAAGTGAGTCGTTTGCGGCTTTTATCTCACTTGTATAGTAGTCATAGTCATTCATTCCATCAATTGACCATGGACTCGTCAGAGGAACGCATGAGTCAAGAGGAATTGCCTTCCCTTCAAGCATATCCTCAGCGATATGCTGCTTGTCTAAGGCAAAAGCGATTGCTCTTCTGAACGCAGTCATATTGAATGGAATCTTCCTGCAGTTAATGGTGAGATACCAATAATGATCGAGTGGGACATGGTGAACTACGATCTTGTCGGTATTTACAAGATCATACTCTCCGGTATCAAAGCAATTGCTTACAATATCAATCTCATCATTCTGCAGACTGGCAATCTGATCATCCAGACTCATCCCAGTATGAAACTCGAGGGACCCGATAGATGGGCCTGCCATTAACTCTGTGCTTTGGTATCCATTTACTGTCAGAGGTGTGATTGAGAAGCAGATGATGAATAGGAACAATGCAACCACATGCATTCTCACTCTATAATCCCCTCGAGCTATTAAGATCATGTTGAGTAATTGTGCGTTGTTATGTGATTCTCAACACAAGAAACTTACTACTTATAGAATAAATGACCATGCTTGCCATGTGTATAGAATAACATTTAATACTTGATAATTTACTTGAATATGATTGTGTCCTATTGACACTTGGGGACTCGCTCATAGGCGCAAGGGGCTTTTGACCAATGCATGAGATATCGCTATTAACATCCATAGTAGCATTAATCATCACAGCCTTTTTTACAAAACAGTATTACAAGAATAGAGTTCGCATTGATCTTATTCTATCATTATATGGAATGATATTCACAACTCGTCAAATTGTACTTTACATATGGCTTAACCTTGAACCATTAACAACTGCTCGAATAATACTCAGAGCCACCGATTACTTGATTGGTATTCCCCTCATGCTATTAGGATTTGAACTGTTCTATTCAAGTGCTGCCTCACGTGTTCGCGGAATTGATCGAAGAGTCAAACCCATTACCAACCTCGGTGCAGTCATTATCCTATCAATCATAGCCATGCTATATCTTCTCATTGATGTGGAATCTGCAAGAAGACTGGCTGTACTCGTGGTTTTCCCATTCCTCTTTGGAGTTCTGATCTATTATCTAATAATCTTCATAAACAACCCCTATAAAATACCTAAGCCTGAGTATGAACGCGGAATCAACCTGATTCTATTGGGCTACTTAACACAGATTTTTGGCACCGCATTCTTTGCAGGTATTCTTCGACAGGTTGATTTAGGAATAGCCACTGAACTCGTGTCAGTCTTAATCGTTGGCGCAGGGGGGATTGTATCAGAAACGGTCACATTTGCTGGTCTGTATGAGAAACTGGATGCTGGTCTGATCGTTATAGATAACAACGGTCATATAGAGATGGTCAAACTCTACGACAAAGTCGAGCAGTATAATCGGTCATCTCATGCATCCTTAACAGCTGAAGCAATTATTCTATATATCAATGACTATCTTGAGCAAGTGTTCGAGTCTGGCAGGGAAGTGACAATTCCCCATCTAACCCTTGACCCCTTGGAACATGACAAGATATATCGCATTGACATAATCCCTCATCGCCTTGATCGTGAGAGCAAGCCACTCTCAATACTGATTATAATCACTGATGTGACAAGTTCCATTAGGGAGATGGAGTCCGAAAAACTTGCAGACTTGTTCAAGAAGTATTTGGAGGAAAGGGACACTGCACGATTGTACTTTGATCTATTAAGCCATGACATTGGCAACTTACTACAAGTCATCCTCTTTGCTGCCGATTCGGGTGAGTTTGACAATGATCCCCAATTCCGATCTGACATCATGCATGAACTTCTTGCAAAGGTTAATCGATCAAGGTATCTGTTGAAAGAAGTTCGAATTATGGCCCGTGCAAAGGAATATGCAAAAACGATCAAGCCAATTGATGTGGGGGATGCAATCAGAGAGGCGATCATCTCAGTTCAAGAATTCCTGTCTGAAGGTGCTTCAAACATCGACATTGATGTGACACTGAATGAAGGCACTAGAATGGCCCTTGCAGATGACCTGATCACTCATGGCCTTATGGGCGTGCTCCGATTTTTCATAACCAACCATTCAGGCTCAAACGGGTTAAGGATTGACATATCCTCCCCTGATGAGGGGCATGTTGTGCTGATCACTTTCACCGACCCGACTATAGAGATATCTGAGTCACTAAGGCCACATATTTTCAGCCAAGAGGCTAGGGTCATTCTACCAATAGACAGCATTGGTCTCATTCTAGCAAAAAAGGTCTTCAATAGATATGGAGGAACTATCAAACTCAAAGGCTCAGAGCAAGGGACAACGATTGTGGTACAACTTCCTGCGGCATGACTCTTACCTGTAATCAGCTCAAAAACATCTTTCATCCCTCAATCTTGACCATCATGCTATGAAATGACCTCGCCCCATTGTGGTCCAGTAAGTCATCTCATAAGTGTCATTTATCAACTCACATCTGAAATATACCTATTGAATCCTACTATGTCTTTACTCCGACAAACAGATTCTCCCTTCCAAGACCACCCTTGATGATCTCTGGCGTGAGACCATACCTGCTTAAGGTATCAACTATACTCCTTCGAGTAAACAGCCCCATTTCATGAATCTCTTTAATATGTCTTATCTCGCCTTGCACCGCAATAAGATAATGCATCTCCAACAATGCGATATTTCCTTTCCTCCTACTCACTCCAACTCGTGCAATCTTGCAGTTCGTGTTGTCCACACATGTTATTGATAAGTGCTCGTCCCTGAAGCTCTCTGCTGTGAATATGGGCTCAATGATCAATGCTCCGCCATTTTTCAAGTGCTCAGTGAATTTGGCAATGGCAGCATCTAGCCTCTTCATGGTCCTTACATAGTTGATGGATCCAAAGAGACATATGATGGCATCAAACTGCCTATCAATCTTAAAGCTGGTCATGTCCCCCTGAACAAACTCCACATCCCTATTTCTCTCCCATGCGATTCTGAGCATGTCCTCATTCAGGTCGAGCCCAACAATATCATAATGCACTTTCAGGAATTCGATGTGTCTTCCAGTCCCACAGGCAACATCCAACAGCATATTCCCATCAGACCTCTTTCTCTTCTGAATGATTGAATGAAGGATTTCTGCTTCCTCTTTGTAGTTCTTGTTTGCATACATCAAATCATAATAACGTGCTAACGTTGAGTACAGTTCTTCCATGACTCATCACATCAACCTGCATGCCGCTGAATGAATATAACTCCCAGTTTTGATTAAATCCATAACGCAATTATGAGTCCGTCTGAATGTGATTTATGCATTCCGCCTCTCTCTGATTACCACCAGACTCTGCCAAAATTCTCATTATGACTAACATAACAAGTTTAGACAACTTTTCGGTTTCTGAAGACCACTGCTAATTACACACCATAAAAAGAAGAGATGGAGGTGCGTGCCTCCTCCATCTCAGTATTGTTCGCAAGTGGCAAGTATTGTCGAGTCATCAGTCAGTACCCTTGGTTTGGCCTGAAGGTGTGTCTTCTCAATCACCTCTTCAAACAGTGATGACTTCATGCGGTACAATCGGGTTGGTCCAAGAGCCCCCGTTTCTCTGTTAAATCTGAACTCGAGATTGATCTCACCAAGTGCTCTCTCGAAGTTGCTGACAAACTCCAATGGGTCTATCTCTACTCCTCCTTCAAACATCGCTACAATACTGTAATGAGCAACCCCATTTTCCACAACACCAACCACTGTATAATCCTGAATCCCATACCTTGTCTTTTTACATGCCTCATGGATGGACTTGTTGATGTGTGCCTCAGAAACTTTCTCTCCCGAGAGATTGACGACTCTCCCCTTTCTTGCAATGCTTCTGACTGTATATGGGTCCGTTGAAGTGAATGTCATCATATCACCTGTTCGATACCTGACATAGCCATTGAGGTTTGTTATGACCATCTCATAACGACACCCCTTCTTGACTTCCGACAGTGGGATGACTGTTGGGTCATCACTGTCAATTTCGGACTGTGGGATAAACTCGTAATAATTGATGTTTGGCATGAGTTGTATGCCTGGTTCTGGCAGTAATTGCCCACCATAGAAGCCCTCACTGCCTCCGTACATCTCCCAGATAGTCACATTCTGAAAAGTGTCATTAATCCACTCTCTATATGGGTCTGTATCAACACCAGTTGCAACGAACAGTCGCAAATTAGGCCATAGAATGTTCAAGTCAAGATGTCCCTCATCATCTATCGCTTGCTTGACTCTTCTACCGGTATCGGTACCAGCAAACTCGCGTGCCAACTCAGGACCATAAAGGCTCTGCATCCTTCTGACTAGGGCAAGGCTTAAAGTGGTTATGCCCTGTAGGGCAGTGATATTGTTTCTCACAGAGATCTTAGCATACTCCCAGAGCTTTTCTTCCATGTTCATGATATTGAAGACACTCTCCCCAGGAACTATCAACCTCTGGAATAGCTTGTTCTGAAACTGCGCATAGACTCCTGTGGCATAACCCACTGGAATTCCATTAATGTGATCAAGCACAGCAGGTGCACCAAATGTGACGAGCTTGCCATCGAGAATCCTAATATTCTCAGATTCAGCATTGATGAATCCCATCCATGACAACATAGTGCCTTTGGAAACTTCTTTCAATGAGGTTCTTGTCAGTGGAAGTCGCTTTGGCTTGCCTGTAGTGCCGCTCGTCTGAAGATACCAGATCACATCATCGGCAGTCAGGACTCCTCCCCTTGGATTTTCATAGGTCATGTGAAGATATTTCTTAATTGACTGCGAATCAGACAAGGCTACTGAACTGCGAAACTCCTCCTCACCACCTATCTCTCCAAAGCCATGCACTCTTCCATAGATGGTGTCTTTGTGTCTATGAAGAATATCAAGTAGTTTCTTCTCCATCAGTTCTATGGGGCGGCTGAGGATATACTCTATCTCGCGGTGCTTCTTTTTGGCAATAACGCCAACTAGCCTCCTCATTATCGACATCATCATCTGCTCCATATGGCCTATTCAAACCATCAGTATGAATAATGAACAATGAAAATAACCAAAATTCGCAATTGACTCTTCAAACAATGAGCTACAGAATTATCAGTAATCAATACCATTAAACTGTTAGTGGCGAAAAAAGGCTCAATAATTGGTAAAAAGTGAATTTATCAAAAAATAGTTTTCCCATCCCATTCATGTGGGAATAAATACTACTATGGATTCTCCGTCCATGACCATCAACTAGATCCCACATAGATTACCATCAAAAGATTAAGTAGTGAGCGTGCGTCTAACAGCGCCAATGATTGTTATTTGAGGAGAGGATTTCTTGTCGGAAGAGTTCAATATTCTGGGAAAAGTTGCATCGCTGAATGAGAACGAGTCAATGATATATTCGCTGATGCTGGCAGATGGAAACATTACCAAGGGCGACCTCATCATTCTCAGTGGTCTCTCAGAAGAAGAGGTCGATGAGATTCTCACAAAACTGGAAAACGAGCGACTGATAGTGAGACATACTGGTGTCATCACTCGATTTCATGCAGTACCGCCATTTCATGGCATAGCTGAAGAGGTGGAGAATATCGGGGAGAGAATTCAGTCCTTACGTGATGAGATACGCCAACAGATATCCAATATATCATCAACGATTCGCAATCATGTACTGGAAGTGTCTAATTCTGCCATCATTACTGCAAAGGACAATGAAACCAAGTACGAATCACATAAGAATCAGGCCCTCGACCAAATCCGGTCTTTAATAGGTGCTAGTATGAGCAGACTATCGGATACAGAATCATCATCAGAGGGTCTGCTCGAGTCTGATTTTGCTGAATGGAAGAACGCCATGTCTGGAGAGATTGATCCTAATGTGTCAGAGATTAAAAACAGCATAATCTCTGTTAGTTCTACATTAAAGTCGCAGATGAAATCGTGGTCTGGTTCTGCAAGGATGTCAATTAAGGCTCTAGATCAAAATGCGAGTACCACTCTGAACCAGTTTAAGACCCTTGTTTCAAGCGAGATTGAGAAACAAAAGCAGTCAAGCGAGGGGTCTATCGAGCAGAAGGGGCGCGAACTGCAGGAGGGGGTCCAAACCACACTCAATGATTTTAATGACCGCATGAATGTTCTAAAGGGCGAGATCACCTCCACGAGTTCCTCGCTTCGTGAACAAATAGTCACATCACTGAATGGAATCGATGGGTCAATTACTACCACACTTGAACAAAAATCAGATGAACTGACTTCAATGTTAAACTCACTGAAGAACGAGACCCAAAGTGCAATAGCGGAATTTCAAGATATCGAAACATCTGCACATGATGCTCATAAGGCATCATTACATGATACAGTCGGGTCATTCAAATCGAGCATCACGGATGACTTAGAGGCACTTGATAGACTGTCATCAGAGGCACTAGAATCGTTTGTTCAGGACACGGACACTACTTTCTCTTCAATTGATGATCAGCTGAATGGACTGCTGAAGCAAGTCGACAGCCACATTCAGGTAGTTTCTGAGAGGATGTTTCAGCTTAACAAGGACACCATGACAGCATTCCATCAGAGAGCGGTGTTGGGATTCAATGATATGGCGAGAAACATCTCCTCTGCCCTATCTGAAACCCATGCATCATTCAGCGAGAACATCAAGTCCACAGGAGCCCAACTCACTAAGATGAATGTCTCATTACTTGAGAGTTCAGTGATCCATGTCAACAAGACCAAGGAGGCTCTCATTAACGAGATTCATGCCTTAAGTGAGAATATGCGTGCGCGCGTCAATGATGTGGTTTCAACGGCAATAGCAGAACTCCAGAAACTGTCTGATGACCTCCAAGAGTCCATTGCATCGCTGACCTCCTCTGCCTCATCATCAATTGCTATGCAGGCTGAATCCAGAATCTCTGAACTCCAAGAACACCATGACTTATTGCAACCGAAGATTGATGACTTTATCAATCAGGAGGTTTCAAACCATGAACGTGTCCTCGCAAATCTGAATGATATGATAAGTGACTCTGGTCAAAGACTTGATGATGACCTCAGTGGCATCAGGGAACAAAACCTTGCAATTCTGCAGTCTGCACTTGAGAATGCCAAGGAAACTGGAATCCTGACGATTGCCCAACTGAGGGATGAGAGCAAGGAAATACTGGACGCGTTAAAGACATCTTATACTGGAATCACATCAGATATTCGAACCAGCCTAAAGTCTACCATATCTGCTGCAAATAATGAGCTCGTGAGTGCAACGGAACAGATGACTGCGGGAATCACTGAACATGTGTCCACACGAATAGAGCATATGCGGGAGGCCACCGAGCAGCTGAACAGCAGACTGTCAAAGAGTTTCGAACAGGCACAACAGTCAATCGCAAGCACTATTCGTGACACAGTTTCGCAGTCATCAACAGCTCTCTCCAGTGCAACCGAGCAGGCATCAGCACAGCTTGAAGAGATGAACACAGCCAGTATATCGGCCATTGACCTTGTGATGGAATCTATGGCGAACTCTGCCACCTCATTTCAATCGGGACTGAATAATGTCCTTGACAATGTCAAGCAATCACTGGCATCGCTATTGGATGAGATATCATCAGTGTCCATTGACTCAGCCAATGATGTCCTCAGTCAGACCAACTCCATAATTAGTAGTCTTGATGTCGAGCTTGACAATCTTCAGACATCCGCCGAAACTGGAATAGACTCCCTTGTGGCCGACTCGAAACAGGGGATTGACGATGCTGCTCAAAGGCTAAAAGAATCCACAGCGGCAATAGCTGAACAGTTTAAGACATCATCTGCCAAAGCCCTACAGAAATCGACTGAGCGATTGAAATCCGAGCTTGATGGGTTAAAGGATGAGCTTGAGATCAGCTTTGAAGCCTCATTCAACCAATTCATTGAAATCACCTCAAGCTTTAGGAATGAGATCAAGAAAATAGCCAGCGAAGTAGAAAAGGGTGAGATGCTGGAAACCTCGCAAGAGCTCCTTGAGAAGGCATTCCCAAGTTCCGAGAGCATAGCTGATACTGGTACCGAAGTTGTCAAAATGCTGGCCTCAGTCTGGTCAAAGATTGGTGCCACAAACTTCCCTGGTGCAAAGAAAACTTGGACAATCACATCTAGAGAGGTCGTTCTGGCACACATCAAAGACATGATCGGGCGTGCCAAGTCAAAGGCCACACTGATATTCCCATTCATTCATGATGTCCCTGTTGAGATGCTTAGTCAGCTCAAGACAACAACGGGTGTCGAGGTAGTAGTCACAGATGAGCCTGGTCTCAATGACAGACTCAGCTCCATCATTGGCAAGGGGAACATCCGTGTCAGGGTACGTAGCGGCAGGGATGTGTATGCATGTGTTAGGGATTCCGAAGAGGTTCTTCTAGCCCCTGCCACCGATAGGGACGAGGATGTGGTTGGTGTCCTGACTGTCGATGATGGGTTCGTCAAATTCATCATGGGCATCATTGGACCGATATTTCAAGCAAAGACAAAGCTCCTGAGGCCAGAGGACCTATGAAACATAGAGGTGCATAACGCACCTCCACCTCTTTCCAATCTTGACTTCAGATGCAAATCAGGTCACATGCAATCTAGCAATCTGAATGCTGGTTTATTCAAGGGCTCTTGAGCACAATGAAAAATCAGATGATGGCCATTATTGGCCATCAGATCACACTCAAATAACATCAGCTCTTTTTCAAAATATCACGGATCTCTTTGAGGACCGACAACATCTCATACTCCACATCGCCTTTGCCTTCTGGTTGACTCTCTCGGGGAGTCACTACCTCGGTACCAACCACATATGGGTCTCTGAACTTTCGGAGCTCACGGAGTATGAAGTCTCGCACTGACTCAAAAATACAAATCCCCTCCAGCTTCTCCTCGGGTTTGGCCCCAGCCTGAGTACCTCCTGAATACCCGGCGGTCTGGATCTCAACACTGCCTATTCCAAAGAGCCTGTCCAGTGGTCCTGCCTTGCTTGAGATGTTGGTGATAGTCCTGAATGGGACATGCTTTTCAGTGACCGTGACAATCCCCTTTCTCACGTAGATCTCATGCATTGTTTCACCAGTTTCTGCAATCACCGAATATCTGATAGATCGCACATAGACTGCCCAGAGGATGAATCCTGGAATAAGCCAGATGATGTTGACAGCCCAATAGACCATGTTTATAATAGGCCACCACGAGTTAAAATACTCCCAGAACTGAGCAACTGTCAGCATCTCATCAAGTACTATTACCATATAGGCGATTCCCAGCCATGCAAGCATCAAGAGCGCCCATATAATGAACAGTACCAAGATAGCAGTCAACCAACCCTTGTATATGAACGCTGTATCTGGTCTGAACATCTTTCCACTTGATATGGTTTCCATTGGAGGTTTGATCACTTTCCCTTCAATCTCTTTTCCCATTTCCCTTCTACTTCCCATCTAACTCTCACTTCTCTTATATCGAAGAATCTCCTTCTCGGTGAGTCTCTCAAAGATTGCAGTGGACCGCTCTGTCATTTGCAGGTCTAACTCGTCTGGTCGAAGTGTGATGTTGTATTCCTTAACAATCGTATCGAGAATCTCCCTGCACTCTCCCTCTTTAGGACATTCTGGACAAAGACGCCCTGCATATGAGTCATGCTTATACCAGACAATCACACCTAGTTTAAGAGTGAACACCATGTACACCTTCGCATTGGCTTGATAGTCAAAGCTCACAAGAAGCCCATTATAGTCCTGAACCCTGACCTCATCAAGTCTGTGTGTCCTGGCCAATCTCTTCAGTGCCTTGACAATCTTCTCTCGTGCCCTGTTCAGCACTCTCGAAACATATGGTGTGTCTTTGAACACCAACTTGTCTTTGAATCGCTCCTTGATCTCTTTGACTCGTATTTCATAATCCAAGTCACCCTCCTCATACTTTTTCCTAATGAGGTGTTTGACAAGATTCTCAGGGGGCTTTCTACCTCTCTCATACTTCGACGCAATCTCAGTTGTGGGCAGTCCTTGATGGAACTCCCACCAGACCACTGCTTCGTGTGTTGAGAGAATCTCCATTTTCAGTTCCTCGATATACCTTAGGCATTTTTTGCCTAACATGTGACTAGATAACTTTACATATAAATATTATGAATATTTACCAAAATATTGAAAACATTTACGGATAATGCTTATGACAAGAAAGAATGTTGTGACTAGAACTGACAATCTTTGCAAGAACTTCAGGGAGATTCAAACGGTTAGAGATCTGAATTTGAGAGTATATCTTGGCAGTAGATTCGGATTATTGTGCCGAAATGGTGTGGGAAAGATTATGATTGAAGTATGTCATCTTCTCTTTGGCACTATAATCCATCTAACTTCCCCATATACGGTAAAGTTCTGAAGGCAGAAAACTGGTCAGACTTGTCATGTCAGTCAGAAGTGGAATAATGGCAGAGAATCTTGGAGTTTTCACATCTACACTCAGACGTTGGGAACAACACAGGGGGAAGGAGGCCAGGTCCCTGTTCATGAGGACAAAGCCCCTGCGAACACCAATGTTGTGGTGGGTGGCAACACCTGCAGGGGAATGGCCGAACGCATGAGTCCTGTTCAGACGAGTTCACCATTGCGCGACAAGTCTGAACAAGATTAGGTTGTCAGGAGTTTTAGCTTGGATTCTTGTGCTATTGATGACAGCAACTACAGCTACAAGTAACAATCAGTGATTTTATTGATGAATTTCCGAAGGTCAGCAATTCTCATATCGGATGACAAGTAATATTGTTATCAATGACACTACCACTACAAAATTAGTCACATGTTACGTAGTGATCGAATCGGTACCAAAACTGCCCGATGACCTTCAGTTTCCAAATGACCTCCCCAATCTGCCAGTGGCGCATTCCGAGTATTATGCAAATGGCATAGAAATCGGTCAACGCCAGTACCTACTGGAGTCTTATTTAACGTGCATAATAATTGCACCTCTACGGATTTATCAGACTGTTATGAGTTGCAACTTAGGAAGACTCCACATTATTTCCAAGAATTGAGTAGATTCATGCTTGATCAGTAATGCCGCATCAGTCAATCCCGATGTGCTTTAAGGGTTTGTTCAATGTGAAGTCCTCATCAGCTCTCCATGATCGAGTTGCTTCGTCAAATGTTTCTGCCCAAAGGCCATATCGCTGGGAGTACTTGTAGTCAATGGTCAATAGTTCAAAACTCTCACATATCTTCCAGACTAGTGTGATCATCTCGGACATGTGTGCCGACGGCATCCTTGCAGACCACACGAACCCAGTGGAGATTTCTCTGATACTTGAGGCGAATGGAAAGTCGCCCTCTCCCAGTTTGGCTATGAGCCTCTGTGTGACTTCAGGAGGGGCCTTTGCGATTATCATCGAGGTGCTATAGACGTCGAAATGTGTCCAGTTAATGAATACCGTGTAGGTCTCAATTATCTCCTGAAGACGCTTCAACCTCTTCGAGAACATCTGAGGGACTCCGCGTTCATTCTTGTCAAGGCCAATTTTGTCCATTATCTCAGTGTTCTTGCGACGTGCATCCATTGTGATCTCTTCAAGGATCTTAGCATCAAGCCCGTCAATATCTATGACATCCTGAGGTTTATCATAAACAGTTTCACCATTGAATCTGACATGGCTTGGAGGAGTATTCCACCATCTGTCCCAGTCGAAGTTCCATGTGAGCCTTTCAGAGTCCCAGGCCTCTGGTTTGGGGTGGGTATAGGTGGAGCAATAGCCAGGCAGAAGTGTGGGCAGTTCCCTCACACGTTCGACTAGTCCGTGTTCTTTAAGTTTCTTAAAGGCCCGCTCAAGATGTTTCTGTGTTTCGGGGGGCTGTCTGAACTGAAGAAGTAGTCCGTGCGTACTGCCCCCATATACTCTAGCCCTGTAGAGTGTGTAAGGATGTTCCTCACAGAATTGCTCTATTCTGACAAGGTCGTCATGGGACCCTGTTTCGACTAGAAAGTCATAGACCTGCAGGCCCAGTCTGATGGGATTGAGTATTGCTTGCACCCCGACATAGACCCGCTCTTTCTTCAGGCTGTCTAGCCATGCCTTTGCAGTAGGGGGTGATACTCCAATCTCTTCTGCCAGTCTGGCAGCTGGGGCCATAGGCATCTCTTGAAGCTTGAATAAGAGATGGAATTTCTGTCTGTTCACTCGATGCATACCCTCTGTTTTAGAAGTAGGCCACAATATCTGGAAGACCCGGCCCTGCTCCTGTGGGAGGGTCGAATTCCAGATAATCAGTCGTGTATAGTTTTCCAGTGCCAGATCCATAGAGAAATGCAACCATACTGACAGTGTATATTCCACTCTCAGTTGCCATATTAATGCAATCAAGGTTCAGGGCAGATGTAGGGCACCCATAGATTATCACCTTGAAGGAGTATCCGTTACCCGAGGGTAGCACGAGGTCAAAATACAGTTCTATCCGTGATGGCTGGATATCATCAAGCTGAAACGCGACAAGAATCTTGATGTCGTCCTCAATCTGATCAGAGTCAAGATCCCCATAGTATGCATCTTGTATTGCTATAGACCCAAGTACCAAGGACCTTGTCTGTGCTCTCACTGTGGGAATGGCCATGATACCAACCAAGATGACACAGAGAAGCATCAACAATCCGCGTGTTCTTACATATCTCATTGGTTCATCGCACATTAGGATTACAAAGCCACTTATAAGTGTGGTTTTGCGGATAATTTTAAGAATATTTATAAAGCAGTTTTTGTTTATCGCACATACCATTTCGTTGAGGTATCAACCTTGAATAAGAAGCCATTTTTCGGTGCGCTCCTGTTATTCCTATTTGGACTAACAGTACTGGTTATGCCCACACCCGTCATGGCCAGCCCGGATGGTGCAACAGCCCGTCCAGGAGGCTATGGAGGGAGATGGCGCAATACTGCACCCACAGTCACAATCGAATCTCCAGAAAACTTGGCCACTGTTGTTGGGACAATCACGATTCAGGCAACTGCTACTGATGCTCAGGATGGTACGCTCACACCTACAATCTATATTGATGGTGTTGCTGTAGCAGTGGCAAACTCGTATACTTGGGACACAACAACAGTGGACGATGGATCCCACACAATCGAGGCAAAGGCCACTGACAGTGGTGGTCTCACAGGTTCTGATCTTGTCACCGTCACAGTGGACAATGTGGAAGATCCGCCACCCCCACCCCCACCACCAGGCCAGAACAAGTATGCTGTCATAGTCGGTATCTCCGATTATGCCGCAGTCAACGACTTGACATATTGCGATGAGGACGCTACTGACTGGTACAATTACCTGTCTGGTCTTGGATACACAATCAAGCTGTTCGGAGACGGCACAAACTATTACCCACAGTGGGATGGCTATGCGACTGAGTATAACATCAAGACTGCACTTGCAGACTTCATTGCCCAGGCTGATGAGGATGATATAATCGTCTTTGCCAGTTCAGGGCATGGTACAACATATTCTGGCGGAGAAACCATATGTTGCTGGGACTATGGTGTGGGAGAGAATGGCGAGGATGGCTCCTTTACTGATGTGGAGATGGCAAGCGTCTTTGCACCTGCTGTTTGTGAGGTGTTTATCTTCCTCGATCACTGCTACTCAGGCGGTATGAATGAGGTCATGTCAAACTCTAACGCTGGTAAGTTTTACATGACAACGACCTGCACTGACTCGGGCTATGGGTATGATGTTCCAGAGTACTCCAATGGAGCATGGACATACTGGTTCCTTGAGGCCGGGCTTGTTGGTCAAGGCTTCACAAACATGGAGGACTGCTTTAGCTGGGCACTCTCAAACTACCCATATGGCGGTGCTGACACCCCACAGGAGTTTGATGGTGATCTTACAACCTTCTTCACTCTTTAGGAGCAAGTCTATTTGAAGGCGGGCAATCTGCTTGCCCCCTTCCCCCCTCTTTTTTGATGAGTGCAATCATTTGGTCATCCAAGTAATAAGATTCAGTTTATAATGGGAATTTCTATTCTTTACATTTCAAAATTCAATCGAAACGTTATTGACTCACCTAGTTCATTGAATATTACACATGATGATAATTTATGGAGATGATATAAGTGTCAGAAAAGATGATACAAGGACTTCGGCAGGATGATGGGCCGTGGTTACTTCTGCATATTCTACTACCAATGTTTATGACTCTCTTTTTCTTTGAGAGTCTACGGGTCTTCATCGGACTGATCTACTTTGTCAATTTGGGAGCAATGACTATTGGTGTGTCTGTGCTTTACATTTTCCTGCTGCTGTCGCCAATTGTGGTTCTGTTCATCAAGAAAATTGGTGCATACAGAATAGTAATCTTTAGTGCTGTTGGAATTGTGATCTTTCGTTTGTTGATGGCATTGTTGAGTTGGAACATGTCACTAATGCTTATTACATCAGGCATTGCAACAATGTTGTATGGCATATTTGTCGCATCCATCATAATCACACCCCTTCAGAATACCCCGGAACGACTTCCTGGGAGGACAGGGTCCATTTCCATATCTTTTGCTCTCGCACTTGCCATGGACATCATGTTTCGAGCGATAGGTGGTACATGGGACATCACAATCGGCAGTTATTCCATTGCCATCGTGATCCCACTCACCATTATCACATTCATCATCATCTGGTTGATTGGCCCTGTCTGTGGGGCAGTTATTCAGAACAGTTCTAGCACGCCAAAGGCGAAGAAGAGCCGGCTTGTTCGCATGTTTATGGGAGCGGGATTTGGTGGAGGACTGTTCATGATCTACACATTATTGGGATTTCCGAATGTCGTTGCTAGGTGGACCAACACAAGCTATGAGTTTAATACAGTGTCTGTCGTAATTGCATTGCTGCTCTATGCAATACTGGTCCAGATACCAAAGGCCAATAATCTAGTGTTCAGGAGGGAGATCATCCTTGTGTTGAATCTGCTATTAATCGTGGCAGTGATGGACATCATTTACATTCACAGTGTGATTGTGTCAGTGTTTACAGGAATTGCAGTGTTTGCCATGATGGCTGACCTGAGTGTTTTGTGGGGTATTGTCGTCAGCAGGGGCGGTGATATTGTTGATAGCGGACTGTTCCATTTCTTCGGAATGTTCCTATTCATGTTTCTGATCCTGTTCTTCGCTCTGTCCTTTGTAGCGGGGATGATTCTGCCAGCACTGGAGGGAATGATACCGTATCTTTTGATGCTTGCAACTTTTCTGGTGTTCATTGTCAGTGTTGGAGTATCGGTTTCTGGATTCGTAAGGGAGGTGGAAGAGTAATGATGACAAGAAATCTCAAGTTTACAATAGTGATATCTGCAATACTGTTCATCGGGACAATGGCAGGCCTGCTCATCACATTGACACCTGCGCCTGACACCGAACCAACAACAACACTCACTCTTATGACCTATAACATCTATCAGGGTTACACGCCAGATGGAGGAGTCAATCTCGAAGTGATTCGCGACACAATTAGAGATGCAAGCCCCGACATTGTAGGGCTTCAAGAGTCAGACATGAACAGAATAAGTTCAATGAATATAGACTCGATCCGATGGTTGGCCACTCAGTTGAACATGTATAGTTATTTTGGACCACCAACAAGTGAACAGATAATAGGTGTCGCACTACTCTCCAAATATCCAATCATCAGTAGTGCATATCATCTTCTGACCTCTGAGGAACTCCCAAGGGTCCTCATTGAGGCTACTATTCAAGTGGGCTCTGAGCAGGTGAGTGTCTTTGTGGTCCATTTGGGACTGTCATATGAAGACAGAACCACTCAAGCTGCAGAGGCCATGCAATATGTCGATGCTGCCATGGCGCCAAAGATTCTCATGGGCGACTTTAACACTTTGCCCACGGGTGAACCAGAACCAGGCTCGGATGATCCACGGGTGGACACAATTTATACTGACATATCTGCACATCTCAATGACACTTGGACTGCAGCAGGGCATCCGCAGAATTCTAATGATGGTTTCACTTGGCCAAGCTATGGCCCATACGAGAGGATAGACTATATCTGGGTGAGCCCCGATTTCACTGTCAGCTCTTGTACTGTGATAAGCAGTGCAACAGGTAGTGATCATTTGCCTGTAGTGGCAACAGTTCAGATGCCATGATGGAAAATAGATAATAATGAGAGATCTACTGATAGGACCACATTGGTTAATCAGTATGATCTTCTTTTTCTATTCTATAATCTGACCATCGCGATCTATTGTGAGTTCGTCCAATCGGAGCAGTAGCCGGTCTGGCACAAGTCGTAAAGCATTGATAAAATTGTGCCAGTTTTTCACAGTGCCCGCATCATCGCTAGTAATTGCATCTAGAAGGTCTGAGATTCTCCCAGTTTCCGATCCAGTCAAAGGATGGACAAATTGGATTTCATAGTCCCCATCAGGATCATAGATTATGCAATTCACAAAGAGTGAGGAGTCTTCAGAATACCGGATAACTACTCGTTTCATCATCGCTAGCCACTATTGAACATTAATCAGGCAATATTATCACATGCAGACATATTACTTGTGTTACTTCTTTTGACCACACCTTCTTTGTCAATCTCAAGTCGCATGAGATCATGAGCCAAGATGGAGTTCTTGAATATGTGCTGAGCCTCTTTAAGTATCTCAAGACCATTGCCATAACGTGGACTGTAATGGGTCAGTGCCAGGTATTTCACACCTGCGTCCCTTGCAAGTTCAGCAGCTTGTGCTGCAGTCATGTGCCCACGTTCCTCTGCCAGTTCTGCATGGCTGGTGCAATACATTGCTTCGGAAATCAATAGGGTGGCATTTTGGGATACTTGCCTGAGAGTTTCACAGGGTCTAGTATCACCAGTGTACACTATCTTTATCGGAGGAGGAGGTGTGTCCGTGACCTCTTCAGGTCTGATTGTCCGCCCGTCATCTAGCTTTACTGACTTCCCTAAGGCAAGGTCTTTCCACAGAGGGCCTTTGGGGACTCCAAGTTCACTTGCAAGCTGAGGGATAAAATGACCTCTAGGTCTTTGATAGAGAATCTCATAACCTAGGGCATACCCCCTGTGATTGACCTCGAAAGCGGAGACCTTTATATCGTCAATCTCGATGATTGGTCCCGCTTCAATGGCATAGACTGTGGTTTCGAAAGTGGTGCCAAGGTGAATTGTATCTTGATTGATTCTAACATATTCTATCAGTTCCTTCGGGCCAAAGATCTGGAGGGGTCTGATTCTGCCTAATAGAGAGAACCGCAATAAAAGACCAGGTAGTCCAAGAATATGGTCAGCATGCATGTGTGATATGAATATGACCATGTGTTTGTTGTTCCCCAATCGGGCACGTTCAAATTGACGTTGCACATCTTCCCCGGCATCAAACAGTAGATTCCATCCTTGATACCTGATTGCAACAGCGGGGTGATTACGGTTCTCAGTGGGAATACTCCCGCCACTTCCAAGGAACACAACCTCAAGACGTGCCATTATGATGCCTCTTGTTTCACACTGCGTTTGCATCTCATAACGATTATGATTGAACTCAGGCCAAGTCGATAGACAGACAATTGTTATGGATTACTTCTTTTCGTACCGTCGAGTATGTCCGAACATCAAAAAAGGAGGAGTCGCACTTCCAGTTCATTGATTGTAAATCAAATATCTTTATGACATCAAGAGGGCGCTTCTCGCCAGCTGTGATCACATGGGTTTCAAGATTGTCCACCATACTACGTTCTTCCTCCAAGATTGAAACTATCTGCTTTGCTTGACCCATGGGAGTGCTGGACAGTATTATCACCTTTTTAATGGATGGCCGGTCGATGTTCTCTAACAGGGAGAAGAATGAGAAGGGCAATTTGCTCATTGCAATATGTAGCATTGCAGCTGTGGAGGAGTCAGCCACTGAAACCACGCCCTCTGTAAGAGCAGGAATCTTGACTATTATGCGAGGCAAGACAGCCCGTTCGTTGATTATCTCACTCCGCTTACGGAATACAATGCTCCTTGATAGCTTTGTTGCTATTGAGACGTCTTGAACCTTTGAGTCATAGTCTTTTAGCAGATGCTTCATTACCAATAGCTTGGATTTTCCGAGTCTGCTTATTGGTGCATTGAGGGTGGTTCTTTTGGTTTCACCAACCACTAATTCATCTACATGCTTTCTCAGCAAAAGTCGGAAGTGAAGAAGGTCTATTCGCCATTGGTTTGACTTTCGATCATAATAGGAGTCATTGAAACTTGTCGTGCCTGGTGATAACCACCATGCGCTGACATTGTCGCTGCTATTTCGTAAATCAACAACCAGCTTTCTAAAACCTTTGGAGAATGCAGCAGGGATCAACAAAGTCTGATAGACCATGGCGCGCTCTGCGTCAGCAAATATTGTAGAAGTGACATACGGTCCTGAGAGAATGAATAAGGGATTTGAGAGGATTAGCAAGATGCGCTCAAAGGCCAACTGATTGGCATTGATGATACCGACTCGACGTAGTATTCCAGATGATGCAAGCCGTATCCAGGCCCGTCTAGCCTTGGAATATTTAATTCCCGTCAATGCTTCAAGTTCAGACAGTCTTACTTCTGGATTGCCAAAGACGGCCTTCAAGATGACAATCTCGGATTCCTTGAGTTTTGAGATGTTGGCATGATATAATTCATCAATGAGGGATAAGATGTCTCGAGATGTTATAACCTCCACATCACCTAGAGCATGTACAGACTCAAGGCGTTTTTTGAGGTCAGAACATAGACTTCCCCGATAACTGGAAACAATTGCATGGATACGTTTTAGGTCAGAAGTCATCTGAAACTGATCGTGATGCTCGTAGCTCTCTAGATGGCATAACACCTTGAGAACAGTTCGTGCATCAGGGCTCAGTCTTTGTTTATAGGTGCCCTGTCCTTGCGTCATCAATACATCATTAGATTCGGACTGATCCAGCACAAAGACAACCCCTATCAACAATTCTGTTTGTACTACGAGCAAGGGCACCAATTAACCGTGCCTAGACCTCTAACCTTGAACATAATTGAAACGATTTAAGCACATATTATCGGATTGGGGTCGATTCCTTGAATAGCGACCAGAAGTATGATGATGCCATCTCAGCAAAGACCGAATGTGATGAGAATATCCCCAAGAAGTCTGAGCCCTCGGTTGTGCCTGCAAGCATGATTAGCGTATGCTTGCGATCTACAACAAGACCCGCACCAAACACGCGGTCTCGGGTTCTGACTTCAAATCCCCTAGGAATGATATTCTTGATTGGTTCCGGAATCTCAGATGTCAGAATATGTACCTTCGGCACTTTGAGTTCAAGAATTCTCTCAAGAAGCTCCGCAAGGCTGCCGACATCAAACTCCTTCGATAGGTGACTCATATCAAGACTGGGAATTGAGAGGATCACTTCATCCCTTGCCTCGTCCAACATTTCCAGGGCTTTTGCAAGAATGCCTGCTCTACCATGGATTAGCCAGACGTCGCGTGGCGATGCCTGAGCCTCGCGTTCAAATCGGGGTTGCAACTCGTCAATGACAACCCTGCTATATTGCTGAATCTGCTCCTCCATATTTAGTCTGATTATCTTGACCACTTCTGAAGGTGCCTTAGCGGCATATTTTGTGGGTCGTCCCCGTTGGACTTGAATGAACCCTTTCTCTTCCAATCGTCCAAGCACATCATATATTCTTGAGTATGGCACCTTGGAGCTGGCACTGATCTCGGATGCGGATTGAATGCCCCCATCAACAAGAGCAACATAAGCCTGGACCTCATACTCTGTCAGCCCAAAACCCTTGAGGGCTTTGAGAGTCGCTTCACTAATTATCAAGTCATTCACCTTGCTTCTTGTATTGATTCACATACCACTCAAGAAATGCATGAAAGGCCTTTGTTCTGTGTGAAATGGACACCTTCTCAAGCATGCTCAGTTGGGCGTAGGTTTTGTTCATGCCATCAGGAATGAATATGGGATCGTAGCCAAACCCGCTATCTCCTGAGGGGGTCAGACTGATAGTACCGTGAGTCACCCCAGTGAACACTTTAATCTGCTTGCCATCCGAAAATCCCACAGCTGTCACAAACCTTGCAGACCTGTCATCAATTCCATCCATCAGGCGTAATATCCCCTCTATTCCAATCGTCCTCAGTACAAATGCTGCATATGCCTTTGGGAAACCATTAAGACTGTCAATGTATAGTCCTGTGTCATCAACGACCACAAGACCTTTCAGTTCATTAAACGCATGTTTCGCTGCTACTTCAGCAACCTCAGCAACTTCATCAGAACGAATCTCAACTTTGCTATAGGGATTAGTTGTGAACTTCAGCCCATACTCTTCAAACACGGGTTTCAGTTCTGCTATCTTGTGTTGATTATTAGTAATCAGTATCAGCTCATTGCCTGACATACTCTAAGACCTCCTTCATGACTTTGTATGACTGTCTGGTCTTTTCAAGATCAAACATGCCTGTGGCATTCCATAGTATTATGTGTTTTAACCCGTTTCGGGTATATTCCTCAAGCTCTTTGATTATTGTTTCAGAGTCGCCAATCATATAGAATGCATGTAGAATATCCTCAGGAACAGAGTCAATTGCTGATAGGACTGTCTTACGGTCATAGTTCATGGGAATATAGTCCCTGAGAGAGTAGAAGTCTTCACCAAAGGGATGCTCATGCCCAATCTTTTTCCATTCGGATGAGGGATATAGTAATGCAAAGGCGCGAGCCAGAGGTGTGTTAATCATGCGTTCACACTCAGACTCATCGTTATCAAGCACACACCAGTTCCAGAGCGCTGCAGTGAACTTGTTGGCCTTCCCCATCTTCTCCCTGTATTTTCTAATTGTCTTCAATCCTTCAGCATAGTCATGAGGACTCAATAGAGTTGGAATCCAACCATCTCCAAAATCTGCCGCGATTTTCAGCATCTTGGGGCCATGAGCTGCTATCCAAATGGGAGGGGGGCGGTCTTGAATTCTGGGACGCAGCGACATCACGGCGCGTTTCAGCACCCAGAATCTACCATCATAATCGAATGGTTCATGGGTTTCCCATATCTTCCGTATTATTTCAAGCGCCTCGCGGAGCTTCCCGACCTGACATGAATAGTCGAGTCCATAGGGCTTGATGTTCTCAATCTCTCCAGCACCAATTCCCAGAATCGCTCTTCCGTTAGAGATGTGATCGAGTGTGAGGAAGGTCTGAGCTATCAATACAGGATGTCTTCGAATTGGCTCGGTGACAGCAGATAGTAGCTTTGTGTTCTCAGTCACCATAGCACATGCAGCCATAATGGTAGACATCTCATAATAGGTATGTGGTGACTGTTGAATGAGAGCTAATGGTGTTATATCAGGTGTCCAGAAGGATTCTGGTATAAAACCTGCAAAGTGATCGGGAAATGCCATTGATGCATAGCCAAGACTGTCTATTGTCTTTGCGTTCCTGATCAAACTCTCAAATGGAGGGAGAAAGGGCCCTGGGGCACCAATCTCCAGATCATGCAGACTTGTCATATATCAACACGACTCAGCAAATCGGATGATTACATCACGGACATTGTCAAAGTCCTTTACATCCAGCCACTCATCAATCCCATGGAAATTGGAGTCATCAGCAATAGTGCCATAACAAGCAGTTGGAATACCGACTGCTGTGAAAAAGTGCCCATCGTTTCCACCGAGATCTGCAGCAATCTGCAAGCTGGGATCGACAACCTCCTTTACAACGCCGTAGAAAGCCTTGATGAACTTGTTATCCCTGTCTGAGCCCCAGCCATGAACTTTGGTCTTTATCTCGAGGGTGGCATCAACGCCTGTGTCCTCCTTTACTTGATTTAGATAATTCTCTATGTCATTCACAACCTCATCGGGATTCTCCTCTGGGATTAAGCGGCAGTCAAAAGACACTTCAGCCTTTCCAGGGATTATATTGGTCTTACTGCCTGCTTTGAGGATTGTCATTGAAAAACGGCCCCAGAGGTTCTGAAATGGACATCCAGGAGGAGCAGGATATTCAGACATCACCTTCTTTCTGATGTCAATGTATCCCAACATGCCATCTAGAAGAGGAATGGCAAGATGAATGGCATTGGCAAACCTAAAGGGATATCCTGCATGGCCCTGCTGACCATGAACGGTGATTGTTCCTCCTATAACTCCGCTCGCACCAACACTCACATAACCGGGACCACTGTCTGCGACAATTGCAAAATCACCCCTGATCTTCGGAGGACCATTGATCAGATAGTCGATGCCCCATTCACCGCCTATCTCTTCATTGGGTGAGATCAGCAGCTTCATGTTGACTTTTGATTTTCCCTTCTCCGCAAGTGCTTTTGCTGCACTGACTGAAGCAACAAGATTGCCTTTGCAGTCTGTCACTCCACGACCATAGAGCTTGTCGCCTTCAATTGTCAGATCGAAGGGAGGTCGGGTCCAGGCATCAAAATCGCCAGCTGGTACAACATCATAATGTGTGCAGACTAGGACTGTTTCTGGTGCCCCAACATCAAGCGTTGCAACAATGTTCGGTTGAGGTTTGCCATCGTGCTTGGAGTCAAAGACCTCTACCTTTAGACCACCTTCTTTACAATACTTCTTAATCACTTCACTACATTCCATGTAGTTCTTCTTCTCTTCACTATTGGTGTCAAGCTGAATTATCTCGCGCAAGAACTGCTGTTCCCAATTGTCCATCAAATCTCGCCTCACTATTCCCTCTTGGTCGATGACCATAATTAGTCTTTTCCAACGACAAAACAAGCAACTGAAGATTCCAATTCAATACAAGGATAACTTAAGTCAATAGAGGTTGTCATAATTACCCATGGAACCAGTAGTTTTTCACATTCAAAAGGGACGGCTGGTTAAAGTACCAGAGCCGGGTGCATTTGGAAAAGGCGATTGTTATCTGATTGATACAGGAGTCAAGATCTATCTATGGATTGGGCCAGAGTCTTCTGTGGATGAGAAGTTTCTCACTGCAGCCTCCGCGGTATTTCTAGACACGAAGAGAAAAGGCCATGCAGATATCGACAGGATTGATGGAGGAAACGAACCTGAAGAGTTCAAGGCATTGTTTCCCAATTTCCAACTGACTGATGAGGACACCGAAGGGATTCTTAAGAGTGTGCAGTTAGAAAAGAGAGAGTACAAGCTCTGGCGAGTACATCATGAAGGTGGCGACTCGTTCTTTGTCGAGGTTCCTCTCAAGCGTGATTCATTATTCAGTGCGGACGTCTTTATCCTTGACACATGGGATGACATCTTCGTCTGGCGCGGTAAAGAGGCATCAGCAAGAGAGAAGTTCGATGCTACAATAATTGCACGACGCTATGATGCAGAGAGAGTGGGAGTTCAGGAGATAGAGTTGATTGAGGAAGGCAGTGAACCTGAAGAGTTCTGGAAGTCATTTGAATGATCATACCAGCCTAAAGTGACCAGGTCGCGGTTCGTAGACAACGCCTGCATTCTTCATCAGTTCCAGATTTCGTGATGTAGTGGGGATATCAACCCCAGCCTCTTCGGCAATCTCCCTCACAGTTGGTCCAAGGTCGCCAAGTGTGCCACTGTCCAGCTTCTTCAGCGCACGCCAGACTTTCGTGTTGAACTTGTGAGTCTTCGCGTCTTCCCCGTAATTGTGTCTTGCTTGTTCCTTGAATTGGGTGAGCTCTAGATACTCCTTCAATGCAGGCTCCAACACTCTGTCCCAAGCGGTCTTGATGTCTTTGGCTGTGATTTTAGACTTCCAAGAGGCTCGGGCTGTGGATCGTGCAATCCGCACTGTGCTGAGAGGTCGACCGAGCATATCACTATCAAGAATCATGCCCCTACTGAGAACACTGTCATCAAGATCGAAACTGTCCTTTAGATCCTGCATTTTTACTATGATGTATTTGGTGCCAGCAGTGATTGTCCTCTCGCCCACCATGGGGATCAACATTTGGGCGGTAATTACAGTCTTCAGAATTGGAAGTCTAAGGTCTAGGGAATTTCTGGTTTCGATCCAGAAGTCTTCGCTTGTAAGAGCCAAGGGCACATCGGGAAGGGCCCCTGTGGCTTGAGTGGTCATTGCACTGAGAGACACTTCTTTGAATCCTGAGGGGTCTTTGCGTTCTATACAGAGAGTCTGTAGCGTGTCCCGTGCAAGTTCTCCAACGTCAAGCCTCCATGTTCTTCTTGTTAGTATGGAGTGGCCTCCAACATTACGGTATTTTGGGACCTTGCCTCTCAACACTGGAGGCAGAATCCTCCGAATAAATGTGAGAAATCTACGTACTTGGGCCTTCGCAGCTATTGCCTGTATCCCGGTTGTCAGTCCTCCAACACCAGACTCAAACGGGGGGCTTGATATGAAGAGTCGGGCAAACACCCTCTTGCTGGTTTCCGCCATGCCCACATGTTCGAAGAGCATCCGAGATAGCTCAGCAAGACTCAATGGGGGGTCTACTTCTTGTAGGACATCAAACCTGACTGAACTCCAGTCCTCCAGAGCAAAGGCCTGCACATTAGTGCTTGAACGCTCAAGAACCCGCGGATTCGCTATCCTTCGACCTATCAGCTCAATTCTAGCACCATCAGGGGGGACTTCTTTCTCATCGGGTACAAATATAACAACGCCATTGTGCGTCCAGGGACTTGGAGTGAGAATGAAAAAATCGCGGTTTCGTGTATAATGGACAAATCCGACAAACCTGTATATTCTTGATGAAATCCGCTCCATAAACTCGCAATGGAGTTTCAGCTCCCATTGTGTGAGCTGTGCACCATACTCTCGATCGAACAGATCACTTGGCGCTACAACATCACCTAGCCTATCAAAGGATGTGCTACCATCGTAAATGTCTTCATTCGCCATAAGCGAGTCTCACCATTTCAATTGTAGATTGTCCCACAAATTCCAAGCCTGAACACTGAAGATATAGTTCTCTTCAATACTCAAATGCATATACAACTCAGATGTACTTCAACCTATTGCATCTACAATAGCTCTGACGGGTCTTTTCCGCGGGCCATTGCCTTTTCGGTCATCCATGCAATTATGCTCTCTGGAGGCTCTATCTTCTCATCACGATCATGGAGTCTTATTGCATCTTCAGGGCACTTAACACCGCAGACCCCACAACCAACACACCTGTCCTGATTCACAGCACTGATTCCATCTTCAATTGTCAGAGCACTGAATTGACAACGATCAACGCATATTCCGCAGCCTGAGCATAGTTCTTCATCTACTACTGCAATATAGTTAGATCTCACTACAACATGCGGTTTATCAGTCATCACTACAGCTCTCAGTACATTGCAGCAGCATGTACAACAATTGCAGATGTAGAAATGACCGGACTGGATGTTCATTGTGCAATGGACTAGACCCGCATCTTCTGCTTCATTTAGCAGTCTGAGGGACTCTTCTTTTGTGATAGGCTTGGTCAGCTCACTATCATCGAAGGCATTTGGTTTCCTTGCAAAGACTAGGCAGACACTGATCGGATACTTGCAACGATTATCAAGAAGCTCCTGATGCTTTCGACAGATGCACTCACGGACGCCCCATGAGCTGGCATTCTCAATGATCTGTTCAGCTTGTTCATAGTGATGCACAACAAGTTCCGAATTGATCATTTGATTGATTGGAATGACCATATGTATGGCAGGAGGAGTGCTGAAGAGCTCACCGCCTTGACCTTTTACAAAGAATGTCTCTGCAAGCTCTGCAAACTCGCGATTCATTCGACACAATTGTTCCTCATAGATCCCCACTACAAACGGCATTAGTGCATAACGGCGACCAGTACTGGAGTTCCAAGCACGAATCTGGCCCTTCTTGGCCATTGTTTCAAGGAGAGGCTCCAATCTTTCAATGCCCATTCCAAGTCGTTCACCAAGCTCTTCAATGGTTTCACCGCGGAGCTTCATCTTGCTGGCCAGATCAGCCTCTTGTGGAGTGAATATCCATTGCAAGATTTTAAGGTGAGTTCCATCACTCATTGGTGTGAAACTGTTGGGAATTGTGTCCAAGATCTCCGCGAGTCGCCCATAGGGATCGCTCATAGGATTCGCCAGACATGTTACTTCATCCAACAAGATAAATGCATGCATGAATTAACCTTCATGTGGTGTTGAATGAATGTCTGAGATGGAGTCAGGGAAAGTATGCATTCTCACGACAGGTGGGACAATATCCAGCGTGTATGACGCCAAGATTGGAGCATATCGACCGGGATTCTCTATCGAGAAATTGCTCAAGACTCTGCCACCCGGAATGGAACGTATTGAGGTGATTACACAAGAGCTGTTCCAGCTGGACTCTGCCAATGCACAACCTCACCACTGGCAGGAGATTGCGAATGCAATTAAGCAGACATATGAGAATAACCGTGATCTTGATGGTATTGTCATTCTTCATGGCACTGACACTATGGTTTATTCGTCAGCAGCAATCAGCCTTATGGTCCAAGACTTTGGCAAGCCCATCGTGTTCACTGGTTCTCAGATACCCTCGTCAGAACCCTGGAGTGATGGCCCACGCAATGTGAGAGATGCAATCAGAGTCGCTGCTTGGGCAGATCTTGGTGAAACATGTATCGTGTTCAACGGTGAAATTCATCGTGGGACCAGAGCCAGAAAGATCAGAGAACGTGCTCAAGATGCCTTCGACTCAGTCGATCCCACACCTCTTGGGTTATTGGGTCGTGAAATTGTGCTCTATGAGAAACGCATTAGACGACACAATCGAGTCCCGAGGTTTAAGGTCAATCTCGACAATCGAGTCTGTCTGCTGAAAGTGTTTCCAGGGATGCTCCCTGAAATAATCAACAGGGTTGTGGACTTGGGATATAGAGGAATTGTGATTGAGGGATTCGGTTCTGGAAACATTCCTGCCAAAGAAAACTCACTGGCAGATGCAATCAAAGACGCTCTGAGTCGTGACTGCATTGTAGTGATGACCACTCAGTGTGCCTTTGGCCAGGTAGACCTCTCACTCTATGAGGTGGGTAAGGCCGCCCTTCAAGTCGGTGCTTTAAGTGCTTATGACATGATTTCGGAGATCGCCGTCGTCAAACTCATGTGGTGCTTGGGTCAGACGGATAATCTTGAAGAGATCAGAAAGATGATGTTGACCAATTATGTTGGCGAGATCACTATGTCCAGTTCTGTGGGAATGAATGGCAAATGAGCGAGTTGGAACACGTGTTCTTATAATTCTCATTTTTTTGGAGATTAGATTGAAAAACTTGTATGAGGATGCAGAGTCCAAGGATGCAACTGACGAATAGTTTTAAAATGCATCAGCATTCTCAGTTCTTGCCCGGATAGCCAAGCGGTTACGGCGGCAGCCTGGAGACGCACACACATGGTGTGTCAGAACAGGCAGCTGCTCTCCCTTTGGGAGGCGCGAGTTCGATCCTCGCTCCGGGCGCCACGCCTCTTGCACCATATAATTAACTCATAAATTATTCGATATTTTGGGGGTACCAGTTTTATGTTTTAGAGTTTATAAGGGGGATGGTTTTAAAAATATAAATAAAATTTGGGCAAAATTGGAACTCTGTAGATTTAATATTAAGCGTTATTATTACTTATTTTTCAAAATACAGGAGTTATAGAGTTTTTGCTTAATAAGTTTAAATATTATCGCTAGTATAAAAATACGAGGTTAATAACGAAATGCGAAGAAACAAGGATGGTGAACTTAACAGCTAGAACAGGTCAGAAGTTTAAATATTCAGGTGAATAAAATGGCCAATACGATGGGCGTAGTCATAGCAGTGAAAGTACCAATAAAAACTGATAGAATGACTAAAAGAGCAAGACAACGATTACGACAAATCGTTGGCCGAGACACCAGAACAATAAAAGCTCACTTGGGAGTAATTGAGCAGCATGAAAAGCAGCTAATTATTGGAAGGAGAAAAACAAGGATAAACGAGTCATTATTGCACGAGTTGACTTTGACAGCAATTTATGTGAAGAAAGGAGCATCCCAAAGGCTTTCAGTACTTCATGATTTGAAACAGAGATTCCAGAGAATTTCGCAAAATGAACTAGCAGAGTGTCGACGCACCGCGATAGCAATATGGGAATCATATCTTGCTTTAAGAGAGAAGAGAGCAAGTGTATCTAGACCTACAAGCAAAAACAGATCAGGAAGAATTCCCAGATGGATTTTCACTCAAAGGTTCAATTTGATTGAGGACAATAACTCAGCAGCACGATGGTGGTTGGATATTCGTGATTCTTTAGACTCACGAAGATTGAATCGGAGAACACATAGACGATTGAGGATACCACTATCAATCTCACCAATCCATCTTGAACAATTGTCAAAAGGAAAAATCAAGGCAATTCAGATATTCACAAAGGATGGAAAATGGTGGGTCACATTTTCAGTACAAATCGAATTTGAAAAACTTCCTGAAGAACTCAAGCCTCTAGCAGTATTGGGCATAGATCTAGGAATAAAGAAAACCATATGCAGTACACTCTTAACTGAGTCAAAAGTTTCTGAAACAAGATATTTCAAGCAAGATGAAAAAATAGCCTTGATGGAAAAGTATGACCGACTGGTTTCTTCATTGCAAATTCAGAGAGATAATCATTCTAGTGAAGGTGTAATTCAACGATTGAAGGCAATTCGTCGAAAGAGACAGCGAGTTTCAATTGAGTATGACAGACTAATCGTTCATCAGCTTCTTGAGTATATTGCTGAGCTTGAAAAAAAATATACATTGTACATAGCCATTGGGAAGGTATTTGGGATTCGTAATACTGCAAAACGTGGAAATAGGAGAGGTAAAAGATTCCGAGGAATGATTCATAGATGGACATTTCGAAGAGTCACAAATATGATAAAGCATAGTTTAGCACAAAGAGGATGGGTTACAGAAGGCAAGGATTCCAGAATTATCCTTGTTCACGAGGCATGGACAAGTATTATTTGTTGGAAATGTGGTCACAAGGGTCGTCGTCCAAAGCAGTCACTCTTTATATGCCCCCATTGTGGATTTAAAACAAATGCGGATCGAAATGGCTCGTTAAATATTGCTCGGCGCTCCATTAGGCTCATTCGTCACTTGAATGAGAGTGGACTAGGGCGTTGGTCGTCTCCAGAGAGAGGGACAGCCCCGAAAGCCCAAGGGAAAATTTCTCGAGGGAAGTCTACACTCCCCAAGAGACCACCAATCTTGATGAAAGGGGAGTCCGCGGTTGTTCGCAGTGTCCAAATGGACCTTTTCAGTTTTTGTGAGAAAACTGATTTGAGCGATCATGACCCTGCCGTGGAAAAAGCCGTGGAAAATCTTACTGCTGTTGAAAGTGATGTTTCAACATCAAAGCAGAAGAAGGAAGCCAGGTCTATGGGAGGAATGCCATTCCAATGATAATAGACAAAGTCCTTGCTAACTCTATATTTGCAGTATGGAGAGTGGTGACACTTGGCAGGGAAAGGGTGGAACACGGAAGTCTGAAGTTGAGTTCACTCATCTAATTGACAGGTCAGCTCGCTCCGGGCACATTTAGTGGTCGGAGTCTTTCTTTTTCTCAAGTCATCAAGCAAGGAGTTTAGTCATTAGTTCTGACATTCCATCCAAATTCGGTTTATATGTCATAGTGACTGAATGAATATACCATAACATAGCAGATATATTATGTAACCAGAAGTACGAACTAATTGGTCTTTGATTTTTATGCAAGGACTAAGACATTGTGCATGATGATCCGTATGAGGAATAAGACAGATGATCCATACCACAATCCTGATGAGACGAAAGAGCAAGAGAACTGTTGCCACATCTAGGTACTGGACTGTAAAGATTCCACGGAAGGATGTGCTCGAGTACATAAAGGCTAGAGAGAAGCTTCAGGAGGTTTCAGATGGGCGAGAAGACATCTCACTCACCATTAATGGAAACAAGTATTTCAGTCGTATATGTAATGAGAAATTATTGCTGATATTTATCACAGACATAGATGAGAAGGACCGTCTGATCAACCAGAAGATAGAAGCTGCTGCAAAGGGACTAGACGGCACTCTGAAAGAGCGTAATATCGCCTATGTGAAGGAAAATTATGAGAAGATAGTCGCACCATTTGTGCATTCGAAATTGAAGATCGCACTTGTTGGAGAGGGAGGAGTGGGAAAGACAACAACATTGCACCTACTCATGGGTAAGAAACCACCAAGACAATATGTTCCTACTATCGCACTGAATCTGGAGGTCATGGAAACCATATATTTTGCAAACTACTCATTGGTGATTTGGGATTTTGCAGGACAAGAGAGATTCCGTAAGCTGTGGAAGTTCTATTTCAAGGGAGCAGATATTGTATTCCTGCTGACAGACTCTACACTACGAAATGTGCTACTGTCAAAGGATATGTTCACCATTATCAGGCGTGATGCGCCTAATGTCCCAATAATTGTGATTGCCAACAAACAGGATCTACCTAATGCACTTGATCCCTCGATAATCCGTAGAATCATAGGGGCTGAAACCTACCCGCTTGTCGCAATTGATCTTGCATATCGCGAGAAGATACTAAAGATACTTCTTGATGCCGCAGCAGAGCATGTGAAGATCACAGTGCCCGATGTACCTCCAGAGGAGTTACTGCGTTTTGTAGATGATGAGTATTTGTCGGAGGAATCGGAGGCTGCAGAGGCATGAATAGGTATCTTGTGAAATATTCATAAGAGATTGTAGTTAAATAATCCTGTTCAACTCAGTTGTTTGCCGAGGAATACGATCAGTGTGCCATCCCACGAGGGGTGAAGAGATTCCTATGGCAAGTATTATAAGGTAAATTCTTGAGGCGAACAAAGCCTCGTTCATTCAGACTGAGGTTATTTACCATGTCCGAGCAAGAATACAAACACATAGTGAGAATAGCTGGCCATGACATTAACGGCCAGGAGAACCTCCTTCAGGGGCTCACAAAGATCAAGGGAGTTGGCATTAGGCTCTCAAAGGCCATACTGCATCAGCTTCAACTGGACCCGTATCAAAGGTTAGGCTTCATTTCAGAGGATGTCATTTCAAAGATAGAAGACCTGCTTAAAGATCCTGTCACCCATAAGTTTCCTGAGTGGTATGTAAACAGGCCTCGCGACAGACACACAGGTAGGATGATTCATCTCATTGGCTCGGACCTGGAGTTTGTACATCGTAATGACATTGATAGACTCAAACGCATAAGATCATGGCGTGGAATCAGACACTCCTTGGGATTGAAGGTGAGAGGACAACATACTAGGACCACAGGACGCGCAGGTATGGCTGTGGGAGTGTCTAGGAAGAAATAATGTTGAGGAATGAGTTATGGGAGATCCAAAACGTCCAAAGAAAAAATACGTGACTCCGAAGCGTCCATTCGATAGCGATCGCTTTGTACAGGAACTTCAATTTGTTGGTACCTACGGACTGAGAAACAAGCGTGAGCTGTGGCGACACAGAACAGAACTCTCACGTTTCAGAAGACAGGCTCGACACCTACTTGCTCTGCCCCCAGCGGAACGTGAGAAACAGGAGAAGGAGCTCGTCAATAAGCTTGTGAGAATGGGAATTCTGACATCGGAGCCAACATTGGACAGTGTACTGGATCTCACACTGGAAGACATCCTCGAACGACGCCTGCAGACTGTTGTCTTCAGAAAGGGACTTGCATGTTCTATGTATCACGCTAGACAATTAGTTGTCCACGGTCATATTGCATTAGACGGCGCAAGGGTAACTACTCCCAGCAGAATCATTACTATTGCTGAAGAGGAGAGGATAGGATACACCTCAAAATCACCCTTGAATGATGAGTCACACCCTGCTAGGATAGCAGCATCCACTGTTGCACAACGTGTCATTGAGGCGGCAGAAATAGCAGCAGCAAAAGCAGCATCAAAGACTGCAGAGGGCGGCGAAAATATCGAGCTCTTGGAGCCACCAGAGGACATTGATGCGTGATAATGAGGTGAAATAGATGAGTAAGAAAGACACCAAGAGAGACAAATGGGGAATCGCTCACATTTATGCATCATACAACGATTCAATCATTCATATTACGGACATCACGGGTGCTGAAACAATCGCACGCTATTCAGGTGGTATGATGGTCAAGGCTGACCGTAATGAGTCATCCCCACATGCTGCAATGCAGGCGGCATTCCAAGCTGCTCGCGAGGCAAAAGACAAAGGGATCTATGGAATCCATATTAGGGTCAGAGCACCTGGCGGTCATGGACCAAAGACACCTGGACCGGGAGCACAGGCTGCAATTCGTGCTCTGAGCCGTGCAGGACTTAGAATTGGCATCATTGATGAGGTCACACCCATGCCCCATGATGGCACACGTAAGCCGGGTGGAAGAAGAGGTCGTAGAGTATAATCACACCACCGGCCGACCGCGGCCGGACCAGACTACCTCCATTTTGTATTGTATTCCTTTATTGGTCTTGTTTTGGCGCTCAACAGGACGTGTTAGATGTCTCTGAGCTGAAAGGACAGGCAAGTATCGCCCGGGCCTTATATCACGCTCTCTCAATACACGAGTCTTTTTGGCATTGGGATCTTTATGTCCGCAGCGCACGCACTTGAAACCTTTCCCAAGACCAGCACTCTTCATTCGTTTGCCACATTTTGAACAAACTGGGTTCATATCATCATAGACCTCCGCAATTTTAATTATCTCAAGGCCTTCAACATTCAGTGTCAGCCCATGAGTGCGTGATGCAGGTCTCACGCCAGCATCGATAATCACAATGTCGTCCTTGCAAAGTTTTTGGACAACATGACGGAATGAGCCAGTGGGCTCGTATGCCGCACAGTCGATGGTCCCAGTCGTATCACTGATGGAGAAGAACACATGCCCCCCTTCAGTCATTCTTGGGGCTGAATGAACCGCACCCTTCACGCGGGCCGACATATATGGTCTGAGGTCTTTGACCATAATGTGATGTGTCAAGTGCTGATCTGTGCCTTGATTTGTCCTGAATACTGTCCAACGGTCAATCTTCTGATGGGCCCTCACAAGTGATGCTGCTTTTATCACATCCTCTGCATTCTCACCGCGGATACCAAACAGTACAGGATCTGGACCGTGAGGCTCAATCAGTATATGTCCGTTTTCGGGGTCGATATTAGAGAACAGTAGTTCGGAGAACTTTCTGTCCATCTCAATGACAGATGTCGGATCAACACCGCGTTCCTCGTCGCATTCATCGGGATGACGGTAGGCCAGAAACTCGAATGTGTAGTCGCCCTTCAGCATGTTGCCCACAGAGGAGAGTGCGCCGATGAGCCCACGTTCATTGCCAGAAGCCATGGACCAGATCCCAAATCTCTTGATCAACCGCCTTGCAATAGAGATTGTCATTGCACGCCATAATGTGTGCATAGAGAAATCGACAATCGCTGGTGGCAAACTATCAGTCAGAACAACAATTCCCGGGTTGGTGTTTGGATAGTCATGCTGGACATATAGATGCAGCTGATGTTCCAAGAGTTCATCGATATGTTCAATGTTCTCACATCTTGTCTTGAAGCGTAGTGCGACAGCACCATTCCCACGAGTCCTGTAGGGTATATTCGGATTCAGACGTATTAGATTCGGAAAGTCCAGCCATTCAACATCAAGGTGAGATAGCTCTTCAATAAGAATAGATGCAAAGTGTGTTGTGCAGCTCCCACGCGGACTGTCTATGTCATCCATTCCAATATGAACAATCGTATCGCTCATAATAATCCAGTCCTGCATTCATCGCATAGGGTTGCTGCATTAACTCGTGTGCCATGGTCTTCACAGACCAGACGCCCGCAGCGATCACAGGCGCGTGAGGACAAGAACTCGCCACATATCTGGCATTTTGCCTCCACGCATGACAAACAGAGACCATCTTCATTGAAACAGTCATCACAAATATGCGAGCCGCACATTCTACACGCATGCAGCTGTCCTTGTGATGCACCGCATAGTTCACATTTGTCATGATCTCTGTCATTCATGATTGTATCAATCCAGAGAGCATGACAAAGCTGAAATCTGTCTTTTGGTTGCTCTTAATCAATGCCAGTCATAAAAACAGACAGACCTCGCATCATAATCTTTCATGCCTCTCAGTGTGATCCAAAGAAATGTACAGGCATAAGGCTTCAGAGAATGCATAGAGCCACCATCATTAAGGATTTCAGACGAGTCCCAAGGAGGGCGGTGGTGCTTAACCCAATATCGCGTCATGCCCTGTCGCCGCTAGACCGAGAGCATGCCCTGCGTTCAGGTCTCGTCGCACTTGACTGCTCGTGGAAGCTTGCAGAGGGCCTCTTTAGATCGACAAGGTCTGGCGAACAACGTGCACTCCCCTATTTGCTGGCAGCCAATCCCATCAACACCTACAAGCCAATCAAACTCTCAACCGCAGAAGCAATTGCCGCGGCACTGTATATCATGGGGTTTCCAGACGATGCAGAAGACATCATGTCAGTCTTCAAATGGGGCCCCTCTTTTATCACCCTGAACAGGGAGTGGCTGAATTCATATGCCGCCTGCTCTTCAAGCACCGAGGTCGTTCAAGTTCAGGATGAGATTATGAAGGAGCATCAGAGCTGATTGCATAACAAGAAGTAGCCCTGGTGCAGGGAGTAGCCCCAATTTTGTTCGGTCATCCCCCGTCACCAGGAGATGACTTTACGACATCAGACTATGCCCCCTACCCTCCACCTCGGGCCGACACTTCATTGGTGGATTCTTGGGGTTGCTACCCGGTGATGGACCGTTTCAACCCGGCCAGACCACTACTCAGCAGCTTGAGTGCTGCATCATCGCTTGGCATGATCTGGAGGTGTCGTTTCTGTTTCCAGAGCAAGGCTCTCACCTTCCTGCTCTCGCAGGACCGGCGTCGGCATGTAGTTGGGAGCTTCCTCAGCTCCAGTCGAGTGACCGGTACCGTCAGTCGTGCTCCTGCTCCAGGGCCATTAAAGAGTAAGCAAGAACCATTAAGAACTTCTCGATGTGGCGTGGCAGAGTTATTTTTCCTTTTTCTTCCACATCGGTGGATAACGCCCTCGTTCCATGAAGACTCGTTCTGTCTTTGCAATGATTCCACTAGATATCTTTGCAATACGTTCACTTGTTTCCAAGGCCTTAGCGACCGCTATGGCCTCACCCTTTAGTGTCTTTATCACGACCAAGTCGTTCTTCTTTATCCCACTGCTTAAACTCACAACGCCATTAGCAGCCAAGTCAGCACCATGGCATATCGCATCGACCGCACTGTCACGAACATTGAGTTCCGGCAGGTGTTGGAGGGCAAATTCGATGGGTAGGAGATACTTCCGGAGCTCGGACTCATCACCATCTTCTTTCCAGAAGTGATAGGCATCCTTCAGATCATAGAGAGAACATAGATAGTTGTTATCCTCCTTGAAGGGACCAACTCTGGTCCTCCTGAGTTCCCTCATGTTACCCCCAACACCAACTGCCTCACCAACATCGAAGCAGAGTTTCCGGATGTATGTCCCTGCTTGGCACCCCACACGAAACAGAACAAGACGACCCTTAATCTCGAGTATGTCAATGTAGTAGATGGTCCTGACCCTGAGAACTCGTTTCACTGAGGACCTCAATGGGGGTCGCTGGTATATCTTGCCCACAAACTCAAACATCACCTCTCTTATCGTGTCCTCATTGACCCGTTCATGCAGCTCGAGAACGCAGACATATTCTTTTCCTGCAGGGAGTAATGCCTGCATCACCTTTGTGGCATTCTCAATCCCCATGGGTAGTACTCCAGTGACCCCAGGATCTAGTGTGCCCCCATGCCCCACACGTTTTGTGCCAAGAATTCTCCTGACCCAGGTAGCTACCTCATGGCTTGTCGGACCAGCAGGCTTGTCAAGGCAGAGGACAGAGTTCTTCATCAGATATTCTATGGGAAGATTGCTCAAATCGCTGAAGCCAAATTCGGGATTAGTAGTATCATGTGTTCTTATGATTAGTTCTCTGGGTCTGTCCGAGGGGAGAATGGAAGGCACTGTGATCCCCCATCTGTGATTCACAAGAGGAGACTGTTGCTCACTCGCTCAATCGAATCTTCGTCCTGAAGGTCTCTTCGAGGCCAGCCTCTTTGAGTGCCTTCTCCACAGAGTTGTCATCAGCGCCCTCTTTTATCGGGAGTGTTTTGTCAATGGGTTCAATATGACGAGTATTGACACGTCTTCGTCTGACACCACTGATATGCTTTGGGCCAGTGACGACAACGTACTTGCCATTCATCTTCTCTACAATAACACAGTAACTTCCAGCCTCTCGGCCCATGGTCTTAACACAGACTCTTCCAACTTCGAATAATCTCATATTTTTACACCTCAACTCAACCGCAGTCAAACTGAACCAGCAAGTCACCTCAATGGCTCATCCTTTGGTAGTGAGAATGAGGTGTTCTCAGGCACTTTCAATATAGATATTCCGATTGGACGAGAACTCTGCAAGTATTATGAGTCTGGCACCTTCTGCTCAAAGAATGTTTCAAGGGCAATGATCACAATCCGCACTACACCCTCAAGGTCAAAAAGTTCTGTATTAATGATGAGGTCATAGATTGTCAGATCAGTGATGTCAATGTCATAAAACCGCTTGTATCGCTCGCGTTCACTTGCTTCACGCACAGTGGTTTCACGAAGAGCGTCTTCATATTGCACATCATCGCGACCTGCTATTCTCATTACCCGGACCTCCATCGGCGCGACCAGCAGTATCTTAAAGTCAGCATGCTCTCCCGCCATCCATGCTGAGAGTTGCCCGTCAATTACAACATTGCCCTTGCTAGCTTCAGTCCTGAGTCGCTCATCCAGTTCTCTGTCAATCTCATCATTCTCCTGTGCAATCTTACTGAACTCCTCAAGGCTGTATCCGCGTTCTCTAGCAATAGCCCTAAAAATCATCCCTGCAGAAACCCTTCTTAGACCAAAGTGCTGGGCAATCCTGTCAGCTACGGAACTCTTGCCTGTGCCATGTAGTCCGCTGATTGTGACTGTGCGTGGCATAATATTCACTCGTCAATAATTCCAACTTAAGAATTTAGTCATCAACCAATACTACTCAATCTACAGGTGAGCTGGGAAATGGCAGACTACAGTTTACAGTGCTCGGACCTTTCTGATGATACCACGCCTAACTGCTCTGGGACTAAGTTTTCCGCCATAGGGGCGATTAGGTCTCTTTGACGAACGGCTTGCCTTTCGATTCAGGCCATGCTTTGCCCTCTTGGGCAGGGATATCCTCGAGCCGGTTTCTGGACAGACACCTTCGGCCCGGTAATACTTCTGACGGTGCATAACAAGGCGTCCACCTGGGGTCTTCACTAGTCTGTTTGCTCTTCCTCTTGTCAGTTGTCCCGGTCGAGGCATTTACATCAACTCATCTCTATTGTTCTTACTGGACTCGGAATGATTCTCTTTTAAGGAAAGCGGTAAGTGTCATGTCATTATCTGGACACCTTGTATCCTCTGAAGTATCTGACCAAGGCCAAGACCTACCAGAAAATAGAATGGCCAGAACCAGAGACCAAACCCACCAGACACAGGTACTCCTATGAAGCCCTCAAGGAAGGGGAGCAATTTGTGCACATTGAATGGGATTATGGCAACAATAGTATCGCTGAGTCCCGTTGGAGACGATGGATTGACATATGTATAGAAGGTCCGCAACCATGAGAACACCAGCACAAATGGTATGAAGAAGAACATCATTGGCTTGCAACGAGCGGTGAGCATCTCTCGCTGAATACGATCAATGTAGGGCTTTCGTCTCTTAACCTTTCTGAGGAGTTTCTCATTGCCTGTTTCGTTTGCCTTTTTCTGTAGTGCCTGAAACTGCTTGATTTCAACCTGATAACGGCGTAGTCTTCGTATGTCCGAGAATCGCTTCATAGCAAGATTGCTGATGCTAGATATCGTCAACGACACCAATACGACAAATACTGTTGCGCCAGGAGGCTGCTTGATTGCATCCATCAACCAGATAAAGAACAGTGTGACGATATCCTGCATGTTTTTTCACTCCATGATTGATTCAGCAAGTTGTGCTGCTGCCTCTTCTACTTTGCCCTCCCTGTTTAATATCCTTCGGACAGTGGCTCCTGTGAGGGTGCCAGCCGCAGCCGCAGCGGCCCGACACATCTCCTGATGAATTCTAATCTCGTCAGTCATTTGTTCGTCTCGTGCGCGGGTTTCATCGGATGCTCTTCTGCTCGCAATGTTCTCGGGATTTGCCTCAACAAGTATGATTGTCTTTGGCTGAATTGCCTTTACAACCCATTCAGGAAGACCTATCAGATAACCATTCTTTGTGAGGATGAGTGTATGAGTGTCAACAATTACACGAGTGCTCTTGCTCTTCTCAGCAATTGATTCTCCAGCAATCCTCTGGATCTCCCTCTGCTGTGCAGTAGGCATCTTTCGCATCTCATCACGGTCCTTCACAAGACCTCTTTTTGATGCCACCTCAAACATCTCGGTACCAAAGTTTAGGACCAGCACATCCTCGCCATGCCTCTCCTTGACTATCTCAACGGCGGTGTTGATCACAGTGGTCTTTCCAACTCCAGGGATTCCTGTGACAATGACTACATTTCTTGGCTCACTCATTATGCCTGTCTCCATGAAACTAACGAGATTTGTTCAATTCCATCCTGAGCGCTTTATATGTCATTCTGTTGAACCGACTTGCCATTGTGTGTAATCGTTCTCTCCAAATAGTGCCCCTGCATCGCTTTCTGTAAGATTGGCCAATAAACTCCTTCTGAATTACCTGGTCTAAACTCTAGACTAATGTAAAAATGTGGGATATGTTATTTTGATTGAGATGACCAAATACTAATGACCCAGAAGACCAATCCCTCTGGCATGTCATATATAGGCAGATCGTGGTTGGAGTGCTCATCGCATTGTTCATCGGATCTGCAATTATTCTTATCACTCCACAGAACTTCGTGTTTGGCTCCGTTTCAGAGGGTGACGAGGTATCGAGAACAACTGGCCATTCTCTCCATGACCTTGGACTTGCAGGAGATGATATTTTCACGCTCCTCGATACCTCGAACCTCACCTCCAGAGCTGGCTGGCTAACAAAAGTCACACTGGACAATGATTATGGAGTAAATGCCATGCAAGAGATCAATGGGCTGAACATAGACGGTGCTGGAGCATGGATTAATCTCTATTATTACTTAAACATCAATGTTGAAGACTATGACACACTCAACTTCACTCTGTCAGTAGAGTCTGTTCAGGACGAGTTCATTCTTGAAATGAACGCCTACTTTAGACTATTATGGTTGGGCTCCTTAAAGGCGGAGAACAGGACGAATATTGAACATGCTGGCCAACAAACACTCACCTTGAATGTATCTATGGACTGGCTTCGAAACAGCACCAGTAGTTGGATTACTCAAGTGCGTTTTGAGATCTGGCTTCATCTAGAAACCTATTCTTCTCCGGTCATAAGACATGCTACTGCAACTGCATCATCTTCAAGACTCCTTTTCCCCCTCCTGATCGACTTTCAAGACCTCTCTGAGAACAGCATCTACGACCAACCCGAAACACGCTATCTCATAAGGGATCCCCTCATCAACATCACTAGTATCTCTGGCAATGAAACAGGACTTCTCATACAGTGGACTAATAATGAACTGATATTCCTGCCTTCTGGAAACTATTCAATCAGCTATGGCTGGCTCAAGTTGCACATTTACAACTCCAAGACTCATATGAACTATACACATGTCGACTCTTTCGCATTGACTCTGGATGCAGCTGGGAGATTTATGGAAATACGCCCTCCAATAACACGAATTGACCTCGATATCAATGAGGGCATTCTGTTCAGCATTTTCTTCGAAGATCCCTATTCTTCATCAATTGATTTCATCTATTACATCAACAACTATGTGGCACATTCTAAATCAGCGTTCTATATCCCTGACATGTATGCCACAATACGGGTTGAGATCACACTCAAAATACCTCAATATCCCTCTCTCGCAAGGACTATTGATATTGATGAGTCCCATGACTTGATACTTCATTCTCGATTCCCTTATCACCCTGTCCTTGATCTTTTAGTTTCATTCCATGTGAGTCTTCGAAAGGCAATGAAACCATTCGCTCCAACAGGTTGGACTTGCAGAGAACGCCTTCTGCCAACATTATTGATGTTCATAAGCTACATACTTCCCTGGGCAGCCTCTGAACAGGTGGTTTCCAGCAACATTGGTGTGATCAATTTCTCGAGAATCTACTTCCTTCCCGCTGGTATTGAGATTCTGAAAAACGAACAAGGATCCGCTATTGCTTCTATTCTAGGTATCAGCAATCCATAGTCAGACTCGCCTCTCAACATCTGGGACATGTTCGGTCTGATTTCCGTTGTGGCAATGCTTTTTTGAATACCTATACTGATAATGCTTGTCAACCTGCTTAACGGCTCGTCAATTGACTCTGGACTGACAACGCTTCTCTCATTTGGAACTCCTGGAACAGCTGCTATTCTGACTGCAGTTTCCTTTGCAAGTTTCATTGTTCTCTATGGTGTGATACCTACAATCCTCTCATTTGCCATTGTCATCTGGAGGTCCTTGGCCCAGACAAAGAAATTGAAGACTCTCCACAAGAAACTGAGCCGCAACTGAGGTGCAATCATTTATGTCATTACACGCTATCAAGTAGTTGATGATGATGAACAAGATTGACTTCAAGAAAACCCTCAAGGAACTCTATCTGCCTCCAAGGAGGCCCGTGCTCGTGGATGTTCCCGAGATGCAGTTCCTCATGATCGACGGTGCAGGACCGCCCGAGAATGAAGAGTACCAGTCCGCCATTCAGATTCTCTATGGGGTCTCATTTCCTATGAAGTTCAAGCTCAAAAAAGCTGGTGTTGTGGACTATACGGTCCCCCCTCTTGAAGGCCTTTGGTGGGTTGAGGCCTCTGACACCTTTGACATCTCTCAGCGTGATGATTGGCGATGGACTGCAATGATAATGCAGCCAGAACAGGTCACACAAGACCTCGTCATTGAAACAATCGAGGAGGTCGAAGAGAAAAAGGGAATTGAGATTCAAAACCGCCTGCGACTGGAAACATTTCATGAGGGGCGCTCAGCACAGATCATGCACATTGGCCCTTACAGTGCTGAAGGACCGACTATCCAGAAACTCCACGACTTCATTGAGGCTGAAGGTCTCTCACCTAGGGGAAAACATCATGAGATATACCTCAGTGATCCTCGCCGTGCCGCTCCTGATAGACTTAAGACTGTGATTAGACAGCCAGTTTCATAGTTGGATAGCAATCAAAAGAACATCTAATGATATACAGTAAAATTGAGGGGGGGTTAAATAGTCTCATCAGAGATCAAAGTCTGAAATGTGCCCAGTGCCATTCCTGGGTGGACGGGACTGAGATGTCCAAGAATGTCCAATTTACAATGAACGGCACAGACAATATGAAACCACCCTGTGTGAGCACGACGACCCCGCCGTGGTAGGAAATGCAGAAACCCCCATTGTGTCTGAATATAATGCGACCGGGACAACATAGGGAGAAGGAGGCCAGGTCCCTGTTCATGAGTACAAAGCCCCTGCGAACACCGATGTTTCGGTGGGTGGTGACATCTGCAGGGGAAGGGCTGAACGCATGAGTCCTGTTCAGACGAGTTCATCAAGTGACAAGTCTGAACAAGATTAGGTTGTCGGAAAAATAAGAATGAAGGAAGGCTCACAGCCTTTCCTTCTTGTTCTACTAGACTAGATACACCTGTGTATGACTTCAGGGCCCGCTTCCTCGAACTCCTTGCGAGTCACCCACATCTTCTGGAATGTCTTAAGTGACGCGATGATGGAGCCGCCAATCCAGACGCTGTACTGGCGTTCTGGTGGAGCGATGATGCGGACCTCGATGTTTTCGGGTACGAGTTCGGTGATCTCCTTGTGGAGTCTCTCCTTGAGGCCTGGGAACATAGTGGAGCCTCCTGAGAGGACGATGTTTGCGTAGAGATCACGTCGCAGGTCGACATCACAGTCCTTGATTGCCTGAACGATGTGTTCGTCGAGTGGGACGGTGTCGAGTCCAATGGCACTGGGGTTGAAGAACAATTCAGGTGCCTGGAACCTCTCTGCGCCTACAGTGATGACCTCACCATCGGGCATCATATAGGGTCTGTCGACGCCTGCCTTGTCAGCGACGGTCTGCTCTCTCTCGGGGTCAAGAGCCACGTAGCAGAGTTTCTCCTTGATGTCTCTGACGATCTCTTTCTCAGCACCGCTGACGAAGCTCTTACCTCTCTGACGCAGGAGTCTTCGGAGGTACTCGGTAATATCGCGTCCTGCGAGATCGATTCTCTTGATAGCGTGGGAGATAGCGAACCCCTCATAGATGGGTACGATGTGAGTAACACCATCACCAGAGTCAATGACCAGGCCAGTGGTTCTTCCTGACGCATATAGCGACATGACTGCCTGGGTAGCAACATACACTGCAGGCACATTGAACTGATCAAACATCACAGAGGCCATACGTTCTCTATTTTCTCTTGGGTTGTACGGTGCCTCAGTCAATAGGACTGGGTTCTCGCTGGGGTCAACCTTGAGGTCGTTATAAAAAGTGTAAGACCAAATCTTCTCAATTGCGTCCCAGTCGTCAATCTTTCCATGTGTGATTGGATAGACGAGCTTCAAAACACCTCTGAGATTGATGGCCTCCTCACCGATATAGTAATCACGTGTGTAGTGATCAACATCAGTCATAATGCTCTCATAACGTGGATAACCAATCAGTGTGGGCCATACGGACCGGGGCTGGTCTTCACCTGCATAGCCATTTTTGCTAAGCCCTGTACCATTGTCAATGACTACAGGCTTCGCAGCTAGAAATTCATCTTCAGCCATTTTTATCAGTCTCCTGTTGTTTATGGGAAAGTATTATGGAGTCCTTGTGCTAATACATTCTTACATATCGTATTTAAGCATTGTCTGTTTTTCTCGATTATTTAAACGCATATAATATAAATATTTTAATTTAAAGTCATGACTATTCACACGTGCCAAAAACAGCGTCAATTTGTCATTTCTCGCATGAATTTTGATAGCTAATACGGTGATACATTCTAGATATTACATCGCAATCATTCATAGATTATTATTGTATATGTCTAATTTATTTTGTTTTTCTGGGTCCACCAAAAACTGCCGAATTTATGCGTATTTCGGCGATTTACGTGGGTCTTAATCCATAATCATAATTAGTCATAATCGTATTGGCCCAGAGCGGAGAGTTTTGGATCAATATCACAGTATATCCGTTCACGCAATCTATTCATAATGTTCCAAAGTGATATACCTCCGAATCTTCAAAATTCGTGGGCTAGACACGAAATCTGCAGAATGCTTGAAACAAGAATTATTAAAAAGAGAAGAGTTAGAATCCTATTAATAAATATAATTCAAGTATATTTTGCATCAAATAAGTGAGGACAATGTTCTGGCAGACCCCTGATGAGATAATACGACAAGAGGTTGAGAGTGTTCCTGTCCGAAAGATAATACTTGACCAGCTGGAGGGCGGACCCAAAACGGGCAGTGAACTGCGAGAGAGTATCAGAAAGGACCTTGCAGCCCGGTCTGTTAGAGATGCGAGAGGCCGGGTGCGTGCTGACATGATCCGTGTGACGGACCCTAAACTGTATTTCAACACGAAGCATCTTGAAAGCATCGGAATAATAGCAAGCAAGAAGGTATCACAGCAAAGGATTTACAGGCTCAAACCAAAAGCGATACATCCAGTAAGAAGGGTGATTGGTGCCACGAGACCGAAGATACTGCTGACATCAATTGAGAAACCTGAGGAACAGCGTCAGTTTGCGAACTGGTTGAACAGAGAACGAGTTCTCAGACCAAAGTTTGTTCGAGTGTTTGTTGAGGAGCATTTCAGTCGCGGTTCAAGACGTCTTGAAACTTTCATGGCTCTCGAGCCCAGAAGGCGTTGGGAGATGACCTGGCATGACCTGCCATTAGAAGTGGCAGGCGACAGTGAGGGAAATGTCCGTGGCGATCTGAAGGCCACATATGAAGAGATTGAGAAGGTGATTCTAGACGACATCGACGAGTTCGACCTGATTGTCGACCTCTCACGAGGACCACCTCTGATTCTTCTAGCATTGACTCTATTAGCATATGAATACTCGCTGGCAGCAATTCATGCGAGGAAATATGAGGGTGAAGACACTGAGGTCATCCACATCTTTCCTTGGGAGCGATGGCAATGAGCCAAAGGTCTCTTAAACTGAAAGTAATAGGTCTTGTCGAACGAATAAATGAGCTGCTTGACTTTGTCAACATGACATTGCCTACATTGTCTCATGAAACCCGTGTCTGGTCAAAGTTTAGTAAATGGTCCTCGCAATTGCAAAGCATTCACTCAGCTATTTCAGAGGCTCTAAACACCCTTCTGCCCCAGCTTGAAAATGCATTATCATTGTCTCTTGAAAACAAGGAAGCCTTTCTCACGGTGCTGTTTCAGCCTAGCACTAGGAACCTGTTTTTAGAGATTGACACACATTTCAAAGAACAGGGGCATTATGTCCTCTCTCCCGAGGTGATGAAACACCTCTCATCATTGAGTGACATTGCAAAGATAATCGCTCTTGTTGGCGATGCAGTGATTGACATGGCAGTCCTCCATTATCTCTGGTCTCCCTTGATCGATGATGTTGGTGTTATCACACAGCAGAGAGCTGAGGTGGTCAGTAACGAGAACATGGCACGACTGTGTGACGAGTGGCGGCTCTTTGAACACCGCATCCATTTTGATCCTCCAACTGCAACCAAGTCCGAAACTGATCATATAAAGGGAACATTGGTGGAGGGAGTCTACGGACTGATATACATCGAGCATGATCTTGAGTCTGTAATGAACTCACTTATTCATCTCTACAAGGGAGTGAATATCTAGAACTCTTCAAAGTCGAACTCATCATCTCTGTGGCTGGGACTCTTCTCCAATGGGAACATCTCACTGAACTTCTTCTTGACATCACTGACAAGGTCTTTGTCACAATACACTCTCACAGATGGAATGGTCCGTTTTTGCTGTGTCAGTATTCTTGTGAGTGGTTTCCCCTCTTCGGTGTCTGAGAGGCGCACAAGGTCCATGCCTCTCTTACCGCCAACAAGGATTGGGATCTCACGAAGGTATCTCTCTCCAAGGTTGGGAATGACCACATCAATGATGCACCTTCCTGGCTCTTCAACAATCTCTAATTCTGCTTTAATGAGCGCTTCAATGTCAGTATTGAACCTCTGCAGCTGTCTCTTTGTTTCCTTAGTGAAAGAGTTTAATGGCGAATAGAAGGCTACTTTGAAGAGTCTGCGATACCGGATTCTTGATGCATACTCTTGTATGAACGAGGTTTCTGACTCGCAAAGCCATTTATACAAGTCCGAGTCTGTCATCCTTGTGAAAAACCCTATGCACTCGTTCTTGGTGAATTTCTCCTCTTTCAGCCTGCAATATGTCGCCTTGGAGATCAGTGCCTCTGCAAGTTTTACAGCATGATGAATGTATAGGTCACTGAACATCCAGTTTCGGCTCAAGATCAGTGCCTCAAGTGAATGCAAGGCCTTCAGCATGAACGCACGAACAAACCTTCCGGTTTCATCCCTCACGACTCTGTTCGTCAGCAAAACTCTCTCTGCTGGGAATATCCCCAACTGAACCCCGCTATAGTATGCATCACGAATCAGATAGTCAGTCTTATCAATGTCTAGTGGACTGTCGAGAAAATCAGAAATTAATGAGAGAATCTCATCATTACTCTGCCTCTTTAAGACATCAGCAACGGTCTTGGGATCCACATCAACTCTATCAAGGATGTCAGTCAGTCCGCTATTCCTAATTAGGTACACTCCTAGGTCCAGATGGTCCATACCCACATAATTTTTCAGGGCAAACTCGATTGTATGCGAGGTTGGCGGATGACCAATGTCGTGAAGTAAAGCGGCTGCCCTGAATATCTTCTGATGATAGTCGCTGAGTAGATTAGTGAGGGGAGTAAAGCAGACATTGTCTAGGTCGTCGCAATAGTTCACAACATGAATACACTTCTGAGCTAGGAAGTTAGTGCCGAGACAGTGTTGAAACCGGGTATGTGTGGCTCCAGGATATACAATGTGTGCTGGGCCAAGCTGCAGAACAAAACGTAGTCTCTGCATCTCCCAACTCGAGATCACATCTAGCTCCCATGGCTCGAAGAGAATTGCACCGTGGATGGGATCTTGGACTGCTTTTTGACGTGTGTGCTGCTCTCCAAGAGCAATCAGTTTCTCATGCCTGACAATTGCCTCCTCTATCTTATTCCATCTCTCATTCCTTGCCCCTCGTGCAGTAATAATATCCGACTCACGAACTCCTGTAATGCGAATGAGATTGATCAACTCAACGTCAGGGCTGTTCAAGATTCAGGCCTCCCAAATCAATTAGAAACAACCTCAATCACTTAAGTTTAAGGTCTTGGTGGTGAGCCAGTTCTTCGCATTTTCTCTCTGACCTTTGCATACTCCAATGTATTGCCAGTTATCATTCGCTTACAATAGATGTCCTCCTCACAATAGTTCCAGTTTCGCATGGCCTTGCATGATGGTGATGGACGCTTCCTGTAGAATGGAGGATTGATCAGGTGTGCAGCTGTGAGATAATCAACCACTGTCCTTATGCTATGCCTTCGAAATGCCCTCTTGATACATGGAGGAGCCCTCTTCAGTAGTTCCAAGTCCACAAGTCTGAACAGACGGGACCATAGTGGGCACTCCTTTGCTTTGTACAGGAGCTTGCAGTTCGGGCACAATCTATTCTCAAAGGCCACCTCGCAAAACTCGAAGAATGCCTGCTGATCTAGAAAGGAGAGTTTTAGCAGATGGAACTTTATCTGAATGAAGTGATATGGTGTAAACGAACCCATCTCCTGAACAAAAGCTGCTATCTCTTCTGCCAGTTCATCTGCTGTGCAGTTCCAGTACTCTTCGTTCAGAAAGGGCTTATCATTACTCATTATCTTCCAACACTCAACACTTGCTCGGATAACTTAAACTCATTAAAAGAAGTAGCTGTAAATAAATGAACCAAGTTATCCCCACAAAACCTTAAATTATGGATTAAATGACCCCTAACATACACCGTTAGCCAGTGAGGTCTTTGACTCATGCCAAAACTTGATGTGTCCAGTGAGATGTCCTTCAAAGAAGTGATAAGCTCAATAGAGCTTGCCGACATCACTGGTGACGGGAAGGACAACCTTGTTCTATCAACAATAAATGGGGACATTCGAATCTACGAGTTTCAGCGCAGCAAAAAGGAGCCTCTTATCGAAATCTGTACTGCCTCTAATCTACCCCCAGTGGCCACCCTCGGAGTGGGCGATGTGACTGGTGATGGCGTACCGGACATAATCGCGGGAGGTATGGACAACTCGCTTAAGACGGTGTCATATGAGGATGGCAAACTTGTAATAAAGGACACAACCCCACTTGGAAATCTGCCCACTGCAATCTGTGTTCTTAATGTTGAGGGTGATGAGGCAATGGAAGTTATCGTTGCTACAAGCGATAATGCCTTGCGTTGCTATAGCTGGTTTGAAGTCGCTCTTGACAAGCTGGCCCACAAAGTGGTTGAGCATCCGATTTTTTCCATGGTGCCGCTTCACACCAAGGGTGTTCCATATTCAAGATTCGTGTTTGGTGATGAATCGGGCCATATCTATGTCTATCAGTATCAAGATGATCGCCTTCATGAGAGGTCGCGTGTTAAAGTAAAGGGTCAGGTCACTCTTGTTGCAACTGGCAGTGTTACAAATAGTCGGACTGATGAGATTATTGCGGTGTCTGACGGTTCAGTCCTCAATTTTCTGCATGTAGTCCAGAATGACATCAAAATGATGGACAGAATACGTGCTCCTGGCGCAGTGACCTCAGTCAAGATAGGACCCATTGGAACGCAAGACACTGATGAATACATAATGTCTTCACAAGGAAATTCAAAGCTCACTCTTCTATCGTTTTACAACAACCGAATGAATGAGTATCTCTCAATAAAGACTGCCAAGAAGTCTGTCGAATCGTTTATTGCCATTGGAAACATATATGGCAATGGCGAGTCTCACATCATTCAGGCAGTACGCAACAAGATCAATGTGATATCGCTTGTTGATGATTGAGCGTTCAATCGAGTTTTGGCATGAAAACCTCTTCAGGTTTTAGAACTCTGACTGTCTTAATCTGGACATGCTCCTTGATCTTGGGAATAATCTCGCCCTCAATCCATTGCTTGACTGTGGCTCGTGCGTCATCAATTGTGTCCCCTTCTGCATTCATATCAAAACGAATGAATAGGTTGTAAGGCTCGCGCTCATTTGCTTCTTTCTTGATCATTGCCCAGAAAGCCTTTGACCCTGCAGGAACATCGATTCTACCAAGGATTTCGACCCACGATTTGTTCTCCACTTTTTTGGTGACTCTTGCGAGGTCCTTCAACTCTGGTATTTTTTTCAGTGCCTCAAGTACAGCATTGCTATCTCTATCTATGTCAATGTCTTCGAATTCTGCCAGAAGATAATGATCAGCCCTGAATTTTGCCATGGATTGAGTCTCCATTGTTCGTTGTGTGCGCCCAGCATTTCTTTCTCTTAAATATGATGGTCTGTTATTTCGTTCAACTCTGCCATATAATGGTGTGCACGATATGCTGCTGTGAGGATTCCAATCAGAGTGACAACTACAATACCCAGCAGTGTCTGTTGAAACAATGACATTAGAACCAGAATGAACAACCTCTCGGATCTTGCACCAAGACCGACATCAAGGTCTTGGACACCGAGTGTTTCCGCCCTTGCCCTGGTATAACTGGTCATAATCCATCCGATAATGCAGATGACTATCCACAACTGCACAGAAACACCAAAGACATCACTACTTGGATACGCAATCCAGATGGAGAGAAGAATCACCATCTCGCTAACCTTGTCAATGACTGAATCGGTAAAGGCTCCCGCGGGACGTGCTCGACCGGTTTCTCTTGCAACAGCGCCATCCACACCATCAAAGAAACCCACGAGGAACACGAACATCCCATAGATGATCTGCGACTTGAAGATGGTGATTATGAGAAAGGCACAGAGGGCAAACAATAGTGTGAGATAGGTTATCGCGTCTGGGGACACATTCGCACTAATGAAGGGCTTTGCCACTGCGCACACTGGTCTTCTAAACACCTTTCGAAGTCTAAATCTGCTCGGCACTTGTTAGCCCCCTTGGGTGATTATGTGCTTTCTATAGATGACACAATGGTCATAATGACCTTTTGGAACGCTTGCATTCTGCGTAATGCAATGAGCCAGTGCACTATTAGGTGCAACAGTCGTGTTAGAACCCAGACTCGCATATGGACCAATTACGCAATGATCTCCCAGCTTACAATCTTTAGCAATGAATGTCGGTCCCACCATACGAACTCCACTGCCAATGATACCCTCCGAAGAGAATTCCACAGAATCTCCGGTTTCAAAGACATCTCCTGCATGAACAACTATGGAGCCTTGGGACTCGGTCATGGTTTCGAGAAGATGCCTGTTTGCAGCCAATAATGACCGCAGATCATCAACATCGTGCCATATACGCCACTTAACATCAACAGCAGACACACTCACTCCCTCACTTATTGTAGATTGGATGACCTCGCTCACTTTAGATTGTCCCTCTCGCACAGCCTTACTGCACATACTCGCAAAGTCCCTTCCCGCAATGATCACTTGTGCTGATGATGCTCTCTTATAATGGCCGCCCTGAACACCACCCATTGCAATCACATTGTTCCTATCATCCAAATAAACGGGAGTGCCCCTGCGAACTGAAGTATCAACTGCCATCGTGACTATAGCTCTGTTCTTCCTATGAGTATTCAATACACATCTCAATAATTCAGGTCTTATAACACAGTCCGATGGACATAGCAGAAAATCGTCAACATCAACATTCCTAATCACTCCAACAAGGGTATGTAATGGACCTCTCTGCCATTCGGGAACATATTGTGTAGTCACTCCATCAAAATACTTGATATGTTGTTCAAGCATCTCATGTTTCCATCCGGTCCCAACAAATACTGTGTCTATCTCGCCCTTGATGATGTGAATCAGATGTTCGATGAGTGTGGCTCCCGCAACCTCTATGAGTTGCTTTGGAACTGAATCCGTCAGGGGCCTGAGTCTTTCCCCTCGGCCTGCGCTCAGAATTATTGCGATTATTTGAACTCCTCCATTTCTGAAGTTTACTCTCTAATAATGATCAAAGGCGATGAGTTTCTAAGGATCAACTAAACTTAACATCTCTCATTGGGTCTCCAAATAATCATCGTGGTCAATGACTCATCACTAGAATCAGCATAGGTGTCTAATGCATGTTTTCATTCAAGTCTTCCCAGAAGCCTCGATTAGCATAGGCAGCAGGATTCTCTTCAAATCGTTCCTTACATTTCCTAGTACAAAAATGGAAGGTTTTTCCCTCATATGTTGTGACAATCTCGGATGATCTATTCACAAGCATAAGACAGACAGGATCAATAATGAACCCGTCTGACCATCTCACACTGATCTTGCCATCTTCAAGCCAGAGCACTCTATCCGCAAGGTCTCTTATTCTAAGGTCGTGTGTCGCAATTATAATGGTCTTTCCCTGCTCCTTTGCTATGTTTCGCAACAGTCGTATGACCTCATGTCCAGTCTTTGAGTCAAGGTTTGCAGTTGGCTCATCCGCGAGGATTATCTGAGGATTATTGGCAAGAGCTCTGGCAATCGCCACACGTTGTTGCTCCCCGCCACTGAGCTGACTTGGTCGATGATTAACCCTCTCTCCGAGACCCATTTGTTTCAATAGCTGCTCAGCACGATATCTCGCATTGGCCCCCTTGACGCCTGCAAGGTTCAACACAACTTCAACATTCTGAATGGCTGTGAGCGCCGAGAGTAGATTTGGGCTCTGGAAGACAAAGCCAATCTCCTCACGACGTATTCGGGAGAGCTCTTTCTTTGACAGGCCGTTTAGGTTTCTCCCATTGATGATGACATCACCCGAAGTGGGTGTCAACAAAGCACCAATTAGCTGAATGAGTGTTGTCTTTCCAGACCCAGATGGTCCCATTATCACAATGATCTCGCCAAGTTCCACATGAAGCGAAACATCATTAACTGCGACCACTGAGGTGTGCTTTGACCCATAGACCTTGGTCGCATGATATAATTCGACGGCTCTGTCAATATCATCATGCTGTTCAAAATCCACAACATCACGCCTCCTTAAAAACAAGGGCCGGGTCAATCCCTGCTATCTTCTTCACTGGAATGACTGAAGCCACAATTCCCGTAAGTATACCAAGCAATGAAACTCCCAACATCATGTTAGGTGTGATTGTCACAAGAAACTCTGGAACATAAATCTGCATTATTGAGATCAACGGTGGGACAACAATAGAACCAATAACAAATCCAAGTATTGACACAATCAGTGCTTGTTCAAGCACGATTCGATATATCTGCGGATTAGTAGCGCCAACGGCCTTAAGAATTCCATATTCTTTGGCTTTATCCATTGTCAGGCTATAGAGCAACACACCAATGACCTGAATACCTACAAGCAGTCCAATTGTGCTAAGGAGGTAAAAAATTGGAATGAATCCTCCCAGAATCTCATCCTTGTACGCTTGGGCAGTGTCTGTTGACGTGTTTGCAGACACATCTGTTAATGACGACTCGATGTTGTTAATCACTTCAGCTAAAGTGTAGCCCGAATCAACCTTTACAAGAAAATAATTAGTCACCCCTTCTAAGAGGAATGTCTTTGCATCATCAAAGGTCATGAAGACCATATAGGCTATCATTAGATTTGTTCTATCCGACAGGCCAACAATACGAAAGTCCTTCTCAGCAATAGTCAGATTTCCGCCAACTTCTAGACCCTGTTTCTGCGCCAAGGTTCTATCAATGATGATCTCACCATTCTCGACCTCCGACTTTCCCTCAATCACACTCCACGGGCCACCAAGACCTGTTTCGATATCATAGCCATTCAAGTAAAGCAATACTTTCTCGTCATTGATTTTCACGGACAAAGGCGTTCGAATAAGGGGTGAGACCTCACTAACACCTTCAATCTGAGTCAGATTGTCCTGGATTGAAATTGGAAGCAGGGATGGGCTATGAAATGAGCCACTAGCCCCCTCCGATGTGATCCAAAGATCAGCATCAGCTCCAGTAATCATGTCATCCATCATTGTTGAAAACGCCTCATTCAACCCAACCATGGTTAGAATGAGGAAAACGCTGAGCACTATTCCGCCAATGCTCACTGCTACTTTTGACTTCTCATGAGCCAGATTTCGTCTTGCTACACTTACCATGAAAATCACATCCATGACTACTTCAACATTATAACTAATAGCCCCGAATGATAAAACTGACATCGGATGGAAATCAAAGATTGACTTCGAAATCCATCCGACTCATAAAACTAGATGTCTAGTGTTTCATGTAGTTCATTGGGGCTTCGTCGAACTTCTTTTTACACATTTCACAACAGAAATAAAACTTCTTTCCCATGTGCTCTGATGTAAATTTCGCCGAACTCTCATTAACTTCCATTCCACAGACAGGATCTTTTGCCATAATACCATTCTCCTTTCTTGTTACCATTTTCGCACTGCCTGCTAACCATAAAGAACCACTCATTTCTAGTTGGACAATCTCGGACATCTGAGTTCCGTCTGCCTAGAAAATGGCACCGGGAACATTTCGAAAGTGAGTTTCATAAGACTCCCAATAAACTTGCATAATTTCAGACCTTTAATTAGTTCTTTATTTGATGAGTATCCAGGTTTGTCCAACTCTCAATGTATGGTTACCTCATGGTTCGCATAGACAATGTATTTTGACTGTCAGCAAACATATCACATTTGATATATCGATGCAGTCATATCATTACTTACCCGAAACTATATAAATATATCGTCATAGATATATCGCAGGCAACTAATGAGGAGTATGTGTTGCTACGGTCATGCATACTCTGAGTTGGATGGTGTGACAATTGAACGAAACAACAGTTTCACCGGACAAGAGTTCGGATAAAAAATCGAGAATCTCATTAAACCTTGAAGGCATGCATTGTGCCTCCTGTGTTAGCACAATTGAGAAGGCCATCTTAAAACAAGATGGAGTAATCAAGGTATCAGTGAGCCTACTAGACCAGAAGGCTGTAGTTGAATATGAGCCAGACAAAGTGGACAGGACGGCTCTTGAGAAAGCAGTGGAGTCTACAGGCTATAGAACGGTACGACCCAAAATGATGATAACTCTAGATCCCCTGCCCAGTGCAAGTCAATGGGGCAAAATCGTAGAACATGTGAAGAATGTTAATGGTGTTATAACTGCGACTCCGTTTGAGAGCAAAAGCAGACTTCTCATTGAATATGACGAGAGTCTTGTCACCTTTAAAATCATAAAGCGAGCTTTGCAGGAGATTGGTTTCAATGCGGAGGAATATGGTGCAGGAAGGGCAGACCGAGAGAAATCAGCACGAGAACAGGAGATCAGATACTATACTCGTCTCTTGGCATTCTCATTAATACTCAGCATTCCAGTGTTGATACTGACGCTCGCACCTGAAATATTACTTCCTATTCTTCCATCTGGAATGTCTCCAGAACTCATGAATTTCATTCTGACAACCCCAATTCAATTCATTGCAGGTTATCCTTTTTACAAGTCAAGTCTTAGAGCTGCAAGACATGGCAAAGCGAACATGGACACATTAATAATCTTGGGTACCAGTGCGGCTTACTTCTACTCAGTAGCAGCAACATTCTTCTTAGAGGGCTATGTTGCATTCTATGACACAGCAGCACTTCTGATTACATTCATCATACTGGGAAGGACTCTGGAGGCAGTGGCTAAGGGACGCACATCCAAGGCCATAAGAAAGCTCCTTGACCTTCAGGCTAAGGTGGCAGTGGTCATTAGAGATGGTGAAGAGATCACAATTCCAATTGAGGATGTTGAGGTCGATGACATTCTACTTGTCAAGCCTGGAGAGAAAATACCAGTTGATGGAGTTGTCATTGATGGACAATCATCAGTTGACGAATCCATGGTCACAGGCGAATCAATACCAGTCAGTAAGAAAGTTGGAGACTCGGTAATTGGGTCGACCATAAATAAGAATGGCGTACTCAAGGTAAGAGCGACCAAGGTGGGCCAAGACACAGTACTGTCCCAGATTGTACGAATGGTCGAGGAGGCACAAACACAGAAGCCCCCCATTCAACGCAAAGCTGATGCTATCGCAGGTGTCTTTGTACCAATAGTGATGGTTCTAGCAGCATCGACTTTTCTGGTCTGGTTCTTTTTGGTTGGTGAGGAATGGGTCAGATCACTGAGCTTCATGATTGCTGTCCTTGTTGCAGCTTGTCCATGTGCTCTTGGTCTTGCAACACCTACCTCCCTTATGGTGGGGATTGGAAAAGGCGCTGAACATGGCATACTGATTAAGACGGGTGCAGGTCTTGAGATAATTCCAAAAGTCGACACGATCGTGTTTGACAAGACTGGAACACTCACAATTGGACGCCCCACTCTGACCGACATTGTTCCTGCAAGTGATATTGAACCCACTGAGGTATTGCGACTTGTTGCTGCAATAGAAAAGAACAGTGAGCATCCATTGGCTGAAGCAATCGTACAATATGCTGAGGCATCAGAAATTGAAATTCCTGAGGCGACCGATTTCATATCAGTCACAGGCAAGGGAGTGAGCGGGAATGTTGAGGGATCAACAATTCTTGTAGGAAACGACTCCTTCATGCTTGACAATGGCATCGATATCAGTTCACTTCAAGAGCAAGTGGTACGGCTTCAAGAAGAAGGCAAGACCACCGTATATGCTGCAAGAGATGGACAAGCACTTGCACTACTGGCAATTGCTGACACCCTGAAGGAGAACTCAGCTGAAGCTGTTTCCAGACTACAAGAGATGGGCATTGATGTGTTGATGATCACCGGCGATAAGGAGAGGACTGCCTATGCCATAGCCAAGTCTGTGGGAATCAAGAGAGTTCTTGCAGAGGTCATGCCTGGCGACAAGGCGCAGGAGGTCAAGAAACTTCAGGCTGAAGGTCGTGTGGTTGCAATGACTGGAGACGGCGTAAATGATGCACCAGCACTCGCACAGGCAGATGTTGGAATCGCGCTTGGTTCTGGAACCGATGTGTCAGTCGAAACAGGTGATATCGTGCTGGTCAAAGATGATCTCATGGATGTTGTTGCAGCGATTGATCTTGGAACAAAGACCATGAACAAGATAAGGCAGAACTTTTTCTGGGCACTTGTCTACAATCTGGCACTTCTGCCAATTGCAGCGGGTCTTCTATATCCACTAACAGGACTTGTTCTCAAGCCGGAATTTGCAGCTCTTGCCATGGCATTCTCCAGTGTCAGTGTGGTCAGCAACTCATTATTACTTGGAAGATACACTCCGCGTAAGCATGCCGAAACTAGATTGGAGATTACTAAAGACAAGCCGCCTGAGTTCGCGATTGATCCAATTTGCAAGATGGAGGTGCATACAGCCTCTGCAGAACTCTATAGTGATTACGAAGGCAAGAGATACTATTTCTGTGCAGAGCACTGCAAAAAGACATTCGATGCAGACCCCGCCCAATACAAGGACGAGGATGTCATAAGACCTCCCCCTCAATAGTCGCTGATAGTTGCTCAATACAATTAATGATATTCGCTCTCAAACAGGGCGGATATCCCTTATTTTCTCTCACAATTTGAATCTTCAAACAATAAGCTTTACTGCATGACCAAGAATCTAATATGCAAGTTTGTCAAGATACTGGTGAGAGTGAACTGGATTGCAACCTGTTATAGTTCGTGTTGGTAAGAGCGCCTTTGATGAGATAATTGACAGGGCCGTTGACATATTGAAAAAAGGTGGACTTGTAGTCTACCCCACAGATACAAGCTATGGCATAGGTTGCGACCCACTGAATCCAGAAGCGTTAAAATCCCTCCTGAGGGTGAAGCAGAGAGATCCCAAATATGGAGTTCCCCTTCTCTTCTCAAGTATTGATCAATGCAGTGAATATCACACGTTTCACGAGTTTGAGAGGATTCTTGCACGCCTGTTCTGGCCAGGTGCACTCACCCTAGTTGTCACCCCCCGAAAGGAGATTCCAGAACATGTCAGGGGTGAACGGGAGTCCATCGCAGTACGGGTGCCTGATCATGATGTTCCTCGTGCAATCGCGCGCAAGATGGATGTTCCAATAGTTGGTACCAGTGCCAATATCTCTGGGGGTCCCTCCCCATTTAGTATGGATGTGGCATTAGAACAACTTGGCGACTCGGTTGACCTCTACATTGATGGTGGGGAGTCGAAGGTCATCAAGAACTCGACAATAATCAGTATTGTCAGTAGTGGTGATAAGAGCCACATCAAGGTCCACCGTGAGGGTGTGATCACAATAGAGCGTCTCATTGAGAGTCTGAGAGTGGACTCATCCGCCCTCGATTTTTGGACAACGCAAGTGATACCAGCAGACATGTGAGGGATTCATCTGAAACAATTCAACCTGTTAATAGGATGCCCCCGAAATCGTGAACGCGCAGCAGCATCAGAGGTCCGCTACTTCATTGGCGATCTCCTTGATGACCCGTCAATCAAGGTGTATCCGACAAAGATCTCTGGTCTGTTGACCTGCTGGACCTCCCTGAATCCTTTCAATGTCATTCAAGAGCTCAAGAAATTTGCTGAGGACAACCCCTACCAGTTCAGGTTTGCAATACGCTTCACGCCTATTGAAGTCTGTGTGTCTACAGACCTTGAGAGAATTGTTAAGGCCTCCCAAGAGCTTCTTCCAAGAATCTCTGAAGACGAGTCTTATCGTGTGACCGTGAGAAGTCGTCATACTGCTCTCAAGAACATGCAGGTCATTGAGGCAGTAGCGGATGTGATTCCACGAAAAGTTAACCTTGACAGTCCTGATAAGACACTATGGATTGAGATAGTTGGTGATACAACTGGAATATCGGTACTTCAAGAGAGCAAGGACATTCTATCAATCATGACACTTAGGGATGACACCTACTGATTATGTTTCAAAGGCCACAAGTGAAACCTTGTTGACCAGACAACGTGTGAGGGCATCAAATCTTGCTGAAAGCGACTCAGACTCGGCAATAGCCTGTATCTCAATATCAGTTATTCCAAAGTGTTTCTTTATTTGCTCGAAGCGCTCTTTGGACTGTTCAAACAGTGGATGCCTCTCATGACCGACCCAATTGATTATCGCACTGACATGTTCTACTGTGTTTGATTCGTTCTCACCAATTGCAACCAGTGCAACCGATTCGGGCATGTTCTCCACACCCAATTCTTGGAGTGCATTACTAATCTGTCGTTGTGCAGATGCATATACCACAATCTCTACACTCAGGCTTCTTGAATGTGCATAATTGCCTCTCCATGCATTGAGAGCATTCTGTGCAACAGCCATCAGATAGATTGGCCCTGCAACAAGGTCGGCCCTCAGAAACTGAGTGGCCAGAACACCATTTGGCAGATTTGAGGCAATCTCAATAAGCTGACTGCTTGTTAGAGCGTTCTTGTTGACTAGTTCTGTTGCAATCACAACGAATTCGCTGTCACTGTGGTATAGTTTCTCAATTATCATGGTCTTCGCCACTCACCAAATCTCACAGTCTCTTGATGAAATAGTCGGCAACAGTTGGCTCGAAGCCCACCTCAAACACCAGTTTATCTCTGATCTGGGCCATATCAAGCGTCGGGTCCTCTGTCTTGAAATGTTTGACGAGAGCGATTATTGACTCACGATGTTCCCATGGATAGACTGTCCACTTGTCAATTCTTTTCATGTAATAATCGGGAATGATCTTTGAATGTGGTTTCAAATGGAGTACTGCCGTTCTGACCTCCTTCACTCCCAAGTCCTCAATATGCGATTTTGCATGCATCAGGCTCTCTCCCGAGTCTGCGACCTCATCGACCAGCAGAATCCTCTTCTCCTTAATAGAAACCGAGAGTGGCTGAGTGATCTTTGGCTCAGGTCCGCGGATGCCTATGTCACTGTAATACTCGATACGCACATTGAACATTGCATTTGTATAAAGGACATCGGAGAGAATTCGTGCAGGAATCCATCCACCACGGGCGATGCCTACGATGATATGCGGCTTATATCCGCTCATTACAATTCTCTCAGAGAGCTGCAGGGTCAGGTTATACACCTCATCCCATGATATTATCTCATACTCCATTGTTTACCCACACTTGCTATGATGAGCTTCCCTCGAACCAGTTCTTAATTAATCCAGTGATTGAGCCTGCAGCCATAAGGTAAATCAGTGAATTAGACTGCTGTTGATTCAGTGATGACTATGCGACCCGACCTGCTGCTGATAAATATTGGACAGTTGGCCACTCTAAAGAACAAATCAGAGTGTCCTCGAACGGGTGAGGATATGAAGGACCTATCAATCATTGAAGATGGGGCAGTAGCGATTAAGGATGGTAGAATCATCGCGGTTGGTAATACGGATGAGGTCATGTCTGCATTCTCTAGCGATGACAGTATTCCCACAATGCAGTTTCCGAAACGACTGGTCATTCCTGGATTGATTGACAGTCACACACACTTGGTGTTTGGCGGTTCGCGTGAACACGACTTTGCAATGAAACTTGCTGGAAAGACATACATGGAGATTCTTGAGGCGGGTGGCGGCATTTTGAACACATTAAGACACACTCGCAGTTCTTCCATAGATGAACTTGAAGCGCAGGCCTGGGGATTTCTCGAGAATATGACTCAGAATGGGGATACAGTCATCGAAGCAAAGAGCGGCTACGGGTTGAATGTTGAGAATGAGTTGAAGATGCTCAGAGTGATAAGATCGCTCAATGAGAGAACGAATGTTGAGATTATACCCACTTTTCTCGGTGCACATGCAGTCCCGCCAGAGTATGAGGGCCGAACTGGTGACTATGTTGACCTTGTGATCAATGAGATGATTCCTACAATCGCTGACAATGACTTAGCTGAGTTCTGTGATGTGTTTTGTGAGAAGGGTGTATTTGAGGTTGAACAGTCAAGACGCATATTACTTACCGCAAGAGATGCTGGCATGGCCCTGAAGGTGCACGCTGATGAGATAGTCCAGCTGGGCGGTGCAGAGCTTGCAGCAGAAGTGGGAGCGGTATCTGCTGATCACTTGCTCATGGCCTCCGATGACGGGCTTGAGGCAATGCGGAGAGCTGGTACAATCGCCACGCTTTTACCAGCGACTGCATTCAGTCTTGACACTGATTATGCCGATGCCAGAAAGATGATCGACATGGATCTCCCAGTCGCGCTGGCTACTGACTTTAACCCCAATTGTGCCAACGAGTCAATGTTCTTCACAATGGCCCTTGCCTGCTATAAGATGAAGATGGACCCACGCGAAGTGATCACTGCCTCCACAATCAATGCGGCTTATGCTGTCAACCGTGGTGATGAAACAGGGAGTATCGAGGTCGGCAAACGTGCTGACATACTCGTACTCGACTGTCCCAACCCTGAATACATCTCATGGCGCTTTGGCGCGAATCTCACACATACTGTGATTGCCAATGGTCAGGTCGTCTACACCAAATACCGATGAATAGAGGTCATTCCTCAAAAATGGAACCAGTGACCCCCTCAACAGCGGAAACCATACTCCTTGCCCTCATCAGTGTCCTGATTTTCTGTATGTCAGCATATAATGGTCTATCACTCTCTAATTTCGGGATCTCTTTGCGAATGGTCTTGAAGGCCTGTTCTAATGCATCTGATGGCTTGAGTGGTGCAAGAAGATCAAGGCCCTGTGCTGCGCATAGATACTCGATTGCAATCACATTTGACACATTCTCCAGAATCTGTCTTGCCTTTCGAGCAGCTATTGTACCCATGCTCACATGGTCTTCCTGATCCGCACTTGTCGGTATTGAGTCAACACTCGCTGGATGTGCCAAGACCTTGTTCTCGGAAACCAATGAGGCAGCGGTATATTGCGCTATCATCAGTCCAGACTCAAGACCCCCCTGTGTCGTCAAGAATGGGGGTAGTTCACTGAGATGTGGGTTCACGAGTCTATTGATTCTACGTTCTGCAATATTTGCAATCTCAGCAACAGCTATTCCAAGAAAGTCCATGACAAGGGCAATGGGTTGTCCATGGAAGTTCCCTCCTGATATTACTGAGCCATCATCCGCGAATACCAAGGGATTGTCTGTAGCAGAATTAATCTCAGTTTCAATCACACTACGGACATATCGTATTGTGTCAAGAGAGGCTCCCAGCACCTGCGGTATGCATCTGAGTGAGTATGCATCTTGGACCTTTCCACATTTGGCATGGGACTGGTTGATCTCACTGTCATCTAGGATCTTCAACATGGTACTTGCAACATCAATCTGTCCCTCATGTGGTCGAACAGCATGTATCTTCTCGTTGAATGCGGCTCTAGTACCTCTCAAGGCCTCAAGACTCATGGCCGAGGCCACACAGGCATCACGAATCAGGTTCATTGCATCATGGACTGCTAGGGCACCAATAGCAGTCATTGGTTGAGTACCATTAATTAATGCCACTCCTTCTTTGGCTGTGAGCTGGATTGGCTTGATTCCCGCTCTGTCCAGTGCATCAGCACCGGTCATTCTCTCATTCTCATAGTAAGCCTCACCCTCGCCTATCATGACAAGTACCATATGAGCAAGAGGCGCCAGGTCGCCGCTGGAACCAACAGAGCCCTGTTGAGGCACTATCGGGGTCACCCGTTTGTTTAACATGTCTATTAAGGTCTCAATCACTTCTACTCGTACACCAGAGAATCCCTTTGCGAGTGCATTTGCTCTCAGTAGCATCATTCCACGTACAATCTCATCATCAAATGGTTCACCCACTCCCACACTGTGACTACGAATGAGATTGATCTGGAGCATTGCAAGGTCGTCTTTCTCTATTGATACACGGGAGAGTTCGCCAAACCCAGTATTGACTCCATAGACTGTACGTCCCTCCTTGATCGTGACTTCAACCACTTGTCTACTCTTTATCACTCTCTCTCGGGCCCCATCATCAAGAGCCACATCTCTGAACTGTCGGGCCACTAACACAACATCCTCAATTGTCAGACTCTCACCGTCTATCAGAACGACCATTATAACACACTCCAACTACTCTGCTGAAATCACTTACATTAAACTTAATCGCTGAATGCCATACTCACATAAATGAGTTGACTCCGAGTGATTGATAACCCCAAACTTGAAAGAATACTTGCCGACGCCAAGCGCAACCAGATGCGACTTGCCAAACAGGTGATAGTTGAAGATGACCCTCCCATCTCAAACGCACTCGTCACTGGAGTTGATGTGGCATACTCAGATGATATTGCAGTAGGATGTGCAGTGACTATAGACTCTGGCACCATGAAGACTATTGAATCAATCAATATTGTTGCTGATGTGTCGTTCCCCTACATCTCTGGATTTTTCCACCTTCGTGAGGGTCCTATTATACTCGGACTATTGAAGAAAGTCCAACATAAGGGCCCAATCTTGATTGATGGACATGGAGTGTTCCACCCCAGAAGATGTGGTCTCGCATCGTATATCGGTGTCATAGCTGATGTCCAGACCATTGGAGTGGCAAAACGTCCAATTCTTCCAACCCAACAGTGTGAGACCGATTATGGCAAAGCATTGACCATAGACGGGGAAGTAGTCGGTGCACTTCTTCACATCGAAGGCAGAAGACATCCTTTTTATGTGTCCATTGGTCATAGAATCTCCCTTGAAACTGCTGTGAGAGTTGTCAAAGGGGCCATTCTCAATGGACAAGTGGAGCCTCTTCGTCTGGCACATGTTGAAGCCAATCGAGTCCTACACGAGTCCTTGAGTTGCTAAAGAGTTAATATTGAGGTTGTTTTTCATTCAATCAGTTTGAACACAAGAGGAGGTGCACTCAATCACAAGAGTCGTGATAATCGGTGCTGGTCTTGGTGGTCTTCTTGCTGGCGCTTTACTGAGCAAGGATGGGTTCGAGGTCACAATTCTTGAGAGGATGAACTTCATCGGTGGAAGGTTTACCAGCTTTGAGAAATATGGCGTTCCCATACCCACTGGGGCTGTCCACATGATACCTCACAGATTTGGCCCAATGAAGACCCTACTCATTGATAGACTCCACCTCCCCGTTGAACTGATCGATGCTGGGAGGCCCGCCATACTTGATCAGAGCGGCGAATATATCGAGCTGGGCGGCGGCGGAGCTGCGAAGTTATTCTTGAAGTCAATCATTGGAAATAAACGAGCCAATCGTATCATGGACTCGATATACGAGTTCTCAATCGGACTTAGGGGGAATGAGATTCCTCTCTCTGAGAGAATTGCATTCATGAATCTCATTAGAAAATACAGTCATCATGTCACGCCAAAAGGCGGAGTCAAATCAGTGATTGATGCACTTGTTGAAACAATACAGTCACATGGAGGCAGAATCAGGCTGAACCATGAGGTCAATGCGATTGATATGGTGTCTGATCAATTTCTGGTCCACGCTAAGGGTGAAAGACTCCCCGCTGATGTCGTGGTGGCGAATTGCAGCCCTGACATCATTCCAGACCTTCTCGGCGAAACACACAGACTACTGGGAATGAAGTTTATGAAACGCGTTGAGGACAATCATCCAGTTAATGGAATAAAGATTGCAGTGGTCTGCTCACATCAGGTGTTTCCTCGATCAATTGTCTTCACCCCCTATCTTAAAATAATATCAGGATTTTCTGAGCCCACTGTAGCAGACCCAGAGATGGCATCTGGCAAACATCTTATTCTGAGTCATCAGAAGCTCAGACCGGGCTCAATTGAATCACAGATTAAAAGGGCCATGGAGGACTTTAAGTCAATCATCACTGATTTTGACACAAGCTGTAAGACTGTGGCGATTCAAATATTTCGAGGAGAATACCCTGTCAATCGTGCATCTCAGGGTGCTGACTTTGAGCCAATAACCAAGATTCCAGGTCTCTATCTTGTGGGAGATGGAGTCAAGCCGCGAGGCCATATCATGACAGAAGGCGTTGCAAAATCTGTTGAGATCGCAGTTGATCACATCACAGGAGGCCTGGCAAAATGAAGCGACCGAAAGTCGACGAGTCATTATGCGTTGGTTGTGCACAATGCTTCCTGATATGTCCTGATGATGCAATGGATGTGTTCATCACTGCAAGGCCCGATGACAAATGTACTGGCTGTGCTCGTTGTGTTGGTGCATGCCCCTGTGGGGCAATTGAGATGGTTGATGACGAAAGTGCAGAAGAGCAATGATTAATTTCTCTTCTTCTCAAAGGCCTCCTCCACCAATGATTCCACAAGTCCGTCTTCTGGAATGAATGGTAGTGTAATGTGGCCCTTTCCATCCATGGCCTTGTTCCAGTCAATCACAGTCTCAATTGCATGTTCGTTTCTTGCCCATGCTCTTCTAGCGACGCCGCCCATAACATCCCAGTCAAGAGCCGACCTTATGATACGGTCAACTCGTTCGCTGCCATCAAGGACCAGTCCAAACCCCCCGTTGATTGCCTTACCTGTTCCCACACCTCCTCCATTGGAAAGGACTGCCATAGTCATTCCCCTAGCAATATTTCCTGCCCAACACTGGTGAGCCATGTCACTTGTTATATTACTCCCATCATAGATGTTGGAGGTCTCTCTGAATGGTGAATCAGTTCCTCCAGTATCATGGTGGTCTCTTCCAAGCATCACGGGTCCTATCTTGCCTTCTCGCACCAGCTTGTTGAATGCCAAGGCTATCTTCATACGACCCTGTGCATCAGCATACAGGATTCTTGCCTGTGACCCCACAACTAGGTTGTTCTTCTCCGCATCACGAATCCAGATGTAGTTGTCACGATCTTGTCCTCTCCTAGTGGGATCAATGCATTCCATGGCTGCCTTGTCAGTCGTTATTAGGTCTTCGTGCTTTCCGCTGAGACACACCCATCTGAAGGGTCCATAGCCGTAGTCGAAACAGATTGGTCCCATTATATCCTCCACATAGCTTGGGAAGATGAAACCATCCGATGTGTCCTTGCCATTCTTTGCTATCTCTCTCACACCGGCATCAAATACAGCCTTCATGAAGGAGTTTCCATAGTCCCAGAAGAATGTTCCACGCTCTGTCATTGCTCGTATCAGTTCGAACTGCTTACGTAACGACTTGTCAATGAGTTTCTTGAACTCTTCGTGGTCCCTCCTCAGGAGTTCTCTACCCTCTTCAAATGTGACTCCCTGTGGTGTGTATCCACCATCATAGACATCATGACAAGATGTCTGGTCCGATGCCAACTCTATCTTGATGTCATTGTCATAGACATATTGCCATAGATCTACAATGTTTCCATAATAGCCAATGGACACAGGCTGCCCGTTCGTACGATACTCATCTACCCACTCAAATATCTCATCAAGGTCGTCAGACCACTTGCTGAGCCAGCCCTGCTCAATCCTAGTGTCAATTCTGCTCTTGTCCACTTCAGCAATGACTCCGATTCCTCCCGCAATCTCAACTGCTTTGGCCTGTGCACCACTCATACCCCCAAGACCAGATGTCAGATAGACCTTTCCAGACAAATCCTTGTCCTCTGGTATTCCCAAATAGAGTCTGCCTGCATTAAGGAGCGTTATATATGTTCCATGAACGATTCCCTGAGGCCCTATGTACATCCAACCTCCAGCTGTCATCTGGCCATAGTTGGCTACTCCCATTGCTGTGGCTCTGTGAAAGTCCTCTGGCGTATCAAACATTCCCACCATCAGACCGTTAGTTGAGATGACTCTTGGAGCATTCCTGTGCGATGGAAACAGTCCAACAGGATGACCAGAACTCACAACAAGTGTCTGCTCCTCATTCATAACCTCAAGATACATTTTTATCAAACGATATTCTAACCAATTGTTACAAACCTGGCCACTCTCGCCGTACGTCACGAGCTCATAAGGGTAGAGAGCAACATCAAAGTCCAGATTATTGTCGATCATGACCTGAATGGCCCGCGCCTCAAGGATTCCTCTATACTCATCCACAGGCTTAGCTTTGATGGCCCCAGGAGGTCGATAGCGGTAGGCATAGATTCTGCCTCGAGTCATTAACTCCTCAAGGAACTCAGGGGCTAGCTTCTCATGCAGCTCATTGGGGACATATCTGAGTGCATTCTTCAGTGCAGTCACTGTGTCATGATAATTCAGTGTGAATCCTCTGTTTGGGGCACGTCTGTACTTGGGATCAAATTCAGGATACGGAGGTAATTCTTTAGGGAGCTTGATAGTCATGGCTCTGGAAACATCTAGTTTCATCATACCACTTCCAATCACTTTTGACTCAGTAATTGGATTTATGCATTCCGAAATAATATGACTAGATTGCCACAACTGGAGTACGTTCGGGCTTCCAACCCAGTCGTTTCGCCTTTTGAAAGGCCTCACTTGCCTCTTTGTACTTTCCAATGATCCACAGGACAAGTCGTAGCTTGTACCATGCATCTGGATCTTCGGGATTGGCCTTTACCTCTGCCTTCGCTGCCTTCTCATACTTCTTGTATTCCTTGATCTCTTTCTTACGCTCTTTCAATGTGGTCCGCAAGACACTAAATACATAATCTGGCTGACGATTGAAGACAAAATTCATGAACTCATTGGGTCTTCCCTTCGCAAACCGTGTGAATATTGTCCTTGGAGTGTCGGAAGTCTTGCTTATCTCCCCCTGCAAAAGTTGACGTTCATAATCATGCTGCAAGAAGTCCAAGAACTCCTTCATATGGAAAGTTATAGGATCATCCAGTCCACGTCCGCGCTCACAGCAGTTATACTCAAAGTAGACAAGGTTCGTTCCAACATCATAAGTGACACTTGGGGTCGCACCAATTTTTTTCAGATCCTCAATTACATCCCGCACCCTGTAACTTTTTCTCTGTTTCAGCCTGACCTCCATATCCAAACAACTCTCCTCATTTTGACGAGACCTCTATTAATAATATAACAACTTGCTGATAAATGAATTTGCTAGAAGGGAAGATCCCATAGCATCCATTGGGGCATTGCCAAAAACAAGTGCGCATATATCATAATCAGAAGAATGCCTATTGATAGAATGGTCAGTGCCCAGTCTTGCTTTCTAAATACAAGTTCTTCCAAGTATGTACGGTCATCAGTGGCACCGAACCCTCTCGACTCCATACTCTCAGCAATGGACAGAGCCCTTCTGATTGATACTATGATCAATGGAACGATTATCGGGACTATATTCCTAATCCTCTTTAACAGATTGCCCTTGTCAAGTTCAACGCCCCGTGCTCTCTGGGCATCCATAATGGCATACGCCTCATATCCTAATGTTGGAACATATCGCATGGCCATGCTCATTGCGAATGCGAACTCAAACCTGATGCCCATCTGAATCATTGCCTGTGAGAGCTCATCTGGGTGCACGGTGAGGAAGAACACAGAGAACGAGGTCATTATGCAGATCAGTCTGAGAGCGAGAGCAAGAGAGTGTGAGAACGGGTTCTCTGTGGTGGAGATCAGTGTGTTTATGATGAGAATAAAAACGATGAGGACCGAGAGGCCTCTCATTGACCTTAGCCATCTTCTGAACGATTTGGCTGCAATGATAATGGGTATTAATGATGCCAAGATGATCAGGAGGGGGATTATGCTTAGAAACATTATTGATACGGTGGCAAACATGATGGACATGACAAGCTTTGACCTAGGGTCCAATCGATGAATCATAGAATCCTGCTTGATGTATTGAAATATCTCAAGAAACGAAATCTCTATCGCCCCCCTACTATCTTGATTATGGTTTCGACAATATCGTTGACCGATGTCTGCCTTACGGAAACTCCATCAAACATCTCCGATAACGCTCTTACTGCTTGAGTCATCTGCGGGTATGTCAGCGAGCACTTCTGTATCACATCATCATTGCTGAGGACTGATGTTGTTGGACCGTCTGCAATTATCCTCCCGTCCGACATTGCAATAGTCCTTGGGAAATAATTGATTACAAACTCGATGTCATGGGTGACAACAATTACCGTTCTACCCTCTCGGTTCATCTCAAATAACATCTCAGCAAGACGTTCCTTTTGTCTTGCATCCTGCCCAATCGTAGGCTCGTCCAAGGCCAGTACTTGAGGTCCAGTTGCAAGAACAGAAGCGAGAGCGACACGCTTCCTCTCTCCTCCTGACAATGTGAATGGAGACCTCTCTGCCAAGTCTGCCAGCCCCAATCTCTCAAGGGTGGTATTACATCTCTCAGTGATCTCATTGGAAGGATACCCAAGACTCTTCAGGCTGAACTCTACCTCTTTTCTACAACTCTCTAGAAAGAGCTGATGGTCGGGGTTCTGGAAGACAAGACCTACTATTCGTGATATCTCTGCTACCGACATTTTCGCTGTATCTTGCCCTTTGATAAACACATGCCCCTTTTGAGGACGTAGCAGACCGTTGAAGTGCTTGATCAATGTAGTCTTTCCAGCACCATTATTTCCCATTATTGCTACTAACTCCCCTGCATCAATCTGTAATGAAACCCCCCTCAATGCAGTATATATTCCATCATATGAATAATGGACATTGTCAAGAATTATCATTCTGCCACCTCCTGCACCAACGTGGCAAGCTCTTGACCAGTAAGTGGTACACCGGGAAGTCTGATCCCTCTCTCTATGAGTTCCCTGTAGACTTCAACCGCCTTGGGTACTCCCACTCCTATCTCATGACAGATGTCTTTAACAAGCACCTCCCGCGGTGGACCATCCACTACAATTTGTCCTTTGTCCATCAGAATGACTCGTGTTGCGTCCTTTGCAACGAGATCCAAGCGATGTTCAACAAGGACGACCGTCATCCCCTTCTCCTTATTCAAATATGCGATTATTTCAAGTATTTTCTCGGCACTCTGTGGGTCAAGGTTTGAAGTAGGTTCATCAGCCACAAGTATCTCGGGCTTCAAGGACAATGCTGCAGCCATTGCCACACGCTGTTGTTCCCCGCCACTCATCTCATGTGGGTGTTTCTCTCTCAGGCTCTTGAGGTCAAGAAGGTCAATTATCTCCTCTATTCTTCTTCGTATTTCAACGGGTTCAACACCCAAATTCTCAGGGCCAAATGCTAGTTCCTTCTCCACATTGAGTGTGACAAGCTGATTCTCAGGATTCTGGAACACCATTCCCACAAGAGATGCAAAGTCCGAAACCCCATGTTCCCTTGTGTCCATCCCATTGACATACACATGCCCACCGATATACCCTCTATGAAACTGCGGTATCAATGCATTGATTGCCCTACACAATGTTGTCTTTCCACATCCAGATGGGCCTGTGATCACTACATACTCCCCTCGGTCAATAGTGAGTGAGACCTTGTTCAATGCTAGTTTTTCAGTCCCATAATATTTGAAACTGAAATTGTCGAATCTTATGAGTCCCATAATCAATCACTCACTAGATGTCTTTCTAGCCAATGCCTTTCTTATCAGGTCTACTGCTTTTTCCAATGCCTTATCCCGGTTTTTCTTACCATTGGCTCCTGCTGCGTTTGAGTGCCCCCCACCAACACCCCCAATGAAGTTTCCTATGGGCTCCATGATATCTCTGCCCAGATTGATACCCGTTTCATTCGAGAACTGCATAGTGCTTCTTGCACTCAATCTGACTACACCTTTTGACGGCCTTCCACCGACAATAGCAACATCTGCTCCAAGGTCTATAAATGCACGACATGCACTGGCTTCGAAAGCATTGATTTTTGAGGTGACTATTATCCAGTCATCTATGAGGTGTAGTTCAAGACGCGATGCGGCCTTGAGTCGGGCTATTTTCTCTGACCTGTCTGGTTTTATCATTAGTGCTTCGATGCATCGCGAATAGTCTGCACCTGCCTTCATGAGGTTCAATACTGTTTTGACAGTATTCATGGTACAATAGATGAATCTGCGTGTGTCAAACAGCATTCCCACGAGAAGTAGGTTTGCAATCTGTTCGGTCATGGGGATGTTATACTTGTCAAAGAGCTCGACCATGATCTCACAAGTTGATGACTTACTCGAGTCGGTGACTCCATACTTTGCCAGTGAAGAGAGCTCCGTGTTGTCCTCATGGTGGTCAATCACTAGAGTCTGTTCTGGGTCTATAGCAACCTCCATGAAATTCAACCCTAGTTGCGACTTGCTGTTCGTGTCTACTATCACAAGGAATGTGTAATCACTAACTATCTCCGATGCAATCTCCACTTCAGGTGCAAGATCATTCATTACCTTATTTGACAATCTACTAACATCATCACAGACTAGGAGGACCTCACCATTTGGATTGAATCCTTTATACATGGCCCTGAATGCTAACATGGCACAGACTGCATCGGGGTCCGCATTGTGGTGACCCATGATGAGTATTTTGTCATGTTTCGAAAGCAGGGCACGCAAGTTCAACTATTCTTCATCTCCAAAAGTCGCATCTCAAGCCAGTTAACACCATGAGCAATGGCATCTTCTATCAGTTGATTAAGATCATCAATAGTGGCATACTTTTGAGAAACCATGACATCCAGCTCAACATCGAGCTGTTCTGACAATTGCAATGTGCAAATCACACTCAAGTCCTCTATACTCTTTTCTGTCAGCCTTTCAAGAAGGTATTCAGTAACCTCCCGCTCACAGGCCTCGGTGAGTTCTTCAATACGGTCCTCCGATATCTCAGGAAGACCAATCTCAAGAACAGGTGTCATTATGCTCACTGAACCCTTAGGTTATGCTTGCTCAACTCAACCTGTATCTTGGTCTGTTGCTCCTTCAACTTCTCTGTCAAGGACTCCAACTGCTTCTTTTTTGAGGCAAGAGCAATCTCAAGAGTCTTCTCGCGATCAGTGAGTTCTTCTACAATCGTTCCTTTCTCAATCTTGAACATCACTTGTCCAACGGACTTGTAGGTCACAACATCATCGGGTTGCTTTCCAAGCTCCTCAAGCGTTGCTTTTACCTCATTCAGCTCCTGTTGCATAGTCTGAATCATCATCTGTAAGGTCTCATGATTGCGACGTAGGTTCTCAAACTTCTGGAGTTCTTGCTCTAAACTGGGTGGTATTGTCTGGGCCATTTAACAAACCTCCAAAGATATGGAATGTCGGTCTGCTGTTGCCTTTTTAGTCTTGGCTTAAGGATTTTGGCCTGTGACAAAGTCTGTTGTCTGCTTGCAACTCCATGCCCATGAGAGATACGAGTTCATTGCCGCCCTGAGCGCTGTCAGATCTCCTGCATGTATCGTGATAAATAATGTGGCCCCCTCCACCCGTATCTCCACTCTCGCCCTGTCTGTGGGGGAGGAAGTGGTTTCAGGTATGAGAGCATTTTTAATTATCTCTGCGGTTTCTTTAGTGTCAACACAAATTGTGATGGTTGCACTAATTTCAATAATCTTGTTCACAACAATACCTCTAAATCTCTCTTCTTGTTGCGCGATGGACCGACCCACAATTAGGACACTTGAATTGCATTGGCCCGACCCACTCCACGTCTTCCATAGCTAGAGGTGCACCGCAAGTACTGCACTCTGTGGAAATATCAATCACAGATGTCGAATCTCCTGCTTCATGTATGACCTCTGAATACTCTATTCTTGAAGGAGGTACTGACAATTGACCGAGTTTTCCAGTTGCTAATCCTATGAACAGAAGCGCGACAAACCCCGCGAATGCAAATGGGGCTATGATGCTAAGATATTCAGATGGTTCAGCTGGAAATGGTGAGTTGATGATGTATTGTATGCTAATTATTCCCACAATAACAGGAAATCCAACAAATATCAATGTCAGACAACAACATATTAGATATTCAAAAGTAGTCTTTGGTCTATTGTTTCTCTGCAAGACTCTTTTCACACTCCTTCTCACATGGCCTGCGTGAGAAATGATTATTTAAAACCTTCCTTGAAATTAATGATGGATTTAATAAAATTCTGTCAGTAGATATTAGCGGCTTCTATTTCTTTTTACGAACTGAGCGTCTGAAACATCATATTTCCCTTCCTGTTATGCGATTGTGCTATTCCATTATGATTGATCTAATTCGTACTCTTGGCCCTATTTCCGCCCCATCTTTTGTCTGATAGCATGTCCACAATGTCTTGTTTTTTTCTGTGTCTCGAAACCAGAATATTACCTTGTTTTGTTCCAACTCAAGTTGTGGAATTTTTTCAACTTCTTTCAACCTCATATCGACCAGTGCTGCAATGAAACCTGCCACAAGTCTGGTATTATTTGAAACACTTGATTGAAGATACACTCCCTCTAGACCATGAACCCTTGTTTTTGGTCCACGATATATCTCCCGTTTCAGTGCGGCACTCTCAATAAACAGGACCATCTGCTCTTTTCCATCTGGAGTAACAAAACGAATGCGACCAGGATTTCCCTTATGAATGGTTACAACAAGTACTGCTTTGGCATTGACACTTCGAGCTCTGGCAAGCACCTCATCAAGGCTAAGACCTCCCCTAGTCAGTCTGATTACATTTGGAAAAACAATGCAGAGCTCGCGAACAAATGATCTTACCCTGTTTGATGTCCTGCGTGATGTTGTTATCACCAGCCGTGGGATTGAGCTGTTCAACAGAGCTCCACTCTATTGATTATTCCTCACCATCTGACTCATCACTGTCGACTGCAATAATGACTGGTTCTTCAGAGCCAGATGACTCAGGGGTGGTTTCCTCGATCTCTTCCTCTTCATCACGAAGTGCCAAAAAGTCACCCGCGATGCGTTGTGCAATAGTTCTTCTTGCAGCTCTTCCAGCATCAGTATATGGGACATATGCCCCTCCAGCAAACAGGAGACCACACTTTCGACATCTCCAGAGTCCAGCAGCCTCTCTCTGAAGTGCACGAGTAGCACAAGATGGACATCTATGTTTCTCATGACGCCGCCTTTCGATATCAAGGACTCTGCGTCTTAATTTGGCACCATATCTTGCGCCAAAGCGTCCAGTGCTTCCAACTTTTTTGGTTCTTGCCATCTCAATGGTCTCCTTATATGAATACGACTTCACCTGTTGAGAATAGTCTTCTAGTGAACTCTTAGTGTCGCCTGATTATTTCACTTATTAGCCTATCTGTCTGGAAAAAAAATGATGATGAGAGATAGATGCTTACGCATTCTCTCTCTCTTTGGCGGTGCTTCTGATGAGTTCGCGAATGTCCTTTGCACTTGCAATAGCCATATCCATTGATCGCTCGATTTGCTCAAGGGTCATTGGTCCTGAACCGCCTCCCTTTTGCATAGCAGTCAAGTTGTCATTCTCATCAATAGCTATTGTCAGACGGCAGTCTTGAACGAACTCTTCCTTTAGTAATGGGTCCACAATAAGATAGTCGTCAATCTTTGCTATGGTACACTCAATTGACAGGTTCTTCAATGGCACTGGTATCCTATTTCCTGTTGGGACTGCTTCATCATTCTCCCATTTATACTCATCGAACTTTGCTGTTATCAGTGCCGCATTAGCGGCAATTGATGCTGCATCAATGAGGTTTCCATCAAACTCCAATGCATAGATGTCTACAAACACCATGTAGACCATCTTGCCTGGTTCAACCACAAGCTGTTTCACATCAACTGTTTCTGACTCTCGAACACCACGGTCAACAACACGAGCAAGCTCGATTGCGTCCTCCTTGGGGGGCCCCAATTCAAATAGGGGTGATGCGATTGGTGGCATCTCAGCAGTGATCATGGTGACGCCTTCATCAGGTGTGTCAGGATATGGCTCTCCCAAGACGACCTTCACTCCGGCAATGACACTGGTGGCTCCCATTCGAACAAGGGCAGAGCCCTCAGCCTTTGCAGCCACAATGTCATATTCTATCTCAATCGGTCTGTACTCATCAAACCTGCGGCCATCGATTCGTTCACCGCGAGAGAGCAACTCCTTGATATGATTCCTATCAATATGACTGATAATTTCAGCACTATAGTCACCCATAGTTCAATCCTCCTCTCCTATGATTTCAGCCTCGCCGAGGTCTGTTTCCATATCGTCGTCAAAGTCATCATCTTCAGATGGTGCCTTGGTTGCATATGCTTTCATGAGTGCATCTTTCTGAAGCTCATGAATGTACTTGCATGCTTGGATTCCCATTTGCATTGCCTCAAGAAGTTCCTCACGTGTGAATGAACCGTCTTGTTGCAACAGAGTTATTTCATCAGTGAGAGGCATGATTGCCATGGGCACATCTCCCTCACCATACTTGTCTTCCTGATCACCCAAGTCGACAATCAATGTACCATCTGCCTTTCCTACTGCCACAGCTGGCACTAGACATTTCATGGGCACCCCTGCATCAGCAAGGGCAAGTGATGCCGCATTTATTGCTGCACAACGAGTGCCGCCATCTGCCTGTATCACCTGAATGAATATGTCAACTACTGCTTTTGGAAAGTCCTCAAGGAACAATGCAGGTTTCAGTGCATTGGCTATCACCATTGATATCTCCCTCTCTCTACGGGAGGGTGCTGGTTTCTTTCTGTCAGGCACTGAAAAGGTTGCCATTCTATAAACAACACGTAGATATGCCCTATCACTCAAAGTCAGATGTCTTGGGTGAAGCTCACGTGGTCCATAGACCGCTGCTATAATGAAGGTCTTTCCCTGTTTAATATATGCTGACCCATCTGCTTGTTTCAATACTCCAACTTTGAACTCTATTGGCCGTAACTCATCTGGTCTACGACCATCAATTCTAAGTCCTTCCGCATTAATTAGGAAGTCTGGTTTGACTTCTGGACTCATTTACTCTTTCACTTCCTCTTTTTCTTCTTCTGTCTGTTCTTTATCTTCTTCTACAGGAGCTTCTATCTTTGCTTCTGGAGCCTCATCACTCTTGCTCTCCGGCTCCTCCACTTTTGCAGGAGTCTCCTCTTCAACTATAGAACCCTCGGGCTCGGGAGCTTTCTCCTCAGCTTCAGTTGGGGGTTCTTCTGGTTTTTCCTCTGGAACTGCACCACTGACTTCTGTCTGCTCACCTCGAATCTTAGTGAGCTCTTCATCAATCATAGCTGCCACTCTATCAGTCAGCTTTGATGTATGTGCTTCTCGCTCAATCATTTTGAAAGCTTTAATTGCAATACGCAATATCTTGGTGTTAGGGGCCTTGATCCAAATTCTGCCATTTTGTCCAACTATTGTATATATGCGAAGTTTGTCTTTGATCATATTGATCATCGAACCCCTTCTACCAATGATGCGTGGAATCTTGGATGGGCTGACATTTAGTATCATTCCATCTCGGAGCTTTTGTAGTCCCCTGCCCCTCATGGTGAGGAACGGACCGCTGACACGGTCGAATGCTATCACCTCTGCTGCGATCACATCGCCGACATCAAAGTACTTTGAGATGTCCTCATCATAGGGCCGCCGCAATGCGTTATTCGCATGCAGTGAAGCACCATATGGACCTCCTATGTCAACCTTCCAATTATTTCCAGCAACAAGGGTTATTATTCCAATTACTAGATCTCCCTCTCTGGGGATATACACTCCCTCTAAGGGTACAACTTTTATTGTGTTCCCACGAAGCTCTGCAAGGCCTATCAATGATGCATAGATCTTTCCATCCTTGCTGTACGTTCCTATTGATGAACGATATCGGCCTTCTGCAAGAAGCTGTCCTGGGACTACTATTTCTCGCTTCTGAAAGTATATTGCCAATTTATTCCCTCGTTTAATTCTATTATCATGAAATTCTCATTCTTCTCATATGTTATCGTACAAGTTCTATTCTTACTTGACCCTTTGTCAGTTTGGAGAGTTCGTCGAAAAGATCCTGTCTCTGGGAGGCTGGTATCTCAACAACCCCTGTCCATGAACCATCAGGCTCCCATGTTTCTGACTTGATTAGTCCTGCAGATGCTACCATATTGTAGCCCTTACCGGTGTATGTGGCAGGCAGGGTTATTCTGAGTTTGATGCTCTCAAATGATATCGGTATTATAGCACGCAACGCCTTTACGATATTAGGAATCTGCTCCTCAACACTGATAAACGGGTCAACTCGGACCTTTGCCTCCTCCATTGCCTGACGAATTCTGTCCGGCGGGTGGGGGTGTCCAGTCTGGGGGTTCATGGCCCTCTTGGAGATTGACTCTACGATTGCATCGGTTTTCTCCTTCAAAAGCTGGGCCCTCTGTTCATGGGTGAGCTTGAACTCTCCTCTCCTGATTACTTCAGGGGCAATGTCAAAAATATCATCAGAGCCAAAAGCATCAGCAACTAGGTCCAATACTGCTCTCTCACCCCGTTTGGCATCCTCAAAGATATCATATGACTTGAGTATGTCTTCGATTGGAATGTCTGCTCCTCTACGATACTCGAATGCAAGATCTGGGTCAACAAATATCTCAACATGCACATGATTCTTGTCCATGCCGATTATCACTGCATCAAGGTCAAGCCACTTTTCACCAGCCTTTCTTCCTGAACCGCCCATCATTGCCATTGCATCTCCTATCTCTTAGGTGTAGTTGGTGAGAGAAGATCCTCTCGTTCCTCACGAGTGAGCATCTTGAACTTGGAGGTCTTTACAGGAATCACTGCAATCTCAAGATTGTCAGCAGTGAACTCTGTGTCGGTGGCCTGTCGAAGCGCGTCAAGGGCCAACATTATGACCTTTTTCAGTTTCATTGTTCTCTTATAGCTCTTCTCTAGGAACTCCCCAGCCGCTTTGCTGCCTCGTCCTATGACTGCTGCCATGAAGCCGTAGTAAGTTCCCACAGGATCAGTCATGAAGAGTTTTGGAGTCTTGTCATAATCTACAGATCCGATTAACAGAGCAACTCCATATGGGCGGGCTCCTCCGCCTTGTGTGAACTGCGCCTTGACATCACAGATGTACTTTGCCAGTGTTTCTGCAGGTATTGGCTCATCGTATGTCAACCAGTAGGCTTGCGCCTTCACTCTGGCATCAGCAACAAGCTGTCTGGCATCAGCCATGAATCCCGATGCAGCTATTCCGATGTGTTCCTCGACTTGTGAGATCTTTTCAACACTCTCTGGTTCTTGTAGAGGAAGGACCTTTTTCTTAGCAAGTAATACTACTCCTTCATCCACCATGATGCCTATTGCGGGCTCACCCTGTTCTACCGCCTTCTTGGCATATTCTGCTGCAAAGATGCGGCCATCTGGGCTGAATATGCTTGTACTCATATCATAGCCTGCGCCACTAATCCCGTAGATTGTAGACTCCTCCAAGTAATTCATTTCATTGTATATCAGAAGACAGAACCATTAATGGGCAAAGTCTGTCAATTCTGATATACTGCTGATAGATTTACACCAACCTTAGCTTGTCTGCCTATAGGTTCAATTCTCTATCGCTGACCAAACCACATAAACCTTCTGGTGAGTCGTATTCTGAACCGCGCCTCCAACTGTCAGTCTTGTAGCAGGTAAAGATATCCAATGAATCCAATAGACAGAGCAATTGATGCGCCTCCAACCCATGACCCAAACATGAGCCATGACATGGCACCAACAATGATGAGCATCAGGATTAACTCAAGCCATCCGGCCCTTACTTTTGTGAGATATAGTCGCAGATTGATTATCGTCACCGTGGCGAACACATAGAATCCAAGCATTATGAAGATTTCCAACAATATTGTGATATATGGATTAATGTCGTTAAGAGCACTTATCGGGCTAGTGACCCCTGGTGCCGACCATATCCAGAAAGCCATGGCTATGACCAAGAAGATAGCAGCTAGCAGTATTGTGATAATTGATGAACGAATTATCTCGCTCCTTTCAGGAATCTCGTCGCTCACGGTATCTACACCAACCTTTACAACGTGGCAAATTATGGTCACTCTTAAAGTTACCGAAGGTCACACAGATGACTCACTCAATATTCGTAGTTTCCTGATGAATGACTTCTGGAATACCTTCATTGACCTTCTCTCTGATTTTCCGTATTTGAAGTGCGATGATATACGACAACGCTGCAAGTATCCCTGTTATGGCACTGGGTGATACTGGCACTATGAATGATGTCATAATGCCTATTACTTGTGCTACTAGGGCTATGATGAACACGCCTATCATGACTTTATTGACAGACTTCAATGTTTCATTGGATGCCGCAGCAGGTGCTACAAGAATGGCATATACTAGGATTGCACCAACCGCCTTTGTGGCAAGTGCTATTGCAATTGATGAGATCACAAGAATCAGGTAATGATACCCTCTGGCGTTCAGACCGTGCGCCAGTGATCCTTCATAGTCCACACTTACATAGACAAACTCCTTCTTGAACAACAGGATTATGAATGCAACAAGGATTGTGGTGATGGTCAACATCACGATGTCTTGGTTAGTCATGAGTAGAATGTCGCCGACAAGATAACCCCACAGAACCAGCACCTTATCAGGAGGGATGTAGTACATCAGGAATACGGCGATGCTCATAGAAAGTGCGAACGAAACCCCTACTGCAACCTCCATCTTCTGAGCCACCCCTGACTCTCCAGCATAACCTGTTATCACTGCAACAAGAACTGCAAACACTATTGCTCCCAAAGTGGGGTCAAACCATGGGAACAGACCAATAGCCTGCAGGAAAAAGCCCAGTGCTGCGCCTCCCAGAGCAGCGTGTGCAACGCCCGAGGTCATGAATGAGAGCCCCCGAAACACAAGGAAAGTACCACTGGTGGCTGCTATTATGGCAATGAGCAATGCAGCAATCAATGCTCTTTGAAGGAATGGGGTATTGAGGATCAGATCAATGATATCAATCATGTCTGTCAACTCCCGAGTCATGTGTGATGCAATACTTGTGTCCTGAATGTTCTACTATTTGTGCAGTCGGCCCATAGACCTGCTTGATAAGTTCTGTGTCCATCACATCACATGGGGTCCCAACGCCCAACAGAGTGTTTCTTAATAAGAGCACATTCTGCACCAAAACATGAATAGGATTGAGATCATGAGTGACCATGATCACGCTCACATTGTTGTTCTTCTGATAATCGCTTAATGCATTTACAATCAGTTTTTGACTCTCTGCATCAGTCCCTGCTAATGGCTCGTCAAGAATAAGCAGTGGTCCCGAACTTGCAAGAGCACGTGCAACAAGGACCCTTTGTCGCTGTCCCCCTGATAGTTCAGGAAACGGCCTGTCCCAGAGTTCCAGCATGTTGACACGAGCAAGCGCCTCCTTGGCAGCTTTCTTGTCCATGGACGAGGCGAATCTAGGTGCCGGCTTTTTCAACAAACGTCCCATCAGAACAATGTCCTTGACTCTCATGGGGATTGAGAGTTCGATATGATCCCTCTGTGGTACATACCTCACAAGCTTGCGAATCTCCTTGCTCTCCCTCACTACATCATATCCCATCACGCTTACTGTTCCACGGGTCGGATGTATTAGACCAAGAATTGTCTTCATCAGTGTGCTCTTTCCAGAGCCATTAGGGCCGATCACAGCTGTGAAGCTAGGAGCCTTAATTGTGAAACTCACATTATAGAGAGCAAGCTCACCATTTGGATATCTCACAGCAAGGTCTCGTGCTTCAACTAAAGGAACATCGTCCCCTGAGTCATTTGCCATAAAACCAGCTCCATAAGACGAGATTTACTTCACGCATCACCACTTAAGAATTCAGTGTTATATGCTAGGTATTAATAGGTCAAATGATGCTGAGTTATGCGAGTGCGGTGGCAATGAAACGAAACAAGGCATTTCTTCTATTACTGATATTCATTGTTTCTGGAATGATCATAACTCCCACTTCCAATGCTCAAACAGAGCCAGTGATGACAGTAGCAGTTTCAATCGCACCCCTGGCAGGAATAGTCGAGTCTATTGGCGCAGGTCATATAAAAACTACAGTGCTGCTGTCAGAGGGCATTGAGCCCCATGCCTTCACAGTGGACCCTACAATAATCGCCATGGCAGATGCCGCAGACCTTCTAGTCCTGACAGGCCACTACCGATGGGAAGCGAGCCTTGCAAATTCAACATCTACACCTTACATCTCATTTCATGATGAAAACGCCCTGCTTGACTATGCAGATTTTGGTGCTAGACTCTCCCCCATGCCCCGTACAACTCCAACCGACATTGGAGATCTGAATCCTCATGCCTATTGGCTCCTACCCACAAATGCCATTGCGATTGCAAATGCAACACGATCCATATTTAGAGAGCTTGCTCCCTCTTTATCTGATGTATGGGACACGAACTTTGAGAAACTCATTGATGATCTCAATGATCTTGATGACTTGATTGAATCCCAAGACAGTGTCTACCATTTCTCAGACATGCATGCTGTGGTCGTGTTTCCAGCGGAGGCATACGTCGCTGAGGCATTCGGTATTCAGGTTGACGCAGTCCTCATGGTTGAGGGCGTGACCATTTCTGGTCAGGAATTAATTGAGGTTCAGAACGCCATGAGGAACGGCAGTATTCAGATGATTCTTGGGTCCGATGTGGCAAGGCTGCAGGCGGGAGGTGAGTTTGCATATCAATTACAGGAAGATTACGGGACCACACTGATCTGGCTGAGAGCAGTGTTCTTCTCAGGCTTGCGAGATTATGTTTCAATAATGACATACAATCTTGGTGCTCTAACCTCTGGACTTGAGGACCGTGGTCAGGCAGGTGTTGACTCCAACCTCGTACTATTACTGGCAAGTCTCGCAGGAGTGTTCGGACTCCTACTAGTACTTGAAACAGTCCTTCTCATTCAAAGAGGTCGGTCAGAATAGAGTATTCTACTCAATGTGAGTGCCCAGACGAATATTGTAGACTTCAAACTCAAGTTGTGCAAGCTCATCTTGTAGGACTCTGTACTGACGTTCAAACTCCTCTGGTCCAATTATTCCTGCCTTTTTATCCATGACCAATGCCTTTAGCGCCTTCTGACGCTTTGCTATCTCCCTCTTCAACTCCTCCCACCTCTGCCTGTTAGCAGAAATGGATTCTCCCCAACTATGGCTTGAAGAAGTTGTCTGATCCAGTTTGTGAACAATCTCACCCAATGAATCACGTATCTGCTCTGGATCTCTTTCATGTGATGACTCATCATCAGTCAAAATAGACACCGTGCTCGGATTGTCTTGTTCTGCATATATGACTTGAGTTAAGGCATAGATGTTAAACTTTGCTGAAGCTTACTATTCGACATCAGTGATGTGAACACTACATGAAACACATGGATCATAGGATCTGACAACTGTCTGAAGTTTTTGAGCAATCTCTTCCTTTTCAGTTCCCACATTCAATAAGGCGGCGGTCAACCTCTTCAGGTCCTCCTCCATCACGGGCAGAAACATTGCAGTTGGTGTGATGATGTCCGATTTGGTGATAACACCCTTTGAATCAACTCTTATAGTATATGCCAGCATTCCTCGTGGGGCCTCGGTGACCGCCACGCCTGACTGCTCTTTTCCAAGCTTGTATTCCACTCGACTCTCATCTCTCATGCTCTTTGCAAGATCAAATGCAATGGTATGGGCTCTCCTAATCCAGTGAACCAATTCGACTGCCTGTGCAAAATTATTTGCCAATGGGTTATTGGGATCTAGAAAGTCACTATACATTTCAACAAGCTCTTTCGAACGTCCAGAGAGAAGATCACCGAAGAGTGTGACTCTTGACAGGGCTCCTGTCACAAATGTCCTGTCTTGATATCTACTGTGTTTGGCAAATGAGTGGGGGATCACCAACTCCTGTATTCTCATCCGATATGCATGAGTCTTGAATTTGGTGCCATCTGTGGCCTCCACCGTGTCGCCAAAGACGCCGTACTCTTCTCCAACGGGTCTAAGTGCAAGATGTAATCGTTCGCCTTCGACCTCAGACCAGTTTGGAAAGCTTACCAGTACTTCAAGGGCATCTTCTGCCATGTTGAACAGGCCTTTTAGCCGGGTGGCTAATCCCTCCATGTTCCTTCTACTGGGCAATCGTCCAAAGCCACCAATTAATACATTCTCTTGGTGAATATACCTTGACCCAATAACAGTCTGAATATCTGCTCCTATGTCCTTGAGAGCGATTGCTGTCTTTATGAGGTCCTTGTGCACTTTGCCCATGCTGAAGGCATCAGGAAATCCGAGAAAGTCTGGCAACGCAAGAAAGAACAGATGGAGTGCATGACTCTCAATATGATCTCCAAGATAGCAGAGCTCTCGTATCTTTGTAGTCTGCTCTGTTGGCTCAATTCTTAGGGCATTCTCTGCCGCAAGGACTGCAGTGATCTTATGAGCTGCAGCACAGAAGGAACACACCCTTGGAAAGACAGCAACTGCCTCCTCAACAGGTCTTCCAACAGTTATGGCCTCAAAGAACCGGGGTCCCTCAAAGATGTTCACATGGGCTATCTTAACATCGGCTCCATCAAAATGAACCTCAATACCTGCTTTCCCCTCAATTCTTGCCACATGGTCAATATCTATTGATTGCACAATCTTGTCTGTCAATCACTTATCTCCTCCAAAGGCCTTCTTCAGCATTTTATCCAAGTTCTTGTTGTGTGCTGCAAAAATCTTTAGCCTGGCTCTTACAAACTCCTCTGTGAAGCCCCTCTTTTTGAAGACCGTGGCCAGTGCATCGAACCATGCTGTGTTGTGAGGGACAGGTCCTCTACATCCTATACATGGCACATTGAATGTAATACATCGCGCCCCACAACCTGCTGTTGTCACAGATCCCAGACATGGCACATTAGACTCAATCAAGATACATGGGTTCCCTGTGGTCCTGCACTCTGCACAGACCGGATAGTCCTTCTGCTCTGGAAATGAACCAACAAGGAATGTGGTGAGAAAGTACATAATTTCGTCCTCTTCGGGGGGACATCCCGGAAGAGAGTAATCGACATGGACGTACTGTGAGATTGGTGCTGCCTGCAGCCCGGGCATGTCAATCTTGTCATCACCATAGACCTCCTCATAGATCTCATCATAACTCAGGTTTCCCTCAGCCCAGCTCTGAACACCGCCATGGACTGCACATGCTCCCATTGCTACCAGTGTTTTGCAGTTCTTCCTAATCTCCAATATCTCTTTGAGGTCCTTCTCAGTAGAAACAGAGCCCTCGACAAAGGCGATATCGACCTCCTCATCCATTGTACTGGCGCTTGAAACCATATAGAAACATCTAATGTCAAATACATTAGCGACTTCAAGAATGTCACTAACAGTCGCCATCATCAGCTGGCATCCATAACATGATGTCAGAGCATAGACACCAATCCTCGGTCTTTCTCGTACATCTGCCCTTGTGTCTTCCTTTATCATTCATATCAACCCCGGTACACTGATGATGTCATAGTAGTCGAACACCGGGCCGTCCTTGCAGGCATACTTCCATGAGGTCGCGGTTCCAATATTGCAATGCCCACATTTACCGACACCACACTTCATTCGTCTTTCAAGGGTGACGAAGATATATCGCCGATCAAACCCCCTCTTGACAAGTTCTTCGAACATACCCCTGTACATTGCTGGAGGACCACACATTGCAACTGCACAATTATTCGGGTCCACATTCACCTTGTCCATGTGTGCTGTTGCACGTCCATGCAATCCGGGGAAGTCAGGGTCCCGTGTCACAGTCTGAATTATCTCTATGTTCTCTGCAGTTGCAATATCCTTCATGGCCTCTAACTCTTTCTGGAATAGCAACTCCTTGCCATACTTTGCACTATTGACAATTGTGATGTTTCCGAACAACCAGCGATTGTCAAGTGCATATAGAAAGATGGATCGCAGAGGGGCCATTCCCAGTCCTGCGGCTACCAGCAGGAGGTCCTTGTTGTAAAACTGATCCATGGGAAATCCATTTCCATAGGGGCCTCTGACCCCGATGAGATCCCCTGGTTTGAGCTTGTGTATCTGGGAGGTGACTCTTCCTGCATTCCTGATACAGAGCTCAAAGAAACCCACTCTTCTGGCTGAAGAGCATATTGAGATCGGAACCTCTCCAATCCCTAGTAATGATACCTGAACAAACTGTCCAGGCCCGAACCTCCAGTCCCTTGCTCTTATCGGGTCCTCAAACCTAAAGAGGAACAGTTTGTCAATGTTCGACATATCATAGACTCGGAGAACACGGACTTGATGCAGTTCGTAAATGTTTGATTCCCCATTACTCACCTAAGCTTCCCCCCTTACTTCCAGCAGATTCTGCTTGAAGTTAATCTCTGCGGGACAGAAATATGTACATCTTCCGCAACCCACACAATATGAAGTTGTGACTTCTTGACAATAGGCATTCTTGCAGTGGTACCTATTGAAGAAGCGGTCTTTCTTTGTGGGTCTAAAGTTATGACCACCCGCGACAAGACCGTGTGTTCTAAACTGGCACGAGTCCCAAAACCTCACACGTTCGCCAGTCTTACCATCAAGATTTGGGATATCTTTCACATCATAGCACCTGCAGGTGGGACAAGTCGTTGTGCAATTCCCACAACCCAGACACTTTTCACTCTCCCTCACATACATGGGATGGTCCATGTTCCATTCGAGATGATAGCGTAAATCATCCCAGTTACCCTGTATCGAGAACATACTTCTTCTCTTGACCTCGAACTCTGCAATGTAATCTGTGTCCTCTTTAGAGATTTCCTCCTCAAACAGGTCAAGGTTTGGCTCTATGAGTTTATGTCCAGTGATACTTCTTACTCTGACTAGAAATCCATCAGATATTTCATGGAAGAAGAGATCAAATCCTGCATCGACAATCTCTACACGCCTGACATTACAGAAACAATACTCGTCAGGAAGGCATGAGATTCCTATGATTATGCCATTCTCACGATGCTTCTTATACATGGGGTCTGGCTGCTCATCAAGAAAGGTAGCATCAATAATCCTAAGCCCTACAATGTCGCAAGAATGCACTCCAAATAGAATCACTCGTTCAGACTGGATCTCTACGGGATACTCCTCTACCTCCTCCATATTGAATTTGAACATGGTTTCCTTCTCTGGATAGAAAAACCTACGGGGTGGTCTTACTGTTCTGTTGTATTCGAATATGACGCTATGAACATCATCAACCTCCACAAAATCATAATACTTCTCTGAGATATTTTGAGGGGCATGCAATGTTCCCAGGTCCTTGAGACGTTCAAGGAACATGTAGGTGTTTTCCCGCGAAATCTTTACGTATCTCAATACAGAGCCTCCCGAACTAGCCTATTAGTATAGACTCGTCTTAATAAAAAGGAGTTTGATGGCACCATTTCACCGTACGGGTCAGAAAGATTATAACCCAAAATGAATTTACGCCAGCGTTAGAACCAGAGCTTGGAGAACCTCTCAATGGTCAGCGAAGCGGTGCAAAAACCTGATAGCAAATCAAAACCAACTGACGTTGTGATCATTGGAGCAGGAATGGCTGGTATCAATGCGGCCATTGACCTTGCCGAAGGTGGTCATCACGCTCATCTCATTGAGCGTACGGTCAATATTGGTGGTAAGTATGTGGCAATTTACAAGGTCTTTCCAATGCTTGAGTGCTCAGCATGTGTTATGACCCCCCTCACCTCTTATGTTGGTAAGCATCCAAACATCACAATACACGCACTCTCCGAGGTTGTCAAGGTCTCAGGGAGCAAAGGCAACTTCACAGTGACCATTCGTAAGAGAGCCCGCTATGTCAATGAGGACAAATGTACGGGTTGTGGTCTCTGTGTCCGTGCCTGTCCTGTTGAAGTGCCGAATGAATATGATCGCGGTCTCTCATTGAGAAAAGCAATCTACTTTAACTTCCCTCAACAGATCCCTCTTATTGCGACCATTGACAGAGATGCATGTATTGGATGCGGTACTTGTGCTGGGGTCTGCCCTCAAGATTGTATAAACTATGAGGACCAAGACAAAGAATATGAGATTAATGCTGGTTCTATAATTGTTGCAACTGGTTTTGACGAGTACGAGCCCTTGGACTATGCTGAGTATGGCTATGGCATTTTTCCAAATGTGGTCACCTCTCTACAATATGACCGCCAGACTCATCCCACTGGCCCAACTGATGCTCATATGGTACGACCATCAGATGGTAAAGAACCCACAAGGATATTGTTTGTCAACTGCGTTGGAAGCAGAGATGTGCGAGAGGCAATCAATGGCTATAGCAAACATTGCAATCGCGTCTGTTGCTCCTTCGGGCTCAAGCTGGCACAAGTCACAAGAATGCACTATCCAGAGGACCATTGCGAAATAATCTATACTTACATGGACATGCGGACAGCTGGAAAGGCATTGGAAGAGTTTCTCTGGGACTCTCAACACAACCAAGGCATCAAGTTTATCCGCGGCAGGGTGGCAGAGGTTTACGAGGACCCTGACACACATGACCTCTCAGTAAAGTTAGAAGACACAGAAACTGGAGAGATAATGGAGATCAAAGATGTATCAATGATGGTTCTTAATGCAAGTTTCAGACCCGCCAAGGACCTTGATAATCTGGCAAAGATATTGAAGATAGATCTTGATGATACTGGTTTTGTGAAGGAGTCGCACCCTAACGCACATGCTCTAGAAACCACAAGGCCTGGCATATTTGTTGCAGGTTGCGCTCATGGTCCAAAAGATGGCACTGACACAGTAAATGAAGGCAAGGGTGCCGCAATGGCAGCACATTCTATCCTGCCGATTCCACCACCTCCAGAACCAGAGGACATTCCGCCTGCGGAAATCGCTGATGAGCCAAGAGTTGGAGTCTTCATCTGTCATTGTGGAGGCATCATTGGAAATGTCATTGATTCCCCAGGATTGGCTGAATGGGCTAAAGGTCTTCCAAATGTGGTTTATTCCACAGATTACATCTTCATGTGCAGCGACCCAGGACAAGAACTCATAACGAAGGCAATTCGAGAGCATAAACTGAATAGGGTTGTTGTCGGATCATGTTCACCTCTTCAGCATGAGGCTACCTTTAGGCGTGCCCTTGAAGCAGCAGGCCTCTCACAGTATTATTTTGTGGGGCCCGCAGGGCTCAGAGAGCATCTCGCACTTGTGAATGCCAATGCACCCAAGGAAGAAAGGCAAAAGAAGGGTCAAGACCTTATTCGCAGTGCAGTTGCTAAAGCGATCAATAATGAAATAGTTCCTGTCAAGTCATTGGAGGTGGTACGGACCACCATGGTTGTGGGTGGTGGGGTTTCAGGAATGACAGCGGCTCTTGACATTGCCAAAAAAGGCTTCAATGTGATCCTTGTTGAAAAGGAAGACCGATTGGGCGGTCGCTTGAATGATCTATACAACGTATTCCCCCAACTATTGAGCGCTCAAGAGATTGTTGAGGACTTGGTTTCACGGATTGAAAAGAGCAAGCGAATCAAAGTATTATTGAAAAGCAAAGTGGTTGCCAGAGATGGGTCTTATGGGAATTATAAGATAACCGTGGAGAACACCCAAACTGGTGAACAGTTGACTTATGATATTGGGTCCATGGTGATAACAGTAGGGACCGATACATATGAGCCAAAACCTGGCGAATACGGCTATGGTGAGGTGCCTGGAGTAATCACAACCCTTCAACTTGAACGAATGCTGCGGAATGGTGAGTTGAAAGAACCACCAAAGAACCCAGTGTTCATCCATTGTGTTGGATCAAGACAAAATCCGGGTGAGGGCAATCGCTATTGTTCACGTGTGTGTTGTTCTGCTGTTATCGCAATGCAACATGAATTACGAGAGATGTTTCCAGACATCAGGATATTCTCCGCCTACAAAGAACACATCAGACCCTATGCCAATAAGATGGAAGAGATGTGGCGTGAAAACCGGCAGAATGGTGTGTCATACCTCCGCTGGATACGAGATCGCCCCGTGACCGTTAAGAAGGACCCCGATGGCGATGGTGCGATAGTGACGATTTATGATACTCTCTTACAGGAAACTCTCAGAATCAAGTCTAACATGGTCGTATTGGCGGTAGGCTTGGAAGCCCCTCATGATATTGATGAGATTGTCAGGGCTCTTGGAATCAACAGGGGTCAGGATGGTTTTTTGCTCGAGATGCATATGAAGTACCGCCCAGTGGACACCACAGTGCCTGGTGTGTTCTTGGGGGTGACCTATGCAAAGAATATTGCTGACTCGGTCAATCAGGCCCGTAGTGCTGCAAGTGCTGCCACAATTCCTCTTAATCTGGGCACTGTGGAGATCGAGCTTCTCACAGCCGAAGTCGATCAGGAACTATGTGTGGGTTGTGATCTATGTCACTACTCAGAGATATGTCCATATGATGCCATAAGCATGATAGAGATTGAACCTGGAGTGAAGAAGAGTGTGACTGACGAGTTAAAGTGTGAGGGCTGTGGTGCATGCTGTGCAATCTGTCCTACAGGTGCCCGCGACTTGCGTTGGTGGCGTGAGAAGAGTCTTCTTGAAGAGATAGAAGCCATGTTGAAGGAATAGGTGTCATGTATGGTCACACTTGATGGACTATATGCAGCTTGGCATGTGCTTAATGAACTGCTTGGTGAACTGAATGGCAATGGTGTATTCATCCCAAAGTTCACTTATGCAGACATGCGTAATGCCAAGATGATGATTGAATATCTCCGCTCATTCGATGAAGACATCCAGAGCTTTCAGAGGAGTGAAACTGATATCCGTGAAGAAATGGAAGGCAAAATGTCAAGTCTAAGAGAATCACTGATGGTCTGGGCTGAGGAGAACCAAGGACTCGAATACAGGCAGAATTGGGAGCATCGCTTTGAGAAGGCGCTTCATGGCGAAGCTGTTGATATTGTCATTGAAGAACAAGTCCCAATATCTGATATCCCCCGAGAGAGGGATGTGGGCTTTTTCAGAATCAGACTACCTGATGAAATTCCTGTGGAGGTCATCTCAGAGATTGCCGAGGACTGCAGAGTAATAATCTCGCTTGACGGCGAAAGACATCTACAAGTCAGCGGCAAGAAGGAATGTGTACGCGATGCCATGCAGCGTCTGGGCGAACTGTTCTATGGTGAGAGCCGATTGGACTGAGTTCTGACTTGTGATTATGATTGTAATACTTGCCTTGTCTTGACATTAGATCCCAAGTATATCGCTTACAGGATCAAGAGAGATTCTGTCCAGTTCGAGCCCGAGCCGTTCTTCATCAAGTCCCATGGCAAGACCCAAGATCTGAGTCACAAACAAGGCAGGGAGTTCTAGCGATTCACCATTTTCATCAGTCAATCCAAGGGCCTGAACATCATACTGGGTATGACAGGCGGGACAGTTGGTCACAACACAGTTAGCACCTGAGGCTTTTGCATCGGCAAGCTTCTCCTTTAATATCCTCGTTGCCACATCCTCGCTGGCAATCAAGAGCGGTGAACCACAGCATCTGAGTTTCAGGTTCCAAGGAATACTCTTAGCCCCGGTCAACTCAATCAACTCATCAACTTTGCTGGGCAACTCGGGATCATCGAACCCTGCAACTTTGGACGGCCTTAGGAGATGGCATCCAGGATGAAATGCAACCTTGAGCCCTTCAAGTGGTTTCACAATCTTTGAGGCAATCTCGTCCTTCAAGTCATAAAGGACCTCTACAAAGTGTCTTATCTTGGACTTGCCCGTATACTCGAGCCCAAGCTCTTTGAGCACCTCATTGACGGCCTTTCTCTGTTCCTCCTCGGTATGTAGAACATGATCGACATCCTTTAGTGAGCCAAAGCAGCCGTTGCATGGCGTAACAATGTCATGTCCTCTCTTCTCGGCGAGTGCAATGTTTCGACCAGACATTGAAAGCCAGCTGTACTCATCAATTGACTTGAGCACAACAGTACCACAGCAGGTTGCACCATCAAAGTCAAGAAGCTTTATGTCTAGAGCCTCTGCGACGGCTCGCATGCTGCTCTCATAATTATTGAATCGATTCGGAATCGCACATCCAAGAAAGACCTCGTATGTCTTGTTCATTTATTCCTCCTCCTGTAGCTTCAAGAGCCTAGTCTTGTCCAATAACTTCTTCACATCATTGATGTCAAACTCGGGAACATCATCAAGTTCCAAGTCTTCACGTTCCCAGTCTGTGGGCTCATAGAGTCGTCCATTATTATACAAACCCTGAGCAGCAGCAACATAACCGGGTGGCGCAATCCCTTTTCTATAGGCCATGTTCTTCAGACCAAAGAGAATGTCCGTAATGTCTATTCCCTGTGGACAACGCTCCTGACAAGTATAGCAAGTCGTGCATAACCAGATCATGTCGGTTTCTAAGACCTCCTCAAGACCAAAGAGAAGCATTCTCATGACCTCATGAATCTGGATGTTCACTTTATCACTGACGGGGCATCCCCCACTGCACTTGGCGCATTGAAAACATGCAGTCAGGTCTTGCCCGCCGATGAGTTCGGACACCTTCTTTGTGAATTTGGCGTCCAGCTTTTTGAATGTCATTCCCTCAAAAGATTTGAATCGGCCCCAACTCTCGGTCATGATTATCTCCTCCTCGGCCTAAGTGGGCTTGGCCCAAGCTTCTCAACGAGTTCCGTGAGTTCTTTCACTTTCTCTGCATATATTGGCCCCTCACTTGCGCTAATATGTGTGAATTGAAGTCTCTCAGGTTCAAGTCCTGCTTTTTCAATAATCTTCTTGGCAATCATGTATCTTCTCTCGAATGCTATATTTCCATCAACATAATGGCAGTCTCCAACATGACACCCTGATATCCAGACCATATCAGCACCTAACCTGAATGCCTCTAGAATATGAGTCACACTGACCCTTCCAGTACACATCACCCTGATATCTCTCACAGCGGGCGGCTGTTGAAGCCTTGCAACGCCCGCCGAGTCTGCGCCTGCATAGGTACACCAGTTGCACATTATCGTGAGAATGCGAGGTTCATTTGGTGGCAGGTCTTCAAGAGCACTCCTGACCTGAGCCATTATCTGATCATCTGTGAAGTGCTTCATGGTGATTGCCCCCGCTGGACAACCTGCAGCGCATTTGCCGCAACCTTGGCAGAGAACCGGATTTGACACCGCATAATCATGAGATCCATCGCCTGGTACCACTGCAATCGCATTGTATGCACAGTTGATCTCACAGGTGCCACAGCCAACACATACCTCTGGATCAACCACTGAAACTATGGCCTCTGCCTTTCTCACACCTTTAACCAGCGGAATCAATGCGCGCATGGCAGCACCCTGTCCCTGTGCCATGGCCTCATTGATGCCTTTGGGTGCAGTAGCTGTACCTGCAACAAAGACACCATCTGTCTGAAAGTCAATGGGCCGAAGCTTGGGGTGGGCCTCCATGAAATATCCTGACATATTTAGTGAGAGTTTGAACAACTCCGAGACCTCTTTGTTGGACTCGTGTGGGACCATTGCAGTTGCCAGAACTACATGATCCACATCTAGCTCAAGGGTTGCACCAAGCACCTGATCCTTAACAGTGACGGTCAGGGCTTTGTCTTTACCCTTCTTCACAACTGGTGGTTCATCCTTGTCAAACCTGATGAACACGGCTCCCTTTTTTCTGGCCTCCCTGTATTTGTCCTCAACATTGTAGGGGGCACGAAGGTCCCTGTACAAATGAAACACCCGTGAGTCAGGATATCTATCAAGAAGCTCTAGTGTATGCTCTAGGGCGACAGTACAGCAGACTGATGAGCACCATGTTCTTGAGCCCTCAAGGGACTCGTCCTCACGTGAGCCTGCACAATGAATCACAACGAATGTTTCACCGTTTTTAATCCCATCTTCCTCAATCACCCTCCTGTTGAACTCTGCCTCGGTCATCACCTCTGGGAGCTTCTTCAGGCCATAGAGCCCCTCCTCCTCAAGCATGGTTGCACCAGTAGCAACAATAATGACTCCGATCTTTATCTCCTTCTCCTCATCATTGGTGTTGACTATGACATTGAAATCTCCGATGGCTCCTTTCGATGAAACAACCTGGGAGTTCAGCATCAATTCGATGTTTGCATTACTCTCAATTTTCTTCTCATATTCACTGATCAACTCTTCAGTGGACCTGCTGTCAAAATTAACAGTCTTCACCCTGTTGAGAAAGCCTCCGACCCTGCTCTCTCTCTCAACCAGATACACCTTGTAACCCTTATTGGCAATAATCTCTGCTGCGGTCATCCCTGCGACTCCCGCACCAATTACCAGTGCCATGGGAGCTATCTCGGTGATCGCCTCCTCCTGAGGTTCAAGAATTGTCGCTCTGGCCACTGCCATTCTGACAAGGTCCATGGCCTTCTCTGTGGCCTCATCCTTTTCAGTCTGATGAATCCATGAGCAATGCTCGCGAATATTGGCAAGCTCAAACAGATACTTGTTCAGCCCTGCTTCCTCAATTGTGGTTCTGAACAGTGGTTCATGAGTCCTTGGAGTACATGATGCAACAACAACTCTGTTCAGCTTGTGTTCCTTTATGGCCTCCTTGATCACGACTTGCGAGTCTGAAGAGCATGAATAGAGCAGGTTCTCAGCATAGACCACATTGGGCAGAGTGCTTGCGTATTCGGTCACACGGGCGACATCCACAGTGCCAGCAATATTGATTCCGCATGAACAGATAATGACCCCTATCCTGGGCTCTCCTGCCATCAACTCCAAATCTTGGCCCTCAATTGTATCGGTCTTCGAGTATGCCTTTGGTGTAGCAATGTCCATGGCAGCCAGTGCCGCAGCAGCACTGCCCTGAGCAACAGAATCAGGAATGTCCTTGGGTGCATTGCATGTTCCACACATATGCACACCCTCCACACCGGTTTCAGTAAGGAGAAGACCTCCATTCTGTGCTGGAATGAAGCCATATTTGTCAGTCTTTATTCCAATGCTCTCAAACAGCTTGCTGTTGTCCGTTGGAATCATTGCAGGACATAGAACAACAAGGTCATACCTGTCAATCAGGACCTCGTGTTCCTTTGCATCAACATGCTTGATGATAAGGTCATGGGTGGTAGGGTCCTCATGAATCTCACTTGGGAGCCCCTTGACATAGTTTATGCCATACTCTGTCTCTCCGCGTACAATAAACTCCTCGAAGCCCTTACCAAAGACTCTCATATCATTGAATAAAATGTCAATGTGCACCTCTGGAGTGTGCTCCTTTGTGATTATTGCCTCCTTTGTGGCATAAGTACAGCAGATCTTAGAGCAATATGCGCAGTGATTCACGTCCCTACTCCCAACGCACTGAACGAATGCTATACGATGAGGCTCGCGACCATCAGAGGGTCTCATGACCACGCCGCTGGTTGGTCCGCTTGCAGACACCATTCTCTCATATTCCAGTGATGACACAACATTTGGGAATCTACCATAACCATACTCTGGAACTGTCGCGGGATCTATCAACTCAAACCCCGTTGCAATAATTATTGAACCCGCATTGACCTCGATGGTCTCATCAGTGAATGCCTCAAAGTCAATCGCTTTTGCCTTGCAAGTCTTAACACACATCATACACTGGATGCAATTTTCAATGTCAATTGTTGCTACATTGGGCACTGCTTGTGGGAATGGGATATATGCCGCCTTTCTCATCTTTAGACCCATGTCATACTCGTTTGGGACCTCAATAGGACATATCCGCTCACAGTCCCCACAACCTGTGCACTTGTCAGGATCTACCCTTCTGTTCTTTTTGAGAATCTTGACATTGAAGTTTCCACGCTTGCCAGAAACCTCGATGACCTCTGAGTATGACATGATCTCAATGTTTGGGTGTCGTGAACAATCAACCATCCATGGCCCCTGAATACACATTGCACAATCAAGCGTGGGGAACGTCTTATCTAGTTGTGACATGTGTCCACCAATTGATGGTTGCCTCTCAACCAGATAGACCTTGACTCCCATTTCCGCCAGATCTAATGCAGCTCGCATTCCCGAGATGCCAGCTCCGACAATCATAACGGGCTTTGTTTCTGACTCAGCCATCACTGATTACACTCCAGAGTGTTTGCGAACGGATAACTTGCGTGATAAAATGTTTATTGTTGGCACCATGGCCAATTGAACCATGAGTTGAATAGCTATGCTTTTGGATATTTACCGCTTGAACCTCATGAATGGCTGTTTCAACCACTTGAAGAACAACCTCAATGACCTCACTCTGATCTCACATTCAATGTCATAGTCCTCGAATGTGTATTCTGCATCTCTGACAATTTGACTGGTCAAATCATCATGCTGCCAGTACTGATAATTATCGATGATCAAGTTGACAAGTTCTTCAACCATATCTGTTCTCTTCTGAAGCAGAAGTTTGAAACCTCTATTGAATTCCCTATAGTCATGCGATTTCTCATCCTGAAACATGCCCCTAATGATGTCCATATTATCCCAGAAATGTATCAACAGATTCATTCCTGCGATTCTTTCGTTTATTCACGTTAAATCAAGAATCTTATCAATGACTGAGATGCCCTGCATGGGATTACAAATGCATGCAGTACTTATTATCTCTCTACTACCCATTCGAAACAGAAAGAGGTCATCAAGAAGAAGATGCCTTACTTGGTTGATGAATCGCTCAATGTCATTCACTCCTCCCACCGATTAATATCTGAGTGCGAGAATCGCCAGCCATTTTTGTTCTAAAATCTCTGACTTTAAGAGTGTAGAAATTTGTGCCAGCAATGCACTCTCCTCATCGCGTCCGAGTTTCATAGCACTGATACAAGCATTAGTCCTCTTAGTAGCATCCTCCATCTGCTGAACAAGACCCACCTCATCATCCAAGGAATCACTATCCAGAGTGACTCTCTCCATGATGGTTTCGACTGATTCTGGCTTTATCACATTATCAGTGTCAATATCAGATATCTCAACCTTACCTTTTACTCTCCTTGGCAGTGGGAGAAATCACTTGTGATGAAGTTGCTCATCCCTTAGAAACTTAAACACGTTGATATAATCCCCAATCACCTGTGTTGATTTTGGAACAAACAATTGCTCATTTACTTCAAGAATGGCTTTATGAATTCTTTCAACATCAGAGGATGGATGAATCCAACTCATATTAAGAGAATTTTCCATTCCCCCATAATAATGAAAATATCTATGGTGAGCCGCCTGACAGAGGTCAATTGGGTTTGCATCCCAATTTGCGTCGAATGTCAGGCCAATGACAGACCTGTGGTTAAGACACAATATCTCGACAATTGTCATCGGAATCGTTTTGAATTCTGAGAATATTAATCATTTGAAAAGAGGTATGCCAATCAATCCTCATAAACTACGAATTTTCGACGATAGAGAGCGCGATACAGACGTTTACTCCTATTCAGCGGGTATGAGTTTATATTACAGGAACATTATTCCCCATTTATGAAGGCGACTCGGCAGTTTACTAGAATCTATCTCTCACGAATAAAGTCACGTTCAAGAGAGTATTTTGAGGAGGCAGAGGACGGGGCAACTTTCAACTCTGAAACTAAATCTTCAACCACATCTGATTGAAGCCTCTCTCCTTTATGAACTCTTTTGAAACATCATAAAGGATATTTTTCTCATTGTAGCTTTTTCATCTCTCTTTATCACTGCATTTCAGTTCTCTTTGTAATGGTCATTATAAATGCAAAATGAGATGATTTCTTCAGGTGATAACATGAAACGAAAAGACTTGCTTATCAAGATGCTCGCAATATCAATGATGTTCTTGTTGATCTCATCTATTGCATCAGTCAGTGCTCAAGGGGATGACGATGATGACGATGATGATAATGAGCCCGAACATAATGATAGCGAGGAGCATGAGCCTGACTATGAACGAGATGAAGATGGCACTGTTTGGATTCAGACCGATATAATGACAGTGAAACTAGACTCGGAATATCCTAAATATCAGTTCTGGTACACTCCTGATGAGAATGGCAGTATCACGAAGTTTCAGGTCAAATACACAATGTTGGTTGAATTTGAAGATAGCAACGGTGATGGTGTATATCAGTTCAATGAAACAATAGCCTTTGTACCATTGACAATTTTTGACTGGACATTACAAGTCGGTTCCATAACTGATGATCAGGGTCAAAACACAGAGGTTTACGCGTCTTATACAAAAGGCGCACTCCTTGATGAATGGGATGATGACTGGTTTGATGAGTGGCTTCCAGACTCATTTAATGACATGGGTCTAGATCTCGCTGATGGTGATGACGATGATGACAACTCCACTGATGATGATCATCACGATACACAGGCCCTTAACTTCACTCAATATGAATCAATGACTGTTCAGTTTTATGGACACATCTATCTCACTGATTACAATGGCACAGTCAGTGATGAGGAGGGCGTCCAAGCCAACTATACAATTGATGGCGGAATGGAGTTTAAGATTGACATAGAGATTGGCAACTTCCCATTTCTTTCTAACACATCCAAAATTGCAATTCTAAACAGTCTTGATGAGGACTTGTCTGAAGAAGATCACAAGATTAGACTTCATGAGAGCGATGAAGATGAAGAGCATGACTCGGATGAGGAATGGGATGATGACCTCGGAGTGGAATTTGACGAGTCAGATGACGATGAAATAGAAGAGTTGTCATTTGTGGACAGCTCAAATAATGTCACTCGAGGTTTCTACAGGTGGCTTGACAAAGCAGTCATGACTCTCCCTAACAACAGCCAAATTGTAGTTGATGTTGCTGCTTCCTACTGGGTCGATGACTCCGAACTATACCTCTTCCTTGCATATCCGAACTTTGATGGAGGTTCTCTGATTCATGATCCATCAGTGAAACTACTGGAGTCAGCCATTCCGGAAGTTGCACAATCGTGGTCTCCTACACTCTCGAATGGAGTGCTTATCGCATCGGGAATTATTGCTCTTGCAGCAATTGTCGTTGTGTTAAAACGGAGATAATTCTCCCGCAGGGGCAGCTATGCCCCTGCATCCCTTTTTCTACTACCACATATGAATTGTTTTAAACCAAGAATATGAAAAAGATAAGAACAAAGTGAGAAGTATGGAGCCCAAATACATTCTACTGCTAAGCTTGATTGCTCTCCTCATATCTGCTGGACCCCCATATGACATTATAGCCCAAGACACAGATGACATTGTGTTTGAAGACACCAAGATCCAACTGGTCCTTCATGTTAACGGCACTACCATCATCAATTTCAAGACTCTAGTAAAGAACTCGGGATTGCAGCCCATCTCCACACTCACAATAAGGGTCGATGTAAGATCACTAATAATGATCAATGCCGCCTTTAATGACAAGCCTGTTGAAGCTTCAATTGTCAATGCTGACAGATATTCAATGATCAGTATTACCTTGTCTGAAATTCTTGCATCAAATGAAACTGGTTCTCTTGAGATAGATCTATCTACAAGAGATATTCAGGAAGAATACAGCCTAGACTATGAGCGCTCCTTATCACTTCAACATATCATCTTCTACATTCGCCCAACGCATCTGATTCAACATCTATCAGTTTCTATTGCATTACCTCCTCATGCAGTTCTTGACACTCAGAGTTCATCGTTAATATATCCTACTCCTTCCCAAAACCACACTGACGGCACTCGAATGGTATTTACTTGGGACTCTGGGCCGATATTTCCCGGTCAAGAGTCTGTGTTCATTGTGAAATTTGGTCTACCAATAACAAATCTCGATGCAAACACTAGCACTAACTCGTTAATCTTGCCTCTTAGCATCACTTTCATACTTGGAGCTCTCTCATTCATAATTACACAAAGGCTCCACCAGTTCATCAAATCTCTGAAGATGAAACCAATACACAGTCTTCCACTCAGCAAGCAGGATAAGATGGTACTTGAATTCATAATCAAGAAGGGAGGTTCTTGTTCACAACGAGTGATTTACGAAGAACTGGACATGTCGCAATCGATGACAAGCATGATTCTCTCGAGCCTAGAAGAACGTGGCCTTATCAGACGGCTTAGAGAAGGGCGAATGAATATGGTCCATATCATTGAAGAATAAACCCAGATAACTATGTCTTCAGGCCAAGCCGTTCCCAGTTGGGTTCGCTCTTCCTCTGCATGTACTGCAGATGTGTTGACAGTCCGAACTCCTCAGGCTCATGACCAAAAGCAAGTGCAAGTAACTCCACAACATGCAATATATCAAACTGGTAATCCAGATCAAAATGCTTCTTTATCTCTACCTGTCCAAGGTCCAGTTGTAACTCACAGAATGGGCATGGTGTCACAATAATATCTGCGCCACCTGCCTCCAATAGACTATTGAACTTCTGTTTTGTGAAGTCCAACGCGACCTTTACATCTGCAGTCCTCACAGCGCCTCCTGCACCACAGCAGATGAGTTCATCCTTATATGGAACATATGTTGCACCTGAAGTCTCGCATAACTCTCTGAAAATGTGAGGTCTCTCAGAATTGTCCTTCTGCTTTAAAGCCGCTGGACGCATCCAGTGGCAGCCTGGGTGCAATGCCATTCTTACGCCGGTCAGTGGTCGTGTGACATGCTTACGAATCTTCTCAAGACCCGCAATTGAATAGAGGGCGTCAACATAATGAGTGACCTCTATACTCCCCTTGAACTCACGATTGATCTCAGCAAGATTATCATTAACAGTCTTCATCAATTCCTCATCATGCTTCAACTCGTGATTGGCATCCCAGAGACTTGCAAAGCAACCGTTGCATCCAGTGGTAATCGGGTGCCCTCCTGCTTCTGCGATTGTCAGGTTTCTAGCGGCAATTGTTGCCCATGTGACCCTGTCAAAAGAACCAAACACTCCTGGTGCGGGACAGCAACTTGCACCCTCCATGTCAAGAAGTTCTAAACCAAGATCTTCAAACACAATACGAGCGGCCTTCTCAATGCTAGGATATCTATGTGGAATGATGCAACCAAGAAAATGGTAGAACTTGTGCTTTGCCATATCTATTCCTCCTTTGGTGCGATGAGCTTGTCGAAGCCGCTCTTCTTGGCCAACTTCCTTATCTCCTCAATTGTCTCATGATATCTGCTTGCATTTGGTGGTACTGGCTCAAGACCGACTTTTTCTCTAAGTTTCTGCCATGACTCTTTATCAAGTGGTACTGCATGACCGGCTTCAAGGACTTTCAGTGCTACACTCTGGTGTGGCTTTAACATATGGCCCTCTGCAACAGCAATGTTTCTGATGGCCTTGATAACATCCGTAGGCTTGACATCCTGTGGACATCTGTCAGTGCAGGTATAACAAGTAGTACAGTACCAGAGTTCTGGGGCTGATATACACTCTTCCTTCAGACCAAGTAATGCCTTTCGAATGATGAGTCTGACAAGATAGTTGGTTCTGGCACCAGCAGGACAACTCCCGCTACAGGTCCCACACTGATAACACGATTGAATATTGGGACCACCAACACGTTTTATCATCTCCACAAATTCCCTGTCTGTGGAGTCTATATCTATTGTAGACCTGTCTTCTGCACTTGCCACGATGTCCACCGACTGTGGATTGCACACAGAATTTCAGCCTTAAATTCATTGCCAATTGGCACAATATTCATCAGAACAAATTACCCTAATTATTCAATGAGATGTGCATTTCATCCCAACCGCCTTACATCGCGAGCAATTGGTGTATGCTCTGAATGCCTGAGTTCCAATCCGTCCAGCATGAATCAATCTCTTGAAACTCACAGGCGACTGAGAGCACGACTGGGCCTTGTTGAAACTATACATGGTCATGGACAGATTGTATGCTCCGAATGCGGAAACCATTGCAGACTCAATAATGGTGATGTTGGCTTCTGTAATCTGCGAATCGCTAAGAATGGCATAATTGAGGAACGCTTCAAGGAAAAGGCAATAGTTTCATATTACTATGATCCGCTGCCTACAAACTGTGTGGCTGACTGGGTGTGTCCATGTAAGACCGATGGACTACTTGATAGCAACCATCGTTTCAATAACTTGGCTGTGTTTTATGGTTCCTGTAATTCTGACTGTCTGTTTTGTCAGAATGCGAGTTATCGTGACATGATGGCTAAAGGGAGGTCTCTCATGACCCCTCATGCACTTGCAGAGGCTGCTAATGAAAGGACTGCCTGTGTCTGCTTCTTTGGTGGGGATCCATCCTGTAATGCTGCCCATTCGATTGCAGTGTCCGAGTTCCTCATTCACCATGGAATAAAGGTCTGTTATGAAACCAATGGAATAATCTCACGAAAATGGTTAAAGATAATGGCAGATGTAGTCATCAGGAGTGGAGGCACATTCAAGATTGATCTGAAGGCTTATTCTTCAAACATATACAAGGCATTGACAGGAGTTTCAAATACTGTTGTCTTGAATAATTTTCGAAGACTTGCAAAGATTGGTAGGGGACTGAATCATACATTTCTGGTGGCAAGCATTCTACTAATACCCGAGTATGTGTCTGTTGATGAGGTGCAGCGTCTCTGTGAGTTCATTGCATACTGCGACCCTACAATTCCAACTGCACTACTCGGTTTTGCTCCTCATCTTGCCATGTCCGATTTACCACGGACTAGTCGTGCACATGCATTCAGAGCCAAGGAGGTTGCTGAAGAGGCTGGACTTGAAAATGTGCGTATTGGCAACCTTGCTCTTCTGTCGAAGGCGGACTATGTGTTTGAATAGAAACAAATTAATTCAAACCACTCATGCTACATCCACCAGTCTTATATTTGAATCTAAGTGGCAACCAGTCATAGAGGTCTTTTGATGAGCGACCCGATAATCCGTGAAATAATAGACTCTGAGGAAATAGACCCCGAGTTTGTAGACCTGCTGGTTGAGGCTGGAGCTGATCGCATACGGACATGCATTCAATGTGGTACATGTTCAAGTGTCTGCCCAAGTGGCAGGCGCACTGCGTTCAGAACAAGGGAGCTTATGCGAAAGGCCATTCTGGGGCTGAAGGACGAGGTATTGTCTAGTCCTGATCTCTGGCTCTGTGCCACATGTCTGACCTGTCTTGAGAGGTGTCCTAGACAGATCAAGACTACAGATGCAATTATCATTTTAAGAAACATTGCTGTTGCACAGGGCTATATGCTTCCACAACATCGAAAGGCATCGATGAAGCTACTTGAAACAGGACATGCAGTTCCGATTGATGAGGCAAATATGAAGAAGCGGAAAGACTTGGGCCTAAAGGAAATACCGCCCACAGTACACTCGCATAAGAAGTCACTCAAAGAAGTTCAGAAGATAATGAAAAAGACAGGCTTCAAGGCTCTCATTGAGGGTACAAGTAAGGGGGCTCAACAATGACTGAAACGCAGCGATATTCCTTCTTCCTTGGGTGCGTGATGCCCAACCGTTTTCCAAACCTTGAGAAGTCCATTCGTGTTGTGCTTCCCAAACTCGGGATTGAGTTGGAGGACTTGAAGGGGGCAAGCTGTTGTCCTGCACCTGGTGTCATCAGGTCGTTCAGTGAACCGACATGGCTTGCACTGGCCTCCCGAAATCTAGCGCTTGCTGAGAAGGCAGGTCTTGACATAGTCACTGGATGCAACGGGTGCTATGGGACATTCAAAGAGGCATTACATGTCGTCCATGAACACCCTCAACGGCTCAAGGAAGTCCAACATATACTTGGCGACATTGGCCTTAATTACGAGGCAAAGACTGATGCCAAACATATAATTGAGATAATCTTTGAGATTGGCCCTGAAAAGATCAAGGAGCTTGTTGTTCGACCACTGACTGGCCTGAAGATTGCAGTTCATTATGGATGCCATCTACTCAAGCCCAGTGTTCTTAGGCCATGGAAAAAGACACAACGTCCTACTTTTCTTGATGAACTTGTTGAGGCAACTGGAGCAACAAGCATACGCTATAAAGACAAGTTCTTGTGCTGTGGTGCTGGCGGTGGGGTGCGTGGGAGCAATGTACCAGTTTCAATCGATATTGCAAGGGAGAAGCTTGACAATGCCATTAATGCTCAGGCTGATGCAATACTCAATGTCTGTTCATTCTGTCATTTGCAATATGAAACCGCCCAAGTACAAATAAACAAAGAGATAGGTGAGATGAAATATAGGCTGCCAGTGATATACTACACTCAACTACTTGGACTAGCGTTAGGACTTGAACCTGATGAACTCGGTCTAAACAAGCATCTCATTAGTGTTGACTCAGTATTGAACAAAGTGCTTGGCTAATATACTGCAATCACCATCACTTCTTTGCAATGTAATATACGAGGACTGCAAAGAATGCACTGATTATTATCGATGCTGAAATGAATAGTGCCGGACGGACGTCTGTTGTTGCACCCGTTGTATTTGTCAGTGTCATTGTTGTTGTGGTTTCAGTTGTAGGCGTTGTTGGAATTATGTCACCGGCAGTGAACTCAGGAGATTTGTCATAACTGGTATAGATGCCATCAGACACCCTGACCTCAATAATGTAATCATTTTTTCTAATGAATTCCGAGCAGTCCCACTCATACCACATCTCGGTCAGTCCGGCAGCTAACAGGTTGAAAGTATACCCTCCATCACTCGATAGCAGGACCTCAAAAGTGAGGGTTTCCTCAGTATTATTGTCCCATGCAAGCCATGTTATGTTATTACGACCTGTCCACACATCATCAGATTTTGGAGTGATTATGGACACATGGGGTTTGAAAAAGTTCCCAAGGAACACATTCTCAAAAGTATTGATAATGATGGATCCATTGGCCAGCCATGCTGTGACATTGATCAGGCAAGTACCATTATTGCCAAGACTTCGTGTGTCAATCTCGATAGTGGATGCATTTGCCTCATTGAATATCACATTATTAATTGCGGTTAAATTCACTTCAATTCGTGTTCGATTGACAAGACCCTTTGGGTAAAAGGTTGCATTTAATGTGATGTGGTCTCCCTCAATCTTTTGATTCGAATGGACTGGGACCTTGGTACTATTCCAGTTTGAATAGTATGTCAGATTAAGTTTAGGTGTGTCCGCTGATATTGAATGGCCCCGATTAAGTGGGACTGATGATATCACGACCGTTGGCAATTGCGTTGAAGAATAGGGCTGCAGCATGATGACTACAAATAATGTCAATAATAGGGCCTTCGGCAATTTTCTCAGCATTATTAGTACACCATGCATATTAGCAATACACGAGTCTTCTGAACAAGAGTTTTTAGTTCTATTCATAGAACTAGTCCTCCTCTGGGAATGGCTGTTCACGCCATATTCTGAATGCCTCATACCACAGGACAATACAGACTGAAATCAACAGTGCAATCAACACAACAGAATACCAGTTCAGAAACATCCATAGCATTGTTGCAAAGGCCGCAGTCAGCGATGAATAGAATGTTGCATAGAACAGGAACCTTGGTACCATTAGTCGACCGCGTCCGATGAATAGTTTAAGAAGTCCTATCCGGACATCTCTCTTCACTGTGTATTGCCCGTGGATGTCCTTCTCGACAAGTCCAAATTGACGAAGCCTTTCCAAATGATGCATTGAGAGTGAAGGGCTGGATAGATCTGTCCCTCTTTGAATCTCCCTTGCCGTCATGGGTTCTGGATGGCGCAGCATGAACCAATAGACATGGAGGGTCTTGCCCTTCAACTGTTTCGCCAGTTCATCCTCGGAAAGCTCATCACCTGACAATGACATTGGCTCCCTATTCACGCAATCGCTTGCATACTTGCAATCATTTGTTCTTATAATGAATTCTGGTTGATTGATTTTATCCTTCAAGGCAAGGCTAAAATAGCATAGTATCTCGCCAATGTCCAGCCAACAATGTCATATAGTAGTGACATCGTTGACAACATTGTAATGACTGAGACATAATCTCAGACTCCACGGGGAACTCAGTTATGTCAGCTGTACGCAAGCCAATCACTCCAAAGCCTCCACGAGTACGAAAACACGTTCTTGTGATTCAACAAGAACAATGTAAGCAATGTGGGTTATGTGTAGAATTCTGTCCCAAGAATGTGCTATGCATTGACACATCAATTTACAATAAGAAGGGGTACCATCCAGTTAGTGCATGCGATATTGAGGCTTGCGTTAATTGCGGCTTTTGTGAGAGGATCTGCCCCGATCTGGCAATCTATCTGGCTGACAAAGAAGAGGCCAGGAAAGCCTACGAGTCCGGTAATGTCCAAGAAGGAACAGTGATTCCAGAATTTGAAAAGAATAGTTCTGACGAGGGACAATAAATGCCTGAACGTGTGATGTTTACCATGGGCGATATTGCCTGTGCCGAAGGTGCCCTGAGTGCGGGATGTAGATATTTTGGAGGATACCCAATCACTCCTGCTACTGAGATTGCTGAATGGATGGCTCGTAGAATGCCAGAGGTTGGAGGTGCCTATGTTCAATATGAAGACGAGATTGCATCAATTACCAGCGTGATTGGAGCATCTTGGACTGGAGCAAAGGCAATGACTGCAACATCGGGTCCTGGGGTCAGCCTTATGCTCGAGGCCATTGGACTGGCTGTGATGACAGAAACCCCACTTGTTATCGTGAACATCATGCGTGGTGGCCCCAGTACTGGACAGCCCACCAGGGGTCAACAGGGTGATGTCATGCAAGCCAAATGGGGGAGTCACGGTGATTACCAAATCATAGCACTCACCCCAGCATCAGTTCAGGAGATGTTCGACCAGACTGTACGTGCATTCAATCTGGCTGAGCGCTTCAGAACTCCTGTGTTCATCCTTGCAGATGAAACTGTTGGCCACATGCGTGAGCGACTTGTGATTCCCGATGAGCATGACCTGAAGATTGAGTATCGAAAGCTCCCCAAAGTACCTCCTGAAGAGTATCTGCCATTCAAGGCCGATGACGATTTAGTCCCGCCAATGGCCCTGCTTGGATCAGAATATCAGTTCTATGCAACGGGTCTGACTCATGACGAACGCGGATATCCGAGTGATAAAGAAAACGTTCAGATTGAACTAATAACAAGACTGAACAACAAGATTCTACATAATGCGGATAAGATAATTGAACTTGAAGAGTTCATGCTTGATGATGCTGACATTGCAGTGGTTTCGTATGGCACTCCCTCACGAAGTGCGAAGAGGGCAATCAAAGATGCACGAAACGAGGGCATTAAGGTTGGCATGCTCAGACTGAAGACCGTCTGGCCATTCCCTGAAAAGGCCATTGCTGATCTCGCATCACGTGTGAAGCATATCATTGTTCCAGAACAAAATATGGGACAGATATACCACCTTGTAAAAGAGCACGCATTGACAACGCCTGTACATCTAATGGCAAAGCCTGCAGGAATGCCGCAATACCCTCAAGAGATAGTCCAGAAAATACACGAGGTCAGTTCGTGATAATCACTATTAATAAAGGACATGAATATATGCGCCATTTTAATTTCCATATTATTATATGATTGAATTCCAATATTTCAATGGGGTCTCTAAAAGCAGAAGGTCTGACTAATTTGAATAATGAAATCACCATTGACGGGTCATTCATCAACTCACTTGATTCCCCCGTAATAATGATAAACAGGACTGGCAAGATCATCGCTGTAAATAGGGCCTTCGAACAATGGCAGGACATTCCGAGAGCAGAAGTCATTGGTAAGAGCATTGGCGATTTAATTAGTTATGACCAACCTGAGGCCATCTCCGATTATTTGCAATCAGGAAACTTCAAGTCCCTTAATGAGGCGCTATTGGAGTGGAGATTTAACACTCAAAGCACAATTAGAATAACCGCCAGATTCCACTCAATTCGTCTAGATAATGGCGAGAGTGGCTTGCTGGTCATAATAAAAAAGAAACCCTCCGCCCATGAGGACCTGCAACTCTACAAGGCAGTATTCGATTTCTCTTTCAATGCAATTGCAATATTGGACTCGAATGGCAGATATCTGATGCAAAATAATGCCCATCGTAAGATGATTGGCTACTCTAATGAAGAGCTTGAGGGAAAGACTCCTGCAATACACATGGGCGAGCAGGCCTTCCAAGAGATCTTTAAGGAACTATCCAAACATGGGAGATGCAGTGGCGAGTACGAATGTGTAACCAAATCTGGCAAACATCTATTCATTGGTCTATCAGCATTTACTATCCTTGGTAGTGATGGCAGACCTGAATATTATGTTGGAATTAAGCGCGACATAACAGAGTCCAAGAAACACAAAGAACAACTCCAAACAAGTCAGCAGAAACTTCGGCAGGTAATTGATCTTGTCCCCCACCAAATATTCCTGAAGGACAAGCATGGCAATCTAATCCTTGTAAACAAGGCTGTAGCCGAAGCCTTTGGGACCACTGTTGAAGAACTGATTGGAAAAAACCATAGGGATCTCCATCCCAATCAAGAAGAGGTTGAGAGGTTTCTAGCGGAGGATCAGCAGGTCATTCAGACCGGCAAAGAAATGTTCATTCCTCGACAGCCATTCACCTACGCCGATGGTACAGTCCATTGGCTTGAAACCCGCAAGATCCCTGTTGAGTTTGCTGATCATGGGACCTGTGTGCTTGGTGTTAGTCTAGATATCACCAGACGTATTCAGATCGAAGACGCCTTACGCGAGAGTGAGGAACGCTACAAGTCTCTTATTGAAACCAACTTTGATGGTGTACTCATTCATGACAGGGGTGAGATTATCGATGTGAACCAGCAACTCGCAGACATGTTTGGGTATAGTATAGAAGAGGTAATTGGACGCAGTCTGCTTGATTTCGCATCGCCAGTTTCAGCAGACCTCATCAGAGAACAGATGCTCAGTCAGAGCGGCAATATGATTGAGGTGACTGGTGTCAAAAAGGATGGAACTCAGCTAATCCTTGAAGTGATAAGTAATGATTGCATGTATCAAGGACGAAAGGTCCGAATTAATGCAATCCGGGATGTGACTCAGAGAAAGCTCATGGAACGGGCGTATAGGGCTGCAACTGAGAGGGCACTGCTCTATCTGGACCTCATGAGTCATGATCTAAGAAACCAATTCCAAGTCGTTGTTGGTTATGCGACACTGGCAATGGAGATGCTTGACGATGAGGGGCTCAGAGATATTATGGAAAAGATTGTAAAATCTGTTGATGTATGCGAGTCAATAATCCGTAAGGTGGCAATTACCGAACAGCTGCTCTCTCAATCATTGAGAGAGGTAAACCTGAATCAGATCCTTTACACCTGCTTGTCAAACCTCCGCTCAAAATGGACAAATGTAAATTTCATCATCCAGATTGAAATCGAGAACGCCACTATAATGGCAAACGAATTTTTGGAATTCCTGTTCACATTACTTATTGAACACCTGATCACTCATAACCCTCATGATGACAAGACTATATGGCTCTCAGCAATTGAGGTTATCAGCGGCTATAATATCTCGATTGCTGACAATGGCCTTGGCATCTCTGATGAGCGGAAACCCGACATATTCGACATACATCGGCGCTACGGCGGTATTGAAATACATCAGGCAAAACAGATTGTTGAAAGAATCGGCGGCTCGATGTCTGTGAAAGACAGAGTGCCCAACAATTCTGAGCTTGGTGTGTGCTTTGTCATCTATCTTCCCAGAGTTCCCCTTGATATTGCCGACACAACCTGATATGTCAATATCGCCCCATCAACAACTCTTTTATCTGATTGCCTACTGATTCTGCCCCGTGGTCTTGTCATGACCGAATCAACAACTACCCTGTCTCATCCTATGCAGAAGTACATCCGTACTGATCGTTTGCCATGGATCTACTGCCCTGGCTGCTCTATTGGTATCGCTACTCAAATGGTGGCACATGCCATTGAAGACCTTGGCCTTGATTTTCACAAGGTGGTCATTATTTCAGGTATTGGCTGTTCTGGTAGAACCTCTGGATACTTCAAGACTGGAACTTATCATACCACCCATGGTAGAGCTATTGCCTTTGCTGAGGGCGTCAAGATTGCTAATCCAGAGCTGGAAGTAATTGTGATAAGCGGCGATGGGGATCTTGCCGCCATTGGTGGAAACCATCTCATTCATGCCTGTCGTAGAAATATTGACATCACGGTCGTTTGCATCAACAACCTTAATTATGGAATGACAGGTGGTCAATTTGGTCCAACAACCGAACATGAGCGATATTCCCAAACAAGTCCACCTCCTTTTGGAAATGTGGAACATCCATTCAACCTGGTGCAGCTTGCGGCATCATCAGGAGCGACTTTTGTAGCCAGATGGACTGCAGTTCAGGCGAGGCGTGCGACCAAATCGATAGCAAAAGGAATCAAGAAGAAGGGGTTCTCATTCATCGAAATAGTGGGCGCATGTCCGACTGCATATGGACGGATGAACCGACTGGGTGATGGGCTAGCCATGCATAAGCACCTGCTTGAAGTTGCAGACATTCAGAACGGGCTACCGCCTCACGAAGCAGAGTTCGACTATGAGCGTCGGATCGTGTGTGGGGAGTTTGTTAACATTGAGAAGCCTGAGTACACCGAGGTTTTGCGGCAGATGCATCTGAAGGCACATGGCCAATAGTTCTACATATCTTGCAAGCAATTGACGAATCTTACTGAAGATAACTGAACTTTACTTTCCCCATCTGACCAAACTTTACCATCTAAAAACATGAGGCTATTCTTCTTTCCTTTTTGGCATTCCAATATTTCATGGAGTATGCAATTTGTAATGATAATACTCTTCGCCAAATATACGCTCAAGGAAAGGCAAGTTGATAAAATCATGAATGTCAGTAGATAATTTAAAATGAATCAATTTCGGTCAAAGATTCTCTTTGAATTGACAATAGATTACAGCAAAAATCAAAGTTGATAGTCTGATGGGATGATTGAGAAGATTAAGGACTATATCATAATCATGTTATAAAGAGCTAAACGCATGGTTTTTATTTAGATGGGTTTCCCTATCGACCAAGTCTGAACAAACACAGGGCGCCGGTGAATGAATGACAAGATATGAGATTCGCATTGGAGGATTTGGTGGCCAAGGGATAGTTACGATGGCGGTTGTATTGGGCGAAACCCTCTCTCTAATCGAAGGTAGGGAGTGTGTCCAGACGCAGAGCTATGGTCCTGAGGCAAGGGGCGGCGCCAGCAAGAGTGAGATTGTCATAGATGATGATGAGGTGGATTATCCCAAGGTGCAAGAGCCTGATGTCTTTGTTGCAATGAGCAGAGCTGCGTACCTAGAATACATTCATGGACTCAAGGAAAATGGCATTCTAATAATAGATGAGGACCTTGTAGAGATAGAAAGTGCTCTCCCGAAAGGCGTCAAGGTTTACGAGATTCCCGCTACTCGGATTGCTGACATGGAGGTTGGTAATAAACAGACCACTAATGTTGTCATGCTTGGAGCTCTTGCCGTCATAACAAAGATAGTATCGACTGAGGGCCTGAAGAAGCGAGTAGAAGAGCGGTGGCCTCGGTTCAAGGAGGCGAACCTGAAAGCCCTAGAACTGGGCATCAAGGCCGGAGAACAGGCCTTGGCCCAGCAAGGATGAAACATAGACTCTTAAGCATCACTCATCTGATAATCATATCATCACGACTGAGGAATGCCATCTCGAACTCGGCAGATAGTTCCAGTACGGAACGTGGACAGGACTCAACACACTGAGCGCATAATATACACCTGTCAAAGTGGCAAATGGGTCTCCAGCCCGTTTTTGTCTGGATATCATCGGGACCGCACTCCACCATCTCAATTGCACTACTGGGACAGACACGTTCGCAGATCTTACAGCCAGTGCACCTGTCTGGGTTCTTGTAGGTCCACCTTCCACGAAGTCCGACTGGGATGTTTAGGCCTTCCTTCGTAAATGGATAGATCACAGTAGCGGGCTTTTTCTTGATACTCTTCAGGAGTTCCTTTTCCATGGCACCAAGTCTAGACATTAAACAATCACCCCGAGTATTGGAAATATGTAAACTATTGCAAGTTGCACGAGAAGCAGGTTCACAAGGGCCAGAGGCACCATGAACTTCCAGCCGTAATGAACAATCTGATCGATTCTCCAGCGTGCAAATGCGGTCCTCATGTTGCTCAATATCATCACAACGATGATGGACTTGAACATAAACACAAGAGTGTAGTAGACCCACCCAATCCATGATGTCTGCATGAGGGTGGCAAAAGTGACCGAGAACACATCGAGCGGAATGAACTCGAGAAGATATGGTCCTCCCAGAAACAGGGATGTGGTGATACCAGCAGCAAACACCAGCATGATGTCCTCAGCCATATGAATGAGTGCTAGCTTCTTTCCGCTGAACTCGACCTGCCAGCCGTGAACAATCTCCGTTTCAGCATGACTAACATCAAAGGGAATCCTCTCAAGTTCCGCCTGTATTGATATCAAGAATATTACAAGTGGTAGGATGAGCAGGAGTGCATAGGGTATATTGAGAGTCTTCAGACCCTCCATAATTGTTGATATTCTAAGGCTCCCCGTGAGGATGGCTGGAGTGACAATTGCAGCAATCAGTGGGATCTCAAAACTGATCAGGAGCATTCCAGTCCTTGCAGAACCTACCTGTCCAAATGGATTGGATGAGAAGTATCCTGCGAGCATGATCACTGCGACGAGCATTGATGAGAGGAAGAGTAAGAGTATGAGGTCTCCCTCAAAGCTCAGGATTCCTTGGATCCCTGGCAATGATGGGTCCATATCCACAATCGGAATAAACATGCATAGTGTGATGGATAGAACTAACATGATCACAGGCACGGCTGAGAAGCTCCTCTTGTCAGCCCTTTTGGGTGTAAGGTCCTCCTTACCGAGAAGCTTGAGAAAGTCCATCAGGGGCTGAAGTATCCCTTGCCAGCCTGTATGGAGCGGACCTATTCTGTTCTGCAATCGAGCATATACCTTTCTATCAATCCATTCCCAAAGTAGTGCGAGGAATGTGATGAAGAATATTCCTGGGAATAGTAGGACCCAAAGGCCCCAAATCAAAATGTCTAAGAACTGCAATGTCTGCATCATTAGAACTTCCCACCATTCTGTCTGTACCATTTGTTTGCTCTCACTCTCATGATGTCTAAAGGCACTGACTCTATGAGGTTGTCATCTGTATCGACTATTGTGACTCTGTCAGTGCAGCTAAAGCAGGGATCGATGGCTGCAAGAATTATAGGAGCATCTGCAAGATAGTTCCCAATCAGGGTGTGTCGCATTGACACCCAGTTCGCATGTGTTGGTGCACGGACCTTCCAACGTTCTGGCTTGTCTGTTCCGTTTGTCACAAGATAGTGAACTACCTCGCCCCGTGGGGCCTCATATCTTGCAAGGACCTCGTTTGGCTGAACTCTTGGACGCACCCTCTCTCTGATTGGTCCATCTGGAAGGTTCTGAAGGAGCCATCTGCACATCTTGATCGACTCTATGGTTTCAACCACTCTGACAATAGCTCGACCAGCAACATCACACCTTTCTGAGAGTATCATCTCAAACTCGCCCGAGTCGCGAAGATGCACATAGGCCTGCGTTGGGTCATTGAAACGAACATCCACTGGGACATTGCTTCCTCTGGCTGTGGGACCCACTGCACCAGTGGCCCTGGCAACGGAGGTTTCCAAGACACCCACCCCATCCACTCTGTTCCAGAATGTCTTCTCCTGAATTGCGACATCGCGATAGTATATCATCCTCTCTTCTAGCTTGTCAAGCCTCGTTAGTAGACTTGATCTGAGTTCCTCTGACACATTTCTTCGGACTCCACCAATAGTGTTCATCGAATAGTTCACACGATTGCCACTAAGGTCCTCAAGCATGTCCATTACTATCTCTCTGTCGCGCCATGAGTACATGAATGCAGTGTCAAACCCGACCTCGTGAAATGCAACTCCCAGCCATAGAATATGTGAGTGAATTCTCTCTAGCTCCCAAGTCAATGTTCGTATGAACTTGGCTCGTTCTGGAATCTCAACCTCTGCTGCCATCTCAACAGCCTGAGCATAATTGCCATTATGTGTTGCAGAACAGATACCACAGATTCGTTCTGCAAGGTATAGGACCTGAAGGTGTGTCTTACTCTCTGCTAGCTTTTCTATCCCTCGATGATTGTAGCCAATATTCACTTCAGCATCTACAATCCTCTCACCCTCAATTGTAAGCTTGAACATTCCAGGTTCTTTGAGAGCTGGATGCTGTGGCCCGATTGGGATTGTCACTCTTGGAGGTGTGACTGTCTTTCTGTTTCCTGTTGACATTCTATTTTACCTCCTTTGGTCCTGTTGTCTGCGATCGTTTCATCAGACCTCTGGGGTCTTGCCAGTCCTTCCTGAGCGGGAATTCATCCGCAGGCCAGTTCTCCGGCAGCTCACACCTTCTCGGGTTCGGATGACCCACTGGAACAAGCCCGAACATCTCACGAAGCTCGTTTTCAACAAACTCGGCGGCTGGTACAATGTCCGTTATTGACTGGTACTCTGGCATTGTGCGGGGGACATTGATTCTGATAGTCACCGCAATCTTCTTGTCATTGATAAAGAAGTGATAATTGGCCTGCAAATCATTTCCAAGGTCTCTACCAGATAATGTACTGAACTGCCACATCCCATGCTTCTCTTGCATGTACTTTACGAAATCTCTCAGCTTGTCAGGCCGGATCTGAATAAAGACTCGTCGCGGTTGAATGTGAACATATGTGCCTTCCTCGATTATTATATCTCCCATTTCAGACTTTATCTGGTTGAGCAGAGCATATTCATCCTCATGACCCTCTTCTAGTGCCGGTCTGAAAATTGACACATTATCCTGATTACTCATGTTTCTGCAACTCCCTCGCTCTGTGCTGCAGTAATGTCAAAGGGTACCTCCTCTTTCTCCTTTTTCTCGGCAACTCCAAACGCTTTTGATAGCACTTCTAGGAGCTTGTATGCACCAAATGTGATTGCGGTGGGCTTCGGCGGACAACCAGGGATATATGCAGTCACTGGAATAGCTTGGTCAACACCGCCTAGCACATTATAGCCCCCGCGAAAGACGCCTCCACTACATGCACAAGACCCCACAGCCACAACAAACTTGGGCTCAGCCATCTGTTCATAGATGCGTTGAAGTCTGGGCCTGATCTGTTCAGTCACAGGTCCCGTAATCAACATGATGTCCGCATGACGTGGACTTCCCACAAGCTTTACTCCGAAACGTTCAAGGTCAAGCCGGGGCATGAGCGCTGCCAGTATCTCGATGTCACAACCATTGCAACTACCAGAGTTGAAATGGAACACATACGGCGATTTTACTCGTGCTTTATTGATCAGTTTCTGGAGGAACCCCATCAATCTACCTCCCGAAGTCCTTTGGCTTGGATGAGATGTAAGACGCGGCCACTAGCGTGATGATCAGGTAAAAGATCACCATTATACCTGGGTTTGCCCAAGAGAGAAATAGCATGAATCCAACCACTTCAAAGGCCATGAAATACATGGCATAGTTGAACAGTTCAAGGTTGAATTGCACTTTGCCGCCAAGAAACGACGGTTCTCCGCATGCATAAGACTCAACCGCTGCTCCTTCAGTCCGGGCCTTCGGTGCAACGGACCGGCCCAAAAGTAGCAATATTCCAGCAAACACTATGCTCAACACGAGCACGAGGATCATTCCAATTACAAGGTCCAAGTCCATCACCCATGTATGCTGCCGACGCCCGTCCGCACTGCAATCCATTAATATGCTTGTTGATAGTGACCATCAGATTATCATCTATCAGATTAGAAACTCTTTTTCAGAGACATGATTGCAGCCCCTAAAGCGCCAGTCAACTGAGGTATCTTGGGCACCCACAATTCAACTTCGAGTTGCTTCGAGAGATAATGCCGAAAGGCTGGGTTTTTTGCAACTCCTCCAGTTATCGCAACGGGCTCAACCACGCCAACTCTTCGAGAGAGTGTACTGATCTTTGATGCCATCGCTTTGTGAATCCCTGCTGCTATGTCTTGTGGTTTCTCTCCAGAACCAATCCTTCCAATGACCTCGCTCTCAGCGAATACTGTGCATGTACTGCTGATTGAACAGGGTTTGCTTGATTCAAGAGCAAGAGGACCGAGATTCTCAATCGATACTCCAAGCACCCGTGCCATGACCTCAAGGAAGCGTCCTGTACCTGCACTGCATTTGTCGTTGAGTTCAAAGTCAATAGGTTTTCCATTGTCGCCAATCCTGATGACCTTCGAGTCCTGTCCTCCCACATCAATGAGAAGATTGATCTCAGGGTTGAGATGATGAACACCAATGCTGTGACAGGTGATCTCGGTGACTGCTCTATGCGCAGAATCAACCATTGCTCGTCCATATCCCGTGCTGACAACTGGTACTCTCTCTAGATCAGTACCACTCTTCTCACGAAGTGTCGCAATTACCTCTTGCACAGCGGCTGAAACTGAAGCGCCCGTCTGACGCAAATAAGATGCAACGACCTCTCCATTCTGATTGATAATGACTCCCTTTGTTGTAGTTGAACCGACATCCAGTCCAATCCCATATTCTTTAGTCATTGAATCCCCTTCAGACTATCATCTCTAACAATGCGTCAATGCGGGTCTGGACCTGTGCCTCATTGAAGAGACGACTGTCTACCATGTCCCCTTCTATTATCACTCCAGGGACTCCAGTACGTTCCATCACAATCTCCTTGGAAACCATCTGCCCCAACGAGTATCTCTTGCATGACCTCACAGAGAAGAGAACAAAGCCATCAAGGTCATAGTCCATGATTAGTTCGCACATCTTGTCTATTTTAGCATCAATACCCTTATTGAGATACACGTTTGAGTAGAGTGAAACAATCGCATTCAAGATGTCCGGGCTATCAAATGATCCCGACCATGCATGTGTATATGTATCTGCAGGAAACACAACACCCCTCTTGGCTAGACTGTTGAAGAACCTGAATATATTGAACCACGGCGGAATGTTGTCCCAGAGAAGTCGGACTTTTTCATCCATGATGGCTCCTAGACCATTGGACACACGCTCTCTGACCTCTTTTAATAATGTTTCATAATATTCAAGAATATATTCTGTGCCCCTCTGCGAAACCACAGGGGCCATTGCTAGAAACCTATCAGCACAGTTCAAAGGCGATGGTTTTGCCTTGCATGACTGGAGGATCTCGGTCCATAGAGCAATTGCTCGTGTGGAGTTGTCTGCGACTTCTCTCAAGCGATCATCTTGGAGTTCTACATCAAAGTGATCTGATATGAATGTGATAAGCCTCTCAAGTCCAGCCTTGACATACTCTTTGTGATGATCTCCCTGAACATCATCAATTGGTGGCGTGTCCAATAGGAAAACAGGTGCACCAGTGAGCTGAGATACAGCATCGTACCATTTCATAACAGTCCCACAGATGTTGTTCCCTGCCAATAATGCCTGAGGCTTCGGAAGCCCTTCCAGAGGACTCTCTTCAGGTTTCAACACCGAGCCAATACTAGACCTTGCATAGGAGCAGAGCTCCGGTGAATAACCGATATTCTCAGCAAATGCACAGACTTGGGGCCCCATCTTCTGTGACCCCACCACTGCACCATATTGTTCTGGATAGACAACTCCAAGACTCATTGCTAGGGGGATCTCCACAGGGAATCCAGATGTCAGCCAGGCAAGACGTCCCTCTTCACTTGCTGAATGACCCTCAAGCATGTATCTGAACATTATCTGATTTAGAAGATTATTGGCCTCTAGCAGCCTGTATGCCTTCTCTTTCTTCTCCGACATCAGACCAACTCCAGTAGATTTTCCAAAAAGCTCTGCAATCGCAATTTGACTCGTTCCTGATCGGACAATTCGGGATCAATTGGTAATCGCACGACTGGAATACTCTCCTCCTTTGCTACTCTTTCAAGAGATGGTGCCTCGAACTCATCAGGATCGCAGAATGACTGCTCGAGAATAATGAGTCCCTCTATTTTGAGATTAACCAGAGTTTCCCTCAAGAATATCAGACGATTTGTGAGTCCTTCCTGTGTTGGTTCCTTTGGTGTTGAAAGTATATTTTTAGCCATTTCAACAAACGGGTCACTGTCAAATTGAATTTGAGGTGAGAACACGCACTTGAATCCAAATGAAAGCAGATCAATGACTAATGAGAACCTCTCTCCCTCTCCCAGTTCGTGCAAAACCTGTGAAATGAGCTGTGGGTCCGTCATACCTCCCACCATGGCAATCCGTGGATGATCTCTCTCCACATCAAACTCACGTTCAACTCTCATTCTCTGCATCATTTGTTTCAATTCTCTGAAATCATTGATGATATCTGTGGATAATGGCCCTAATGATCCTGCTATATGCCTGTTAATCTCATCAAGACTCTCTCTGGTTGGCTCTGTCAAAAATTGTCTTGTAAGTTCCATGAGTTGATGATATGTGATGATGCTTGGCATAATTACCCTGGCTGAATAAATCATCTGAAGACTCTCTCTGAATCCATTGATCATCTCAACAGCTGCTTTGAAACTCTCATTGGAGAATGGAACTCCAAACTCTCTTTCAATCCTATCACTGAGTATTTTTAGTTCTTCAGCCAAGAACTTGACAGAAGCCTTGCCATAATCACTAACGGGGTAGGTGACCTTGAATACCACATCCTCTGGGAACCTGTATCGCCATATATCGCCTGCATTTTGAAGAGAATCACAAGTATTGCTGGGAAAGACAAGGCCTGATAGAGATGACAACTCTCCCCTGACTCTTCGACTGAACAGGTTTCTCACATATCCACAGGCAAAGGTCTGCAGGCTATTCTCGAAAGCACCTTGAGTTTCAGGATTGGTACTGATAAGAGAGGGGACAAGTCCATGAGCAAGAACAAGCTCTACGGGAAAATGGGGGTAGATATATCCAATTACTCTTTTCTTCTCTTCAGAACTCTCTTGAATGCCCGCAGAAGCACTGCTCGTTCTCACCAAAGCTTCACTCCTTATGCTATTGACGTTACAACTCCCTAAACTTATTCCTTATGCATAACAATAAATTGAAAAAATTAAATCATTTTGGCATCGCAATCAATACATGCCATAAACCTCAATAAATCGGCAGTGAACAACTCCATTACAGATTATAGGGGGACATGAACATGAATAACCCAATTGACGAAATCATCAGGACCTGCAAGCAACTCATTAGGGAGATTGAGGCTGGAACACGTTGTGCCAATCTTGCTCTCATTCAACAGCAGTTTAGCAAGGCAGTCGAGTTCGCAATGAGCGAATACAAGGCCGGGAGAATCAAAGTCAGTCTTGAGGCCCTTCCTGAGGTGATGTATATCTTTGCAACTAAAGACCTGCCAAAACTATGTGCTGGTGATGAGGTTTCCATTAAGAGGGCATACTCTCAACTCAAACTCTTCCTAAATACAATGGAGCAAATCCTCAAACCGCAAATGGTTGATGAGTGAATGAACTATTCACTCTCAAATACAACTCGAAGAATGGATTCTACTTTACCAATTGGCTTGTCTGTCACTATATTACCATTATTATCAATCAAGATCCAATTAGATTTATGTGATTGTGATGTGAATGGCCAGTCATCTTCAATTACTTCTCGTAGAGTCTGGTTTCTCTCCCCTTGTATGATATACTCCTCATGAGTTTGTTTGTTCACGATTGCTCTACTGACAATCTCCCCCGATTTTACTCCCAATTACCCTGGCTTGCCCAAAGGTGTAATAGCTGAGGTCTCTTGCCATAGAGAACATCCCACCATCGAACAAAGAACCGACATTAAAACAAGACCTGCAGGTACAATCATTAATGGCAAAAATGGAAGGTATCCATAGCAATTTAGAAATGCAATAAGAATAGTAAAAATGAAAACAATGAGTCCTGATACAACAAGATTATTGCAAACTGTCTGGAGTATCCCTCCCTCTCAATGATATCATTTTACTATAATAATCAACTCAATAATAGTTTTCCCTCGTAAATTTAGTCTCCCTAAAGAAATATGAGTGATGATTGCATAATAAAACAGAGGATTATTTGAGAGATGTGATATCGATGGAAGAACTATACTGGCAAAATGGCCCGAAATGGCCAAAGCATGTCACCAAGACATTGGAATACCCTGAAGAACCGCTCTTCACAATGCTTGACAGGGCGGCAGAGAAAAGTCCTGACCTTCCCTATGCGACCTTTATGGGAAAGTCCAAAACATTTGCTGAAGTACGTGAAGATGCTGATCGAATCGCAAATTTTCTAGTCAGTCAAGGAATCAAACAAGGAGATCGTGTAGCAATATTTCTTCCCAATGTACCGCACTATCCCCCTGTTTTCTTTGGTTCATTAAAGGCTGGGGCAAAGGTAGTCACCTGTAACCCACTATATAAGGCACGTGAACTCAACTATCAATTGAAAGACACAGGGGCCAAGTTGGTCTTTGTTCTTGATCACCCCACATTCACTCCGACTTGCTATGAAGCAATAAAGGACACTGATGTGACGCAGGTTGTTGTGTGCGGGATCGGCTCATTCATTCCGAAGGTCAAAGCAGTACTTGGATCACTGCTTGGAAAGCTTCCCAAGAGTCCCCATTATGAGATGGACAAGACAATCTTCTATGATGACATAATCAAACAGTATGATCCCAAACCCCCAAAGCTGGAAGTGGACCCCCACGATACGGCAATACTGATCTATACTGGCGGAACCACTGGTGTTCCCAAAGGTGCCGAGCTCACCCATATGAACCTGATATCAAATATAATTCAGATTTCTGAATGGGTGTCACTTAATGAAGAGGATGTTGATGAGCCCGGTCCTATCAGATATGGCAAAGAAGTGTTTGTTGGCGCTCTGCCATGGTATCACTCGTATGGACTGACTCTGACTATGCTGCTATCCACCTGGTTTGCTGGGAAGCTAGTCTGCATACCCGATCCAAGAGCTGGAAAACCTCCTCTCTCTGACCTTCTACATAACCTCGAAAAATACAGAGGTACCATTCTAAACTGTGTTCCCGCTCTATATGCCGCAATCGTCAATCATCCACATATCAACAAATATGATCTGACTTCAATCAAGATTTGCAGCTCGGGTGCTGCACCTCTGCCTCCAGAACTTGCAAAGAGCTTCGAGGAGGTAACAGGCGCCTTGTTGTTTGAAGGATACGGTCTTACAGAAACCTCGCCAGTGACCCACATAAATCCGACAAACAAACGTGACCGTAAATTCGGCTCAATTGGTATTCCAATATCCGATACAATCTGCAAGATTGTGGACCCTGAAACTGGCACGAAAGAGTTACCTCTTGGTGAGAAGGGTGAGATTGCGATTCATGGACCACAGGTGATGAAGGGTTATTGGAATCGTCCTGAAGAAACTGCAAATGTGATGCGTGAATTCAATGGTAAACGCTTCTTCCTCACTGGCGACATTGGCTATATGGACGAATTTGGCTATACATACATTAGCGACAGAAAGAAACAGATGATCAACGTTGGAGGTCTAAAGGCCTATCCGCGAGAAATCGAAGATGTTCTCTTTGAGCATCCAAAGATCAAAATGGCTGCAGTCATTGGGGTTCCACGTGACAACGACCCTAGCAATGAGTTCGTCAAGGCATTCATTGTTCTGAAAGATGGTGTTGAGGCAACCCCCGAAGAGTTCATCGAATGGGCGAGAGAGCGAATGGCTGGATACAAGAGACCTCGTGAGGTCGAGATTGTGGACGAGTTGCCAATGAGTGCAGTGGGCAAGGTTTTGAGGCGAGTGCTTCGTGAGAAGGAGCTAAAGGCAAGAGGTTTCGAGTCTGACTAACCAGCATCCAGAAACATCTGACTTGATAATCGCCTGTCTCAAAAGGCTTAATTCAGAAAAGTCCTCTCCTCAGTTGGAGATAGGAAATGCGCATAGAAGCACTGAGAAAAGCACTTGAGGACCTTGAAATCGAATTTCTGATGGTCGCCATGGACACAATGCCCATCGAGTTCACTATAATTGATGGTGATGATAATGTGCGATTCTGGAATAAGCACGGAATTCGCGTCTTTAAGAGAGGTCCTGCAGTCATTGGGAGAAATGTAAGAATGTGCCACCCACAAAGCACTCTGGACAGCGTAGAGAAAGTCCTGAAATATCTGAAGAGCGGTGAGCGCGATCATCTCGACTTCTGGATTGACAAGCAAGTGGGTGATGATACAAGGAAACTGTTCATCAGGTACGCAGCGATCAGGGACGATAAGGGCAACTATCTTGGCACGCTTGAAACTACAATAGACATCACACAATTTCAAGGCATAACTGGTGAGAGGAGAGTTTCAGATATCGAATAGGTTTTCAGGCATAACTAATAAAACGAATGAAAGCACTTGTGATAACTCAAAGATTAACAGAGGGTTAATTGGTGACCGGACACGAAACAATATTGGTCACTGGGACATGCGGCCATGAGTTTGAAGTCACAATTCCGAATGGCAACTCATATTTCCTAACTAGGGACAACCTTAATGAAATTCTATCAGGAAAAATATCATTTACCAGATGCCCAATATGCAACACCGAGGTCGCGTTCCTTTACGAGTTTGTGATTAACACTTTCTGTGAACGCATTGGTGTATATCCCATTCAATGGAAAGAAGAGATTATGAGCAAGCGACGCAACTTTGACACTATAATATTTGAGGAGTTTGGAGGTCCGTTTCTTAATCTGAGGAAACACCTTGAGAATATAGGCGTCCTAGCTGATCATAGATGCCTGTCTGATGAGTATATGGACCGTCTTGATGAGCAGTAGTATCTACTGATAACACTCTTTATGCCTACGTCCGAGCTCCACGTATAACTCTGCTCCTATGAGGAATCCTTCAAGGAGTTCATCTGAAACTTCCCTCTTCACCTTGCCCGGAATACCGAGAACAAGGCTTCTGTCTGGGATTACAGTGTTTTCGGTGACCACTGAGCCTGCACCAATCACACACTCCTTGCCCACTTTTGCCCCAGTTAAAACAATGGCACCAATGCCAACAACCGACCTGTCCCCAATCTCACAGGCATGAATCACGCAATTGTGTCCTGCAGTGACATGATCCCCAATAATTGCGGGATGTGTGAAGGTTGTATGTACTGTAGCATTGTCCTGAATTGATGTCCCCTTTCCAATGCGAATGTAATTCATGTCTCCTCTCAGCACTGCAAACTCCCAGATTGACGAGTCCTCACCCACCTCTACATCGCCGAGGAGGGAGGCACGTGGTGAAATGTATGCATTTGGATGCGCCTTTGGAGTCTTTCCATCAAACTCGTATAATCCCATATTGAAACCTCATTTATTTCGCTACTGTCATATCTTTAAGATTATTGAATCTGGCCTAAGCACAAACCACTACAGATTTACCTCACCACCTACCAAAACTATCAAAAAGCCCGCTCACAAAAGAATGATATAGACTTTTGTTTAATGAAACTATGGTGTAATTTGAATGGACCCATTGCTCTTTGCTACTTCTACAGCATCTGCATCGGTTTCATTCATTGTTTCATTTATTTTCTTAAGGGTATACTTTCAAGAGCACAAGTCAACCCGCCTTCTGTGGGCACTCGCCTACTTTCTCTATGCCTGCGGCCACACGATAGTGTCATTGATTTCACTTGACATAATTGTTGGTGATGCAGTTTTACTATGGATGTGGATCTATGTGAATCTGGGTGGCAGTGGCACGGTTGGACTCATCCTATTCACCATGTTTCCCTTCTTGACCAATCGGCAACATATGCGAGAGGTTATAGTCCTTATTTTTGTCATTCTGTACTCTATCGGAACTGCACTCTATGCCTTTGTTATTCCTGTTGATAGCATATACGCAATTATAAATCCGTTCGACAAGACACATCTCAATAATATGAGCTGGTGGGTCGTTATTATGGTAATCCCTGCATCTTTCTTAGTCAGCTATATCTTCCTGAATCATTACAGGGTGACTAGGACGAATTGGGGCCTATTCATTGGGATCTCATTCTTCATGTATGCCTTTATTCTCTTCATCTGGCCAATTCAGGAGTTGAAGCCTCTGTTTTACATTCTTCGTACTGTTTCGGTAGGACTACTTGGAGTGGGCGGCATACTACTGGCACGCGACTAATCACTTCGACTGAGATCAGATATGCTGGCGCCTCGTTTCTTTACTACAAAGTATATAGAAACAAGACCAAGATATGATAGGTATCCCACAACTTCTAACAATGACGGGTTGCCATTATATCCAAACAGGCTCTTTGCAAGACCTCCAATCAGTCCATTCTCATGAAGGAGGGGATAACTGCCATCTGGTAGTAATGGTGGATTGATGTTCCATAGCTCCGTTGTGCCAAACAGAATAACTCCTCCCTCCTGCAACTCATGAATCCCATAAGCCACCATTCCCGCTGCAAAAAAGATTAGGAGGAAACTGGTCCATTTGAAGAACGACCCCAATGGCACTCGAAATGTGCCCTTGTATAGCATCACACCAATAATCGATGCAGCAAACACTCCTATTATGAGGCCAATATATGTGATGACTCCATCCTGAATCACAAGAACCGCTGTAAAGAATACAAGCTCAACCCCCTCTCTCAGAATCAATGCGAAAACAAGCAAGAACAGACCAAATGCGCTACGCGAACTGATATTCTTCTGAACAGAGTCTTCAATCTCACCTGCAATCCTGTTCTTGGAGTTCCACATCCAAAGAATCATAGTGGTCAACATCACTGCTGCCAATAACATCAAAGACCCTTCAAAGATAGGAAGAAACTCGCTCTCTAGAGAACCCCATATCGCATTCATCATAGCAGCAAGAATTATACTTGCAATCGCTGCAAAGACTCCCCCGAGAATTACAAACCTGTTTAACTCCGTTCTGTGAGTCTTTCTTAAGTACACCAGAACAATTGATACTACAAGAGCTATCTCCATTCCTTCCCGTAATGTGATTATCAGTGATGCAATTACCATCGTTACCATACAATCCTATTAACAATTGTTAATAAACATCATCATATGACTTCTGTTTCATATTAATATTATAGATGCCACTCCTCCAGTGATATCTGCGAGTATGTATCAATTACTGCCCTGTATTTGTAGAGATCTCTCAGAAACTGGTTATATGCGTTAACACTCTCTGTGCGCACGGTTGCATAAAGACTGTAAACGTCTCCTACTCGATGCAAGTCCCAGACCTCGCTCATTGCACTGATTCTCCTAGCAGCTGATGATATGGATCCTGGCTTTGTTCGTATCTGTAGAAAGAACTTGATTGGCAGACCAATTTGTCTGAAACTGATGTCAACCGAATAGCCAACAATCACCCCCATCTGCTCAAGCTGTCTGATCGCCCTTGAAACTGCAGGTTGTGTGAGCCTTGGTTTCATGGAATCCCCAATTGTCTGTTGTGATGGTGGATATGGGTCTTCTTCTATTGCTCTCCATCTGGCGATTGTTTTAAGGAGTTCCCAATCTCTTGAAGAAAGAGTCATACTCCCATCATGTTTTATATTCAATACGAATCCGTTTGTCTTGTATGTTGAGAGCACCTGTAGCATTTTATACGTCTGTGCTCCAGATTTGGCAACTACTCTGTCAATTTGATCTAAGAACTGATTGAACCTGACAGGTGAACGGAATCTAAGAAGACCCAGCAATGAATACTCTCCAGAGATGCCATCAAGTGACTCGAGTTCTGCCATCTGTATCAATGCCTGACTCACGCTAATCTCCCTTGGATTGGTCTTAACAAGTAATATCGTATTTCTCTCTGAATACACCAGAGCAGGGTTGACCACTGTAGTGTAGGCACGAATTATCCCCTGTTTGACCAGTTTCTTAGTGACATGCGCGACCCAATTACGGCTCTTGCCAATTCTCTTGCCGAGTTCCTCATGACTGGCCCTGGAGTTTTTCAATAACTCTGCTAAAAGATTCTTTTCAGACTCTTTCATAGATTGCACAATAATTCTTCAATATCTATGCAATTTATTCATTTTCATTACACAGGATTCATATAATATGCGATGTCCTAACTGACCCGTGAGTTACAATGGTTGATTACAAAGTAAAAGACATTAGCTTAGCTGAAGAAGGCCGAATGTTGATAGACTATGCTGAGAAACATATGCCAGTTCTCATGCATCTTAGAGAGAAATATTCAGAGTCCAAACCTCTCAAGGGAATGAGGATCTCAGGATGCCTACACGTGACCAAAGAAACCGCGGTCCTTGTAGAAACCCTGCGAGCATGCGGTGCCCAAGTCGCGTGGTCTGGATGCAATCCCTTGTCCACCAATGACAAGGTCGCTGCAGCACTGGCAGCAAATGATATTCCAGTCTTTGCATGGCATGGTCTCAGTAAGGATGAATATTACTGGTGCATTGAGCAGACCCTAAAGATTGAGCCCACCCTCACCCTTGATGATGGTGCAGACCTTATCTTCACACTGCACAATAAGCGTGATGACCTAATTCCTAACCTCTATGGCGGTTCTGAAGAAACAACAACAGGGGTCATTAGAGTCAGGGCAATGGCTGAGGATGGTGCACTAAAGTATCCAATCATGGCCGTGAATGATGCCCAGACCAAGCACATGTTTGACAATGTTTATGGCACTGGTCAGAGCTCATTTGACGGTGTTTTAAGAGCCTCTGCAATACTAATTGCTGGCAAGACTGTTGTCATTGGCGGCTATGGCTACTGCGGCAGAGGGCTTGCTACTCGTGCAAAGGGTCTGGGTGCTGATGTCATTGTGACCGAGGTCGATCCGGTGAGGGCTCTTCAAGCAAGAATGGATGGCTACAGAGTCATGCCGATGAGCAAGGCGGCAAAGGAGGGTGACCTGTTCATCACAGCCACGGGAATGAAAGATGTGATCACTGGTGAACACATGAAGGTGATGAAGGATGGTGCAATCCTTGGAAATGCTGGACATTACAATGTTGAGATCAATGAGCCCGATCTCATGGCAATGAGCAAGGGGAAGAAACGTGTCCGTCATGCTCTTGACGAGTATGAGTTGAAGGATGGTCGGAGAATATACCTGCTTGGCGAGGGGCGACTGGTGAACCTCGTGGCTGCTGAAGGGCATCCAAGCGAAGTCATGGACCTATCATTTGCTGGTCAATTGAATGCCATGATCTGGCTGGCCAAGAATGGCAAGGGTCTCAAGCCTGCAGTCTACGAGTTCCCTGAAGAGCTTGACAAGGAGACCGCCTTGGCAAAGTTGGAAACCATGGGAATCAAGATTGACAAATGGACTCCTGAACAAGAGGCATATGCAAGGGCATATGCTGAAGGAACATAAGTGTGGAGAATTAATCTCCCACCTCTTCTTTTTTATCACAGAATTATTTGCTAAGCATTTCTACAATAGACCTTGCAAAATCATGAGCTCGCTGAATCTCATCATCTGCGAGAGGACCACGAGGTCCCTTGACCTTTGCAGAAAAGCCCTCTGTCAAGACTCTTACCACTGGAATCTTGTCTTTGATATAGGCCTCTAGTTTAGACTGTGCGATGCTCTTGTTGCCTCCAGTATATGTATCGAAAGTGGTGAACCTCTTTCCCTCCAGATTTACAATCGCTGCCCGATCAATGAAATGGAGTAGATTGGCAGCGGGTTCCTGATTATGATTGGGGCATCCAAATAATATGACATCATACTCTCCAAGTTCATCAGTATGAATCTCATCTGGCTTCTTGACAACGCACTTGATGTTCTCATTCCTATCGAGTACCTCAGCCATTGCTTCGGCAATCTTCTTCGTATTACCATATACACTCTCATAGACTATAATGACCTTCATCATCACTCAATCAGGAGTTATATTGTTTTCTTTTATTTGAATTGGTATAAAGAAGCCATCTGCTTGATTAGAACTATGACAATCAGCAGAGATTTCAACCAGGATGTCTATTCTCAATACATTCGATCTCGACTTGAAAAACAAATCGAGTTCATTGCGGAGATTGACAAGGCTAAGCGGGTGATACGTCAGACCTCATTGATGGACGGGTCTCGCCAAGAGAATGATGCAGAGCACTCATGGCACATCGCACTCATGGCGTTGATTCTATCAGAGTATACTAATGAGCCTATTGATGTTCTAAATGTCATCAAGATGTTATTGATTCACGATCTTGGTGAGATTGATGCAGGTGATGTCTTTGTCTATGACAAGGACGCAGATCTGAGTGAGAAGCATAGGCGTGAGCAAGTAGCCGCTTCTAGGATTTTTGGTCTACTGCCAGAAGATCAGGCTGAAGACTTTTTGCACGCATGGAATGAGTTTGAGGAGCAAAAGACCCCTGAGGCAAAGTTTGCAAAGGCCCTTGATGGCTTACAGCCGGTACTTCAAGGCTTCTTTAACAAAGGCTGGTCATGGCATACTCATCACATTCAAATGGAACAGGTCTTGAAAAAGAAAAAGCCGATAAGAACGGCTCTCTCTCATTGTGGGAGTTCACAAGAGACCTAATTGCAAAGGCAAATGAGAATGGTTATTTCTTTAATGAAGAATCAGGATGATGCCCCGACGCAAACTATTAAGACACTTTACAGACCAGTTCTCTATGATTGCGATGGTAACCGCTAGTGAAGTCTTTGAAGCATTGAAACCAGTGATGGACCCAGAACATCCTGTTTCAATCACTGATCCCCGACTGGGAATTGTCACACCAGAAGGAATCAAAGTAGATGATGACCTGATCCAAGTTCGTTTCAAGCCTACCGTGGCCACCTGCCCAATGGGTGGTCTTATTGGCGTTCTTATCAGATACCATCTTGAGAAAGAGTATCCAGACGCCAAGATTGTTGTCAAACTCATTCCGGGGACTCACGTTTCTGAGGATGCAGTGAACAACATGATTAACAACAATGATCAATATAACAACATAATCGAGCAGATGCAACAGCGTGGTATGATCTAGGTTGCAAGCCTTACTCACAAGAGAATCAGACCTGAAGTCGTCATTCGATATCTCCTAAGCCTGTCAGTTATCCATGGGTATCTGCTCAACCAATTAAGAAACCTGTCATTTGACACGATATCCGCATTCAATCTCTGAGCCATTTGGATTATCAACAAGTCATCGTCCGTACCTGGCTTGGCTTCTATTACATTACCCGCATTAATGAGATCCTGAAGTGTCATTGGCCTGTCAATCTTGTGCTTTAAGGCCGCAGATGTGACGACAACGGGCTGGAGCCGCACTGATCTTAGACTGTTAATTGCAAGGATTATATTATGGATATGAGGGAGATTATCATATGAAAGATAGTAGGCCACATTGCTTCCGTCAACAATGACTCTACTTCTTGAAACCCGTGTGACATTCTTTATGCGGGCTCTGCATCTAAAGATATGATCATCTAACTTGTCAATTGAAAAAAGCTTGTCACAATGCGGACATCTTGCACGTTTGGGCAAAACTCTGTCGCTCCTTGAGCTGTTCTGATGATATGCTGTCTGAATTTGTGTTGCCTGCCAATCACTGAATTTGTCAGGCGTCTAGGTTCAAAACTGATCTATTATTCTATAAACATAACTTGGTCGGATTGTCATCCATTGACCATCTGGCAATTTGAATTTAGATCTGGATGTTTCAGTAAGATGAAGCCAAGATCATCCAATGAACAAAGTCAGAAGCAAAAACCATCCTGTGCCAATTCCCAACATCATAAATCCAAGTGGTGTCGCCAGTCTTGCAAAGTCTGCCAATCTGATTGGCTTGTGTTCCTTTTCAGACATTGCAAGAACCAAGATATTTGCGGGAGACCCTATTGGAAGGACAAAGCCCCCAATATTCACAGCAAACATGAGGGCTAGCGGCAACAGTGGGCTCAGTGATGCATATTGAACTGCAATAGGAGCAAGCACTGCAGAAATAGGAATGTTATCAATCACTGCTGACAACAATCCCGGGACCCAGATCATGAATATAATTCCAAGTTCTCTGGACCCTTCAATCAGTCCACCAACAAACACTGCCAACTCATCAATGATTCCAGTTATTTCCAGAGCAGCGACAAGTCCAAACAGTCCGACGAGAAAGAACACGGTGCCCCAGTTGACCCTTTTAAGAATGTCATCCACCCACTCTCTAGTTATCAGAAGGAGTATGGAAGCAACTATAATGGCAATCAGTGATGGTTGAAATCCGAACGAGTGCCCCATTGTAAACCCAACAATCAAAATCACCATGGCAATGACTGATGCATAGAAGTCCTTCCTTGAATGAATCATCTGAGTTGGGTCAATCCATAACATCTGCTCTACCAGCTCATCTTCAACAGGCACCAACATTGACTTAAAGTATCTCAACATAATAGGCAGAGAGATCATGAACAGACCTATTGAAAGGGGCATCATTACAATGAACATGAATCCTTGGTCCAATGTTGCCACATTGGCAGTCCTTTCTGCAATAACTAGGTTTGGAACAGCACCGACGATTGTTGGTATTGATGCAAAATTGCACGTGATGGCCTCGGATATGAGAAACGGGCGAAAGTCAAGGTCCATGGCCTTACATATCTCAATGGTCAGGGGAGCCACCACAAGTATTGTTGATACTGTATCAAAGAATAATGAGATACCAAACACGAATACTAGAAATGTGATGAACAATTTCTTAGAATCGCCACGTGTTGGCTTTGTCAACTCAAGGGCAATATATTGAAACATTCCAGAACCTGCAGCCACAGTTACTATGATCATCATGCTCGTGACAAACAAGACTGTGTGCCACTCAACATGCTCCACAATTGTTGAAAATGTGCCTGAACCACTTGCTACAAGAATGACTCCAACGACGCCCATTCCAAGCAATGATGTTGCAGTACGGTTTACCTTCTCAGAGCTGATTGCAACATAGGTCAAGATGAACACAACCAATACCATTCCTGAAATGAAGTCCATGGCGATTCCTCCTGTGGCATTATGCGTTCATTCTAGACTTCTGCGATTTGATATCAGATATTCATCTCTTCTTTCTGCAATTGTTTCCTTGAAATATGGCACTATTAATAATATGAGACCAACAATGGCAATGCCCATCCCTGCAATGAATAGTATTAGTACTCCCACTATCATGATCAATAGTAGCCAAATTGAGCCTATCGCTAGATGCACAATCCCAAGAAGTGTGCCTATTTTCACAAACTCCATGAAAATAATTGGGTCATGCTCCTTCTCTGAAAAGCCAATTGCGACCATATTGGCTGGCGATCCCAAAGGTGTAAAGATGTAGCCGCCTATGTTCACAGCAAATACAAGTGCCAATGGCAATACAGGACTCACATCAATGAACCGTACTGCAATTGGTGCCAGAACTGCTGATACTGGCAGATTATCCAGAAATGCAGACAACATCGCAGGTATCCATACCATAAACACAGTTGCGATATTTGCGTCAGTTCCGATTATCCCTTCAATGCCATTTGCCAAGTCGTCAATCAGTCCTGCCACTCCCAATGCCACAACAAGGCCGAAGAGCCCCACTAGAAAGAACACAGTGTCCCATCCAACCTCAGTCAAAAACTTGTTTGCTCTGTCATGAGAAAGGATTAGCATGAATGCTGCAATTACCAATGCAAACATGGGCGGCGCAAGACCAAGAGTTGGCCCTAGAGCAAACCCAATAATGAGAATAATGATTGCAATCACAGACGCATAGAAGTCGCGTTTTGACTTGATCATATGAGCAGGGTCAATATCAAACAGGGCCTCAACCCGATGTCTATCAGTGACTCCAAAAGTCTTGGAGTACCATTTTAACAGAATTGGTAGAGAAACCAGAAACAGGATTAGAGCCAGTGGCATGAATGCTACGAACAGAAGACCAGCATCAAGATCAGTTCGTCCTGCAATAACAAGGTTGGGCACAGCACCAACTATTGATGGAATTGACGCAAAGTTGCATGTTATCGCCTCTGAAACCAAAAACGGCTTGAAATCAATCTCTAAAGCTCGACAGACTTCTATGGTCAATGGCGACATGATTAACATTGTAGAAACCGTATCAAAGAACAGACTGATTCCAAACACGAAGAATAAGAAGGTGATATAGAGCCTCTTATGATCTCCACCACTGGGTCTCACAAGACGTAATGCAACATATTGAAACATCCCTGAGGCCCCAGCAACAGCAACAATAATCATCATACTTGTGACGAACAGTACAGTGTCCCATTCAATACGAAGTGCCAACTCTGCAAAGGGACTATGTTCCCACCCTTCAGTGACTGGGTGATGAAGAACAGAGGCGGCCCAGAATACAAACCCAATGATTCCCATTCCAAACAGTGACATGCCCGTTCTGTTGATCTTCTCTGTACTGATAACGAGATATGTGCCAATGAATATTGCAAGTACAGTTAATCCAAACCAATCAAGGGCCACTTCTGCTCACCATAGTAATCATGTCTTTGGCCTGTCTATCCAGACCTATTTGATATGCTCAAAGTAAGTCCAACTCTTTAATCTGTCGCAAAAATCGCTAGAATTGATATGGTAAGCCAGCACAGATGTCGCCTTTGACAAACTCGATAATGTCAACATTACCTTGTTTGATCTCGACTAGGGCCACTGCATCATGTACGAGTTTCTCATAGTTTCCATCATCAGGACGTCCATAGCCCAAGGAAACAGTCATTGCAGTTATACCCTCTATGTGCACAAGATTTCTGATGTGGCTATGACCTGAGATTGTCAATTTCACCCTTTTGTACTCCATCAGGATCTTGCCAGTACTTACAGCCCCCATATAGGCTGAGTAGAAGTCCCATGGCAGCCTGTATTTGTATATTGTAAGTTCTCTAAAAGGGAGATGATGTGAAGCATACACAACATGTTCCACATTCTCGGGAAGCGTCGCAAGGTCATATGCTAGCTTCTTGTTGAAGAGATCAGTGGCCTCTTTATCAGTAAATGTCCAGTCAATATAGAAGTAATCGTTCCACACAGCTCCCTTGTAATGCTTTGTTTCATATGCTTCCTCAGGAATTCTGAGTTCCTCTCGCCTGAAGGAATAGTCTGACCAGCCAATACTGCCAACAAATGCAATGTTGTTTACAACAGTCGGAGAATCAGGCAAGTGAATGAACCCATTCTTCTTGCAGGTCTCCCCTATCAAGCGAGCATACTTTTCAAGAGAACTCCACCCCTTCTCCTTCTCAAACCACACATCGTGATTTCCTGCAACATACATATTTGGAATGTCTGGGATATGAAGTTTGGAAAGGGTGTCATCAATCGTTTCCAGGTAGTGACTTATATCTCCAGCAATAACAAAAACATCTGGTTCGAGTTCCTCAACACGGTCTCTTAGAGTTCGGATTAGTTCATCATCCTTGTTATCGGACCTTATGTGAATGTCAGAGACCGCAGCAACTCTCATATAATACCTCTCCCAGGTCACGATTTGCTGGGCTTAATCCCGCAAAGAAGGTTTCGGCCTGCGATGTCGCAACCAATGCGTTGATATTTGATGATGCCACTCTTCTTAAACTAACAATCTCGTGGATGAGTTTAACATGACCAATCAGATTCGAGCTGAAAAGATTGCAACTTCTGACCTTTCAGGTGTGAAAATAGTTGATGATCCTGAAGAGATTACTGACACATATGCCCTCTACCTAGATGATGAGAGTCACTCCTTTGACGGGAAGACCGAGAGGATACTATTTCCCTCTACTGAGAACGATATAGCTACTATTCTGAGTGATGCTATGCAGAATGCGACTCCAGTCACAATCCAGGGCGCACGTACTGGTCTAACTGGGGGTGCAGTTCCTCTTGGCGGGATAACTATCAATCTGGAGAAGATGAACTCGTTACTCTACATGAACTATTATCCAGAGAAGGATATGTTTTCAATCACCGCACAGGCGGGGGTCTTACTTGAGGACCTTGTCAAGGCGGTTATCACTAAGGACCTCTCGGAACTTGAAGGTAAGGGGTCATCCGAGCAACAAGACGCCCTTCAAAAGTTTCTTGCTGATGGCAGAGAGTTCATATTTCCTGTTGACCCGACTGAAACGAGCGCTTGGCTTGGTGGAATCACTGCTTGCAACGCTTCTGGTGCAAGGACCTTCAAATATGGTGCAGTGCGCGACTGGGTACTTAGAATCCGCATGGTCTTAATGAACGGTGAAGTTCTAGATATCAGGCGGGGCTCAGTCATTGCTGAGAATGGCAAGTTCGAGATAATCAACAGTGATGGTTTTATCACCGAGGTCACCGTGCCAACTTACAGAATGCCTCCAACGAAGAATGCTGCAGGGCTTTATGCTAAGCCCAATATGGACCTGATTGACCTTTTTATTGGTTCAGAGGGCATCCTGGGAGTCATCACTGAAGTGGAACTCGGGCTCGTGGCACTTCCAGAAAGCATGATGACTGTAATGGCATTCTTCCCAAGCGAGAAGGATGCAGTAGACTTTGTCTATGAGATCAGGGCTCCAGACTCCCCTGTCCAGATGGAGTTTCTCGAATATTTTGGCCCCAATGCATTGAAGATCATCCGCGAGAAAGCCAGTTCTGCAGGTATCAAGGTCCCTGCCCTCACAGACGCCACTCAGGCAATAGTCTTCTTTGAGTTTGCATTCACCGACGAGGACATGGAAGAAAAGGTCATGGCCTTGGAGATGGTGCTTAACAATCACAATTCATCCTCCGAGTCCAGTTGGGCAGGCCTTGACAGGACAGAGCTTGAAAAGATGAAGACAGTCCGCCATTTTGTTCCTGAAACAGTCAATGCCACAATTGCCATGAGAAAGGCACAGTATCATGAGGTGCACAAGATTGGCACAGACATGGCGGTTCCAGATGAAGCTCTACGTGAATACCTGAAGTTCTATCGCGACACCCTTGAAGAACAGGGCCTCGAGTATCTGGTCTGGGGCCATATTGGAAACAATCATCTTCATGTGAACATTCTCCCACGAAACCCCGCAGAAGTTGAGTTGGGAATGAAGGACTATATGATCTTTGCAAAGAAGGCAGTTGAACTCGGTGGGACCGTGGCTGCAGAGCATGGGATTGGCAAGCTCAAGAGGGACTTCCTCGTGTTGATGTATGGTGAGAAGGGCATCTCTGAGATGCAGGCTGTCAAGCGGGCCCTCGATCCCAAGTGGCTGCTTAACCGCGGAAACATGATCGCAGTGCCTGAGGAGTTCCAATGAATCACATTAATGCTGGCCTATGATATGGCCAGCGTTTCTACTCTTTTCATCTTGCTACATAGTTCGGGCTCCTCATTACAGAGCCTTCCGAGATCCTTAACTCCGAAGCTCTCCCAGAACTCTCTCATGATTTCACCTGAGTTCTCAGCATTAGCATGATGTCCATTATCAAGCAAGTCTTGAAGTCTTGTTACCAATTCGTCTTCAGACATCTTTCTGATTTTAACTCGTGCCCAGAAATCACACATCTTTCCCCTGCATGGTCCCTTAAACATGACACACCAAGACACTGCAGATCCACTCACTGGTCTGCAATGTTAGTAATATCTTAAGAGTTGCTCTAGAGCACTCATCTAAAAAAAGAGGGGGAAGCCCGACAAAAACGAGTCGGGCTCTAAAGGCGAAACAAATTCAGGGAACCGTCAGGGTTTCTGACGTTTCAACATTACTGCCACTGTCGTAAGTATAACCACTCTTTACGAGGTTGGTCACAGTAGATGTGTAGGTGCCTTTGCCGCCCTGCTGGTATACAAAAGTGACCGTACCATCTGCACCAGTGAGAGCATTACCTGTAGCAGTTGATCCACCCGGAAGTGTCATTTCCAAGTAGACATCAACTCCTTCCAGCGCGTTGCCATTCTGGTCATGGACTGTGACCTTAGTGTATACATCGTAGCCGATGATCCAGAACCACCATCTGACAGGCTCATACCACATGTCGATTGATGCAACATGCATTGTGTTGTCGCCATAGGTTGTGGCTGAGGCTGGGTCGGACTTTGTACCCTCGTTGCCAGCAGTGTCAACTGCTGAAACCTCATAGGTGTATGTTGTACTGGGTGATAGACCAGTATCTGTGTATGTTGTTGATGTGGTTGTGGCTATCTTCACACCATCTCTGTATATGTTGTAATAGCTTAGGTCGGACTCAGTGTTGGCGTCCCAACTAAGATCAATTGAAGTGGATGATGCTGGTGTTGCAGTCAATCCAGTCACCTTGGCAGGCGGTGTTGTATCTGGTGGTGCTGGGTCTGTTGTGGCTGAGGCTGGGTCGGACTTTGTACCCTCGTTGCCAGCAGTGTCAACTGCCGAAACCTCATAGGTGTATGTGGTTTCGGGACTTAGGCCTGAGTCTGAATATGTAGTAGCAGTTGTAGTCCCGATCAGGGTCCCATCTCTGTAAATGTTATAGTGGTCAAGATCTGACTCGCTGTTTGCATTCCAACTGAGGTCAATCTGACTTGATGACACTGTTGTAGCGGTCAGTCCAGTCACCTGAGCGGGTGGTGTTGTGTCTGGTGGTGTGCCGCCACCTGCTGCATCAACAGCTGCTACTGAATTCACCTCACCATAACCATAGTACTGATCCCAGCCAGTGGCACCGAGGTCAGTGCTGGTTGTGTGTAGAATGTCCCTGACTTCAGGAGGTGTGAGATTCGGGTTAGCACTGAGAATCAATGCGACTACGCCTGCAACCATTGGTGTGGCCATGGATGTGCCACTCATGGTGTCATAGTCGTTGCTGTAGCCATACCACCAGCTAGTCAGAGTCACTGAATATGTGGGCATGGTGCTGTAAATGTCAACTCCTGGAGCAACAACCTCTTGCTCGGGTCCATAGTTGCTGAAGCTAGCAAGGTTGTGGTTGGAATCAATTGCACCCACCGCAATGGCATTTGTATATGCTGCAGGATATGATATTGTGCCAGTACCATCATTTCCAGATGCAGCTACAACAACTATCCCTGCATTATATGCACGAGTGACAGCATCATCAAATGAAGCATCATAGCTTCCACCACCAAGGCTCATTGAGATGACATCCATCCCGTTATTGATTGCCCAGTCGATACCTGCAATGATGTCACTGGTGTAGCCAGATCCCTGATCGTCAAGAACTCTGACTGCATATAGTGAGGCATGTGGTGCTGTTCCAATAACACCAATCCCATTGTCCTCAGCTGCTACTATGCCAGCACAATGAGTTCCATGACCATTTCCATCCAAGGGGTCTGCATCATTGTCTACAAAATCATATCCGCCTCGATAGTTGTCATCAAGGTCCGGATGGGTGTAATCAATTCCTGTGTCCAGAATTGCCACCTTGACGCCAGTGCCATCAACATTGCCTGGGATCACATCGACAGCATTCTCGCTGCCTCCCCAGACAACCTCGGCATCAACATCATCCACACCCCAATCGAGTGTGTCTTGGCAAATCCTCCATTCCTTATCAATCTGTATTGAGCTCACAAACCACGCGTTCTCCAATATCCTGTACATGGAAACAGGAATACGAGCTGCAACTCCATTGAGTGCATCGTACCTGTGAATGATCTCCATGCCATGGATATCCACTTTCACATTTGAATCAAACATGATTATTGCATCAACAAATCTCTCTCTTCCGCGAACATCAACTGCAGTTGAGTTGACAACTACTGAGAAAACAAGTACGGAAGCGATGAGAACTGTTAGCATTAGTATCCTATGCTTATGTTTCATCCTAATCACCGAAAGCCCAAGTTCGTCCTCGATTGGACCCTGGGCACTCTCTCAACCCGAAGGTCTTCTATGATAGTGATGCATAACATCCAATCTTACTTATAAATCATTTGGGAACTCATGCATGCAAGATTTCCCATAATGAATATATATGCTCTTGCTATACCATGCAACTAGGTGTTATTGATATGGCGTTAAAACTCCTGCAAGGAAAAACACGCCCAACGAGGTTTTTGAGCAGGGTTGTTCTAGTAAGCGTTCTACTTACTATAGTCATCCCACTCATCAATCTTCCAACAGTGAGTGCGAATACTCCCAATGATGATTACCTGTTTAATGTAACAATTGCTGATGCATGCTATCTTGACGCAGACTATGACTATTATACTGATGATGTGTTGGTAGTACTCAAATTTGATCTTGGATATGCATTGATTTATGACTTCTACTACCTTATCACACTCACGTTACCTTCTGGACTAGAATACAGCTATCTGGTTCATGTGCTGGCATGGGCTGACACAATTTATCTCTACAATGTGTTCTACGACCATGCTACTGAGAGCGGCAACTACACAGTTTATGTTAGTGCCCTAATGGTAAGCCCAACCACTGCAACTGATTCTGGGATATATGTATTCGACCCACCTGGAGGTAGTCCTGGCGGAAGACCCACGTTTGACGTGTTCTAAAAATTGTGCTAATAGTAAGACTTGAATATCTTCAACAAAAACTCAATCCTAATGGGGGACTACTCGAGAAGTGGTGACTTGGAAGAGCCGTGGTCTAGAGGTGAAGGATTACCAGATATTCCTTCAACTCGATCGCAATCCATCGCAGAGCAATCTTGCAATTGCAAAAGAAGTCGGTCTATCCGCAGAGGCAGTGCGTATCAGACGTCAAGCACTGAAAAAATCTCGATTTCTAAGGGAAGATGCAACTATTCATGATGCAATTCTGGGAGAACGTCGTCAGACGGAGATCCAGGCAGTGTATCACCCCAACAAGCTTGGTCTTCTCAGGCAGCATGTTCTCTTCAGAAACATAACTGACAGAAAGTCACTGAACTCGCTGAAGATGCTCTGTGATGTTCATCCTTATACGCATTATAGATCTGTTATGTACGGCCAAAACGCAACACTCTATGTGCAGTTTGACATCCCTCCTGCCATCAGAAGAAACATGCAGATATTATACTCATCACTTCTTGAGAGAGGGCTTTACAAGAGTCTGGAAGTCATTGATGAAAAATATGGGGTTTCCCAGAAGGCAGACTTTGCTCGCTGGAATATGGACGACAACTCTTGGACTCTCACATATCAACAAAAATCAAGTATTAGTGAGAGAACAAGCAAGATTGAGGACCTGTGGGAAGAGTTCATGAGGATGAAGAACAAGCCTCAAGCAGAGATTCTGCAACCTGCATTGGTCTATAACTTTGACTCATTAGACATGCTCCTCCTCAGGGAGCTCACAATAAACTCACGAGTAACTATCAAGGACCTGGCAAAGGCTTACGGAAAAGACGCGTCTACTATCTCTCGCCGAATCGCTCGTATCCGTGAACTTGTTGCCCCCGAAGACTTGCTGTACTATAACTACTCGGTGTTCGACCTGACCTATGCACAGATAATCACTGGCGTGTTCAATAAGAACTCACATCTCGATGATGAGAGATTCTATCAGTTCATCAAGTCTGGAGTCTTGCCCTTTGAATGCAAGGGAGTCACAGATGGTCAGCAGTTCCTAATATACCTCCACACACCACCATCCTACGCTTCAGACTTTTCGGAGTTCTTCTGGGAGCATGCTGACAATGTGGAGATATTCCAGATGCAGCTGGGCAGCTCATTCACCTACTTCTTCTATCACGAGAACTATCTTGGCGATGGTATGTGGAAGACTGACAAGAAATACGTTCTCGATGATCCCCTCGCATCTATTGACAATTAGTGCCACTTTCCAAGCCTACTTATTTGTAAAAATCTGGCACACCAGAACCAATTCATGTAAGGTGTGTCTGTCATTGGTGCGAGAGAAGAACCAAGGCCCCAGAATAACCGAAGAGAAAGAGACTGTTGAACGAATGATTCGCTACTATTGCACAAAGAAGCATGATACATCTGAACTATGTGAGAGCTGCACCGAACTCCTTCATTATGCACATCGGCGTCTGGAGTTCTGTCGATTTGGTGAGGACAAGCCATCCTGCCGCAAATGTCCTGTTCATTGCTATAGTCC
>JAJRWI010000034.1 GCA_024276825.1 archaeon
GCCACCGCGAGAACAAGCACTACCACTAAAACAGCTGCGGACAGATACACGACTCTCTGTTGTGACTTTCTCACTCTATCGCCTCCTATATGTGTAGTGCGAGGAAAGAAAGAATCCTCGCGTTCTACACATTCACCTTGAAGCTTGTACTAGCATCAGCCGAACCGACTGATACTGTAGCGAGAAAGTCGCTGCGGACGTAGTCATAGACGCCAACTGTGATCAACGCGTCAGCGGTTGGGGTGATATCGAAGCCTACGACCTGAATGCCGTCCCCGCTCACATCATTGTCGTTCCACAAACTGCTTGGATTCAAAGATACAAAGTAGTAGTAGGTCGAACCGATGTTGATTGAGCTGAGTGCACCACTCACGACTACGCTAGATGTGTTTACAGTGATCAGTCCAAATGGCCCGACGTATTCATAGTTGTCAGTCGGCAGATTTGTGTAGCCCTTGAGTGTGCCGACAGTAGTAGAAGTGTCCTGCCATCGCGGATCTCCGAACCCGCTATCCGCATCACCGTTCTGGACGATCGAGCGAATTGTTGAGGTCGTACCACTTGTGGTGTTGAGCCATGCACTTGCTGAGGTGCTAAGCGTGTTTCCGCTAGTGTCTTGTGCAACAACCGTCATTGAACTAGATATCTCATAGAGCTCCACAAGCCCTATAGAAACAGTAGTTTTCGATGTGTCCGCTTGAGGAACCGTGAATGACTGAAGCGATGCATAGTAACTCCCTGCGGGATAGAAGACATAGAATGGACCTCCCATGCTATACTGTTGGGTTGTCGTCCACGCACCATTGCTCGGTGTCACTGGCTCCCAGTTCTGTAGATCATCAGACACGTATATAGTGTCGTTGACTTTCGTGTTGGACCCCTTTCCTATCATCACACCAGACACATAGACAGGTTCTCCGCCAGTTGTGGTGATATTATCACCACCGAACATTGAAAGGCTGACTCCGCCGAGCACAAAGCTCAGGCCGAGGATCACAATTATTGCGCCAGCCGCAAGACCAGCGCCCTGGACAATGCTACCAGAGAATGAACTCTTTTTTCCCATGTCGATCGACTCCTCCCTCGCACTCCCTCCAGCCAGTTGCCGCGAGGCGGAGGGGGACCTCACGGCTGGCTTGGGCCCACATCACTCATTGAGTGATGTATACATTATTGTATCCGAATTCCTATTTAAATTTACCACTGAGGCGGGTGGTATTTTGAATATTTTAAAAGAACAAAACGCATGCTAACTAAGCTTTAATAGCATTAAATGCTATATTATATCAAGCGCTATTGGGAAGTTTGGAGGATGGCATTATTGTTACCTGATGAATGGGAAAGGAAAGTACGAAGAGCTATAGACAAATATCCCTCTCCGATCAGGGATCAGGTCCTTGCGATTTGGGAGGAGTGGCTCAAGTCTGAACCACATGCTCCTTTCTATATTAACTGGAACGAGTTTTCATCACGTTATGACGACCAAGAAGCATTGTATACTGATTTGAGAGTCTATCTTAAGAAAGTCACCAATGAGCTAAAAGAGTTTGAAGTCCCTCCAACAATGCGCCAAAGAGTTTCTAAAGCACTAGCTGCTATTGTCAGTATAATTCTTGTCATTCTATTAGCATTATCAAGAGTGGCCAGAGCCAGTGAATAGGCAATCTCTCAATGAAGTCGAGTGAATAAGTTTTTACTAGTTCTTACTCGTATTCAGATACGATGAGCGACTTTAGGGACCACATACCCTCTGATATGAGGGACTTTCTCGAGATTGCTTCTGATGCGGTGACTCGTTCTAAGAAAGTCTTAGCAATCTCTCACATTGATGCTGATGGAATCAGTTCTCTTGCTATTGTTGTCAATATGCTTGAAAGGCTGAATAAGAACAATACCTGGAGAAATATTCACCAGTTAAACTCAGAAACCATTTTTGAGGTCAAACAACTTGTCACAGATTTCAATCCCGATCTTGTGATATTTAGTGACCTTGGAACTGGTCAGATGCATCTTATTCAAGAGCATCTAGCAACAGAGAGTTCGGTTGAGCGAACAATCGTTCTTGATCACCACCTTTCTGGTGATGAACATGCCAGTCCCGCCGAATTGCTGGAGAGTGACTCGATCATTGAGATTAATCCCTGGCATCATCGACTGAGTGGGAGCTATGGTCTCTCTGGTGCAGGAACTGCCTTTCTTCTGGCATATGAGGTTTCGGAGGATAATGTTGACCTTACAGAGCTGGCAGTTGTCGGGGCCACAGGTGACCTTCAAGACTATTATGGAAAGGGCTTCAATTCGATAAACAAGGAAATCATTAGTCTTGGTATTGAATACGGATACTTACGAATTGACCGAGATCTGACATTCTTTGGTATTAATACGCGACCACTTCCGTATCTTCTGCAATACGCCACTGACCCGTATCTTCCCGGAATAACTGGAAATGAAGATGCATGCTTTGAGTTCTTCAACAGGCTCGGAATTGAACTCAAACAGGGTGACACTTGGAGATTATGGGTTGATCTCTCACAGGACGAAAAGCAGAAGGTCATCCAGAATCTTATTCGAATCATTCTAGATGCCTATGATGACCCCCTCATAGCTACTGGCATTATAGGTGATGTCATAATTCTGGTTAAAAGGCCTCCCAGAACAGTCCTTCGGAGTGCTAAGGAGTTCTCCACCCTGCTGAATGCCTGCGGCAGAAATCGAAAGCCCGAGATTGGTGTAATGATATGTTTGGGTGATGAAGATGCATATCGTACAGGTCAAACACTTCTTCAACAACATAGGACAAATCTCGCCATGGCACTGCGAAGACTGGAAAACAATTCATATCAAGAATATCCTGGAATGTATGTTGTAGACGATCCCGAAACACCCGACACAATAATTGGCATTGTCATTGGAATGGCGTTGGGATCGCGGATAATCCCAATAATTAAGCCTGTTATTGGAGTTGCAAGAAACACAACCGATGAGAGCGACACAATCAAGATATCTGGCAGGTGCCATAAATCACTGGTTGACAAGGGTGTTAATCTCCGTGATATCTTTGTTGAAGTTTCTGAGATGTTGAATCGAAAATATGGTGGATTAATTGCTGAAGCTGGAGGCCATCCAATGGCTGCCGGCGCTTTTGTTAAGGAAAAGCAACTGGATGAGTTCCTAAATGAAACATCATCTCAACTTGATTCAATATTGAACTAAAAAGAGTATAGGGGCTATATGCCCCTAAATTCAGTCTTCTTCTGCAGTCAACTGCGCACCAATTATACCCGGAACAAAGAGAAGTCCAAAGGCAACAGCAAGATCAATAGCAATGGCCTCTGCTGCAGCCTGAAGTGTTGGTAGGGCAATGGGTGAAGCAAGTGATAGTGCGACGTATCCAATAAAGAATACCACAAGTGAGATTATTGAGACGAAGAAGATTCTCACATGGCTCTTTGAGATTAGGCCTGCAACGAATCCAGCCACTCCAAGAGCAACAAGTGGTGAATAGCTTGGTGTTGCCTGAGTGGCTACCGTGTATGGTCTGAGAAGTTGTTGAAATAGTGCGCCTCCCCAAGCGGCAAGCTGTCCTGTTATATTTCCAGAATCGATAAGTCCTTGAATATCACTGACTGATAATCCAACAATTTGAAATGCGCCGATAACAACTGCAGCTACCAACGCAACAAGCAATGCCATAATTGTTCTAAACATTGAATCACTTCCTGTGGTGACTAATCATATCTTCAGTACATTATGTCTTTTATACTTCATGGATTCATTTAGAAAACCATTGCCTTACAATCTCATTATTTCCATAATCTCATCCTTGACCGAATAGATCAGATTTAGTACGAGTTCAGGTGTTTCAGCAATGGGCAGGTTATCGATTTCAAACCATGACACGTCCAAGTCTGGTTTCTCCTCATGAAGATCGATGTTCATAGCTTTTGCAAGAAAGTGTATCAGAATGTAGTGAAACTCAATCTTGCCCGTACTGTCTGGAATTATGAGATCATATGTGTCTAATAGCCTGATGACTTCACATCGTACGCCAGTTTCCTCAAGGACCTCTCGAACAATGGCCTCTCTCTGAGTTTCTCCAACCTCGACCGCCCCGCCAGGGATACTCCACATACCGCGCCCAGGATCCTTATCTCTCCTTGTAAGCAATATCCCCTTCTTGCTGACAACGATTGCACCTACTCCCGGTATGGGATACTTCGGATACTTTCTGTCTTTCAGCAATAGAACCACCTGATTAATATCTGGCAAGATGTGTTGGAATGATTAGATGTTCATTACATTCAGGACAGAACTGCATTTCGTTGAGGTCAAAATAATTTGGCTGATAAGAAACACGCAGGGTCTTCTTGCAGTTCGAACATTGGTACTTGACATATCCTCTTAGCTCGATGGATTTGATCCACGCAGCCAATGACTCCTCGGTATTTCCATTATTCTCATGATAGTTTGCAAGTACAATCCATGGTGTAGCAGAATTTGGGTCTTCCTTTGTTCCGTTGATAATACAATCATACATGTCATTTTCGCGATCCAATGATGAATATAGGTAATAAAGCGCCCACCACTTTCTTGGGTTGCCCTTTAATACATCGTTGGCCATCTGAATGTACTTCTGAGTTTCATCATATTTGTTTAAATGATGACTGACAACTGCCATTCTGATTATTGCCGCTGGCATGCACGGGTCATCATTAATCACAGAATCTAGAATCTTCTTGGCCTTTGCGAACTCTCCCCTCTGGATAAGAACTTCACTTCGAAGTACGCGTGGTCTGCAATCATTGGATGAGATACTCTCGGCTCTTTCGATATATGGCAATGCTTCTGGTATATTCTCCTGAATCAGATAGATATAGGCCAAGTTTGACAGGGCCATCATCGACTCGGGGATCTGCTCAAGAAGCCTCTTCCACTGCTCTGCCTCTGCATCGTAATCTCCCATGCGATGATAGCTGGTGGCACAAATACTTCTCAGATTGAAACTGTCTGGAAATTTATTAAGTCCCTCAATAGTGATATCCAATGCCTCTTTATATTGCTGGCTGAAATATAGGACATGTGCAAGGTCCTCCCAGGCAGGTCTTGAGTTAGAGTCCAGTCTGATAGCATTACGAAGCTCATCTTCAGCTTCCTTAAAACGTCCAACCACTCTCAATGCTCGACCCAGAAACAATGATAGAACACAGTGATCCTCAACTTGATCCTTTGCCCGTTCCAATACTTCAACAGCGTCCGCAGCACGTTCTGCCTGGACATAAGCTATTCCTAGATATACCAGTACCTCGGGTCTGTGCTCAGAAGAAGCCATCTGTTCGAGAATTCGAATTGCATCATCAACACGGCCATCATCAATTGCCGCTACAGCTTCTTCAAGAGTTAACCTCATTAAATTCTACCTTTTCGAAGTTTATCCACGAAACAAAGCACGAGAGTTTCAATGTCAATTCTCTGGCATTATTTCGAGAAAAATAGATTATAAGTATCTCTCGTTATGGCAATTTCACAATGAGTCCAACCAGAATCGCAACTCCCTTTTCAAAACTTCATGCTGCAAGCCTTCTCAGTCATAAATCACGAATTGCTAAGTTTAGAAGCGCTATAGAACAAGCAGTTGATAAAGACAATGTTGTGCTTGACATCGGCACTGGCACTGGTGTTCTAGCAATACTTGCAGCAAGGCAAGGTGCCAGAAGAGTAATTGCCCTTGATATTGACGAAGGATGCATTAATTATGCGCGGCAGGCTGCAAGAGCAAATGGCGTTGAGGACATAATAGAATTCAGGCATATGCATTTTGAAGAATGCGTCCCTGACTGTCAAGTTGATGTTGTCATATGCGAGATGCTATCATCAATGCTTCTCATAGAACAACAAGTGCCCGCTGCAATTCATGCCCGTGAAAAAATACTTGCCAGGCATGGAGTCTTTGTCCCTAAGGAAGCCACAGTCTACCTTGTGCCTGTCGAGTGTGAGAGTGTCTGGAATCGATTTGAGGTTGATGGCCTTATCTTTCCACGGGTGCCTCAGACAATAGATGGCACATCAGCACGAGACCTTGCTGATGCTTCAGTTCTGGAAGTGTTTGATTTCACAAGTAATGATATCCCGAGAGAAGTAGACAGGGAACTCAAATTCAAGATTGTTGATGATGGTTCACTTCATGGTTTTGTTGGATTCTTCGAGTCACGGTTGTATGGTGACTTAATTCTGCGCATGGATGATGGCTGGAAACCTCTTTTTCTACCTCTAGACAGTCCAATTTCAGTTCATAAGGATGAATCCATATCGGTCTATATCAAGTATGAGGCTGGAAATGTGGACTCTCTCCAACTTGGTCTGCGATAAGGCATCAAGACATATCTTTATTTGGTGTTTTTTCTGGAAGACAGGTGGTGACCTTGCATGGAACTTAAAGGACCTCTCTGCTATGTGCTTGACTTTGATGATATCTATAATTATGCTCATCAGACAGCCAAAAAGATCAAAGAATCTGGCTGGAAGCCTGATGCAATAGTTGGTATTGCTAGGGGCGGATGGGTTCATGCGCGAATCCAATGTGACCTCCTTGGTGTAAAAAATCTCTACAGTGTCAAAGTTGACCACTGGGGTGTCACTGCCACCCGCGATGGAAAGGCCAAACTCACGACTCCTTTGAATGCTGATTTGTCAGGAATGAAAGTATTGGTTGTTGATGACATCACGGATACTGGCGAGAGCCTTACCATGGCGGTCGAGAATGTTAAAGAGTCTGGCCCTGAGGATGTTAGGTCTGCAACATTAATGCATATCGTGGGTTCGAAATTTGTGCCCGACTATTATGGAGTTGAGATCTCTTGGGCTTGGGAGATATTTCCATGGAACTTCTATGAGGACTTGACATCCCTGATCTTGAAGATCTTTGAGGGTGAAAATGTCAAAGAACTCAGTACACTCGAACTTCAGAAACATCTCCGTGAATACAATAATATCGTTCTTTCTGAAGACCGCCTGTCAAAAGTAAAGGCACACATGGGCTATCTTGGAAAAATCGTGTATCCTCTTGATAAGGTGTGGAAACTCAAAGAGTAGATCGCTTGTGCGATCCGCCCCCTCTTTCTTCCCATATCCACTATGAATCTCCTCCCCATTTGCATTAATCCATTTAATCCTATATTCTGACAATATGAATGACATCATTCCTACATCATCTATAAATGGAAGATTGCTCCCCAATTGCCCGATAACAAATAGGAAGAAACGACAATGGCGTTCAAGGCACATCTCTCATTTGTTCCGATCGATCGTAGTAGGAAGGAGGATTTGGAGAACCTCCTACCTGTGGAAATTGGAATGTTTGGCGGTAGTGGGAATTATGATCCCGAAGTGATTGAGGACCCAATAGAGGTCAAGGTATTCACGCCTTTTGGCGCAGCCTCTGACAACTACATTGTTGGAAAAGTGAAGGGGCGAAGTTTTGCATTCCTCGCAAGACATGCAAGAGGTCATCTAATACCTCCACATGCGATAAACTACAGAGCAAACATCTGGGGCATGAAGGCATTGGATGTTAAACGAATCATAAGCCCCGCTGCTTGTGGTAGTCTACAACCTGAAAAGATCAAACTAGGCGAGTTTGTTATTGCCGATCAGCTGTTTGACCGAACATTCGGTCAGAGAAAAGACACGTTCTTTGAAGGCGGACCCATTGCACATCTGCCATTTGCTGAACCATTCTGCCCAGAACTTAGAAAGGTCGCCCTCGATACTGCAAACAAGCTTGGATACAAAGTGCATGACAAAGGGACATATGTTTGTATTAACGGCCCAAGATTCTCAACTGCTGCCGAATCAATGTTCTACCATAAACAGGGATTTGATGTAATTGGCATGACCGCATATCCTGAGGCCGCATTAGCGAGAGAAGCTGGAATTTGCTTTGTGAACATATCCATGCCCACTGACTACGATGTTCATGGAGAAGAAGGCCCAGTAACACATGAGATGGTACTTGCAACAATGGCAAAGAACATTGAGAGAGTCAAGAAGTTGACCTTTGAGATGATTGACAATATTCCCAAAGAGCCAAGTTGCACCTGCCAGACAGCAATGGAACATGGGCTGTTTTAGACGATTATACTGGGGAGGCCATGCCTCTCCAGTCAATGTTTCCTAGAAGTCGTCATCCTCACCAAGATCGTCGAGTTCATCTCCCCATTCCTCCTCATCCCAATCGACTTCATCAAGGACATCTTCTTTCTCATTATATTCTTCTTCAGTCATCATCCTCAAATAATAAAACACCCAATGATAGATAAGACTTCTCAAGAGTGAAAAATCAATGCTTTTTCGGATGGATCATTAATGACAAGTTTACGAATTGCAGTGGGTCAGATTGAGCCTCGGATTGGGGATTTGCAATGGAACATTGAACAGATTCAACGCGCTCTAAATCAAGCGGCTGATAATAATGTGGATGTTCTCGTGCTTCCTGAACTGTCTAACTCAGGCTATGCTTTTGCTAGCACCGATGAGGCTCTTGATTCCTCTGAGATTATTCCTGAAGGCGATATTTCCAGAATGCTACTTGAATGGAGCAGTGACAACAAGATGGTAGTGGCAGGTATTTGTGAGAAGACCAATGATGGCCTATTCAATTCTGCTGCTGTAATTGCAAATGGAAAGCATATCACCACATACAGAAAGATTCACCTCTTTTACAAAGAGTTTGAATGGTTCATTCCTGGCGGTGCTGAACCTCCAGTGATCGAGTTCGAAGGACACAGGTTTGGTGTCATGATATGCTTCGATTGGGCATTTCCTGAAATCGCACGGATTCTCGCATTAAAGGGTGCTCAAGTGATTCTTCATCCTGCCAACCTTGTGCTTCCGTATTGCTTCGATGCAATGATCACGCGATCCATCGAGAATCGAGTATTCACAGCAACTGCTAATCGTATTGGTGTTGAACGAGATTTGAATTTCACTGGTCGCTCGCAGATCACAAGTCCTGAGGGTAAACGCCTGCTCTCTCTCTCCAAAGAGGATGCCGGGATGGGAATGTTAGAGATTGACCCGAGCATTGCAGATGATAAAATGATAACGGAGAGAAATGATGTCCTTGCAGACAGGCGGCCTGAACTCTACCGTCGGCTTGTTGAAAAATGAATGACTACCTCTCTCCTGTCTTATCAGGAATCCTTCCCGACCATCCCTCTGCGGGATACTTCTCTTCATTCAACTGCATCTTTTCGATTATTGCCTGAGCTGGGTCGATACCGGTCACATCTGCCAGTCTAAGAATATAGATCAACACATCAGCAATCTCATGTGATAATGACTCTCTATAATTCTCATTATTCAAAAGTTCTTGAATATTTTTATCCGATTGCCATTGGAACAATTCCAACAATTCACCAACTTCAATGGCAGCCGAAACCGCAAGTGCTGATGGCTTGTGAAACTGTTCCCAATCACGTTCTCTTACAAATGATCGAATGAGGGCCATTAGTTCCTCTAAATCACCGCCCTCATTCATCTATGGCACACCTTACTATTCTGCTGATGTGATGACTCGCTGAATCAACCAGAGTGTGTAAAAACAGAAGATGATTATCATAAGTAATGATGGGATGAGCGACACTGCAAATCCTGGAATGAATGAAGCATTCACTGTGATCCATGATATGGTGTCCAAAGTTGCAACTGCAGCACATGCAAGCATCAATATCATGTTTGTAGGACCACCAAATCGAAGGTTTGAGTTTCCACCCTCTCTCCAGATTTTCAGCCCGAATATTGTGCCCACAGCGGCAAACACGATGACTATGTAATTCCCAACAATCAGATATCTCCATGGATTCCAGATTTCTGGAGGCGTGAATATGACAATGATGAGCCCGATAATCGCAAGGAAGAATGCCATCTTTAGCCATGGGTCCTCCATGAATCCAGCCAGTTTGCTCTCCGTAATTGGACTTGGTAATTCATCAAGTCGAGTTTTCTCTTCCGGTTCCTCATCGGGAAATGCATCATCCTCTTCAGTATTATAGTCATCTTCAGTGCGGTTCATCTCAATCATCTCTTCATCCAAGACATAGTGAAGGTCAAGTATCCTCGTTAAAATTGTTATGCTCAGACCTGCGACTGGCCTGTGTTCCTTAGAATAACTGTTAATAATATGTATCCATTAAGATAAAGCATGGCAATAGATAAGCAGTCTTTCGATAAACTCGTGTCTGAAGCTAGGACACTTAAGATGAGGGGGATTAATAAGAAGGCCATTGAGAAATTTAAAATGGCGCTTGATATCGACCCCAATAATCTAGACATAATAAACGAGGTCGGGTTGGCACTGATTCATATTGGTGAACAGCAAGAGGCCATTCAGTTTTTTAACAGAGCAATCACAATTGACCCCAAAGATCCACGAGGATATGCCAATAAAGCACAAGCATACCTTACCATGGGCGCATTTGAGGAGGCACTAGCTGTCACTAATGATGCTCTCAAACATGTCATTGATAATTCTGATATCTGGGTAAAGAGAGCTAGGGCGCTAGAGAGTATGCTTCGGATTGACGAGGCAATAGATGCGTATAATGAAGCTCTGAAATATAACTCTGAAGATCCAGAGATATGGAAGTCACTGGCACTATGTCTTGATGCTAAGGAAAAATGGACTGAAGTTGCAAGAGCCTATCGAATCGCCGCAAGTCTTCATAAAAAACGTGGCGAGAACCAAGATGCAGACTACTGTCTGAAATTCGCAGAAATGGCAGAACGATCATAAGAAGAAAAGAGAAGGCAATAATTGCCTCTCTTAGATATTATGTTTCCTGATTGAGGAGAGTTCTCTTGAATACTATCGCTTTTTCATGATAAATCTGCTGCTGCCAACAATCACAACAATGACTCCTATAATGATATATGGGAGATTTGCCATGATCACATCCATAATTGATTGTGTCGTTGTCGTTGGGGTTGGAGTTGCTGTAGTTGGCACTATTGCGGAACCAATAGAATCCCTTACACGAATGACCATTGGAAAGCCAGTGTGCCATGTTGATGCAGCACGTATTCTTGCAATAGCAGTGATGTTTGTCCCATCAGGCTGAGGACTAATCTCAAGGAAGTAATTCTCAGGGTCTCCTTCAGCGGAGTCAAACACATTGTCAGTTATTGTGTAGTTGGTCCATGCACCATCTCCAATCTTGACACCAAGCATTACCTCTTCAACATCGGCGTAAAGATTGTGTGCATAAACTGTGACATTGATCACTGAGGAACTCTTTGGAATGTTAGGGCTCCAATACAAATTGACATCATCCATGACATCATTATCACCAATGGCCCAGTCAAAATCGTATACCTCTTGATACCACTGAGCGACCTGTTGATTCTCAATGATCACCCCCGCTTCGCGGTTAGAACTGATGCTACCCTCGCTAAAGTTGATGCTGCATATTAACACAATTCTTCCATCAACGATTATTCCCTTGTTATGGTTGGCAGTGAACCAACGAGTGTCCTGCCAGACAACAGGGATGTCATGCTCTGAGAAAATATCTGCAATCTCGAGGTAGTCCTTCTCCTCTTCTGTGATTATGCGTACTGTGACTCCTCTGGCCTTTGCCGCGAGAATCGCATCAATTATCTGATCGACTTCTCCACCATCTCCTACATTTGTGAAGTAGGGGATCTGGATGTCCAAGGTTGCTTGAGCACTATTGATACAATAGAGAATTCCCTGAAGACTCGTGTCAGGACTGAATATGGGGGTGACATTCATTGCCCCACTGAAATGTCCAGGTGCTGCAAACGGCCTAGGATAGGTACTACTTGTTTCTGAATATGACAATGGGTCACCCGTACCATCCGCCACTGGGTCATAATCGCGACCCCTGCTCCAGTCGTAATCAAAGACATTACGATAATACTCTGTGACAACTTCATCGGTCATGGCAATATTCCACTCTCGATTTGCTTTATTCCCCTCTTCTGGAAATGATGTCTTTGCCCAGTTTCCAGCATGAATCACAGTTGTCTTATTATCGATGATCACAAACTTCTGATGAGCATAAGTAAAGTCCCCTGAACTTGTCCATCTCACTGGAAAACCAAGCTGAGTGAGATTGTTTGCAACATATTTATTGGGACTTGGGTAACCCAGACTGTTCCATCCAATGAGGAACTTCATCTCAAGGGATGGCTTTTCAGAATGAATCTGATGAATCAGATCTAGAATGTATGGATTGTTTATTCCGTATATTTCAACATAGATGCTTTCCTTTGCACTCTGTAGAAGACTCCATAGGGCATCCCTACTGCCATCGGGCGATACAAAAGTAGTTACATTCATGTTTCGATTAAAAGTCTGCCAAGTGAACTCAGCTGGTATGAACTCGTTTGGCTGTGCTTGAGCTGCAGGCATAAAGAGAAATGAAATATAGCCTGAGAGCATTATGGCGGCAACCAGCATTGCAACCGCCTTATTATGATCAATTAGCATATTCTACGCCTCTAATTGTAGATTAGGTCGCTAACCTCACAATTGAACTTATAACTTTCTAAGGCGGCTGGGAATCATGGTGAATTAATTGAAGCTCTTTTACAAAGTGGACCCTACAATCTATCGTGAATGTCTGGACAGAATAAGAGAAGAATTTGGCATGCATGAGGACATTGATGAGGACAAGACCATATTAACACTTGACGATGACTTGCGGATTGAACAGGTCAGAGCGAGCTACGACCCAGCAGAAGACGAGTTTGTCCATGTGCGAGTAGTATTAAATGACAAGTCCCTAAGGTCATTCTTTGACTCTGTACTAGGGGAGCCTTACAGGGTGAAATAAAAAAGCAAAGAAAGTGACGGACGCCATTGCTGACGTCCGGCTGATGTGTTGATTCGAAGTTTTTAGGCCTCTTCGATAGCACCCTCAGGGCAGCTATCAACACATGCGTAGCACTCAGTGCACTCATCTGCACGATCAGCTTGGTAGACTGCTTTATCCTCAATCACGTACAAAGCAGGTTCAACTGGACAGACATCGGCACATGTGCCACAGGCAGTACAATTATCATTGACTTTCCACATCATGATGTATCACCAATGAACTTCAGAAGTTCACGACTATCGTTGCCATCGTTTTTCTCATTTAAGTTAATGGGTTGGACAATTCAGCGCTTCCAATTATAAGAAAACGTGATATACGCATTTCTGAGATGTTAGGCGGTCGAATTTTGGTGCATACAAAACTTTCAAAAAGATGACACAAAGCGTTAGCTCATATTTACGAACAAAATGAATGAAACACCCTCTATAAGTGATGAACATGCCGTACGAGACTTTTGGTGAGGCCCCCGAGAAAAGCAAGTTTGCTCGCCGTCTAGGTCTCATTGGAGCTACAAACATCGGACTCGGAGCAATGCTTGGAGGTGGGATCTATGTTATTTCAGGCACTGCAGCTGGCATGATTGGCCCAGCTCTGGTTGTTGCATACTTGGTCACAGGCCTCCTGACTGTGTTTACAGCAGTTAATTATGCTGAACTTGCAAGTTCCATTCCAAAGCAGGGTGGAGGTTATACTTTTGCCCATGACACATTTGGAGGATTTCCTGGATTCCTGACCGGCTGGTTCTTACTTATTGGAAACATTGTGGCCTGCGGTCTCTATGCATTAGCGGTTGCTCACACATTAGCAGTCTTTGTCCCTCTTCCAGTCAGCGTCATTGCAATTGTAATAATTCTAATCACTTGGATTACTAATATCATCAGCATTAAGGGTGTTTCAGGAGTCCTCGGATTTCTTAATATTGCTCAATCAATGGTTCTTCTTTCATTTGTTGTTGTTGGACTCATGTTCGTGAATCCCCAGAATCTTGACCCATGGGTTCGATTTGGTCCAGAATTCAACACTGCTTTTGATGCTTTCATGGCAACCGTGGCCTTCGTTTACATCTCATTTGTTGGTTTCGAACTCATTACAACTGCATCTGAGGAGATCAAAGAGCCCGCCAAGAACATTCCGCGGGCAATCATGCTGACTCTTGCAATCGCCACCATTATTTATATGGGTGCAGCACTTGTCATCGTTGGGATTGTGCCTTCAGGACCAGGATCAGCTATTTCACAGTCGCACACCCCAATCTCTGATGTCTTTGGAATCATGCTAGGCAATTGGGCTTTCTACTTTGGTCTTGCAGGCATGGCTGCTTCCAATTACGCCGCTCTGAATGCTACATTTCTGGCTACAGCAAGAGTTGCTTATTCAATGGGTCGAGACCGCTATCTCCCGTCCTTTCTAGACAGAGTGAATAGGAGAACAAAGACTCCAATTCCTGCTCTGATTGTGACCCTAGTTGCTGTGAGCGCCTTTGCAGCCACAGGCAACGTGACCCTTGTTGCATCGCTTGCTGATTTCGGATACCTTGTGGGACTTTCTATCGTCAATGCTTCAGTAATCAAGCTTCGCAGAAGTGGCCTTAGTGTTCCAGGGACCTTTAAGTCCCCCCTATACCCACTGGTTCCAATCTTGGGCGTGGTGACTTGTCTTCTGCTTGTTCCCCATATTCATTTTGAGTATCTGGTGCTGGGCTTTGCTCTGTCTATTGTTGGCTTTGTGATATACTTGGGATATGGACGTAGCAGGAATGAGCGACATAAGCAGATGCTCATGAGTCGTCATCGATAAAAGTAGCGACAAGGAATGATACAAAGTCTGTGATGCCATCAATATTGCCAATCTGATTAATTGCAAACACTCGATACCTATCAAGTGAATGTACCTTTATTGCAGCAATGATGTCGTATTGGCCCTTGGTCACAATATACGCCTCTGAAACCTCACGAAACTTCCTGAGTTTTCTGCAGATCTCCTTTACTCTTTCAGGCCGCGTCTTTATTGCAAGGAATATCTTAATTGGCAAGTCTGCTCACATGAGGAATTCATCGCATTCTCTAAATAAACTGAGGGATAGCGCAGTCTTACGGATCAATGAAGTCGGGGCCTAATCGTTATGTTTCTGAATTCAGCCATGCATGCAGTTTTTTTGCGGCGGAGATTGTCATTCCATCAACCTCTGCAAGTTCTTCTATTGATGCCTTCCTAACACCTTCTATACTTCCAAACTGCTTTAACAATGCGGCACGACGTTTGGGGCCAATCCCTGGGGCTTCTTCAAGTATTGACCCTGTAATTCGTTTCTCTCTCAGTTTATGGTGATATCTCTGGGCAAATCTGTGTGCTTCATCTCTAATATGCTGAACAAGTGAGAGTGCTTTAGATCCACTGTTGAGAAATATTCCATCCATTTTTTCTCGGGTGTATAATATCTCCTCACGCTTTGCTATTGCGGCAACATTAAGATTATCGAGACTTAACTCTTCCAGTGCTCTGCATGTTATATTCAGATGACCCTTCCCACCATCGATGAGAATCAAGTCGGGCAATGAGTCACCCCGTTGAAGCACTCCCTTATATCTGCGATAAACAACTTCATGCATCATGGCATAATCATCTGGAGTTGACTTTGAACGGACTCTGAACATTCGATAGTTTCTCTTATCTGGTACTCCATTCTTGAAGACGACGCATGAGCCTGTTGGGTCTGTTCCCTGCACATTGGATATATCAAACCCCTCAATATGAATTGGCGCATGCTTCAGACCCAATACTTCTCGCAGGTCCTTGACTCCCTCATTGATAATCAGGTCATCATGGCCTTCAAGCATAAGCATCTTTCTTAGAGCGCGATGAGCATTCCTGTTTGCCATCTTCATCAAATCGCGCTCTTCATCAGTTCTAGGCGTATGCAATATGACTGTTCGTCCTGCCCTCTCAGAGAGCCATTCAGACATCTTTTCAATCTCTGGAAAATCTATGCATACCATAATGAGGCCAGGCAATCGTGGAAGTGAAAAGTAGTATTGTTCGACAAATGCTCTGACTATTTCGGCGTCCGAGGTTTCAAGGGAGACTTCAAAATAGAAATTATCATGACCAAGCAGACGACCCCCCCTGATTATTAGCAGCTCAATTAATGTGGCATCTTCAGTCCTCGCAATTCCAACTACATCACTGTCCACTTTCTTCTTTAAGACAACTCTGCGTTTTTGAAGAATTATGCTGATATCAAGAAGTCTGTCCCGTAATACCGCCGCTCTTTCAAAGTTGAGTTCATCTGATGCAATCCTCATCTGCTCATTGATCAACTCTGTGAGTCGACCCAATCGACCATCAAGATACAATGTCATCTGCTCTACCAGAGACCTATAGTCCTCCTCGGAAACCTTGCCAACGCAGGGCGCAGAACAACGCCCGACATGATGGTCAAGACATGCTCGCTTCTCTTTGGATGGATCAATACACATTGCAACAGGAATGTATTTTCGGACAGTGTCGAAGACACGATTTAGCCTCTTTGAGCTGCCATAAGGTCCAAAATAATCAACATTTGTAACTGATGTGTCGCGAGTGATCTCAAAAGTTGGAAATCTGGCCGATCTGTCGACCCTGACCCATGTCTGTACTCTGTCATCCTTGAGTGCAATGTTGTAGGGGGGTTGATGCTTCTTGATGAGCGTTGCTTCCAGTAAGAGAGCTTCTTGTTCAGTGTTTGTAAGAATGACTTCAATATCACGTGCCTTTTGCATCATCTCCCAGATACGAAGCTCAAGGCCACTAGTTCGCAGATATGATGCAGTCCGTTTTCTTAGAGACTTGGCCTTGCCAATGTAGAGGATGTTGCCTGACTCATCTTTCCAGAGATAAACTCCAGGTTGGTCAGGCAGGTCTCGAACAAGCCTCTTTAATTCGATCATTCTTTCACACTCTACTCGATAACTTCTCTTAGGTACCTTCCTGTGTAAGATTTTTTCACATGTGCAATATCCTCAGGAGTTCCAACTGCAACTACCCTTCCCCCTCCATCACCGCCTTCGGGCCCGAGGTCAATCACCCAGTCTGCAGTCTTGATCACTTCCAGATTATGTTCAATCATGATGATTGTATTTCCTGCATTAACAAGCCTATTAAGGGCATTCAGAAGGACATGAATGTCGTAAGATGAGAGGCCAGTTGTTGGTTCATCCAAGATATACAGTGTGTTCTCCACGTTTTTCTTCCATAGTTCTGCAGCAATCTTCATCCTCTGAGCCTCTCCTCCTGATAGCTGCGTTGCTGGTTGTCCCAGCTTGAGATAACCCAGTCCAACATCGATTAGCGTGGATAGTTTGTCAGTAATCCGCGAAATTCCAGAAAAGAACTCATGAGCCTCTTCAATTGTCAAGTCTAGCACTTCTGCAATATTCTTGCCCTTATATCGTATCTCAAGCGTTTCTCTGTCAAATCTGTCCCCCTTGCACACATCGCAGGTGATGTATACATCTGACATGAAGTGCATCTCGACGCGAATCACTCCACTGCCTTGACACTTCGCACATCTTCCCTCTGGTGTGTTGAAACTGAATCGTCCTGGTCTGTAGCCTCTCGCACGAGCCTCGGGAAGTCTTGCAAAGAGGTCTCTGATATGTCCAAAGGTCTGAGTATACGTGGCCGGATTTGACCGTGGAGTTCGACCTATTGGTGATTGATCCACAAGAACAACTCGTCCAATGTTCTCTAGCCCTTCTAGCGTGTCATGATCACCAGGTTTTATATCACTGCCATTGATAGCTCCTGCAAGCGTTTTGTACAGGGTTTCATGGACAAGTGTGCTCTTTCCAGAGCCGCTGACTCCGGTCACACAGATGAATGTGCCCAGAGGAAATCGGACATCAATGTTCTTTAGATTGTGCTGTCTGCATCCTCTCAGGGTCAGAAACTTTCCATTTCCCCCTCTTCGTTTTTGTGGGATTGGTATTCTTTTATTTCCAACAAGATATTGAGCAGTAAGAGACTCTGATTTTGAGAGGACTTCCGATGGTGACCCAGATGCGACAACTTTGCCTCCATGTGTACCCGCCTTTGGCCCGAGGTCAATAATGTAATCAGCAGCCATGATTGTGTCTCTGTCATGCTCAATTACAATAACTGTGTTTCCAAGAGTCCGAAGGTCCTTGAAGGTCTTGATCAATCGATTGATATCTCTTGGATGCAGCCCTATGCTTGGCTCATCAAGACAATATAGGACGCCCGTCAATGCTGACCCAATCTGTGTTGCCAGTCTAATCCTCTGACTCTCGCCTCCTGAGAGCGTCATTGAGAGTCTATCCAGATTTAGATATTCAAGACCAACTGATATTAGGAACTTCAATCTAGTCCTTATCTCCTTGAGTATGAGTTCAGCAATCTTCTGCTCCCTCTCAGTCAACTCCAGATTCTCAAAAAATTCCAGCGCCTCATCAATCTTCATTGCAGACACTTGATCAATCGACAAACCGCCAACTGTCACAGCAAGGCTTTCAGGTTTAAGCTTCTTTCCATTACATAATGAACAGGTGGTCTTCCTTGCAAACTGCTCACCAATCACCTGCGCGCGCCATTGATGCCATCGCTTGTCGCTGTGCAAGCCCTCTTCAAAGACCCTCTTCATCCATGGGATTAGCCCAAGCCATTTTCTTGAGACCTCCCATCTTGACTGATACTCTTCTGAACCAATAGTGTAGTTCAATATTACTTCGGGCTTTCCCCATAGCAGAATACTTCTCTGGGTCTCATCAAGTTCTTTGATCGGCCTATCAAGCGAAAAGCCAACAGTATTAGCAAGAGCCTCAATACGCTTAACGTACGAAGTGGTCTTGCCCATGGCCCTTGAAACAATCTCTCGGACAGTTCGAGAATCATCGGGGACCACTAAATCAGGATCGATGTTCATCGTCATTCCAAGACCATTGCACATCGGGCATGCACCGTCTGGTCTGTTGTATGAGAATGCCTTGGGGCTTAACTTCTCATATTGTATTCCGCAATATGGACACATGAGTTGTTCAGCAAAGATTAGATCATCCATGCCTTCACGACTAACAATCGCCACTCCTTCGCTGATCTCAAGTGCGGTTTTAAGGGAGCCAATAAGGCGTTCTCGATTCCTAGTGCTTAACTCTAATCTGTCTACAATCACTTCGATTGTGTGCTTTAGGCGGCCATCTATCTCAACGTCCTCAATGTCATAGATCTCACCATCAACTCTCACGCGTGCAAATCCATTCTTCAAAAGATGATCCATGATCTCTCTGTGCTTGCCTGCCTTGTCTTTAACAACTGGCGATAAAATATGAATCTTCTGACCTCTGTTCTCGTTAAACAGAAGGCTTGCAGCAGCCTCAGGAGTGAGGTGCTCCATTTGTCTTCCACATTTAATACAATGAGGTATTCCAATATTTGAATAAAGCAATCTAAAATAGTCATGAATCTCGGTCGATGTCGCAACTGTGCTTCGAGGGTTTCGAGTCCTGCCCCTTTGCTCGATGGAGATTGCTGGTGGAATGCCCGTTATGCTCTCAACACGAGGCTTGTCTAACCTGCCCAGAAACCTCCTTGCATAGGACGACAAAGACTCGACATAGCGTCTCTGACCTTCAGCAAAGATTGTGTCAAACACTAGCGTTGATTTACCGGAGCCCGATGGTCCAGTGATAATAACAAGGCGATTTCTGGGAATGTCCACTGATATATCTTTAAGGTTGTGCTCTGATGCCCTCTTAATGGAGATATGCCCCTTCATCTCATATTCCCCCGAATTGAACTAATAGGCAGCTTCTGTCTGAGAAACTGACCTGTGTACGACTTATCGCATTGTGCAATTACTTCTGGAGGACCTTCTGCCACAATGAATCCTCCCTCATCTCCGCCTTCGGGCCCAAGATCAATTATCCAGTCTGCAGTCTTTATCACATCCATCTGGTGTTCTATAATCAACACTGTATTGCCAAGGTCCACAAGTCTATGAAGAACTTCCAACAGTTTCTTTATGTCTGCAAAATGAAGCCCCGTGGTTGGCTCGTCAAGCAGGATCAATGTCTGACCAGTTGCAGGTCTAGATAGGAACTTGCTGAGTTTGACCCTCTGGGCCTCACCGCCAGAGAGTGTGGTCGCGGGCTGTCCAAGCTTCACATAACCCATACCAACCTCGCACAGAGTATCAAGTCTGCGCTTAATTGATGGTATTTCCTCAAAGAACTCCCGCGCCTCATCAATCCGCATCTCCAATATGTCAGCAATGTTCTTTCCCTTGTATCTGACCTGAAGAGTTTCTCGATTATATCGTCTACCATTACACTCATTACAGGTCACCTGTACTGGGGGAAGAAACTGCATCTCAATGATCTCAACTCCGGCGCCCTTGCACTTTTCACATCTACCTCCCTTGACATTGAAGCTGAACCTGCCTGGTTTGTATCCTCGAATCTTTGATTCTGGCAGACTGGCGAAGAGTTCTCGAAGGGGCCCCCACAGTCCGGTATAGGTTGCGGGGTTTGATCTTGGAGTCCTTCCAATTGGACTCTGATCTATGACAATGACCTTGTCCAGCTCCTCAATACCGACAATCTCATCATGGTCGCCGGGAATCCTCTCGGCACGATGAAATACTCGTGCGAGAGCTCTCTGAAGAGTGTCAACAATCAGACTTGACTTTCCACTTCCGCTTACTCCCGTCACACAGACAAAAAGTCCCAATGGAATCTTTACATCTATGTTCTTCAAATTATTATGTCGCGCGCCCTTTATCTCAATGAAGCGACCATTTGGTACTCGCCTTCTCTCAGGAACAGGAATGTTATCATCTCCTCTGAGGAATCTACCTGTCACTGAGCGGTCGCATTCAAGCACCTTCTTTAGTGTGCCAGCGACCACTATTTCGCCCCCTTCTGCACCAGCACCAATTCCAAGATCAACAATATAGTCTGCCCAGAGCATGGTCTCCTCATCATGCTCCACAACAATGACTGTGTTCCCGAGATCTCTGAGTTTTATCAGTGAACTTAGAAGTCTGGTGTTGTCACGGGCATGAAGGCCAATGGACGGTTCATCGCATACATAAGTGATCCCAACGAGATTTGATCCTATTTGACTGGCAAGGCGAATCCTCTGGGCCTCTCCGCCGCTCAGGCCAGGTGCCCTTCTGTCCAATGTCAGATAATCAAGACCCACCTCGACAAGATAGTCCAAGCGACTTCTGATTTCTTTTAGAATTGGCTCTGCAACAGGGCGAAGCCTCTTTTCTATTTTGGCTGCATTGAAGAACTCATGAAGTGCTTTGATTGACATATTGTTAAGATCAGTGATTGACTTTCCATTGAACAGCACTGCTCTTGCTTCTGGCCTTAATCGAGTCCCTTTGCAAGTCGGGCAGACCTGTTGCGACATGAACTTGCCAAGCTGCTTTCTTCTCATCTCAGACTTGGTCTGCATGTATAGGCGTCTTGTGTTGGGAATGATGCCCTCAAAGGGTTCATTCCAATAGCCCTTCCATTGCACCTCCCATTTTGAACTTCCACTCTCATGCGAGAATTGAAACTTGGTGTTTCCCGACCCATAGAGAATGACCCTCTTTTGCTCTTCTGTGAGGTCTTTCCATAGAGTATCTGGACTGAACCCATAGTGCTTACTTAGGGTCTCACGCCATCTGGTTGCTATCTTGCCATCCCCAGAAAACCATTGCAGGTCCTTAAAACGAATATTGGGGTCAGGGATGAACAGGTCAGGATCAAACTCGTTGATGAACCCAAGTCCCGTGCATTGTGGGCATGCACCATAGGGCGTGTTCCATGAGAACACTCTTGGCTCCATTTCTGGAAGACTGATCCCACAATCAACACAAGCAAACTGTTCTGAGAGTGTGATCTCCCCCTCATCACTTAGAATAGTGACAACTCCCTCTGCCATCTTAAGAGATGTTTCAATCCCTTCTGCTATCCGACCGCGCTCTGAATCACTTACTCTAATGCGATCAACGACCACCTCAATAGTGTGTTCATAGTATCTGTCCAGAGAGAGACCCTCCTCTATCTCTCTTATCTCGCCATCTATTCTTGCACGGACAAAGCCCTTCCTAAGCAGATCATTGAACTCCTTGCGGTACTCTCCCTTTCGGCCCCTCACGATAGGTGCTAGAATCACTATCTTGGTGCCTTCTTCAAGTTGCAGAACCCGATCTACAATCTGTTGTGCAGTCTGTGGCTCAATCTGTTTTCCGCAGTTTGGACAGTGTGGCACACCAACACGAGCAAACAGCAGTCTCAAGTAGTCGTAAATCTCTGTAATTGTGCCCACTGTGCTACGTGGATTTCTTCCGACGCTCTTCTGATCAATGGAAATCGATGGCGATAGCCCTGAGATGAACTCTACCTTTGGCTTTTCAAGCATTCCAAGAAACTGCCTTGCATATGGCGATAATGACTCGATGAATCTACGTTGCCCTTCTGCATAGATAGTATCAAAGACAAGACTTGATTTTCCTGAGCCTGAAACTCCGGTCACAACGGTCAACGAGTCCCGAGGAATCTCAACAGAAACGTGCTTGAGGTTGTGTTCAAAGGCTCCAACAACAGAAATTGTTCTGGGCCCGTCGAAATCCTGATCATCCATGAACTGGGCTGAGTCCGTCACTTTGCGCTTTCCTCGAGTCTGTACCATACAATCACACCGGAAATCGGCTCAATCTAATCTCCACTGAGCCCTCCCGGAACTGCATTAAACAAAGATAGTAGAATAACATCCCAACTTGGTTAAGAATTCTTCGCAATAACCATGTCTTCAAGACTACTCATCTGGCAATCTACTCCTTAACTCAACTATCTCATCACGTAAAGCAGCAGCCTTCTCAAACTCAAGATTATTCGCAGCCTCTTTCATTAAGGCCTCGAGTTCAACAATTCGCTCAGCAATGTCAGTCCAGTCCTCAAGACCCAAATCGTCCAGTTTTGCCTGCTCTACTTCTCGATGCATGCTCTGGGCAATATCCTGAATCGTCTTCTCAATGGATCGAGGAGTTATTCCATGCTCCTCGTTGTAACTCAACTGATAACGTCGTCGCC
>JAJRWI010000035.1 GCA_024276825.1 archaeon
CAGAAGTAGAACATTTCTCAATACAATCAGGTGGTTGTGATTTGATTGTTCAGATGGCATTGTATCCATTGAAAAAAGCTATTAGGCAAATATCTCTGCGTCAGGGACGCGGCGATGAGTCATGGCGGAAAAGGTGAATGATTGGACAGAGCGTTATAAGAAGAAAATCTTGACAGCAGAGCGAGCGATAAAGCAGATTAAGAGGGGTTCACGAATCTTTCTTGGAACTGGATGCGGAGTGCCATATCATCTGGTGCAGGAACTTGCAAAGAGTGCAGCTCGGATGGCCGACAATGAGATCGTCCATCTATTAACTCTGGGTGATACACCCTCAGCTGACCCAGAATTTCAGAATCAGTTTAGACACAATTCTTTCTTCATCAGTGAGAACATGAGAGATGCGGTCTCTGAAGGACGAGCAGATTACACTCCAATAATGCTGTCAGACATTCCATATCTCTTCAAGAGGGGAAGAATGGCAATAGATGTTGCACTGATTCAGGTAAGCCCACCTGATAGACATGGTTATTGTTCCTTAGGAATCTCTGTAGACATCACAAAGTCTGCTGCTGAAAATGCTGACATGATCATCGCTCAAGTCAATGAGAACATGCCATTTACTCATGGTGACACTTTCATCAATGTCAGAGATATTGACTATCTCGTTCCCTATACCGAACCCATATTCGAGTTTCATGCTGATGAGCCAAATGAAACGATTCAGTTGATAGGCTCCTATGTTGCAAGATTGATTGAGAATGAATCCACATTAGAACTCGGAATCGGAGCCCTCCCACAGGCAGTATGCACCAGTCTATTGGAAACTGGCGTAAATGACCTCGGCATTCATACAGAGATGTTCAGCGACAGTCTGATCGACTTGATTGAGTCAGGCGTCGTCACTTGCAAAAAGAAGACTCTTCACCCAGGCAAAGTCATTGCAAGTTTTGTCATGGGTACTAAAAAGCTGTATGACTATATCGACAACAACCCGCTATTTGAGTTTCATCCATCAGAGTATGTGAATGATCCATATATCATCGCTCAGAACAACAAGATGGTAGCAATCAACTCTGCATTAGAAGTCGATCTAACAGGACAGGTTTGTGCAGACTCAATTGGCCATAAATTCTACAGTGGTATCGGCGGTCAGGTTGACTTTATCCGTGGTGCAAAGAGGTCTCCAAAGGGTAAAGCGATAATATGCATGCAATCTACTGCAATGGATGGAACGGTTTCGCGAATTGTTCCAAGACTTAGTGAAGGTGCGGGTGTGGTTACAACGCGTGGAGATGTTGACATAGTGGTCACTGAATATGGACTCGCATCATTGCATGGTAAGACTATCCGTGAACGCGTATTGTCGCTAATTGCCATTGCTCATCCCAAGTTCAGAAATGAACTATTGGAAGCAGCAAAGAAAATGAAGTATGTCTTTGAGGACCAAGTACCATTCAAATCAAAGGGCACCTACTTCGCATCGGAGTACGAGACCTCTGAAGTATTCAAAGGACCTGATGGCAGACCTATACGAGTCCATTTCAGATTGATTCGTCCCGATGACGCAGACAGAATCAAGGAGTTGTTCTATGACCTCTCTGAAGAAAGTATTTTCTTCCGCTTTCTGACTCCGCTTAAGAGCCTACGCAGGCAGACATTACAGGATTTCTATGATGTAGATCAGGACAGAGACATTTCAATCGTGGCAGTAATCAAGCCTGATGATGAGAGTGAGACTGAACGAATTATAGGCGCTGCCAGATATCTGTTGGACAGAAGTACAAATGAAGCAGAGTTCGCCTTACTTGTTCAAGACGACTATCAGAATCGTGGTATTGGAACATTCATGTTGAATCATCTCATGAGGATTGCAAGAAGCAAGGGTGTAGAGACCTTTGTCGCTTATGTGCATCCCCGCAATTATCCAATGATCAAGTTCTTGCACAAGAGGGGCAACATCATTGAGAGTAGACTCAGCATGGCTGATGATGAGTATATTTTCAAGATCAAGCTATAGTTGAAACAATACATCATCTATGCCTTCTTGAAACTAAGAGTACTATGACAGATACCATGCCAATCAGTAGAATGATGGCCATTATGGCAGGATCGGGAAGAGATAGATTACCTGAACCATTTGAAGGTATAGTAGTTGAGGTGGATGTTTGGGTTGACGTTGAAGTAGTTGTGTCATTAGAATATTCAAGAACTGTGACAAATACAGTATCTTTTGCTGCATTGTCATAATAATCTTGTACAACAATGGTGTAATTATGGGTTCCCAAAGGAAGACCATCCACATCGATAATGACGGAAACATTTGCACCATGGTCAGAGTAAATAAGCTCAGAGTCTTTAAACACATTAATACTGATGTTATGTTCATCAGTAGGGCTCCAAGTTATGTTATGTCCAGTTTCACCGTAGTAGTATTCAATGTCTGGTGGATGATTGAGTGTTGGGGCATCATAGTCGACTTGATAGACATCCACAATTGCGTCATCAGAAGCATTGTTGTTTGAGGTGTCAAAGACAACCATAGTGAGCTGATGTTGCCCGAGGTTCAGGTTATCAATACTCACGATGATGTCAGAGCCATTCCAAGAGCCTGATTCTTTTAGTAAGCCATCAATGTATAGCTCATAGTGGCTTGGAAACTTATCATATGCATACCATTTGAGGGTGTTTCCAGTAGATTTGTAACCTATGGCAGGATTGTATGAGTGCCAGAGTGTTGGCGGTCTGATATCTAACCCTTTAATTGGATAGTGATCAACAGCTCTTGCAGTACCAGATATCTGATAATAACCTGTGCCGTTGTAGTCATCCCATTCATTGCCTGTATCAATCGCATTGTCCCACATGTTGTCAGATGAGTTATCAACAGCATTGATCACATTGCTCAAGATAGCATTTCCCCAGATAGAGTTATTACCAGAGCTTCCAGCTGAATAGATTCCAATCCCTTCAGTGAGCTGAATTGTGTTATTCAAAATCGAGCTATTCGTTACGCCGTAGAGATAGAGACCGTATTCTTGATTGGCAGACAACAGATTGTTAGTGAACTCGCCAAATCCAGAACCAGTAATCCTAGCGCCAACATTGTTTGATATTATTTTGTTGAAGGAAATTGTGATATTGCCACCTAACAACCAGAGTGCATAGTCAGAATCAGTGATTGTATTGTTCAAGACTTGAATATCCTGTAGAGCATCACCTTGAATACCTACTCCAGTGGTTTCTGAAAACGTATTGTTGAGTAATGTTATGTTTTCACTTGACCTGAGCCAAGCAGCATAATATGATCCTCTAACTTCACTATTTGAGATTGTCAAATTGCTGCTATTCTCAATGAATAAATTGGAATCGTCAGCAGATGAATAAAATCTACTGTTATCTATTACCGTAAGATTGGCATATTCAACTTCAATAGCATTCCTGCAATTGTTTACGAATATATTGCTTAGTGTAATTCTTGTTGAAAACTGAACTCGCACTCCAATGGATAGATTTTCAATCTCAGCATTGAAAATAATCAATTCAGAAGAGTTCCCAATCAGCAGCTGTCCATATTCACTGGCATCAATTGTTAATCCACTTGCATTGAAGAAATAGCCCAGTTTCTTACCATTTACTAGATTGTTCTGGAAGGTGTGGGCCCAATCACCAGTGTCCGAAGCATAGATGTCAAAGCCACAATAAGTAAGATTATTGTCCGAAATGCTGTTGAATGATGAGGAGAAGATCTTAATGCCATCTGCCCGATTGAGTCCAATAATGGTGTTATTTCTAATCTCAGAATAATAGAGATATTGCAAACTCATTCCATAGTCAGTGGCTTCAGTGATTATGTTTGACTCAATAATAGTATTAGAAGAAAAGATTGCATATATTCCATATTTGCTGCCAGGTTCAATCGTATTTTCTGCAACCTGAAGGTCATTACTAAATCCAATTCTAATGGGAGCCTCATCATGGGCACCAAATGAATTGTCTGTAATGTTGCAGTAGGATTCTTGTGTGAAAAAGATTCCATAGACATTGTCATAGAACACATTGCCTTCAATCGTCATGTTTGGTGAATGAAGCACATAGAGTCCACGATAGTTTTGAGTGAAGATGTTTGAGTAGATGCGAGAATTAGTGGCATTGTCCATGTAGATCCCACTGCTGCTACTCTTGTCCATTGAATTCAGCAGACAATTTTGGATGATGAAGTAGGCTCTTGTGTCTTGGATATTGATGCAGTCACCTGTTCCTGTGATGTTTAGGTTCTCAATTCTATACGGATCGCCTTTAGTTCCACTTCCAGGCCAACCTTGCGAGGAAAAATCTGAATCAGATGCAATTGTGATGGGTCCGTGATTCACATAAGCAATAGCAGTTTGTAATGTCGTTTGTATCTCATGTGATATAATAGCATCACTCGCCTGATAATTTGTTAAAACTGAATTCATGAGAAATGCTGAAAATAAAAGAAGACAGAATATTGTGAGATCATTTCGCATGCTATTTTCCCCAACTGTGAATTAACTCCTACTGAGAAGAATAATTGGAGCTATTAATGAAACATATGAAGGGGAGTGTTATAGAGTTTTTGAAAAATAGGAGGAGAGGGAAAGGACTCCCTCTCAAGTATATAACTAACTCTTCTTCTTACGAATGTAGTAGATCACACCAATGACTAATATTGTTCCAGCAGTACCAGCAAGAATCAGCATTATCATGGTTGGACTCAGACCTTCAGCAGGAGTCGTTGTAGTAGTTATTGTTGGTAAGCCCGAAGGCAGTACATACACTATGACCGTATCAGTCGCACTGTTGTATGCTCCATCGTATACGGCTAATTCAAATTCATACACACCAACATCCAGTCCGTCAAGTGAGATTGCAATTCTTTCGCCTGCCCAATCTCCAGTATTTACAAGACTGCCATTTATGAACAGTTTGTAATGATCTGGATGTTCATCGGTTGGACTCCAGATTATCACTTGACCCAATGTTCCTTCATTCATAGCAACATCATCAGGATTGTCGATTGTTGGTGCTGTGTCATCCACTATGACAACTACCCTTACACTGTCACTAGCAGAGTTTCCATCAATATCATAGACTGTCATGATGATATCATGGGTTCCCACAGAGAGAGAGCCGAAATCAACTCCAATCTGTTGAGTCTGAAATTCCCAGTTGCCATTTACAAACAATGTGCCATCAACAGTAACTGAATATGTCCCAGGATGCAGGTCTTCTGCGGTCCAGACAATCATTTGGTTAGGACTTCCATGAAACAGGGTTGTGTCACTCTCATGACTCAGGGTTGGAGTGGTGTCGTCGAAAATATTGACCATAACACTGTCAATGACATAATTTTGATAGATATCCCAAACAGTCACCTCTACTATGTGAGTGCCATATGAAAGACCATCAATATTGACAGTGATATTATTGAAATTCCATGCATCGGAATCCCAGAGATAGCCATCAATTGTCACAGACCAATTCTTGAGATTATCATCAAAAGGCAGCCATGTTATGGTATTCCCAGTTGATCCCTCTGCATACGACACATCCATTGGTTGGTTGATGATTGGTGTCGTTGTTGTAAACTTCGATGGATAGTGATCTATTGAATCGGCATCTATATTGTAAACGCCCAAACCAGAGTAGTCATCCCATGTGTTGCCAGATGAAACGCCATCATCCCATGACATTGCAACATTATCGCGTCCATTTGCTATAAGATTCATAACAAAAGTATTGTTGTAAATCACTATGTTGGTTGAACTGACGATGTCAACACCATAGTTAGTATTCCACCTGAACAAATTGTCATGGATGGTCATATTGTCGACTGATGATATGTACAGCCCTGTTTGGCATTCTTCAATATTGTTTTGAAAGATATGCCCAGTTTGAGTAAAGATACCAGGCAAATTAATGCCATATAATGAACAATGTTCAATGGTGTTGTATGCAATTGTAAAGTCGTTAAGGTTATACATTACTATTCCAGTACTACTGTCGTAAATGTAATTATTTATAATGGATGTATATTTGAAACTAGCCGCATTGAGATAAATTGCATCTTTGTATGAATGGTAGAATTCATTATTTGCATAAGTCTGGTTGTGCGATGTATAGCATTTGATTCCAATATAATTGGAAACGAAACTAGATTGCGATACCGTGATGTTATCTGATGAGGTAATATAAACACCAACATCATTCATGTTTCGAAACTGACTGAATGAACAATTGGACACACTGGAGAAGTCGGATATTCTTAGACTCACACCATAGCTCGCATAATTATTGTTTATGCTCTCAAAGTGTGAGTCAATAATCTCAGTGTTTTCTGATTCATAAGCAATCACTCCAAACATATTATCAGATGAAATTATGCTTGTAACAGAAATGCCAGGGGAATAGAAGATTTCAATTGCCGCGGTGCATCTTTCAAATATACCGTTAGTTATGGTGCCACTACTGTTGAATAAGAGTATTTGTCCATATTGAGTGCCATCGACATTTCCTGCAGGGGTGTCAGTCAAATAGAGGATTGGCTTGGAGTTAACCATATTGTTGCTTATCGTATGTATATAGGAATCTATTGGATCACCCGGAACGAAATAAATACCGCAATTTGTGAGGTCATTGTCTTGTATGGTCAAGTTTTCATTTTGTATGAAATTCATGCCGTATAGAGCATCAGTGATGGTATTATTCTGAATCACTATATTTTGTGATGACGTTTCAAATATTCCAGCCCATGAAAAACTGGATAGTGAGTTGAGTTCGACAGTGCCATCTTGGGAATTATCAAAGAAAATTCCTTGTTGGAAGTCATTAATCAAATTGTTGCTAATTAGAAAGTTTGTACACGAAATGATTCTGATTCCATCTCCATCACCGCCTGTTATCAGGTTATTGCTGATATAGATACCAGTGCAGATTTCAAGCGAAAATCCATCGGAATCAACAACACCATCATTGTCAAAAAGGCTCAAATTCTCCGATTGACTTGCGGTCAGAAGGGTTTCAACATTCGTGAACATATTTGATTCAACCACAATGTGGTTTGATAGAGTCATAGAAATGCCAGTCTGAAATCCATCAAACTGAGCATTTCGAATCTCCGTGTTGTTAACAGTATCTAGACTCGCTCCAGTGAAAGCGGTTGATGACACAGTGAGATTCTCAATATGAATCCAGTTCGAGTTGGTGACTGTGACACCATCTTTTGCTACCTGACCTAGATCAATCGTTCTCAATGTCACATATTCACTATCATCAATTATGATTCCTGATGCTGTTGTGTCTAATGCATTTCCTCCTGATATCTCAGCAATTTGGCAATTCTGCAAATTCAAGAGAGTAGAAACACTAATGAATTGGTTGTTAGTGAAAAGTAAATTCGTTGAACCAGATACATCAATGGCATAAGTATCGATGTTCTTGAAAAGGCTGTTTGTAATGTTGATGTTATCCAAGCTAGAAGCATGAACGCCCCTACCTTGACCATCTGCATAAATGCCATTGATTGAAGTGTAATTGCAGACTGCAAGTCGTATTGCGGTCAATTTGCCATTTAGAAAACGGTCATTTGATATATCAATGTAATTGCTTGATGAAAAGTAGGTGATGTAGTAAGACGGGTTGTCTGTTATGTAGTCATTGCCAATGCTTGTGATGTAGTCGGTCTGTGATATTGTCATAGCCCGCCTATCATCAGATGATATAATGTTATGAAGAACTGAAACATACTCGGAATAATGTATATTCAGAGCAATGTCTTGTGCGGAGTGAATGTTGCAGTAAGAGATCTCCAAGTTTTGTGTGCCATTGATATAGATTGCATAGTTATCCAACGCATCAATATCTGAATACTCAATTGTCGCATGACTGACCTGATTGAAATGAATCGCATAATCATTCCCTTTATGATCAAGCCAGACATCACTTATGACAAAATATGCATCTGTGTTTATGATTCTGATACATGGTTCTGATATTGATGTGGTGATATTGAGTCCATGGATCAAGAAGGGGTCATCAGAAGCGCCTGAACCGGGCCAGCCTTGTGCAATGAAGTCATCCGTTCCATTTATGAAGATAGGAACATGATTCGTATATTCACCCGGATCAAGGCGAGAACCAGGTTCTTGTGTAAGGCTCATCTGCTTTTTTGGCATGGAGTATGTGGACCCCATTGTATTTGAAACAAACACTGGTTGTAGTATTATCAGAGCCATTAGAATGATTGAGGCTATTCTGTATACTCTCATTCATTATCACCATCCTTATGCGCCAGCACCTCTTCTTCTTTTCACTAAAACGACTACGACAACCACTACTGCAACTACTCCAATCGCACCACCAATGACAAGTGGGTCAAATCCAGCTGCGGCACTGCCCCCACCAGAACTTGGGAAATAGTGAGGTGCAGGGGGATGCTCATACTTGTTTGTTGTGAATGGGGATATTAGTATGTCAAAAGAACCTTCAGTGCCTGCTGTCCTTGTTAGCGTTATCATGAGATAGACTTTGTTTGATACAGCACCAAATTGAAACTGACCTTTAGAAGCATCACCAACAAGAGCATCATCAAGACTGAAGTATTGAAGAATTTGAGTGAATCCACGATATACTTGATAAGCAGAAATATCATCGATCGATGAAACATCCTCCGTTATATAGGTGACATTATACCAAGTTCCTGCAACTGCATTCATCTCAAGCAGATAGATCTCAGTGGGATCACCAGGTTCACCAAGTGTTATGTTAACCCAATCTGTGCTTCCATGAGTCCATGTTGTAGTTCCGTTAAATGCCCTGTCATTGTAATCTTCAAAAGTGATGTTGAATCCAAGAGTGTGCTCACCAGGCAGTGTACTAAGTCCTGATGTGTTATTGGACACTGAGTATGGACTTATTGCAATAATTCCAAATCCATCATCGAACATGTCATATGTGGTTGGAAATCCAGTATGCAGGGTTGTTTGATTTTCTGGAAAAGCAATCCAAGCAGTGCCTGATTGCTGATTACCAAGAGTGACATCAACATTTCGTAGTTCATTGCCATATTGGTTGAATAGATAGATATTCTGAGAAGAGGAGATATTTTCATGATTCAATAGTGTCACATTGACCTCGTAGAATGTGAGGTAGTTGGTAGGAACCTTTACTCCAACAATATCACCAACATCAACAGGCACAGCACCATCGCCATCGATCACAGGGCCAAGATTGAATGTTGTCAGGGGAGGATTTAGAGTGCTGCCCTCTCCAATCAAGAGATAATTGCCTGTAGGTAAGTATATTGGCTGAGCATCGCTAAATACTTCATCGTCATCGAGGTTACTTAGTCTATAGACACCATTTTCTTGAACAGTGAAAATCTTCCACTGAAAGGCAGAAGAGTCAGTAGTATTCACTTTCATCAAGGAGTCTTGAGCCAAATTCAGTTTAAAGGCAAATGTTGCAGTGTCGAGTCTATTTTCCTCCAAATAAATAGGAACGCCTATTGGAAGTGTCGGAATATCTGGCGTCCAATGATAAAAGGAGTAAGAGGTCTCCTCCATTCCTACAATTGTGATGTAATAGATCTCACCTTGGAAGGACTGATAATAAAACACTCCACCAGCAGGATTCAGGTTGTCGAAATACTTGCTACCTGATGGGAGAAATGTCTTGTCTGATGTTACCTGAACCCTTGTTTGAAATGGAGTATAGATATCATCATCCAGCTCGGGAGAATTCACAGAGTATTCTACTACTGCAGGCATGCTTGTGTTTGATCTTACTTTGAAAGTCCGAGCAGTGGGGGCCTTTTCTCTATGAATGATATCGCCACCATTAGGATTTACCATAAATTCGCTGCCCTCCAGGACACCTTCAACAATCATTCCTGAATCAAGTTCTTCAGGGGCAATTGATTGAAGTTCAAGAGTTAATGAGTTGAGTTGAGACTTGGCTCCATAAGAGTATATCATGATGAAATACATTCCCGGGCCGTTTGTCGCAAAGGGAAGGATATCAATATCTCCATCATTGATTGTAGCAAAACCACACATTCTGCCATATGGGTCAATCACAGAGATTCCAAATGTGATATCATCTTGATGTGATATTATCTTCAGATAGAAAAACTCCTCGTCAGTAACATTGAATGTCCCATAGTATGGACGATCTTGTTTGATTATTATGGAGACTTCCTCATTAATTGGCATACCAAAATAGGTGATCCTATCCACCGCAGTGAGGTCATATGTGTTAGTTGAATTCATGAACTCATAAAATATCGGGAGAGTCGTCCAGTTGGATAACCAGCCATTCATGGCATACCAAGACTCTTGAAAAGCAACTTCCTTTGTTCCGACTCCAGGCAGAGCAAAGGAGCTAAGCCACCACCTATTAGTTCCATAGTGATATTTCTTCACATTCATCTCATTGGAATAAGTCACCCGCGAGTAATCATAGAGTTCTCTCATATCGGGTGCTGTATAGACATATGTATGTCCGTTCGCATCAGGTTCGAATTCTTGAGTGAATGTGAAGTCGTAAAGTGTTGCATTGTAGGCATTCACCATTGGCGTGCTCAAATTCAATAGAATCATAAAGAGAGCTAAAAATGGCGCAGCTTTACTTCCTTTCATTATAAATCCCGTGAGATTCATCAAGTAAAACGAAATAAAGTTTTGGGAATTTCAAGCCCTGTGTAAAAAGTCGTTGATGTAATACAAAGATTAGTGACCAGACTGACTGGTCACATGATCTATGAACTACCAGACATCATATGACGCAGCCAGGTCTCGTCATCTTCAGTTCCTACTTGATGAACTTATCAAGCTTAGTAATATGGTCCCCACCAAGACCTCCAACTTTGGGAGACCCGTAGAGTTCCCTCTTCATACTCTCTTTGTCCTTCTGGGACTCAAGTTCGACTCCAGACTCGGGTACAGGACCTTCATCTCCCATCTCAACTCCAATCCGTACCTGCTCCAATGTCTTGGACTCAAGATGTCCCCCTCCTACTCACTCCTCCAACAGGCACTTAAACGACTGAACTCTCAACTCCTCCATCGCATGTATCAACTCCTTGCCCGGAAGAGACCCCCTCCAAGGAACATCGCGGTGGACTCCACAGGGTTCTCCCACTCCACCGGTGGAGAGTGGATGTCGTTGCGCCTCAAGAGGACCCTGAAACGGCGTTTCACCGCACTTCACGCAGCCGTGGACACTGGCACACTCATGATCCATGCAGTGCGTGTACGAGCATGACCGGGCGGTGACGCAAAGGAGATGGTCCCACTCCTAAGACACGTGCCATCTCGGAATCTTGAGAATGTCTATGCTGACAGGGCCTACATCTCACGAAGGAATGTCCAACACATCCATGACCTGGGGGCGTGTCCTGTGATCGAACCGAAGAAGAGGTTGAAGGCCCGGTCCCGGGGACACCGGGGATACAAGGAGTTGCTCGTAGAGTATCGACGAGACCCTGAGGAATGGAGACGGGTCCATGAATATGGAAAGAGGAGTCTAGTGGAGACCGTGTTTGGAATGCTGAAGGTGAGGTCAGGTGGGGGGTTGAGTTCAAGAAGACACAAGGAGCAGCGGCGTGAGTTATTGATCAAGGTGGTCCTTCACAACATTCAACGTCTGAACCTCTTGGAGTGTGACGGGAGGTGACTTTTTACACAGAGCCGGAATTTCAAATTGTTATAAAAATGATTACTAGTTCTGTCTTAATGCAGAAACAATATCCTTTAACTATGAAACTCTGATTCACGCGTGAGTCTAATGCATGTATGACCAAGGAGTTAAATGATATGGACCGACAAAAGGGCATTGATGTCTTGTTCAATCCAAGATCGATTGCTGTCATTGGTGCTTCAAGCAAGAAAGGAAAACTTGGCAACGATGTCATGAGAAACCTGATAGAGAGCGGATTCGATGGGAAGATCTACCCTGTGAATCCCAGAGGTGGTGAGATTCTTGGCCACCCAGTTTACAGAAAAATTGGGAATATCCCTGACGATGTTGATGTTGCCGTCATTGTTATACCTGCCAGATTCGTTTCACAGGTAGTTGAGGAGTGCGGGCAAAAGGGAGTAAAAGCACTGATCATCATAACTGCAGGCTTCAAAGAGATCGGCCATGAAGGGGCTAAGGCTGAAAAGAAACTGGTTGAGATTGCTGAGAAATATAACATGGTCATACAAGGTCCCAACTGCCTTGGCTTCATTAATATGTCGCGTCCATATAACGCCTCATTCTCATCAGGAACGCCAGAGAAGGGATCTATTGCATTTGCCTCGCAATCAGGAGCTTTGATGACAGGCATTCTAGACTGGAGCCTGATGGAGAACATAGGATTCTCAAAATTCGTCAGTCTTGGGAACAAGGCACAACTAAATGAGTCCGATTTTGTTGAGGCCTTTGGTCGAGACCCTGACTCCACATTCATTTTGCTCTATATTGAGTCGGTGACAGATGGTCGCAAATTCATGGAGGTCTGCCGCAAGGTGGTGCCCAAGAAGCCGATCTTTGTTGTAAAGTCAGGAGTCAGCCAAGCAGGAGCCCTTGCAGCCTCCTCGCACACTGGGTCTCTGGCAGGGAGTGATACTGCATATTCAGCCGCATTCAAGCAGTGTGGTGTTATTCGCGCAGACAGCATTTCTGAATTGTTTGCAGTGGCAAACATCTACGATGACATGAACCTGCCTCGAGGAAACCGAGTGGCTATAATCACGAATGCTGGAGGACCCGGAATTCTCACTACTGATGCATGTGAAGCAAGTGGTCTTGAAGTTGCACAGTTGTCTGAAAAAACCATGGAATATCTGCGTAAGCATTTACCACCAGCAGC
>JAJRWI010000036.1 GCA_024276825.1 archaeon
CAGAGATATTTGCATAAGAGCTTTTTTGAATGGATACAATGTGATGTGAACAATCAAATCACAACCACCTGATAGTCTCCAAAAATTTTCTACTTCTGAACTGATTTTATTACAACAATTGCAGATTAATTCTAAGCATCAATGAATTGTCAACTATTTTCAATAATTGCTTCTAGCATTTCTTAATATTTCCTTTACCACTGATCTTAACTTCGGGATATGGACGCCAATAACATCCCACACAATATAATAATCAACACTGAAGTATTCATGGACAAGTCTGTCCCTCATCCCTGCAATTCTCCTCCATTCAATATTATCATACTTATTTCTGATTTCTAGAGGCAAGCTCTTGACAGCTTCACCAATTATTTCTAGACTTCAAACAATGGAACGCTTTAAGTGTTCATTTGAAATAAACTCATTAAATGATATATTTCTCAGTGCATTTTCAATATATTCGATTTTTTGTAGAATATGAAGGAGAAATGGTTTATAGCTCTTCATAAATGATCTCCTTCTCTATATATGGGAATAGAAATGGGCTGACTCCTTCTAAGGTCATTAGATCAACTTTTCTACCGAAGAGTTCCTCTAGGAAAAATGCCAGATTCATGAAATTGTCAAAAGTTTTTCCTCCAGCTTGAAATTCTACAATGACATCAATGTCACTTCCAAAAGACTCTTCGCCACGAACAAATGAACCGAATATTCCAATCTTTTTACACAAAATTCTTCTCGCAATCGCTTTCTATTTTTTTCAAGTATTTCCTTGATTTTTGAAAGAGTAATAGAACTCATGAAGTTCTACCCAGTTCAACCCGGCTGTGAGTATGATGCAAATTATTAACGAGCTAATTATGCTTCAATTGTTAATAAATCATGAACTTTTAGCGATTAATATGTCCTGACCTATTTTTGTTATTATTGGTTCATGATCAAGCCAATGAATCCAATCTGATTACATTGACACAATATTATGAAACAAAATTGAGACCTATATATGACTGGTTTTATATAAGAGTTGAATCTCTACGAGATGTCTGAGAAACTCGCAAAGAAATGGGGCAAATATAAACTCTCAGCAGTAAATGCCTTGTAATAATGAGTTCCCTATGGGGTCCTTTCTGGCTATTGCAAACACCATTGAAGTATTGCAATAATTCAATAGGATGTTAGGGGGCGTTTCAACTATATCCCTAGAATTGGGAATATCAGAGTTCGAACTTTCTTTAGAGTTCTATCAATTGCACCTCTGATCTTTGGCAAATGTTCAATCGCAATCCTGATGGGTTTGTCAATCCATGTGTTGACAGAAGGAACCAGTCGGTGTTTCTCACATAATTCCACCCAAGAGTCTGGGAATGTGGGCGGCAAACAGATTCCTGCCAAGTCTGAAAGAATGAGCGTATAGACTCGGGCTGCTGTTATTGGGCTATAGCCTCCAGCACCAAGGACCACCAGTTTCTGGTTATTTCTGTACACCATTTCTTGGACAGTCTTGGAGAGTCGATTGTACGAGTCAAGGGTCAACAAAAGATCGGCAAGAGGATCTTCCATGTGTGCATCAGCGCCAAGATTCCAGATGACAAAATCGGGCTGATAAGAATTCCAAATGGGAATGACAGTTTCTTCAAATACTCGCCAGTATTCAATATCATCCGTCAATGGTGGCAGTGGAATATTCACGGAGTATCCTTTTCCCTCGCCGATACCAATCTCTTCAACATTCCCAGAGCCCGGAAAGAAGCCCATGCTTTTCTCGTGAATGGAGATTGTAAGTACATCGGAATCATGGTAAAATGCATTCTGAACGCCATCAGCATGATGGACATCGGTATCAAGGTAGAGTATCCTAGTGCCAGGAAATTCGTTCCTAAGCACATTGATCGCCACAGCAATGTCATTCAAGTAGCTGAACCCTGAAGCGCGGCTACTCATTGCATGATGAAACCCCGCATAGAATGACATGGCGTTCTTATACTCGCCACGGGCAACACCCATCACAGCATCAATTGTTCCCCCAACAGTCAGTCTTGCATATTGATTGACCTCAGGAAAGATGGGGCATTCATTTGAAGGAAGTCCAAATCGAGTGGAAAATGCCATGCCCATGTTACCGAACAAATCCAGTGTTTCGATGTAAGATGGATCATGAAATAGCCGCAACTCCTCTGTGGTGGCCTCTCGCATATCTATTGTTTCTACCCTGGAGTCTTCAGTCATACTTGCTGCTTCAGGGAGGCCCCAGGTTATCTCAAACCGCTTTCTATTCCAAAAGGGATTTGGAGCTCCTTCCTGCCTTTCGATGTCATCAATTCCGCTCAATTTCAGAAGTTCCGCTGGATTGATCAATGCAGTTCGCTTTGCCAAAGGACCACCTTCACTTGCTAGTGCTGAATTAGCTGATTTATCTTATTTGCTCTGTCAAATGTACACACTCTTAATTGCATTTTCAAGGGTTTTAATAGATGAGAGGACTCTCTATAATCTGCGATTCTTTATGCTTTCCTGTCTATCTCGAATGTTAAATCTACATTGAATTTCTCCACTTGATTCAGAATTGCGACAAAGCTCCCTTCTTACGCACATATGCCTCAGTTGCTCTAAACAACAATAATCCAAATGTGAAATATATCACATCGAGAACTACCAACATCACTAGAGCAAATGATACACCTGGAGCATTGAACCCGTACATTAGAAATGAACGAAAGAGATCAACACTCCATGTCAAGGGTGATGCCACTGAGAGTGACTGTAGTACTGATGGTAAGACGATAATCGGGTATGATATTGGTGCTACAAGCATGAGCGAACTCGACACGAACTCGACAATCATCCAACCCTGCTTGGCAATCAGGACTATGCATACGAGGGTAAGAACCACTCCTTGAAAGCCAATTATCGCTAGAGCTATGACAAGTAGTGCTGGAAGAATTCCCCATGCATTTAGAGTCACTCCGAACAGCAATGTGGATACAACCAACTGCATTATTACTCCGAGACCGCCATGTTGAAGGTTATGAAGCATGGAACCCCAGACTAATGTGGATCGACTTACTGGAGTGGTCATAAGGGTCTCCAGTGTGCCCACGTTTTGTTCTCTTCGAAGTGCTAGGCCAGTGCCCCAGAAGAGACTCATTGTTAGCCCACTGAACGCCATGCCAATTGCAACGTAACTAATCCAGTCCGTGGTCCCCGCGAGATCAAAGAATGCTTCAGACTGTGCGCCTCCTGCAACTGCGGAACCTGCAAAGAGCATCGGAATGAACCACAGGAATGGCATGAGTATGAACCATAGTACACTCAAAGGATAGCTCAACTCTACTTTCCACTGCTTTATTGCAAGCGCATTGGCTGCTCGCAGTTCAGCCCAGACCCCTTTTCTGTGAATCATCCGTTGAAAGATCTCCGAATTCTCACTCATCCTAGAAACCTCCCATATGCCCACGCTGTTTTGTCCATCGCTCTGCATATCTGAAACATGCAATTCCAACAACCCAGAAGAATGCGAGAACCAAAAGGAGTCCTATATAATATATCAAATATAGGAATATATCTATAGTCCCATTTATCGCAAGTTGACGGATCACAATAATTGCAAATGTTGAGGGGATAATGTAGGATGCATAGCGAACTGATGTTGGTAGTACTTTGAGTGGATAATTAATTGGCGAAATGACGAATATCATGTTATCAATGAACTGTGTCAGTACTGAGGGATCTTTGAACACAAGAATCAGTCCTGCAACCATGAAACCCAAGCCATAGAGGGCAAACACCATTGTGATCAGGAACAGAAGTATGGGTCCTATCATTGTCAGTGAATATGACACTCCGAATAATGTAGTCGAAATACCAAGCATGACAAATGCTGAGATTGTTGTCTGCAACGTATCGGAGAATGCAGCTCCCAATAAGATACTGATTCTTGGCACTGGGGTCACAAACAGCGGCTCTAATGTGCCTGAGAACTGTTCCCAACGAAAATTGTTCCCAATTGACCAGATGCTCGCATCGACATATTGATAGACAAACCATGCAATCAATGCAAACGTGATGAAGTCATTAAATCCTGAAAGCTCAGTGAAATTGATTGAACTACTACCTCCACCAATTGCATACATCATTAGGATGTATGGTGTCAGCCAGAGTATTGGAAAGATGCCCCAGATCAGCAAGTTGGCCGGGTAGCGCATTGCAATCTTGAGATTCTTCATAGCAAACACTCTAGCGGCTGTCCAGTCCATAAAACGTGGCTTGAATTCTGTAATCTGGGTCTCAGTCATTAATCTCATCTCCTAGTCTGCTATGCGTCTTCCCGTTAGTTTCAAAAAGACATCATCTAGTGTGGGCTCCTTCACTTCGAAGTGTTCTACTCTTATGCCAGAAATCCCACGAAGGTAGTTTAGTACCTCATAGGCCAACTCATACCCATCTTTTGCAGTGACCACGATTTCTGAATGATTATTCTTGGAGGTGATTGATGCTGACATCACATCACTGAATTCTTTGATAGGCTCGATATCGGGAATGCCTGACACTTTGATATGAAGACTGTCGTAGTCTCTCACATCCTCCTTGAGACCGTGCGGAGTGTCAAGCTTCTTTATCTCTCCCTCATTGATCAATGCAATCTTATCACACAGCATGTCCGCCTCGTGCATGTAGTGAGTTGTAAGCAGGATGGTCTTGTCCCTGAGTTCGTTCTTGACATATTGTCTGAGATCCGTGGCGAATGTTGGATCAAGACCCTGCGTGGGCTCATCAAGCAGTAGGAGAGGAGGATCATGAATCAGAGACCTCGCAAACACAATCTTCATTCTCATACCATGAGAGAGATTCTCGGTCTTCTCATCAGCCTTCTCCAACAGGTCCATTCTACCAAGCAGTTCATCAGCTCTCTCCTTAGCCTCATTGTGCGGCATCCTGTAGAGCTTTGCAAAGAAGATGAGATTCTCGCGTGCAGTTAACTTCCAATAGATGCTCCGCTCATTTCCCTGACAGACCCCAATGGATGATCTCACATATGTGGGTTCCTTTAGAATATCATATCCCATTACGCGAGCAGTCCCCGATGTTGGAATCACAAGAGTGGCAAGGCACTTGATCAGTGTGGTCTTGCCTGCACCATTAGGACCTAGTATCCCATACACCTGCCCCTTGGGAACATCCAAGTTGATGCTCTTTAGAGCCTCGACTCTCTTTTTCTCCACAGGGATGACAATTGCACGCCTTCTTATGCTGATGAAGGTCTTTGATAGTGACTCTATCTCAACTGCATTCAATATTTGCTGATCTCCTCATAGTGTTGATGCATGACGAAAAATGGGCATTGCCAGATTTCATTGTCAGTCTAATATTAACTGCTTCATACAAGCAAAATAGTCTTCATGTGCTGTTTATGGATAGATGACTGACATGAAATCCACCAAGTTGGGAAACTTCAATTTTAATATAAATCTGCTCGTTAAAACCTGAAATTATGAGAGGAACAGAAAAAATCTAACGCATATGCCAACTATCATTACTGATATAGGTTTAAGACTATAGCTGCTGATCTAGAGAACTCCAGCTTCAGTCAAGAAGACCCTCATGGCAGGACTAAGGTTAGCACCACAGTTGGGACAGAGACTAAAACTAGTAGCATCAACACATCGATCACAGTAGACCCTTCCACAATTAGTGCATACTGTGCCCATCCATTGGTCATTCATATTTGGACTTTGTTCGAAAGTAATGGCACGCCCGCCACTGCCAATCACATCGTCAAATAAATTGCCAATGAATTCAAGCCTTCTTCCGCACCTTGAGCATTGAAGTGTTCCCTTCTGTGTAATTGCAATTCTTGCACCTGTTGAGTCTTCAATGGATAAGTTAATTGCTTTCATCGTGTAGTCAAATATAATAATTAGTGAAAAACTACAGAATATTAGGAGTGGCAAATTGCTCATTAAATCAAGTCTTTGGAAAAAGAATATTGATGCTACACCAAGTGTAACTATGAGGTTGCAAATGCTTTGACAAATACCTATGCAACCAGCCAAATCTTGGTTCTTTTCCAAAAGTGAACCCATAGCCATAGCTAAGCTGGAAAAACCCACTACAAGAATGAAAAATTCCAAAAAAGTGTTGTTTGATATCCCAAGAAATGAAATGGAATAATAACCTGGAAATAAAAAGGGAACAAGCCACGCGTTTTCTAAAGTTAAAAAGCCAATAACAAATGCAAGATATGCAATGATTGCATAAATCAAGAATAATGAGAAGAAAAGCAGAAATCGTCCTCGTTTCTTAAACTCAGCCAGTTTTTCTTCTTTGTTCATGTAAGCCACCTTGCAGCTTGTGTGAATCTGTCCTGAACAAATTTCCATCAATGCAGCTTCAGAATTTATATCTTCTTTATACCATGCTACGCCATAATCAAAACCATCCTGTACTCGCCTTTACAACTTCTCCTCTTTGGGCTATCATGCTGAAATTGGATATTTTATGACTTGTATTATTTCTCATGACAATGGCCAAAATGAACTTGATTTGTTTTCTAATATTCCTCATCAAATATGCCAAACTGAATTAAGTAAGACTATCTGATGATTCCACTGCATCGTTTTCTCATTGAAACGGCTAATAACGCAACCACCATCTACACAATAACCAAATATAGCCTGATCATGCTGTCGTATTAAAACTCCCCATTACTGAAGCTACTATTCTTTATAACAACGGATGCTTTGCCTACTTGATGTTGACGAATATGCGAATATGCAATTCAATGAATACAGTCACTCTTTTCAGTCACGAATCGATTAATTGATGCAATTGAATGAAATGTTCACCCAGCAAAGAACTGAATGTATCTTAGTACTCTTCAATAACTCGGGATGTCTGCAGAGATGAGTTCTCACTTGGATTCTTCAAAAGAACTGCATGGCTACGGTCTGATAGTATTGGCATCAGTTCTGTGGGGAACTATGGGCATTCTTGCCAAGCTTGCTTATGAGTATTCAATAACACCCGAGGTCCTAATTGCTCTGAGACTCGTCATCAGCTTCTCAACTCTGCTATTTTTCCTTCTAATTTTTAATAGAAGTTCAATAAGAGTCCACAAGGAGGATGCTCTTCTCCTTCTGATTATTGGAATCTTTGCGGTTGCCTTTCAGAGAATCTCCTATTTCTATGCCGTGTATTTTACAACCGCCACAATGGCTGCAATACTATTCTACACCTATCCTGCCTTCGTGACACTGATCGCATCATTCAAAATGAAAGAGCGGATCACATTAAACGAGTGGCTGGCCATAGCTCTGACATTCTTAGGGGTTTCGTTTGTTGTAAAGGCATATGAAACTGATTTGCTGGTCGTGAATTTCCTTGGAATCCTTTTCGGACTCCTCTCAAGTCTACTCTTCGTCTTCTATTTCATTGCGACCAAACGACTAAGGAAAAAGTACACAAGTTGGACACTGACTCTCTATGGCGATGGAATCGGTGCCCTGACACTAATGCCCATCATTGTTCTTTCAGCCCCATCCATTCTTACGTTTCCTGTGGGACTCTGGTTGCTAGTCACCACGATTGCTTGGGTCCCGTCCCTCATGGCATATTTGCTGTATGCTACCGCCTTGAAGTATGTCAAGGCTTCAAAGGGAAGCATCCTCTCTGTCATTGAACCTTTGGCAGCAGCATCCTTTTCAACAATGATCTTGGGAGAAGTCCTTGAATCCTTGCAAATCATAGGCATTGCACTTGCATTGACTGGTGTTCTTCTGCTCTTTCAAACAGGTAAAAAGTTAGATTGATTCGAGTTGAAGATTGTCTTGTTTGATTTAGATGGCAAAGCCCATTTGCATTGTTCAAGGTTAATCTCTAGTAAAATTAGAATCATAGATTGCAACGTTTTTCAATAGTGGCAAGATTAATAGCAACTGCGACTACTAAAGACTTGTTAGAATGCTAGAGGACGGGAAAAACAATAGAATCCAACAGAAGAGCAAGATATCTGACGAAACTTGCTCATGCAAGGCATCGACTTGATTTGGTAAGCACTTGGCTAACAGAGCCAAATGCAATTGAAGATGAAAAGACAATTCTTGCAATCGGTAAAGCAATTCAAGAAGCCATAGAAGCTTCAACTGATATTTTGTCAATGTTATTGAAAGATGAATCTCAACCTCCACTTGATGATCATTCTAACATAGATAGAGCAATTAATTTGGGGATATTCAGTAAAAAAATAGGAAATGCAATGCATGAAGCAAATGGACTACGAAACAGACTAGTACATGGATATAATGGGATTAATACTTCATTGATGTTTGAGAGCATAAAACGATTGATTCCCTTGATTCACGAGTGTTTGGGGATGATGGAACAGTGGCTAAATCTGAAATCGAAAGTCTGAAACACGAATTAGAATGTATCATTGATATTCCAGGAGTGGAAGCTGTTTTATTATTCGGTTCCAAAATTAGTGGAAATGATACCTCTCGCAGTGATACTGATGTCTGCATTGTTGCACCCAAGATTACTGAAAAAAAAGAGCAGTCACAACTCCTAGGAAAGATTTGGCAACACCTCAATCCAGATGTCTATGATGTATGGCTCTTTGAAGAACTTCCACTGTATATGAAAATGAGCGTGATTTCTAATCATATCATAGTTGCTTGCAGAGACATCCCAGCACTTTTCGAGTACTTCTATCCCTTTCGCAAAATCTGGGCAGATCAGGCCCATAGGCAGATTGTAAAGTTCTAGGAGTTGGACTGGCAATTATGTGAGTGAAAGATGTAAGGCCTTGGTTCAGTATATGGAATTATTGAAATGGAACGATATTTGCAAGAACTACTCTCTTACTAAAATCACAATTATTGGATAAGGCATCTTTATATCACAGGTGCAAAAGAAGTTGAAAATATCAATTCATCCAAAGGGCTGATCCTATAATGTAAACATGAGTATTTTAGATGAAATGTCAAGTAATTAACATAATATGCTGTAGCTGAAAAACCACTGAAATCAAATGAGAGAGAGCAAATGACACCAGAGGAAATATTGGAAATGTTCAAAACGAAAAGAATTGATGATGGCTGGTCATTTGCAAATTTCAAGCCATCTGATACGAGTAAATGGACACATGGTTATCATCGCTATCCTGCAAAATTCATTCCACAGTTAGTTGAAAGATTATTGGATGAATATATTTCCCAAGAAGAGGCGCACATTAACGATCCCTTCTATGGTTGCGGCACTACTATTGTCACTGCGATATCAAGAGGACTCAAAGCCAGTGGTACAGACATCAATAGAATAGCCTATCTAATAACCAAGGTGAAATCAACTCCAATTGAACCATCTTATCTTGACAGAAAAATCAAGAATTTTTTGTCAAGGATAGCATTTTCTGATGGCATACAGACAACATTAACTCGATCAAAAAGCGTTGAACCATTAATTCCATCCAGACATTTGGAAAGAATAGATTACTGGTTTACTGAGGAGATCAAAATTGAACTTGGCAAAATACTAAGAATAATTCATGAAGAAGAGGATGAAGTAATTAGGAACTTTTTACTAGTAGCTTTTAGTCACATCCTGAAAAACTGCTCAATATGGCTTCAGAAAAGCACAAAGCCCACAAGGGACTTCAAGAAGAAACCTGCAAAGCCATATGACGCAATGAGAAAGCATCTGAAGAAGATGCAGAGGGGAAATGATCAGTTTTATAGAATCGTTTTTCAAAGAGTAAGAGAAAATATCGATGATTACTTGAATATAAGAATAGGAGATGCAAGAAACCAACTTACTCCTAATAATAGCGTAGACCTAATTGTGACTTCTAGTCCTTATGTCACAAGCTACGAATATGCAGATCTACATCAATTATCAACTATCTGGCTTGATCTCGTTGATGATTTGTCTGATTATAAAAGAGAGTTCATTGGAACCTCTTACAAAAAGTATGATGAAAAGAATCTGCGTAGTGAGATTGCAAGGAGTATAGTTGAAAAAATGACAGAAATAGACTTGAAGATGGCAAAAGAAATTGAAGCCTTTTTCATTGACATGCAAGAGGTGTTTGATGAGAGCTTTCGGATCTTGAAATCTGGTGGCAGATGCTGTTATGTGATTGGCGATACAAGACTAAAGGGAATTGATATATTAAATGCAGAAGTCTTCACAGAAAGCCTACAGTATTCAGGCTTTGAGATTGATAGAATTATTAAGAGAGAAATTCCTCTAAAGATTCTCCCTCAAAAGAGGGATGAAAAAACAGGTAGATTTGCAAGCAATAACAACGCAAACTCTGAAGCCTATCCATTTGAATATATTGTAATTGGACAAAAGAAGTGAAAACAATAGATTTTGAAGATTTGAAACGACTCTATTTTATTAAGAAAGATCAATTTGGACCCGATGCATATAAACACATTTCTGAATTATTGAGAGAGGCAAAAGAAATTCACAAAAAAGATTGGCAGCAGAATCCTACTCCAATGAAAGATCACTAGCAAAGCTGGCGTGCATTCAAAGGGAAGAATCTGGAAAAATTGATTCAATATATCATTACTGAAGAAGTTGAAAATCTTGGGCTAAGAGTTGTCAGTGGCAATAAACTAGAACGATCATCAGATTTGCCTATCGAATTGAGCAGAGTAAAAAGGAACCTGGTTGTTAATTATGGAGAATTTGGTATGCATTTACCTGATGCTGACATTATAATTTATCATCCAGAAACCTGTAAGGTGTTGGCTGCCATTTCAACCAAGGTCACTCTGCGAGAGAGGATTGCTCAAACAGGATATTGGAAATTCAAACTCATGCAGGATGATGCCACCAAGCATATCCGAGTGTATTTTATCACGCCCGATGAGGATGGAACATTGACTCACAAAGAACCCGCAAAGAAAGGAAGGGCGATTGTTGAAGTGGATCTGGATGGTAGCTATGTATTGACAGAAGAAGAAATTGAAGAGAGTGAGAAGGTCAAATTGTTTGAGCATTTTATTGATGATCTGAAGAGTCTATTAGATAATGATGCATGATCCTTTTTTCTATTCAGATTGCCATCTTATTTACAGCGATTCATATCTCGCCCAGAATAGCTTTGAAACATTACTCTCAAAACTATGGCAATAATATTGAATCCCCTCAATCTGATAGAATCTCTCGAATTATCTGGTCTTCAATTGGCTTGTAATCAAGGTATTCCATCAGTAACCTCTCAATGAATCTGTATCTGAACTCATCA
>JAJRWI010000037.1 GCA_024276825.1 archaeon
GTTCCATCTCTGCAAGCATCTCTGCTTGCAATGATCCCCTCGAACCTGTAGATGTAGGGACACCGCTTGGACCAGTGCTTGTTGGAGGAGCACCACCAGGGGGAGCACCACCAGGGGGAGCACCGCCCGGAGGAGCACCACCAGGGGGAGCACCACCAGGGGGAGCACCACCAGGGGGAGCACCACCAGGGGGAGCACCACCAGGGGGAGCACCACCAGGGGGAGCACCACCAGGGGGAGCACCACCAGGGGGAGCACCGCCCGGAGGAGCACCACCCGGAGGAGCACCACCCGGAGGAGCACCGCCCGGAGGAGCACCACCCGGAGGACCACCACCCGGAGGAGCACCACCCGGAGGACCACCGCCTGGGAAACCCGCAGTGGGAGGTGTCGAGGGTGTCATAGTAGAGGATTCAGGCAGCCCAACGCTTGGTGGACCTGCTTCAGCTGAGTCTGTAGAAACTGTAGTACCAGACATTGCAGCCATTTTACGTAGATAGTCGGACCGGGCTTTATCAACGGCGCTTTCAGTATCAACAATTTCTTTTAGATCAGCACTCTTTGCGATTGCGGAGCGGATTGCTTCAAGTCGACCCTGATACAGACTTATCAGTTGGGCCTTGATGCTTTCGTCAAGTTGGTTTTGTTGAACATAGTATTCAACGGCCGATAATGCCTGTTGTATTGCATTCTCTTCAATTCTTAGAAAAGTCAATGCGTCGGCGGGGGTTTTGATAAACTTTACTTTCTTTGTACCCACCATCCCCGATGAAACATCGCCTGTTGATGCAATTATGGCTCGAATGCCCTCTGATATTGAGGACCCGCTTCTACCTGTGCGTCTGGCGACACCAACTATTATTGCAATGAATAGTAATGTATAGATTATCAAGAACCAGTCACCGGGTCCTAGTGGTATCCCAAGCAAGTTTCTTAGGGGTTGTGCTATTAGATGATCAAAGAATCCGTATACCCATACAAATATTGGATCGTTTTGCAATTGGTGTCACCTACTATGTCATGTGTGAGTTCTTCAACTCTATTTTAGCTTTCTTGTAGGCATTAGCCTTTGTAATACTTATGTGTGATATGTGAATCACATGGTCCTTTTATATCTGTACTAATTATAATATGAAACCACATAAACATGACGACCAAATACTGGATAAATTTGTCAAAAAGAGTAAACTTCGGTTATAACTCCCATTCTTATTAATGACAATTCTTATCAATCTTTGACACCACATTTGTGTCAATCAATGCACTTTTGGAGATAAACATTAATGAGTATTTTAACAAATAATGTTCGCTTGACCATTGACTTCAGTAATGGGGCTTTTATGAGGGGGACAATACTTGACAAACAAGGCACAAAGATAGGCAGAATTCAGAGGAGGGCAGGCATTAGGAGGTCAATCTTAATCTTCATAAATGATAATCTCTTGGTTCGACTTGAATTAAAGATCATTGATGATTTTAGATTTGTTGAGATAATAAATGAGAGAGAAACATTAATTGGCAAAATAATAATGAATAAGAGGTTTCAATCAGTTGTGAGTATTGAGAATTCTGATGGCGTCCCAATATGCAAGGCCAGAGCTATAACTCCTCATGGCATCATTAGAACCGTTCATCCCGAAGATGAAAGTCAGATCTTTGCAGTTATGACCCTAGATTTAATTGATGTAAATAGGATCTCAGCAAGAATAGAGTTTATTCAGAGTTCCAACAGAGAGTTGCTTCTTGCTGTTGCATTTTTCTTACTACTAAATAAAATTATAATGAGAAATGGAGCCCCAGGCGAGACTTGAACTCGCGACCTGCTGATTACAAGTCAGCCGCAATGGCCAACTATGCTACTGGGGCATGGGTATGAGAGTGTGCAGCAGTTTTGGTTTTAAAAGCTACTCTTAGTGAGCAGTAAGCGTCAGAAGTGGAAAACTTGTTCAAACTTGTCATATCAGTCAGAATTGGAGTCATGGCAGAGAAACTTGGAGTTTCTACTTCCACTCTCGGAAGACGGGAACACATAGTCCTTGTTCATACGATTTCATCTTCCAATAATTTCAGGTTGCCATTCTATAAGAATATTCTCAGGGAGTATAGAAGACAAGTACAAGCCAGTAGATGATGAAGGAGATGAGGAGTGCAACAATTGCGACTGCCTGAAATGATCTCTTCTGAGTTTTGTGGCGAAAGTGAAACATCCCAGCGAATATGCCGATTGCACCACCGAGAGCTCCGATGATGTGCAAGGTTGCCTCGGCGAGGCGCCATTTGTGTTGGCTAGCTCTGCGTTTGTCATACCACATTGCGAAGAAAGCAATCAGGTTTATTATGATCAGATAGATGAGAGGAGTCCAGTAGAGGAATGATAGTTGCATGAGGGATCACATCCTTGATGCGGCAGCCTCGAGGGCTGCTATAAGGTCGAGTTTCTTGCTAGTGATGAAGTTGACAGTGGCACCACCACCGGTACTGATATGGGTGATCTTATCAACGAGGGACATATGCTGGACCATGGCGCCCAGATGGCCCCCGCCAACCACTGTGATCCCATCACATGAAGCAATGGCATTCAGTACCTCCCTTGTCCCTATCGAGAAGGGTTCACGTTCAAAGAGTCCCATGGGCCCATTTGCAAAGACGACCTCGGAGCCGATGATTATTTCACGGTACTTCTCAATTGTCGCAGGACCGATGTCGAACAGGGGGGCACCACCCATTTCTGTAAAAGAGCACTCAACACGTTTCGCATCGACCTCCACTGCAGCATCAACAGGTAGAACTATCACGTCTGGATAGTCTTCAAGGAGGCCTTTTGCCGTTGCTACTGCCTCATCAAAGCCCTTGATTGGCCGTGAGTAGTCCTCTGGTATAATGCCTTTGGCTATCAAGAAGAGTGTGCCCACCAGACCACCAAGAAGAGCATGATCAATCCTATTGGCCTTGAGAAGTCTGGAGAGGGTCTTTACCTTATCGGCCACTTTACTCCCACCAAGGACCAGAGTCCAAGGATGTTTCTCTGTGGCAGTTGCCTCTGTTAGAACTCGGATTTCCCTTTCAACAAGCCGACCAGCAACAGAAGGGAGTACCACAGTAAACCCAACAATTGATGGTTGAGACCTATGAGCAGCACCAAATGCATCATTGATGAACAGGTCAAAGAGGGGATATAGTTCTTGGACGAGCGGCTCTTGTGCAACGATCTCAGGCGACGCTTTTTTCATCTCACCCTCAAAATAACGGACGTTCTGAAGGACGAGCACTTCACCAATGCTCACCCGCTGAATAGCAGCCTTCGCCTTATCACCAAAGATGTCATCCACAAAAATCGCGTTTATTCCAAGTTGACGTAGGATTTCAGTGTGGGGCTCCAGTGAGATGAAGTCATCACTGCCTGGTCGGCCTTGATGTGCCATTAGTGTCACCCTACTGTCTTTGAGCTCTTCAAGTGTAGGGATAATCGCCCGGATACGAGAGTCATCAATAATCTTCTTGGTTTCCGGATCAATCGAGCAGTTCATATCAACACGAATGAGCACCCGTTTTCCCTTGAGATCCACATCATCCATAGTCTTGAAAGACAGTTTCATTAGGTTTCACCAACAATTGCAGAGATCTGACCTAATGGCAGAGAGGACACTTGAAAAATCTAACTAATTCAGAGTGATCTGAACTTTACTATTCTGCAATGAGTTGTGGCGGGAGATATTTGTTATCCTTTTTATTGCGATGTCGAGCTCTGCAGATGAGCTCTTCAGTTTTTGAAACAAACGTGCGATTATATGCTTTCAGGCTACATACAAGTGCTATTGCATCCAGACTGTTGTCAAATATGCCTGCAAGGCGATACGTTTCGTCATCAATGCATCTGCACTTGACTGATTTCATAAATAATGGTCAGTAAGGAGAGATATAATCTCGTGTTAATCTGCGAGTTTGATTGACGACCTTATATATTCTGGACTTGACAGTTCTTTGGGTCAAAAGGATGCTGCTGCTTCAATCTCCACTTCAGAACTTTGCCAATCTCATTGCTCAGTACTTTGTAGAGATCTGGGAGTTTCTGATATTCATTGGTCGGGTCAGTGGTGCTATTGTCGTTCTTGCAGGTGCAATTTTATGGTTCACTGAAACCAATGTCAAGAGGGGCAAAGGTCTGGTGTTTGGGGGCATATTATTGTCCATTGTGGTGCAGTACTTTGTGATGTTCCCCCCATCGTTTGCTCTTGGGTTGTGCGTAGATGTATGGAGCTTGGACAATATTGGACACTAGTCAAAAGAATGTCTAAGAGATATACTATGAAATTGTCAAGAGTCAAAATAGTATCATCAGAAACAACAGTCTGAGATGTGCCCAGTGCCGTTCCTGGGCAGACAGGATTGTCCAATTTACAATGAACGGTGAGATTGGTGCCGCAGGCGTGATTCGAACACGCGACTTCAAGATTTCTCATCTTGAAAGGGCGTAGACTTGACCCCTTAGAGTCCCAGATTTGGGAAGATTATGAGTCTTGCGCCCTAACCAGGCTAGGCCACTGCGGCACAGTTAATCCAAGAGGGTCTATTCTAGAGGCTTGGAGGATTTATCTTTAAAGCTTACCGTTAGAGATAAAGAAGTCAGTTCTCCAGAACACGCTGTACCTCACGGGTCAGAATCTCTTTGACAGTCTTCCCATCTGCCTTGCCGCGCAACTCTTTCATCAACACGCCCATGAGTCTGCCCACTGCCCTGATTCCATGTTCGTTAATGAAATCAATGTTAGCATTCACCACTTCATGGATTTTTCCCTCAAGCATATCTGTGCTTATGGCTCCAAGACCCGTCACATCAATTGCCTGATCAACTGATGCAAGTGGGTGTTCGGCCAGATAGGTCAGTATATCTGGAATACCTTGCGTAGATATTGCACCTTTTGAAACCGCGGTGAACATATCATGAAGATGGTCTTCTGTTATCCTTTCTATATTCACTCCATCTCGGTGAAGGCTGACAAGAGTGTTTTCGAGTGTGACTGCAATGAGTGTCGGCGATGTATTTGTTTCTCTCACAAGACTCTCAAACAATGGTAGGTAGGTAGATCGTGTGATTTGATGGGCGAGCTCCCTGCTGAGTCCCAACTCTTTGATGAACCGATCTTCTTTCTCCTCAAGGGTTTCAGGCATATTTCTTCGAATGCGTTTCAATCTCGCCTGTGTGATCTTGACAGCCCGTACATCAGTTTCTGGGTACATTCGCTCAGCTCCAGGACGAGGCCGGGCATATTTTGTAGTACCATTTGGAAGCGGCACTCTGGTTTCAGGGGGAACTCCAACAACAGCGGCTTTGGCACGTTTAATCACCGCCCTTAATGCATCTTCGCACTTTGACTTTTCATCAGCAACAATAACAATGGCGTCCTTTTCATTTGCAGACAGGCTTCTGCGTAGTTCATTGACGTCGTTTTCGGTAATGCCATATTTTGGAAGTTCATCAGTATGAAAGAGACCTCCGACACCACCCCAGAACCTGGCATAATCTGCAAGTTCGGTTCCCAGACGTCTTTCAGGTTGAATCTCTTGTCCAAGGAGTCCTGCAAACCCAGGAAGTCGGGCGGCAAACACTCTTCCCCCCTTCTTTAGGGCCCTTCTTATGACCTTTGATTCAGAGGATTCAAAAACCTTAGTCACATCAAACGTTTCGTCGGCTATTTCTTCAGGAGTTATGTCCCTCTCAACAAGCAGTTCACGAATTTGAAGCAGGTTAAACTGACGCAATGCCTCAAGTTCGACAACTGTTGAGAGCATGTCGAGTTGTTGTAGTCCTTTAATCTCAATGATTCCACCATCACGAATAGACACATTCACATCTTGTCGAATTGTCCCGAGACCCCTCTTTACTCGACCTGTGGATCTGAGAAGAAGTCCCAGGGTCAAGGCAGCCTCTTGAGCCTCATCAGGGGTTCGAATATCAGGGGCAGTTGCAATCTCAATCAGAGGGATGCCCAATCTGTCAAGTCGGTAAATCCTGAAGTTATTCTTTTCGTCATCAGCAATTTTGCGTGCTGCATCCTCTTCAAGACAGATTGTCTGAATTCCTACTTTCTTATCACCCACCATGACTGAGCCGCCCATGGCAACAACGGCCGTTCGTTGAAACCCAGTAGTGTTACTTCCATCAATCACTATTTTTCGCATTGGATGAATCTCATCTACAACAGAGGAGCCGAGGTAGGTTGCCATGATTATACATATGTCAATTGACTCATCATCCAAGTTATGAGGTGGTTCTTCATCCATCTCTACAAGGCAAGTTGTGTCATTGTAATACTCGTAATAGAACATTTTTTTCTTTTGAAACTCAAACAATGCTGCGGGATCGACCTCTCCGAGCTCACTCTGGGTAGGTCTCAGGCGCCTGATGAAATGCCCATCTGGTTCTTCGTCCCTGATAATTGTTGGACAATGGCAATAGAGCTTGCGTGCTGTGTCTAGTTGTTGATGTAATTCAAGTCCCACCATCAGACCCAGTTTGTCATAATCAAGAGATTTCTTCACATCAGAAACCTCCTTGGCCTGTATATTCAGATGGGGATGACCTGGCACCCATTTCGCCAACAAGATCCTTAGTCATCATATGTCGCACCTTCGATGAGTCCTTCACATTTCCCAATAGCCACATGAGTTTGACAAGAGCGGTTTCAGGAAGCATGTTTTCGCATGGTATCACTCCCATCTGGAGTAGTTCGACCCCAGGCTTATACACATTCATGTTCACTCGTCCGTAGATGCACTGACTAGTCATTGCCACTACAACGCCAGAGTCAATTGCATCTCTTATGCTGGAATGAGTATACTCTGGGGCATGTCCCAATCCCGAACCCTCCATAATGATGCCACGATATTGGTTATCAACCAGATATGAGATAATTCCCAAATCGATGCCTGGATGGGTCTTTATGAGAGCCACCTTGTTGTCAAATCGAGGCTTTAGTTTCATTTTCCTGGTGGGGTTTCTTCTATGAAGTGGCGGGCTCAACTCAGTGATGCCATCTTTGTCAATCTTAAAGATGGGAGAGATGTTTATTGATTGAAAGGCATCTCTTCGACTGGTATGCATTTTCCTCACACAAGTTCCCCGATGAGCTAGTGTGAAACTGTCATTGATTTCACCGTGCATGACCACCATGACTTCTGCTGCATCTACGGTCCCAGCAAAGTCAGTGGCAGTGATAAGATTCAATGCAGCATCTGATGATGGCCTATCGGAAGACCGTTGAGATCCAACAAGAACGACCGGGACAGGGAGGTCTTGTAATGCAAATGATAGTGCGGCTGCGGTGATCCCAAGAGTGTCGGTGCCGTGCGCGATGACTACTCCATCAACCCCATTGCGTATCTCTGATGCCACTGCCTTTGCTATTTTTGTCCAGTCCTTAGGATGAATGTTCTCGGACAGTCGGCTCATCAGTATTCTGCATCTAAGGTTTGCATGATCCCTCAATTCAGGAACCGTTTCATAGAGGTCTTTTGCATCAAGAGCGGGATTGACTGCTCCAGTGTGATAATCCACCTTGCTAGCAATAGTTCCACCAGTACTGAGAAAGGCAATATCAGGCAGATCACTTGAGGGAGGGGGAATTTCCTCGGCAGTCTTTTTCCTCTTCTTCTTATGATGTGATATTAGTTCAACTCTTGATTTCGGGTCCAATCTGATTCCAATATTGTATCCAGATTCCAGCTTGAGAACAACATGGGACGGATCTGTACCGACTTGGGCGCGAGGCATTAGCACACCTGTGTATTCACGATTACCACATATCACCCGGATGGTGTCAGACAGATCAACTCCGGCATTTGTCAGCAGTTCTAGCACGAGACCGCGATACCCCGATTCATCAAGTGGCATCATATTCACTCCTTAATGGACAATGACCAGATTCTCATTCCTCATAAAATCTTACTCATTTCGATTGCATTTGGCCGAGGTGTCTCTCTTGAAGTTCAACAGGGATTGCATTCTTTTGAATGATATCACGAAACATGTAAGCACTTTCCCTCGGAGTACGTTTTTGAGTTTCGTAATCCACCTCAACCAGCCCAAAGTGGCTGCAATAGCCCTCGGCCCATTCAAAATTGTCAGTGAGTGACCATATAAGATATCCCAGTATTCTCACCCCGTCATTTATTGCTCGATGGACTTGTTGAAGATGTGCCAGTATATATCTACATCTCAATGAATCGTCAAGTGTTCCAATCCCATTCTCGGTCAGAAAGATGGGGGTCTTCCATTGATCCCATACAGACTTGATTATGGGATAATATCCCTCAGGATAGACCTCCCAATCCAGACCATCGCATCTAGGAAGGTTCGGGTTCTTCGGAGGCAGCTCACCAGCCAAGAAGTCAAGTTTGGATGAAACCTGCATTCGCGAGTAATAGTTCAGACCAATGAAGTCAACAGGCGGGTTCAACTGTGGGTATCTCTTACCACCGCCGAATGCATCGGGGATTCTGCCAGTCATTGCACCCTCCAGCCATGCACGATTATACAGTGTGTCAAGATACTGTGCCAGTTCTAGGTCGTCGGGGTTATCCCGCTCATATGGCTCAAAGTATGTCATGCTCAGCACAGGTGCAACTTGAGGTTGATCAAGGCCAAGATCCTCATATGCCTTACGGATCTGTGTTACGGCCTGACCGTGAGCCATCAAGAGGTGTCTTGCCACTGTCAGTGCTTTACCGTAGTCTTGTTCTCCAGGGGGAAATTTACCGATGAGGTATCCCATGGCTACAACGACCATGGGCTCGTTGATGGTGTTCCATATCACGCCAAATTCAGATAGTGCCTCCGCCATCTTTTTACAGTAAGGTGCGAACAACTCAGGACTCTCGGGATTCAGCCAAGATCCAAGGTTTCTGAACCAGAGAGGGTTTGTGAAATGATGTAGTGTTATCATTGGGATTATCCTGCGGGCAACAAGCGCCTTTGTCACCCTTCTATAGTGCTCAATCTCGTTTTCATTCCAAATACCGCGCTGGGGTTCAATGCGACTCCATTCAATAGAGAATCTATGGACTTGATGACCAAGGTTTCTTGCAATGTTAAAATCTTCTTCGAAGCGATTGTAATGATCACATGCAATCGATGAGTTCGAGCCATCTTTTATCTTGCCAGGAATCTTCTCCCACTCGGTCCAGTCATTGTTATTTCGCCCTTCGGTCTGATGGGCAGATGCCGCACTCCCCCAGAGGAAACCATCAGGAAATCTAAGTTCGGTGAACTCCAAATCAATCACAATAATCTGTTAACAAAAGGAGGCGATAAAGTTAATGAAGTATTACAGTTAATACATGAAGTGACATAATGAATAAAATTAAAACTCTCACGAGAGAAGTCTAATTCGGCAAGTGTGCGGAGGTTGCCGAGCCCGGTCAAAACCTCTGGCAATGGCCATTGGTCGATAAGAGGCGGTGGACTTAAGATCGCTCAAAACATGGGGTCATAGCGATAAGTTATCCACTCTTGTAGAAGTTCGCGAGTTCAAATCTCGCCCTCCGCACCACTATTGCTAGATGATAAGAGTGATGCAGAAGGCAGATAATCTTTTTAATGGGGCAAAGAGGTGGTTTCAAGTAAGGGGCGGTGGTCTAGCCCGGCTATGATGTCTCGCTTACACCGATAAGGTCACGAGTTCAAATCTCGTCCGCCCCACCAACAATTCCCAAGTCATTTTTCACGACGAGCAAACAGATGGACCTCTTTACGTGACTTGTCCAATACGATCTGTCTGAGATGAGAGTAGCCCAAGCTCATCATAGTGGTAGCATGATCATTGATGAGTGGGGATTCGGGGTCAATCTTGAGGGCCAAGAGGGCATGACCGCTGATTTTCAATAGTGGCGTGAACTTGCTCAATAGTTGCAATGTTCCTGAGGGATCAGTGGTCACATCAATGATCAGCAAGTCGAGGGTTTCATAGTCTGTGATGACAAGTGGGTCAATTGTAAAGGCATTGTCCAAGACTATTGAGAGGGCCTTATTCTCATTGACAAGTCTTTCAAGATTATCAAGGAACTCATCCGATACATCAACTCCGATTGTGATTGCGCCGTGCTCGAGAAGAAATTAGAGGAATCCCCCTGCGGAGCACCCCACATCTAGGACGAGGTCACCAGGACGAATAGTACTGGAGCCAAGTTGTGAGAGTATCTGAGAGATCTTGGAATAGCCAAATGGAACGTCGTGAGCCATGTCGGCTATGATGATCGATTCGGTCCCATTGACAATTGATGAGGGTTTTGCCACTTTGCCATTGACAATCACATGGCCTGCTTTTATCGCCCTCTTGGCAATCTGACGAGATGAGAATAGACCTTGTTGAACCAGCCAGATGTCAAGTCTTGACACTACGTTTCTCCTCCACCTCTCGGGGGATGAAAAGATGAATTGGAACGCCCTTCAGTTTTGGACCAATTGCCGCTAGTATGCCAGAGGCCCGAGTGCTGCGCTTGCAACAGAGGGAGAACTCAAACTTGCCTAGCTCTTCAATGGCATAAATGTCGGACTCGTGGTCAGTCTTCAATAGGACCGATTCCAGTCTTGTCTGTGAGACCCCAAGAACAATGAGCCTTTCATGGTCATCGTTCGACCATGCCATGATCCTTTCGAGTTCCTTTTCAGAGAGTTCGGCCTCTATCTTATGGTTTGCCAGATCAACCATGGTGAGCAAAGCCTCTATTGGCAAGTTGTCTACCAAAACATTGGTGTTGGCTATCTTACGCAGAGGCTGGTCCTTCATGTTGAGCTGTTGGCGTAGACGAAACAGGGGAATGAGTAGATCGAGTTTTTCAAAAGGGGGGAATCCAACGTTTACATATATTCCGAATCCAAATCTTCCCACATTGATAAGGTGGCCGTACATTGTCGCTCCAACCCTTAGGTCAGACACCGTGGGAATGGCGCCAAACTCGTTTCTCAACAAGTTTGAAAAGAACTTCTCGTCCTCCCCAGTGAACATCAACTTGATATGCCCCGTCTTGGTGGTATTGATTGATCTGATCTCAATCTCAAGTTCTAATGAGAGGTTTCTTATCTCGTTTCTGACAATATTGAACAAATGTCTATGGAGTGGTCCATAAGCCCTAGTTCTGAGTGTGAGGTCTTTCAAAAGGCTGTCCCCCAGTTTCTTTCTCATTTCATTTATTGGTTGCTAATTCATGTTCATTCAGTATACCTCAATGAGATTAGCATATCGGATGTTATTCTGCTATCCGTAGACTTGATGATGCGCGTAAGTCGGCACGGAGTTCCTCTACCCTTTTTCGGAGGAATTGAATGGCTCTACTGTTGTCCACATATTCAAGCTGGGAATTACAGACAGGGCATCGAAAAGACAAAGTCATAGCTTCTTCGAATGGCACTGGAGAAGAATCACCATTAGGACATGAATAGAGATCGTTATTGCTTTCATGCTCTAATCTTTGCTCAAGAAGATTGAGAACCATACGTTTCTTGCGGTTGACAAGAGCTAGTGCTTTTTTGGGGTCAATCTTCCAGTAGTATAGGAACCAGCCAGTGTTGGTGTCTCTAATCCGTCTGTATGATGCTAGGTGATTATCATGGAGCTTGTAAAGAATCCGCCTGACCACATTCAATTTTAAATCGGTCTTTGTTGCAATCTCCTCATCAGTTGTTTCATCAGCATTGACTAGCACCATTGCAACATCCACACCCTCCTTTCCAGCTATCTCTTCTACCACCAATCTAAACAAATCGCTGTTGAAGGAGGCGTGTGACATTTATTGAATCACCTGAATCCAGAATTTATTGTCTTGTTAGTTTCAACGATGGCTCGGTGCATCAATTAAAGAAGCATCCTATTGTTATATGCGCATAGATACTATATAAGCACTCTTCTTAGGACTATGTTTTTCATATGAGCTACTCGTCTTTTTTGGGCTTTTTTCGTTTAATGCGGACCACGTCACCGAGGGTTGGGGCTCGACTGCTCGATCGAACGTGTTCAAAAGTAATGGGTGCAGTTCCAATTGGCTCAAGTAGAGATATTTCAAGCTCACGTTCAAGACCACGAATTGCCTTTCGAGTAGGCTTCAACCGGCCAGCTTCGATTGCCTGCAGTGTTGATATTCTCTCACCAATTTTCTGAGCGAGCTCTTCTTGGCTAAGGTGGGCCTTCTGTCTTGCTGTACGGATTCGTGCTGCATAGTCTTCAACGAGGATCATATCATCAAGTGTAACTGGACGGGACGAAGGTTTCTTTTTCTTTGACGTGGCTGGGGTCACCCTTGGGATTCGAGTTGGAGTTGATATGGGTTCAGGCCCTCCAATCCATGATGGTCTTGTGGGTATGGTGCTCCTTCCTCTTGAAGCAGGATTATCGTGCTTCCCACCAAACTTAGCCGCGCATTGCGGACAAACAATCAATGATGCGCCTTCAACGACAATGTTTCGGCCACGTCCTTTCATGCTTCGACCACATAACTCACAACTAGACAAGGAAATTCCTCTCACGATTTGAATTGTATCATATCAAAATAAAGCTGATGTTATAGTGACCAGGTGCTTATGCTAAATTTCATATCAGGAGCTTTTGAAGTGCCTAACAGATAAGTCTTAAAAAGTTAGGAAACTAGTCATCAGTGAGGTCGTGTTGATTGCCTGGAACAACCGAAGCAAAGGACGAAGGTGGAATTAGTGATCCCTCCTTCTCAAGTCAGATTAAGGACTTCGAACGAAGAGTAAGAATTCTTCAGAGGAGAATAGGGGCACTTGAAAATGAGAATCAGATGCTTAGGGCTGAACTTAGTAAATTAGAGAAAGAAACACAGTCTTTGCGAACTGAGCTAGACAAACTGAGACAGCCCCCATTAATCACAGCAACAATAATTGAGATGATGGGAAACGATAAGGCAATTGTAAAAAGTTCTACCGGCCCCAATTTCTATGTCAATGTTGCTTCAACAATTCCTCGTGAAAAGTTGCAACCAGGAATGAGAGTTGCATTGAATCAAAGATCATTTGCAGTCGTACAAGACCTCCCATCTCCGAAGGACCCCATGATTCGTGCTATGGAGATTGAAGATGCGCCCAATGTTTCATATTCGGATATTGGCGGACTACGAGAGCAATTATTAGAGATAAGAGAAACTGTTGAACTCCCTCTTACGGACCCATCGATATTCGAGGAGATAGGCATTGAGCCACCAAAGGGAGTTCTTTTAACTGGACCCCCTGGTACTGGGAAGACTCTATGTGCAAGGGCAGTGGCTCATGAAACCAACGCAACATTCATTCGTGTGATAGGTTCAGAATTAGTTCAGAAATTCATCGGTGAGGGTGCGCGATTGGTTCGTGAGATATTTATGATGGCAAAGGAAAAGGCCCCTGCAATAATCTTCATTGATGAGTTGGATGCTGTTGGTTCCCACAGGCTTGACATTGCAACCTCAGGCGATCGAGAGGTCCAGAGAACACTCATGCAACTGTTAAGCGAGCTTGATGGTTTTGAGAGTCGTGGACAGGTAGCTGTACTTGGTGCCACAAACAGACCAGACATTTTGGATCCAGCATTGCTTAGGCCTGGGCGCTTTGATAGGATTATTGAGTTCCCATTGCCAGATGAAACAAGTAGAAAGGAGATTTTTGCAATTCATGTGAGAAATATGAGTATTGCCAAAGATATTGACTTTGATAGTTTGGTCGCACTCACAGATGGAAGGACTGGTGCAGACATAAAGGCAATATGCACAGAAGCAGGAATGTTTGCAATTCGACAGAAGCGGAAGCAGGTCACTCAAGAGGATTTTCGAAAAGCAATTGAAAAGGTACAAGATAGAAACAAGTCTGAAAATGCTCCAAGTAATATGTATTGCTAGACTAAGATCGAAACTTCACGGTTTTGGGAAAATGCAGTAAATTTCAGAAGTGAAAGAGTTGTTCAAAACTGTCATGCGGTCAGAATTGGAGTCTTGGCAAAAAGACAAAGGGTTTCCACTTCTACTCTCAGAAGATGGGAACGCATGGTCCTTGTTCAGACGAGTTCATCAAGTGACAAGTTTGAATAAGTTTAGGTTGTCAGTTCATCGTCTGATAGTAAGTTTGAATAAATTCAGGTTGTAATTTAAGATTATGAGGTTCAAAACCTATCTAAGAACACGGCTAAAGGAGATAGTTCCTGACGAAGTTCCCTTGCCATCAGGCTTTCATATACTGGGACATGTTGTCCTACTGAAGTTGGAATCGGATGCCATGTCATATGCAGAGGAGATTGGTGATGCGATTTTACAATATAGTAAGAGGATAAGAACTGTAGCTATTAAAACAGGACCTACAATCAATCAGATTAGAACACCATCTTACAAAGTGATTGCAGGTGACCCTGATACTATTGTGACACACATTGAGAACGGAGTCATTTATCATCTTGATCCCCTGCGGATAACATTCAGTGCAGGGAACAGGGGGGAGAGAGCATACATTGCTAGTATTGCCCAGCCTTACGAAACTGTAATTGACATGTTCGCCTGCGTTGGTCAGTTCACTCTGCCAATTGCTAAAGTCGGTGGTTGTAGAGTAATATCATTGGAGATTAATCCTAAAGCATACGAGTTTCTCATTGAGAATATTGAATTAAATGGATTATCAGACAGGGTGAACGCAATCTTAGGAGATTGTAGAGATACAATTCCAATGGCCACTGCGAATAGAATAGTGATGGGCTTTCTCCATGATACTATCTCGTTCTTGCCTTATGCAATAGATGGTTTGAAGTTGGAGGGTGGAACCATTCATATGCATGCATTAGTTTATATGGGTGAAACAGCTGAGTTGTGTAATACAATTAATACCTTATGCAAGAAACGGGGATATTTAGCGCAGATTACGCCACGTAAGGTCAAAAGTTATTCGCCAAAGATGAATCACTACTGTTTTGATATCTCACTGGTAAGAGAGGAATAAGCAAAAGCATTTTATCAATTTTAGAAGAATAGAATTATAGCATATGCATGAGGCAGTTCATATGGGCTTCAGAGGTCTTTCACCAAAGCAAATGGCAAGAATGATGAAAAAAATGGGCATTGAACAATCAGATGTTTCTGGAGTAAAAGAAGTCATCATTCGTTTTGCAGACAAAGAGTGGTTGATTAAAGACGCCCAAGTCACACTCATCAAGCAGGGCAAGAGTGAGTCATTTCAAATAGCAGGAAATAAAGTCGAGAGGGGTCTCACTGGGACTGCTGAAGCCATTCCCGAAGTCCCCAAGAAAGAGATTGAGATTCCAGTTGAAGATGCTGCTCTGGTTGCTAGTCAGACGGGAGTTAGTATTGAAGAAGCAACAGAAGCATTAAAGGAAACAGAGGGAGATCTTGCTGCTGCAATCCTTCGGTTACGCAGGTGAGTGGAATTAGGTTATCAGGTCTCGAATCATCTTGATTCTAAAGAAGTCCTCTCGTTCGCGCTCTTCCAGTGCAAGTTTTACAAATCGTGTGGTTGCTTCAAGACGGGGAATCACAACTGTTTCCAGTGCAGACACTCGTCTCTTGGTACGTTCGATTTCAAGAGCCAACCGTTTGACGGTGGACTCGATTTCAGCAAGACGTACAATTGCTTTTAGAGCGATCTGAAACTTTGATGCCATAGTGTCGAGTTTAGCGCTCGAGTCTAAGAGGGAGTATGGGATTTCAGGGGTATTCTGCTCAGCCGACATAATAGGGACACGTACGCCCATCATTGATCTTGTGGAAATAGACAGATTAACGGAGGTCTTACTTGAACTTGCAAATTCAGCGACACGAGACGCCCCCATTATCATCTTTGCTTGGGTTAGGGCAGAAAATGCATCTCTTAGAGTAGACTCTACTTCCTGACGGGCCTCCTTTATTTCTGCGATTGCATTGAAAAACTCCATAATCAGACTGTCACGTTTCTCTTTTAGCAAATCATGCCCACGTTCGGCAAGACGTTTTCGATTCTTGAGCAATAGTAACTCCATTCGTGTAGTCTTTGTTCCGGGTAAAATCTTGCTCATGTTTGTTTACCCCAGTAGGAAGACTAGTGCACAAACCAGAGTGATAAAAACGCATATAAACAGCCATTCAAGGAGATACTTTTCAATAAGGCCGGGCTGATCACTAATCCTACCTGTTGTAATAAGAGTCATTGTTGAGATAAATAGAAATGCAAATGGTAAAGAAACAGTCATATTTGTAAGTGGCACATTCAATAATAGGATGAGAGCAGATAGCCCGCCAAATATAAGGAAGCTAATAATGGTCAGAGAATTAAGAACGTGTCGTGCTCTGGAAGTATTCATCTTTTCAGACTCCAGCGAAATCACAATAGACACTATTGAAAAACATTTCCTTCATTACTTAATAATGGCAAACTCTTATAACTTGGAAATATAGATGATATTACCTGTAATACAAAGTTTTTCTAATAATACATGTATTACAAAACATGGAGAATGCATAGCATGACAATCGCGATCCATGAGAGTGCACTCATAAGACACTTTAATACAAGAAAAGAAGTCCTTCGAAACTGGGAAGAGCATATTGGCTGTCGATTCTCGCCATTCCGTGGATACAAGATGCCAGATAGCAGGCTATATGTTGAGCACCCTGATTTCTTGGATAGCATTGTGGATTTAATAATCACTAATGAGAGACATATATTTCTTCGAGGACCTGTGGGATCAGGAAAGAGCACTTTGATGCTTCTTGCATTACGTGATTTGCCAACACTAGCAGATAGACGTGGAAACAAGTTTATCACAGGATATGTCGGAATGACTGGACTTTATGAGAAACAGATGGCTGCTGCCATTGCAGATTCATTAAGAGTGAAATATAGGAGGTCTTGGGAATCCAGTCAAATCATTGAGGCCGTTGCAAAGGAAAGTGTCAGAAGATATATTGAAGAGAAATGTAGAACTGCATTGTTTATTGAGGATGTTGCTGATAATCAAGAGGCTGCCTTTCATAAGCTTAGGTATCTTGCAGACCTTCCCACTGAAGAGATGATGCATGAATATCCTGAAGCATTAGACGAACCAATAGTAACTCTAATCATGAGTGGAACAGCAGTGTACTGGAATGCCATGTTATCATTTTTACCCCAGATTGCAGACAGGACTGAACCACTTGATGTTCCCGCATTAGATGACAGTAAGGCGAGAGAGTTCATTGGCCGAAGAATAGCGTATGCACAAGGACGTATTGATGAATTCGATCCAAACAATTTTGATGTGTATCCATTTGATGAGGAGGCTATTCGAATCATTAACAGAGCTGCAAGAGGTAACCCGCGTGATATCAGGATGCTTGCAAGAGGATGTCAACAAGTTGCCGCTGAAAACTTGAGGAAGACAGGTAATCCTGAGGTCACGTCAGAGATAGCTGAATTGGTCTGTGAGGCCTATGCTACATTACTCAAGGAGGTAAGATAATGAGTCTCTTGGGAAAATATCGTAAGGAAGAAGAGCGTCGAGAAGTTGAGGACAAGGATTCAGTGAGAACAAGGAAGACTACAACTCAGAAACGTTCTGCACAGACAAAAACAAAATCGCCAGACTCGATTCCTAACAAGGAGAGACGAAGCCCAATTGTTTCATTCTCAATTACAACTGACCTTCGAACCTGTCTTCAAGCAATAAGAAGTACAAAGGCAATTAATTTGAGCATGTGGGTTGAACACAAGCTCCGTGAGGCAATTGAGAAAGAGTTTCCTGATCTTGCAAGTGAGTATCTTTAATAAATGTAATATTTGTAATACGATGTCATTGGTGCTCCCCTAACCATTCTGAATATTCTACAGCTCTTGATATGCAAAGCATTGCGAGGTAAGGTTCATCATAACAGGGAATCTTATTCATCTCGAGCAAATCTTTGCCGGGCTTTCCAACATCCCCAGCTAGCCAGACACCAACCACTGGCTTTCCAATTGCAGAGATACGAACCCCTTCAAGAGTTCCAGCGGCATGTTCTGTCTGAGTCATACCTGCAAAGGTTGGCACAGCACAAATTACAAGAAGTGCATCGATATTTGGATCCTTTAATAATAGTTCAGTTGTAATTCTATATTCGCGACGACCGCCACTTGCAACAACATCCACAGGGTTTTCAATAGATGCAATTGGCGAGAGGATTTGTTTCAACTCTTTTTTGGTACTAGGGTCCAGTTCTGGAATTTCTAGGCCAAAGTCATCTGCTGCGTCTGTTGCTAAGACTCCTGCACCACCTGTATTACTAATAATACCAATATTACGACCCTTTGGCAATGGCTGGTAGTCAAAAATCTTACATATTTCCAAAAGAGAGTCAAAAGTTGGAGCTGTTACACAACCAGCCTGTTTTAGCATCCCATTGAAGACTAGTGTAGATCCTGCCACAGAACCTGTATGAGAGAGTGTAGCCCTGCTGCCCGCCTTACTGCGACCGCCTTTCATTACAACAATTGGCTTCTTAAGAGCAGCTTCTCTCAGCGATTGATAAAATTTTCTGCCATCATCAATTCCTTCAACATATACTGCAATAACTGTGCTTTTGGGGTCATTTCCGAAATAATCTATAATCTCCGTAAAACTTACATCAGCAGCATTTCCAATGCTAGCAAACTTACTGATGCCGATTCGTTTGGCTTTAGTAAGGTATATTGTCATTCCTCCAAGGGCTCCGCTTTGAGAAACAAAAGCTATATTGCCCCTCTCTGGCATCATTGTAAAAGTGCCATTGAATAATCGGCTATTTGAAATACCAACACAGTTTGGACCGATGAACCGCACACCAGCTTGCTTTGCAGCCTTAATTAGATCCTTTTCAATCTGTTTGCCGTTAGACCCAGTTTCGCTGAAGCCACCAGAGATTATAACTGCATGTCTGGCACCTGCTTTTCTAACTTCGGGCATAAGGGAAGGACAGTATTTTGCTGCTACGGCTATAATCACAAGATCAACTGGTTCGGGCAGTTCTGAAAGACTTCCATATGCTTTAATGCCCATGACATACTCTCTGTTTTTTGTAATAGGAAATGTTTCAACCTCTGAGGCAAGTAAGTTCATTAGAATAGAATTTCCAAGTTTACGATAATCAGCTGATGCCCCAACGAGAGCAATCTTTCTTGGATGGAAAAATTGGTCAATCTCAGTATGTATGGCACCTATATTGGAAGTCATGATCCATGAGAACTCGATGGAGTGATTTATGTCTGACGTTGATAGCCAATTTTTAAATATGTAATACGATTAATACTGATGTTTCTCTAGCGTTCTAAGTAGACGTTTTATTCTGGAGGAATGTCTACAGCTAAATGATTTTAGAAACTCATTTAGGGTCATGATCACTTCTGGCAGCTTTTTTGCTATCTGAATGATTGCATCACCTGCAGTTTCTAAGTATTCCTTATTTTTGCTCGTGCAGATAATTTCTAGTAGGGCATTGACTGCAGACTCGTGATAATAATGACCGAGAGCCTTGATCGAAATTTGGCCCAATCGTGGATCATTCAACGAGATTATTTCTTCCAGAGTCGATATCGAGTTAATATGACGTATTGCAAGATGGCAGTCAAGGCATTTTAGCATCTGACTGAAATTATCAGGGTGTCCCTTGGCACGATACATGTCCAATGTCGTCTTTGTGACAAAACTGATTGTGGGCATTGCATATTTACTGCCAAGCCTCATGATACCCTCAAGGTCTTGTTTAATTACCAGATCAAGCAATTCTAGATATTCTGGAGCAGTTATTACTTCATCTATTCTATCATTGTATGTTTGATGTGAAGCCCGAACTCTGATGTGATGTTTTGATACGTCTGATACTGGTAATACAGATAATACAGACTCGAAGAGCTGAGGATTAATTAAATATCCCTTCACTCCAATATCTGAGAGGGTTCTTCTCCCAATTTCTGTGAGCCATAGATTAGTGATGTCAATAAGTCCTTGATAATAGAATAAATTTACACTTGATATTTGTTTATTTAGTATTCTAATAAATTGATTACGTATTTTAGGGGATGCATTATATTGCCCATCAATATTTAGGAAGAGCGTTTCCCCCATATTTAGGTGTTCCTCAGTCTTTTCAATGATGAATTGGGTGACAAGTCCAGTTGCTGAGGAGTGTGATTCTGCTTCAGCTGCCAGTTCAAGTATATCTGATGTTGAAACAGGAATTGCCTCAAATCCTGAACATGAGAACAATTCGAAAACTATTTCACGATATTTCAATGGCTCAATCAGAGTAGTTTGTCCCCAAGTAGATATCGGGCTTTCATAATGCAGTTTTTTTGATTCAGCAAGACAGTTGATTGCATAGTGCCAATCATATGTCTGTTCATAGAGTGCAATAAGATCGATGACATCACGGATCCTCCTATCACCAATTGCATTAATAATTTTTTGAGTATGATTCTTTCGCTTCATTTGCAATATTCTTTCACGACTTATTCTGATGATCCGTTTTCGATTTTCAGAGTCCACATCAATCACGTTCTGAAACATGCATGATTATATGCTGAAATAAATAACCTATATTGACTTGAATGTATTCAAAGAAGCGCGGTATTATTAATACATGTATTACTATTATTGTTGTCAAGGTTGCGCGTAGATACATTGAGCTTGGACAAAGGCGGACACTAGTAAAATAAAGAGCTATTTAAAGATCTGAATTTATGCGAGTTTATCAGGTTTCATGAGAAATTCTATCTTGAAATGTGCCCAGTGCCGTTTTCTGGGTGAACAGGGCTCAGATATCCAAGATTGTTCAATAAAAATGAAGTGCCATCAATCAAGTATTCTTTTTAGGATATTGGTGACAGTTGTAGGCGATTAATTAATGTAATACCAAATCAAAGCTCACAATAATGTTGGATAATACTCTTAAATATGCTGTTCTAAGAATAGAACTAAGTAGTTCCAATATTATATTATGAGCGAGTGTGTCGTGTACACATGAGACAGTGAGAGCTGGATGATGAAAAGCCGGGTTCGCTCAGCTAAACGTCATCAGCATCTCTATCTCCTCAATGCATACCAATCTCATAGATGATGCGGTGATATTGACTGAGAGAACTTGAGAAGGATCCAGCACAGGTCTCGTCGCGACACTCTCGTGCATTCTTTTTTATAATTATTCCATTCGATAATAACTGTAGTAGTTGTAATACAATTATGATCTCTTCTTTGAACTCTCAGTTTTTAGTGTCAAAGGCGAAATGAGTTCATTAAGAAACTGAAGTATCGTTTCCTCAGTGATGCGGTAGCTTTCAACCTCTTCTTTGGTAAGGTGCATCTTTCCAGACAACATTTCACGTATTCGCCTATAATCACCAATTTTTGATGCAAGTTCTTCAAATGGTCTAAATATTGTATAATCGAAAAGACCAAGATATGCTAGAAGGATCATAGTATAAAAGCACCGAATCAGATTTCTTCTTGCCTGTCGCAGTGTCCTATTGAATGCGCCGCGAGATACTCCCTCACTTTTTTTTCGGCGCAAACTTGCCTTTTTTTCGTAGGGAATGTGCCAGTCAAATTGATCCTCGAGCACAAGATCTACCAATAAGGTTTCGAGTTGCACTTCAGTCAAAACAGAGTTCTTAGTGAGTAATCTAAGAATTGGTTCACGTAAAGTTTCTTGGATATTATATATTATTGAGCGCAGCTCTCTATCCAGTTCTTGCTTTCTATCAGACATGAGTTTCCACCATCAGGTTTGAATTGAAAGGGATAATCCGTTTTTTTATAAGAAAGGGCATATTAACAGAGATAATTATTTGCCATTTTGGTGTTATTGTATGGATACAAAAATGTATACATTTAAGCTTATTAATAAGTTGCTTTTCAAATTCTGGGACAGCACATAGATGCATAGGGCTTGGACAAAGTTGAAATTAGCATGCCAGATTGGATTATTATCTCATGGGTAGAGTCCATTCGGAATCAGGTGGAATTTGTACAAAGCCAAGGATGAGATTTCCACGTACCTCATCATATTTGAAGGTTCCAAATGTGAATTTTTCGCCATTCTTGGTCCATTCAAATCGTCCATCTTTTGTTAAATGCTGAAAAAGTAACCTACATTGACGCCGTATTACTACAAATAGGTTTTTGTATCTTCGACGTTGAGATGGTCTAATCCCCCATTCTGAAAGAATGAATTTGTTGGCCAATGAGTTACTAGATATTAATAATGATATTTTTACTTCTTTTCTATTCCTGACCTGATCTTCAATTAATAAACGAAGAATATCGGGAATCTTCGCCAAGACTGATGGAGATACCTCTGGTTCTTGATAGATTGATGATTTGGATTTACGTATATGAGTCTTCAAGTTTAATCGGGCATTTGTGTGAATAATTCCTTAATAACACCTAGAAAATTTGTAATGTTAGTATTACAATTAATACGATGGTCGTGAATTGCCGCTCTCAGTGTATTAATATTCCAACTTCAAAAATGATGAATGCAAGCAGTGGAATTAGTGAGCCTAATGAGCCAGAGCTCACTTAACGATTACTAATCGAATGGAGTCCAAGTTCATTGAAAAGAAGAGCAATAATCCACATTCAAGGAATTGTACAGGGAGTGGGATTTAGGCCATTTATATACAGAGTCGCAAACAAGTTGGGATTAAAGGGATATGTATTGAATCTTGGTGATGCAGGAGTTCGAGTTATAGTTGAGGGTGATCAATCTCTGATTCAGGAGTTAGTAAGTACAATTGAAACCAGGCCACCGTCTATCTCTGTGATTACTCGGCTGAGTGTTCAATGGGACCATTACTCAAATGAGTTTGATAATTTCTTTATTGAGAAGTCCAGATCAAAGCGATCATCTCATGCTGCACCTATTATTCCTCCAGACATTGCCATTTGTGATGATTGTGTTGATGATTTATTTAGAGAGGATTCTAGATGGTACGAGTACGCCTTCACATCATGTGCTGCATGCGGACCAAGATATTCAACAATAATAGACTTGCCTTATGACAGGCCAAATACAACAATGGTAGATTTTCCTTTATGTAATACATGTAATAATGGTTATACAGATCCCATGGACAGACGATATCATGCCCAGACAACTGCTTGTGAGAGATGTGGTCCCTCTTATAGTATACTAGATAATCAGGGTAAAAGAATTAGCAGAAGTAGAGTGGTTCAAAGAACTGCAGAATTATTGGATCAAGGATTCATATTTGCTATTGAGGGCATAGGTGGAACGCATATTGTAACAAAAGTGAGTGATGATGCTCCAATACAACTTCTTAGGAATAGAAAGAGGAGACCACAAAAACCCTTTGCAATAATGGTTAAAGACATTGAAGCATTACATGAATTTTGTAGTCCAACTCAATTTGAGATTGAACTGCTGAGTTCATGGAGAAGGCCAATTGTTCTAGTTAAGAAGAGCCAAGATGTTGGAAACCGCCAGATCAAAGATCTCATATCACCAGGTCTTGATACAATTGGTGTGATGCTACCCTATTCGGCTCTGCACCATCTACTTTTCAAATACAGCCACGAATCGGCATTTGTTATGACTAGTGCAAATCCATCTGGGGTACCTATGTATATAGAACCCATGAAGATAGTCAAAGAATTAAAAGGGATCGTTGATTACTTCTTGGTTCATAATAGAAGAATTCATCAACGTGTGGATGACTCTGTGATCAAGGCAGTTGATGAGAGAGCGCTGTTCATTCGACGAGCTCGAGGATTTGTTCCCGAACCCATCGCAGTAGGCATGCCTGAGAATGATCATGTAGCAATAGCAGTGGGTCCAAAGGAAAAAGTCACAGGTTCAATCTTGACACATGGTATGATATATACGACCCAGCATATTGGAGATACTGATAATGTTGAATGTGTGGAGTTTCTTGATAATGCATTGAAGAATCTTATGCATCTGATTGGAGTTGACAGACCAACTGTCATTGCCTGTGACCTTCATCCAGACTTCTTGACAACCGAGTACGCGGAGAGATGGGCAGAACAAGAGGGAGTACCACTTGTTAAGATACAACACCACCATGCTCATCTGGCCAGTATCATGGTTGATAACTCTATTAATGCCAATACTAGTATTATTTGTATTACAGCCGACGGTTATGGATATGGGAATGATGGAAGCGCGTGGGGTGGAGAGATATTATTGGGGAACTATCAGAACTTTCGCAAGGTTGGAGGAATTTTGTCTAGTAATTATTTGGGAGGTGACCTTGCAGCCCGTTATCCAATCAGACCGTTAATAGGTTTCATCAAGGATCGAATGAGTCCTGATGAGATTCACAAACTAGTCGGATCGGTTCCAATCGGGCCTGTTTCTCTTGCAACAGAGGACAAAATCTCAATCATTCAGGAAGCCACCCTGAAAAGAATAAAGACCATAATGACATCAAGTGCGGGAAGGTTTCTTGATGCTGTGGCAATTGCTCTAGGGATATGTTCTGAGAACAAGTACGATGGCGAGTGCCCAATGAAGCTTGAGTCATTCGCACTTGAGTCTGATCGAAATATCAAGCATAGATTTGTTTCTGACAATCAGGGTGTCTTTGTTGACCTATCAGAGTTTCTGCTAGAGGTTATTGATATGAAACAAAGGGGCCTTGATCCCAGAAAGATCGCCTATATTGCTCAATATCATCTAGGTGAGGCGTTGGCAACTTTGGCTTGCGATATTAGTGACAGAGAGGGCGTTGATTACATTGGTTTTTCAGGAGGAGTTGCATTGAATCGAATAATTACCAATGCAGTTGTTTCCACTGTTCAGTCAAGAGGTAAAATTGTACTACTTCATAGTCAAGTCCCCCCTGGAGATGGTGGAATTTCCATAGGGCAAGCAGCGATAGCAGCTGCGAATCTAGAGTAGAGTGCTTGAGATGGATGAGTTAGGAGATTGCATTATACCCCATCTTGACAGCTTTGGTATTGACTGCCTTGAATCTCTTGGGAAACGAATCCCTCACAACAGAGAGTGCTGTTTCTTTTGATATTGGAATGAAACCAGAGCCAATAATAGCCCCAAGCATGACCATGTTGAGTGCCTTTGAACTGCCAGCTTCAAGAGCGAGTTTCATTGCATCAAATTCGAATATATCATCAGTGATCTCACCAAGCAAGGATACAATCTTCTCATGTGCAGGGTATTCAGCTTGACCCATTGATACTGCAACAGGATAGACAATATGAGTGCTCATTATTATCTTACCCTGAGGCTTGAGCAACTTGGCCTCTCGAAGTGTTTCAATGGGTTCGAATCCAACTAGAATGTCGGCAGTGCCCGGGTCAATAATTGGGCCTAGGGCCTTTTCGCCAATGCGTACAGTACATATGACGTGGCCACCTCGTTGGGCCATGCCATGAATCTCGCCAACACGTACATTGTAAGACTCTTGCAGTGCTGCCCTAGCCATGATCTCTGCAAGGGTTAATACACCCTGGCCACCAACGCCCGATATGACTATATTAATTGTATTACTTGTATTATCAATCATGTTATGCACTCTCCTCTTGTTTAATTGCTTTTTGCGGGCAGACATAAGTACAAGTTCCACAGTAATTGCATAATGTTTCATCAATCATTGCCTTTCCCGTTTCTGGATCCAAATACATTGCAGGACATGATAAACGATTCAGACATCGTTTGCATGAGTTACAAAGTTCAGAATCAACATAGTATTTGGGAGGATAAACACCGGTCTTTCTCCGTTCTGCGGCGGAGAGTAATGCACAAGGGGCTTTTGATATAATCACTGCAGGTGCATGATTCTCCCTAGTCCATTTTACCATGTCCTTGACAGCGGCAATAAGATCTATCAGCGATTCTAATGGGTCAATGACCTTTACATATTTGACACCCAGTCCGCGACATACTTCTGCAATATCCAGAGGTGGCACCTGTTCTTGCATCCCAGTGACACCAGTGCCAGGATGTGGTTGATGTCCGGTCATTGCGGTGGTACGGTTATCAAGTACAACAAGACAGATTCTATGTTGGTTGTAGACTGCATTTGCTAATCCTGGTAATCCAGATGCAAAGAATGTACTGTCACCAATTGTGGCGACCACATCCTGATCAGTGACAGAGGCAATTCCACATGCAGTAGTAATGGAGGATCCCATATCAAAGAGAATATCAGCAGTTTCCAGTGGAGGAGCAATGCTGAGAGTATAACAGCCTATATCTGAGGGGTAAATTGCCTTACCACGAGTAGCAACTCGGATCGCATAGTAAGATGCCCGATGAGGACAGCCTGCACACAGAAGAGGGGGTCTTGGGGGCAATTCATTAAAGCCTGATGCTTTTGCCTCTATCTTTTCCCAATTAATAGGGGTATTACAGTTGATAACCTTGCATAAGGCCTCTGTGACAATCCGTGTACTGTATTCGAATGTTCTTGGAAAGAAGCCTTGCTCTTTACCAATAATCTCAACTGAGATGTTGTTCAATTGAGCAATTCGACGAGCGTGAGTTTCTAAGAAAGGCTCGAGCTCCTCGACAATCAATATACGTTTGTGTCTAGAAAGAAAGTCAGCAATCTTTTTCTCAGGTAAAGGATGGGTCATTCCCAATTTGAGAATCTCAGCACTTTGAGTAATTGAAGATAATGACTCTAGTACGTAATTGTAAGACACACCACTTGTGATGATTCCCAAGTTACCCTCACCAACAGTGAAGTTTAATGGGGTGGTTTCAGAGATCTCCTTCGCAATCTCAATCTGCTCCAGCAGTTTTGGATGTCGCTCTCTTGCCACTGCGGGGATTGGAACAAACCTGAATGGTTCTTTCTCGAAACTCACTTTATCGGGGCGCGGAGGTATTTTACCAAATTTGACAGGACCACGTGTATGATTGATGCGAGTCGTTGTTCGAAAGAGAATTGGCAGCTCCAGTTTCTCAGAAATCTTATATGCTTCAAGAAGCATTGATTTTGACTCGGCTGGATCAGAAGGCTCCAGCATAGGCATGTTAGCCATCAGAGCATAATATCGACTGTCATTCTCATTCTGAGAGCTCCACATGCTGGGGTCATCTGCTACAACAATCACCATGCCAGCTCTCACGCCAACATAAGCAAGAGTGAGAAATGGATCAGCAGCAACATTAAGTCCGGGCCCCTTGCATACCATCATTGATCTCACGCCGGCAATAGCAGCAGCTCCAGCGACCTCAATTGCCACTTTCTCATTAGTAGAGAATTCAAAGTAGAAATTTTCCAGATGTGGTGCCATAAATGTGAGATTATTTCCAATCTCACTACTTGGAGTTCCAGGGTAAAGTGCCACAAGTCTAACTGCAGCTTCTAGGACACCTCTTGCTATTGCTTCGTTTGATAAAAGTAGAACAGTTTTCCCAGTAGAGTCTTCCAATAGCTCTTTCGGCTTTACCAATCAGTTTACCTCCATGCAGCCCATAATCAGTGTGCATTTGAACCCTATGGCATGTTTCAATGTTGCGCTTTCGGATTGGCTATAAAAATAAGCATTTGAACACGTGTTCGAAGGTTTGATAGTCCGGTATTAGGATCTTGAGCCAGAAAATAGAAAATAATCAACATCACCCCTTTGTTTCTTATGGAGATTATATTAAAATTAAGTACAGCAAGCGTGTACTAGTATAATTATAAAATGGATATAAATGCAAGATGGTAAAAATATTATAAATACTTTTTGATATTTGTATTATATCTATATTACAAACTCTTATTTTCCAGTGGAAATGATGGGGTTCAAGTTAGATGATTTTCCATTTGCATTATCTTTAGATCTAAGTCTAAAATATAAAGAAATTATTACATGTATTACAAATATTACAATAATGGTTCACGTGTTCTAAACTTCTTTTTCAACTCTGAAGACATGAAGGTTCATGATATCTTGATAGCGACTGAAGAGCTCATCAAAAAGTGTCCTGTGTTCAACAGGTACAATAATTGTGGAATCTGCAATTATTCTAGATCCTGGACACTCTTCTAATAGTCCAACCTTTCTTTTTACTTTGACACCACTCTTTGTCTTCCAAGAGTAAGTGTATCCATATAGCTCCTTAGTAAAGGACACTCGTCTTGAATTTGCATCTCTTGAGTTGATGAAATCATAGATGTATAATAGATCAGTCATCTTCATTCAGAATATATGAACACGTGTTCCATTAATCAAACTGAATATTACATCAAACGGCTGGATTGTCGGTGTGTAAGATTTAAAACATAGATTCATTCGCAAACTTGTGTGAGTCAGAGAAATCTACCACGATGTTACTAGTAATTGCACTGGAGGAATTCTCTTGAACATTATTGGCTTGAGAAAGGAAGAGAAAGCTTTTGAGCGACGAGTGCCGGTTGTTCCTGATCATGTAAGGAAGCTTGTTCACGATAATGGTATTGAAATCATTGTTGAACCTAGTGATCAACGAGCCTTTGGAGCAAACGAATTTGAGTCAGCAGGAGCAAGAGTTGCACCTCTCTATGAGAGTGAGGCCAATGTCATTCTTGGAGTCAAGGAAATGCCTCTGGAATTCTTTGAAAAGGACAAGGTCTACGTCTTTTTCAGCCATACCATAAAGGGCCAAAAATACAACATGCCCATGCTCAAGAAGATAATCGACAAGGGTGCCACTCTTATCGATTACGAGAGAGTGGTCGATGACAAGGGCCGCCGATTGATCTTCTTCGGTAACTGGGCCGGTCTTGCTGGGATGTCTGACACATTAAGACTCCTTGGCGAACGACTCCAAGTTGAAGGTATAACTCCTAATCCTTTCTTGGGTCTCAAGCCTACAATCGAATGTGATGATCTGGATGAACTGGAATCAGAATTTCACGCATTAGGACAACGTATCCTAGAACAAGGATTACCTAATGAGCTCCAACCCTTTGTGATTGGGTTTGCTGGGTACGGGAATGTATCAAAAGGAGCACAGTCACTATTCGACATCCTTCCTCATGAAACTATATCTGTAAATCAACTAGAAACCCTTGAGCCTAAGAGCAATATAATCTACAAATGCGTTTTCAAGGAGGAGGACATGGTTGAACCAATTGATCCCAATGATAGCTTTGAACTCCAAGATTACTATGATAACGGGTCATTAAAATACCGTGGTATCTTTGAAAAGTACATCCCACATCTTATCGTCCTGATGAACTGTATCTTCTGGACAAGCAAATATCCTCGTTTGGTATCTTGTGACTTTATTCGTGAGCACTGGAGAAGCAGAAATCGGAAACTGCGGATTGTTGGGGATATATCTTGTGACGTTCGCGGAGCAATCGAATTCACAATAAAGTGTACCACCCCTGGACACCCTGGTTTTACTTACATACCAACTGAGGATAAAGGACATCTTGGCGTAGAAGGTGATGGTCCAGTTGTAATGGCCGTTGATAATCTACCTACCGAACTACCTAAGGAGTCTTCGACATCCTTTAGTGAAACTCTCCTTCAATTCATTCCTTCTCTAGCCAAGACTGATTTCACTGTTGATTTTGACAAATTGGATCTTCCTAAAGAACTCAAGCGTGCAGTAATAGTGTATCGTGGATCACTGACCAAAAACTACTCTTATCTCGAACAACATCTATCTAACCTATAGGGGATGTAAAAAATGAAACGAGTACTTTGTTTAGGAGCAGGACTTGTGGCTCGTCCATATGTTCAATATTTATGTAAACATGGTTTTCACGTCACTGTGGCCAGCAGAACGAAGAGCAAGGCCAAGCGCCTTATTGAGGGCTGTGAGAATGCAGAAGCTGTGGTCTTTAACATCAAGGATGATGATGAACTCCTCGAGGAATTGACATCAAATGCCGATTTGATATGCTCACTACTTCCCTATACATACCATGTCAAGGCAGCAAAGATTGCAATTCGTCACGGCAAACATTTCTGTACCACATCATACATCTCTGAAGAGATGCAGAACTTAGACAAGGAGTCCAAGGATGCGGGTGTTCTGCTCTTAAATGAGTGTGGCGTAGATCCCGGTATTGATCACATGAGTGCAATGAAGATAATCGACCACATACACAAGAATAATGGGAAAGTCGTCAGTTTCACATCCTTTACTGGAGGTCTCCCAGCACCTGACTCAAACAATAATCCCTTCGGATACAAATTATCCTGGAGTCCACGTGGTGTACTTCTAGCTGGTAGAAATGACGCTCACTTTCTCCGTGATGGAAAAGAAGTGAAGATTCCTGGTTCTGAACTATTCAACAATTATGAGATATATGAGGTTCCAGGGATGGGCAAATTCGAAGGTTATCCAAATAGGGATAGCATGTCATATATTGACATCTATGGAATCCCCGAAACAAAGACAATGCTACGTGGCACTTTTCGTAATTTGGGATGGTGCAGCACACTCAAGAAGATTGCTGATCTCGGACTACTTGATATCACTGAGCGTGACCTCTCAGGCCTTACTTATGCTGGAATAATGAAACAACTGATATCATCTACTAATAATGATGTCAAGTCCGATGTTGCAAACTATCTCAATCTCTCTCCTAATGATTTGATAATTCAAAGACTTGACTGGTTGGGTCTGTTTACTGATGAGAGTATACCTTCTGGAATTACCACCTATCTAGATGCCTTGTGCCATCTGTTTGAAGAGAAGATGCAATATGCTCCTGATGAACGTGATATGATTGTCATGCACCACGAGTTCATTGCAGAATACCCCGACCGTAAGGAGAAGATAACCTCCACCCTGATAGATTATGGGATTCCGAATGGTGATAGCTCAATGTCAAGAACCGTTGCGCTCCCAGTTGCAATCGCAAGCAGGATGATATTGGGGGGCAAGGTCAAGTTAACAGGAGTCCACCGACCGATAATGCCCGAGCTCTACGAACCAATCCTCAAAGAGCTCAAGGAATATGACATCACTTTTGATGAAAGAATCACTACACTATAATACCAAGGGCTCTCCTCTGAGAGCCTCCTTTATTTATCCATTTGAATCTGAGTTGTGGCCAAAATCTCCTCTGCTTTCTTGATCTCTTTTTGAACCTCGTCCAACTCTGTCTTTAGTCTGTAAGTATAACCAGTTCGGTTGCCATAACGCTCTAGATGACCCTTTCCACTGTTCCACATTCTGGCCAAGTAAGTAGATGCTGTGCTTTTTGGAAGGGCCTCCCCAAATGTTGCCTCATAGATTTCAACAACATCCAACGATGAAAACTTTCCATGTTTGAATGATGCATAGATCACAATCTGAAGCTTTTCAAAATTGCTCATTGAGTCAATATTCATTTTATCAATTACTTCTTCCGCTCTCTCTTCAAACTTAATCTCAAACTCAATTCCTGTGCTTGTTTCAAGAAACACCTTAAATTTCTCAAACATCTCTTCTATATTACCTTTGACTTGAAGGCTGGACTCCTCACCATTGGTTTCATCAATGATCTTAATTTTAAAGTCAAAAGGTGCATCCGTCAAGGAGAGAATTCTCTTAAATCTCCGTAAAGCCTCATTTGGCATAACATACTTGCACTGAAACACCTCCCGCAATCCAGGACCTGAACTATAGGTGAATTCGTAAACATAATTTGTCCTGTTTCTAGTCATAATTCTTTACCACCCAGGAGGTAATGCCATATCTATCCATTCACAATTAACATTGGCAATAATCAAATAAATGTGAGTATGTGAATTGAACATATTGACACAATATACTCATACTATGTAAATAGCTATATCCGCTCCATCCAGCAGTTCTCTTAAATATTATTGACTGAGATTGCCGAATTATGATAAATAAAACATGTATAAGTCTGTTTCATTGCTTTTGAACGTTATCTCCACAGATTTCATCATTCACATATCTCATTATTTTGTGAATGAAAAAATACTCATGTCATATCTCTTATTGTCATATTCCAGTGGAAACAAAGGGGTGGCACCATTCACATGATATTTGTGTCATTATATCCCTCCATTTGTTGAAAAGAACTTTTTGAATTCCAATAATGAATATTATATTCACAATAATGGCGCCATTCACAGGCATTCATAGTGAGCCAATGTGAAAGATGTGAAACATAAACTTTGAGCAAATTTTATTGAGTTCTAATAAATCTCACAGCTCTTAACTTATCTCACTGAGGCATCATTAAATCACATGGATTAGATCCCAAAACTACTTGGCAGAACTTGTCCTCTGACCTATGATCATGAACAATCTCAAGAGTTCCCTCGACTCTAACTATCATCCCACATTTTGCCTGTTCAGTAAATCTTCCCCTATAACTTACTATTTGCTTTATTCGTTTGTCATTTTCACAACTAACTCTGTATGTACAGGGCGTAAAAATTGAATCATTGTCATCAATAATCTTACAAAGAAAATGCCCTCTTCCCAACATTTTGTAGGTAATATCATAGTATTGCACTCCAACTTCATGAGGATATTTTACTAGTCTGATATAGAATGGATATGACTGAAAAATCCCCTGCAGCACTTTTCTCTTCTCTATCTCTCTCAATCTGGTCCAATTATGACAATCTCCCCACCTGAACCTTGTGATTTCATCGAGGGCCAGACCCTCATAACGCTTGATTTGTGATTGAAGTTCAATATCATTCTGCAATACTTCGAATACTTTTCTTGCGTTTACTTCACCATATACTACCAAATCAATATCAGATTCTGGGGTAGCGAGACCTGCTAATATGGAACCTGTTATTCCAAATGCCCTTGGCGATGCGCCTGATTTTGATACTAACAAATTAACCAATTTTTTCGCAGCATTAGCAACTGGGCATACTTGATAGTCATCATCATTCATCAAGCATACTGCTTTGACTGGATTAAGAACCTCTTTAAAATCTTCAAATTTTACAGACTGCAACACTCTATCATTTCTAGAATCATACCAGAAATATTTTGGATAATTCTCCCGAAGAAACTTCTCTCTCTCTAGCAGGTTATAGATCTTCATATAATGTATATTCTCTCTAATTCTTGGTGAGTCCTTACAAATTGGGACATATCGCACATAAGCAATTTTTCTATCATCTGGATGAATTACTCCCTTTACTTCAAATATTAAATTATCAGAGGTGACTATAAAATAGCCCTCTATTGGATCCGGATTGTTCATTTGAATACGACCTTTACGTGGTGAGTTAAAATAAAAAGACTGACTGTTAGCTACTAAATCATGACTTCTGCTATAAATATACGAACCGATTTTCCAATTTTGAAAAACAATCCTGAGCTTGTTTATTTGGACTCAGCCAGTACAACTCTGGTACCAGAGAAAGTAATCTCCGCATCTGCCAAATTTCTGTCTGAAATTGCTGTTGTATCTAGAAGAGGAGCTCATCACCTAGCTGTGGAAGGGGGACAAATAGTTGAAAGAGCGCGTGAGAAACTGGCTTCTTTTCTCAATACAGAACCCGCGCTATTATCATTCCAGAAGTCAATCTCCTCAGCAATTGCATCATTAGCCCTTGGTTATGATTGGAATGGTAAGAAAAGGGAGAGAATCGCCGTCCTGATGAGTGAGGAGAACTCTATACTTGTGACTCTAATGAGAATATCTGAAATAATGGGACTCGCTATCGATTTAATTGAAGTTGATGGTTCTGGGTCTGCATCAATTGAAAGTGCAAAAGATATTATTTCTCAGAAAACTGGTCTAGTTGCTGCAAGTGCCGTTGTTGTAGGTACTGGTGCCCATAACCCCCTTTTTGACTTGGCAGCGATCACACATGAAGCAGGCGCTCTTTTGGTATGCGATGCGTCCAGAATGATTGGATTCCAGCCAGTGAGTATTTCCGATCTTAGTTGTGATATTGCATTATTCTCAGGAAATCTTGGTCTGATGTCCCCCCCGGGACTTACAATCCAATGGACCAATGAAGAGGCATCACAATCCTTGCTGCCTGGCATAGTCGGTAGCTCTAGTGTTTCCGATGTTACTGCAACCTCTTTTCAAATTGCATTATATCCCGACAAATTTGAATCTGGAACCCTTAATATCCCTGCCATAGCTGGATTAATAGAATCAATAGATTATCTCAGCAAAATGCAAAACTCTGGCGCCTACGAACACCTCTCCTCAATATCGAAATATCTCTATGAACGACTAAGAGGACTTGATAATATTAAACTTTATAGTCCAGAAAATGGCAAAAACTTGACTATTTTTGGCCTAAACATTCAAACAACAGATGATACAATCAACTGTCATGACGTTGCATTGTTCTTAGATGACCTAGAGATAGCCACTCGAAGCGGGCTTTTGTGTGCACATCCATTTGTTCGAACATTATCCCAAGATGGAATAATACAACTCTCTCTTCATATATATAATACAAGGGATGATATTGACCACTTCATTGAAGCTATAGAAACAATTGCCAATGAATTGACGTAGCAAACATAGGAAAGAGCTGATGAACTGTAAATCTCAGAAGCGGAAAGATCGTGCAAAGTTATCATGTCAATCAGAATTGGGGCCATGACAAAAACTTGATGTTTCCACTTCTACTATCAGAAGATGGGAATGCATGGTCCTTGCTCGGACGGTTCATCTTTCGATGATAAGTTTAGAACATCCATAGATCTCAGTAAAGAGATTTATTGAAGTTTTTTCTCACCAGTGAGAAAGGCTTATTTATACTCGGCCATCACTCCAATCAAATTCCAGCAACGGCCCCGGTAGTGTAGTCCGGTCCAGCATGAGGGACTCTCGATCCCTCGACCCGGGTTCAAATCCCGGCCGGGGCACCACTACTTCCATATCAAGAACCGATAAGATATCTCTGTCTTAGAAAAGGGGCAATTGCTGAAAAAACAATCGTCATACAACTTGCTAGCAATCCATTAATCCCAATACCTTGGGCTGCATGAGCTTGAGCTTGATTAATAATAATGAAAAAGGTTCCACTGGACTGAGCTAGCCCATTTATATGCCGCGTTTCATAATACAATAAGAATGTGCCATTCGAATTGGGCATTGGAATGCTTAAGTAAATCACTCCAGATTCATCACTTTTTGTATAACCCTCCTGCTCAAGCCAATAGTAATCAAAGTCCAATCCATGAATTTGTGTTCCATTTCGAGCTATTGTTAGTAAATACATTGAAATTTGCCTTAATGGAACTACAAGACTATATGAAATCATAATAACATCGACAGGAATCTGGTGGGAAACGTGATATTCGTATCTGAACTCGCTTGAAAGATAATATGACGTATTATCTCCTTGAAAAATTAAACTCACATAATCAGGTCCATTTTCAGACTGTGCTCTACACTCGATAGATGCATATCCGCTCTCATTAGTAAGGATAAATTGGTGAAAAGATCCATTTTCCTTTGAAACTAGGAATCCCACTTCTGAAAGCGCCCCCACACTGTCCTCTAATCTACATGTCAGAGTAATTCTTTGCATGGGCATTGCATAGCCGCAAATGCTCTCGGCAATTATATTGAACCTTGGCTTTGACCAAACATTAATGGTAATGTTCAATGTCTTATTACTGATAAATGGTTGATCAATTATAACAACGGTTAACGTTCTTGGTCCGTTTGGTCCAATCGGAATGTATGGAATTTGGACCCTTTCAGTATTTTTTGTCTTAGTCCAATATGTATAGTTAGAAATTTGATCTGATACCCCAATAGTCATATTTTCATAGGGCCTGCCAAGAGCATCATTTATTGACAAAATTAAACTTGAATAAGAATAGGCAACAACCCTTTCGGGCAATATTGTCTTTAATATTGCCATACTATATACATTAATTTCCATCTTTAAACTAGCTTTTTCATATCTGTAATTTCCTGAAAACTGCACTCCAATTATATGTTTACCAATGTCAACTGTGTTATTAATTATTATGGAGATGTTGGCAATACCTTCGCTATTTGTTATCCAAGTTCCCAAATATGTGTTATCAATAATAACATCAAGTTCTATCCCACTTAGTGGAATATCATTCGAATGAACATAGAAAACTAAATTCATTGAATCATTAAGATTTGCATCCTTATTAACAAATCCAAACTCACTAATTGCAACTTGCAGTTGACGATATTCAATAATGACGGTTTTAACAGCACCAAGACAAAACAATTGATCACTGTTAACGCTGACTAATTTCACAGCATTTGTTCCCAAATTAAATAAGGATGAATTATATTCAATCTTAAATTTAAAATAACCAGATGAATTTGTGAATGTTGAAAAAATATACTGATCATTAACAAAGGCTGATACACAGATGTTTGAAACACCATTGCCCACATCATCGACTATTCGTGCGCTGATTGAATAATTATCTCCAGGGGCAAGAAGAGTATCATCTGACAATATGAGAATCTCTGTTCGTGAAAAAATTGTAATCACAGTCCATTGAGCTGAGGGATCTAAAAACAAACTGTCATTCCCTCTGAATGTTGAATTAATTAATGTTTCACCAAGTGGCTGCGTCAATGGAATGTCCCATTGAATTGATGCAACTCCATTCTCATCTGTCAATGCCATTCCAAGAAAAATGTCATTTGTTTCATCATAAAACTCTATTCTCTGATTCGATATTGGATCACCATATGTGATATTTTGTAGAAGAACTGCTGTAATAGTGATAGTATCCCCCCTACAAATTGGGGTTTCCTCCGCATTTACAAATACTGCTCCATTATCCAGTATCATAATGACTGAAATTGCTATTGTTAATATTGCTAGTAATCGAGGAGCATTCATCATTATCACCAATGATTGTAAATTCTCACAAATTCTAACTCTCCGATAACTAATAATCTCCTACAGGAAAATCTGTGGAGTTCTTATGTCGCGCAGAATACTATTATGTGATCAGAGGTTGAGGTCTTCGCATTGCTATCTTTCAAACATCCTCGGAAAAACCATTTAAAAACAAATGGAGCCCCCCCTTCATACATCCAAAAAATGCATAGATTTGTTGATAAATTTTGGATTTTTGTAACTCTAACAAATATATCATATTTTCTTATTGTGTACATCCTTCCCCTTTATACGACTTTACCCGTTCCCTATATTCCCACAAAATCATTTGTTGAGATTAGCCTATTTTTATGCACATTAATAATAAGCGGGCTTTTGCTATGGCATCGACTAGCACTTGATAAACTCAAATTAGAAACCGAAGACTTTCTATTAATACTGAGCTATGGAAAAATGAGAATTGCCACATGTTGTCTAGAGATTGCATCAGTACCTGGATCAGTCACCCTTGATTCCGACTCAACCCCAAAATACAACACTGCCATGTTGCTTGCAATCAGAGAGGGAATGTGTAAGAAATGCAACATTACTTACGAAGTTGGTATAGTCGATATGAAACCCTATCTTCGTATCTTCATTAGTTCTGTCCACCAGAATATCTCGGTCTTACGCGATATATTGCATAGAGAAGCTACCAGAATTGAAGCAATTCTTCTTGCGTCTTTAGGAAATGTTGAACTAGAACTAATAAGAGGTAGATCTTTGGCGGATGCCGTGGTTTCATTACCTTCTAACATTAGCTTAGAAGATATAGACGGCCTTGTAAGAAGCACCCTTGAGCACCAAGCACTTTTGATAATTAGTGGTACTCCCTCAATTTCGCCCACTCAATCTTCATCTCAGATTGGGTCTCTAATATCAGCTGCTTTGCGTCAAGGCGACTCAATACGTTTTGTATGTACTTTCTCAAAAGCATCAATCGGAAAGAATCGCAAGAGTATGGAGAGTGAGTGGAAACATATTCGAGAACGAGAAAAAAGAAAGGAGGATACATTGGCTGATCAGATTGCAAAACGAAAACTAATCAAAGATTTTGATGAAACTTATGACAATGTTGGTTGGTTCAACACTTCTACATATGTAATTTGCACAATTCATGATGATAAAGAAAGGCGAATGATAACCAATAGGATCTCTGGTCTGATACTTTCAATATGGGGTGGAAGGGGACTTTTGACAATTAGGGAAATACCCATCAATACTCGCCGCCTAGTTAGAATAATAACTCGTCGTCATTTGCATGCAACTTCTATGCATGTTTCACGACTTGCAGCTTTTGTCAACACTCCCGTTCAGTATACTCCAGCTATTAGTCCTGTTGAAACGCCAGCCTTCAGTACTCCCCTGCCCTCCTTTGTTGAGAATGAAATTAATATTGGACATGTGATATATGGTGGCCGAAAGATAAGCAAGGCAGGTCTAAAAATTGAATGGCTTAGAGAGCATATTGCCATACTTGGTGCCACTGGAACTGGGAAGACCACTTTGGTAAAAAGAATAATGGCACAGTTATGTATAACAACTAAAATCCCGTGGTGGATTTTTGATATCAAGGGATCCGAATATGTTGAACTTGTTCAGAAGGCTGACCCGAGCATTTTAGTAATAAAGCCAGGTTTTGACTCTGGCTTCTCAATTGGCATATTAGAAACAGAAAGTGACGATGTGCAATATATGGTGGAGTCCACATTTCAACTATTGCGTGAACTATTGAAGGAACATAACACATCCTCGGAATTGACACCTGCAATGGAACGGCTCTTATATGAATCATTGATTAAACTTGCATCATCATAAAATCAGTCAATCACTGGTTTGATAAGCATTATTCAATCATTGTCTAAGAATCAAGAGTTCGGTGACTTGACCCGTGATGCACTTATTAATCGCTTGCAGATTATCACGAGAAAACCTCTCAAAACTATATTCAGCACTAAAAGGCCTACGAAACTAGCCGATTTACTCAATAGGAGAGTAATATTTGATCTCAGTTATGTGGCCAGAAAGGGTGGACTTGATACAGCACGGTTTCTTTATAATCTGGTGGCCAAAAGAATTTTTGATAATGCAATGCGTAGAGGCATCAAGCAAGGCCTTCATCATGTAATAGTACTGGAAGAAGCAAACAATCTTGTACCCGAAAGCTATATTCGCTCATCATCTGCAGATGTGACAACTGGCGAATCCATGGTAATGCTGCAGAGGGCCACTGGTCAAGGTGTTATTGTAGTATCAACAAGACCAAACATATCCTCTAATATACTTGCAAATACAGCGACCAAGATAATGTTTAGACTACCATATGATAGTGCAATTGGCGCTAGATTCCTGTCTCTAGATGAATCCCAAGAACGCTATTTGCGAATGTTGAAATGCGGTAAAGCTATTGTTGTAATGCCACACACAGAAGCCTTTGAAATTATTACCGAACCCTTCATCATGTCTGATTTCAAATCCGACGAAACTCATACTGGTTCTGAAGCGATCGAATATGGCCAAGAATCATTTGAACCAATGGAGTCAACAAGAAAGTCTGTAAAAGTGTTTGATAGAAACCCCGAGATATCTACTCATGTTGTTGCTTGGCTCGCATCACAAAAGATGGCAACCGAAGATCAATTGGTAAAGTTGTTACGATCAATCAACAATAGCATTGACAAATCTGATGCACAGGAGATAATCAGTGACCTCGTATCAATCGGATCAATCGAACGTGAAGCCATCCCATTAGTGGATGGGGGTGCAATCTTTGCATTGCCTGGTCATGGACTAGAATCAGTCAGAAATGTAATATTAGAATTCATTAAAGAACGTCTTTACAAAACTAACATATCTGATACCGAAACGGACCCAATTGACCTGATAATTGATGATACTGCTATTATGATTATCACTGAACACATTACATCCTCACTTATTCATTTGGTCATCGAGAGAATAAAGTCAGTAATGATTGAACTGGGTCATGAAGTATCTCGATTAATAGTCATAGTTCGTGGAAGTGTTGCAGCTGCAAAAATTCGAGAGATAATAATGAAAATGAATGAGTTTGATGCTGTTTCAATCATATCAGCATTTCCAAGTACATTAGAGAAACTTGTAGAGGAAATAAATCAATCAATATCTGATACCAATGAAATTCAATCCTCATATGTATCAACCAATCCCCCTTCTGAGAATTTAATCGAGGCTGTTCATGATGTGGGCCATGCTTCGCATCGCGAAATTCAGATGCGATTATGGACAAGCTTGCTTCAGGAATTTGTGGAATCTTCTGACGGCAGGTTAAAATGGCATCGCCTTCTCAATTTTATTGAAACAACATCAGTCCAATCATTGAAGAGCCGAACGATTCCTCTTAAGGCGGAAGATGGACGACGTGCTTTGACCGAACTCCTTGCTGATGATGTGCTTGTTGCAATACGCTTTACAAGCAATTATACGTATAATAATATGGATGCAGGTCTCTGGGTTGTTAATAGTACAGTTTTGGAAGAAATCAGAAATGCAATTACCAGATCTATTTTTGAGCAACTTGCCCAAAAGGGAATTAGCTCGCAAAATAACCATGGCTTTTTTGACCTTTGCGATTCACATCAATCATACATCGTATTTCCCACACAAGAGCAATTAAAAACAATTCTTGATATCACAAACTCAGAATATTGTAGAACTTGTCATACAAAAAGAATTCTATGTATTCTACCTGCTTCTGAATATCTTCCAGATAATCAAAACGTACCTAATAGTTGTAAAATTGTTACCTTGGACTCAGAGTTTAAATTTATTCTAAATATGATATGAAATCTGACTAGAGATTGAATCTTGTGCATGGAACATTTTCGCCCTTAAGGACCTTTTCCAGTCTATGTGATGCATTAAGATTGAATATTACCACTTCAATACCCTCTTCTGCCAAGTTTAGCAGCTCCTGCAATTTTAAGCTCATACCCCCAGTAACATCAGTCCCACTGGATGATTTAGCAGCTCTTAATACAGTATTCCTATTTTGAGCAGTAATCTCAGTTATCAACTCAGCCTTAGGATCAACCTTTGGGTCCTCTGTAAATACTCCGTCCACATTAGTTCCTAATAATACCCGACTCACACCAAGTTCTTTTGCTAGATGAGTGATAATAACATCTCCACTAAGAATGCTTGCTCCACGACTCTCGTCAAAACATACATCACCATGCGTAATAACTATTAAATCAGCTTCAAGTGCCCGACGTATAATATCCATGGGGAATGATGATATTTTTCCATCCTTCATCAAAACAAATGAAAATGGATTAATTATTACTGCCTTATGATGTTTCTCCCAAAAAATATGCTCCACCCTTGATGATAATAAACTCATATTATGTCTAATTTCAGGGATACCCTGCAGCAGTTTCTTTTTTGGCGTTGTATCATTCCCATATCCATATTTATAAGCGGCTTGGTGTCCATGTGCGCCACCCCCAAGCACTAAAAGCACATTGCCCTTATATGAGGTAATGTCTTCAACAGCATTTTTAATTACATCCTCATTGATTTTTGGGGGCGACTCACTCTTGAAAGTGATTGATGATCCCCCAAACTTGATAATAATTAAATCTCTCATCTATAACTCACAATATTGAGAAAGAAACATCATTTAAAATTGACGACCTCAATTGTGACTGCAAGACAACCTTTTTATCCAAATATTGCAGAAAAACCTTGAACTCCAACAAAAGGGGTCCTGATTGCATATGACACAGAAAGCACGAATTAGGCTCTCAAGTACCAGTACTGAACACCTTGATAGTGTATGTAATCAAATCAAGAGGATTACCCGAAAGACTGGTGTCAGGATGGCTGGTCCAATTCCTCTCCCAACTCGACGAATGGTGATTCCAACTAGGAAGACCCCCTGTGGTCAGGGCTCAGAATCATGGGACAAATGGGAAATGCGAATACACAAACGTTTGATTGACATTGATGCAGATGAACGTGCAATCAGACAAATCATGCGTATTAACATTCCTGACTCTGTCTATATTGAAATAGAACTGACTGGCTAAGCTTAACACTTATTTCCTTTTACTCCTTTTTCAATCTGTTAAATACATAATTGGAGTTCCGCTAAATGTGTGGGATTATTGGCGTTGTTCAAAAGAAAGGCGATGCAGCACCCTTTCTTCATCAGGCCCTTAAACGATTAGAATATAGAGGATACGACTCTGTTGGTATTACTACCATTTACAATAATCAATTATTCACTAAAAAAGATAAAGGGAAAATTGATGAAGTTCATGCATCATTGAATCTTGATGATCTCCCTGGCCCGATTGGAATCGGACACACAAGGTGGGCAACTCATGGAATCCCATCATTATACAACTCGCATCCACATTTCGATTGTGACAATAAGATTGCAGTTGTCCATAATGGTGTCATTGACAATTTTCTTGAACTCCGTGAGGAATTAAAACAGAAGGGGCACAAATTCCACTCTGAAACAGATACCGAAGTAATTCCACACATGATAGAGGACTACATGAAAAATGGAATGGATCTCAAATCCTCTGTACGTGCTGTAAGCGAACGGATTGAGGGGACCTATGCAATTGTAGTAATGACTACACTTGAGTCAGACAAGATAGTATGTACACGTGATGGAAACCCACTTGTAATTGGGACGCGGCCAGATGCATCTTATGTATCATCAGATATACCAGCATTCTTACCAATGACTAATGATATGATCCTTCTACTAGATGGAGAGATTGCCACTTTAACAACTTGTGGTGTGTCCATTGAAAAAATCTCAGATGGAACCCCTGTTAAACGAGACGTAATAAGAATCAGCTGGACTGCAGATCAGGCCCAAAAGGGAGGGTTCCCACATTTTATGTTAAAAGAAATTCATGAACAACCAATGGCAATTAAAAACACCCTCCACCTTCGTTCTGATGCAATACGACCTGCAGCTGAGATGATTCTTAACTCAAAGAAAGTGTACTTGATTGCAATGGGTACATCAGGACATGCTGCAATGGCCGGAAAACACATGCTAGCCGCACTTGGTGGAATATTTTCAACTTTTGAGCTGGCCAGCGACTTCCCTGACACGATATATGGAACATTAACTGAAGATGATTGTATAATTGCAATTACTCAATCAGGTGAAACCACTGACACAATTGCTGCAGTGAAATATGCCAAGTCCTTCGGGGCAAAAGTAATAGCAATAACCAACGTTATTGGTAGTTCGATAACACGAATTGCAGATCACACAATAATCACACAAGCTGGCCCTGAAATTGGAGTTGCTGCAACAAAGACATTCATGGTTCAACTGACCGCACTTGCACTATTGGCACTCATGCTTGGCGAAACAAATTCATTTCTTGATCAAAACACACTTAGAAAAAAACGGGAGTCACTCACCAAATTGCCCGATATTGTTTCTGATGTTATTGCAAAATCTGAAGAGCATGCACGAAGGCTATCTGCTATTCTTTATGATAGACCTAGTTTCCTGTTTTTAGGTCGCGGCATCTCAATTGCAACCGCAAATGAGGGTGCATTAAAGCTCAAGGAAATATCATATAATCATGCAGAAGGCTACTCAGCTGGCGAGTCAAAGCATGGACCAATTGCATTAGTTCATGATGGATTTCCTGTAGTTTTTGTCATTCCTAATGATGCGACTCGCAATCGAATAATAGGAAACGTTATGGAAATGAAAGCACGTGGTGCAACTATTATCTCCGTTATCGAAGAGGGTGATAATGATCTGATTGAATTGTCTGATCATTATATTACGATTCCCAAGGGTGTCGAACCAGAATTCTCAACGATTCCGTTTGTAGTTCCACTACAACTCTTTAGTTATTATATGGCAATTAAGAAAGGGCATGATCCAGATAAGCCCAGGCACCTTGCTAAATCCGTCACTGTATTATAACTCAATCAGTCACGATGATTAAGGGAATAGGCTAGTAATACTATTCCAACTGTCTTGTAATACTTGTAATAATGATGTCACAACATCTTGTGCCCATCCAGTTGCTTGAAGAATTACTGCAATTACAATCGATACAGTAACAACAGCAATCCCCAATAAAAGACTCTCTTCTACAAGTGGTCCGCCTCTCTCATCATTTAATGGATTTTTCTCACACCTCATAAATAACACCTCTAATTGGGTTAACCATTTTCTTTTAATCTGCTAATCACCATTTGACACTCAATAGCTCATCATCATCACTCCTAATAAACTCGTGAAAACAAGAATAATCGCTAATACTTGATGACATGAGTGGAATGAGCTGAAACCACAACTCATACAGACTCTGATATTAAAGACATAATGATATTAAAAGTTAGAACATCATCTAGATTTTTAGTGTCATTTTCTTCTCTCAATCTCGATCTGATTTTACTAATGAAAGCCTCTGGCTTTTTACACCCATACTCAATTAATCGGAGAAAAAATGCGCCATTACTTGACCAGTTCCATATGGATGCATCATTCTTATTAATATCAAAAAGTGTATTAAGTCCAACAAAACTCAGCACTCCCTTCTCAATACTTCTTTCCGTTTCAACAACCTCCCTCACAATGCGCTTTGAACTGCCTGGAATTGGTCTGCACATAGTTACAATAATGTCCATCAAAGCAATATTTTCAGAATTCTCTCCCAATGAATACTTCCATCTAGAAACAAGCTCTGATGCAGACCTGCTATGACAAGTCTGAATAGTATGGAGTCCTGCGGCCATTGATTGAAACAATGCATTCACATGATCTCTTGTTTGAACCTCCCCAAGTATCATATAATCTGGAGACCTATGCAGGCTTTTTATTATTTCATCTTGTTTTCTATATATGCCCATCCTCTCATCAAAAGGGTCCACTCTAATTCGTGCCTGATGGTGCTCGTTGCTGACTCTACTTTCTACTACATCCTCAATGTATATTTTCCTCCAATTTGTAGGTGTTGCCATGTCTAATGCATTCAATAATGTTGTCTTACCTGAACCTGGCTCGCCAGTGATAGTAATATTAAACCGAAGATTTACAGCAATAATCAATACAGCGGCAACTTCTAAACTGATTGTGTTATTTAAAACAAGATCAATAATACTGAACGGTCTTGTTGCAGCCCTTCTGAAAGCAATCTGAAATCCATCTGTACTCAAAGGTGCTACAGATGTTGACACGCGCAACAGTGCTTTGTCAAACCTGAAGTCCATCTTCAATGAGGGATTCCTTCTGTCTAAATGTAGATTACTCTCCAGTCTAAATATTGTGGTGAGCTTTTCGACTTCTTTTGTGCTAATAGTAAAATCACAAAAACACCTTCCATGACGCCGATGGTCTATGTATACAGGCGTTTCTGGGCGATCTAAAAAAATCTCTTCAATCTCCCCGTCATAAAAGAGGGGAATGAAACCCCTCAAAATAGACTCTTGATGAGATGCAATAATTGCCAGCTTCTCACGCGTCGGCTGCGCCATCTCTGGCAGATAATCTCTCAAATAATCATTAATCAACCGCCTTTTTATTACTATTCTATCATTGAATGTCAACTTTGATATGCTAATTCCTTTTGTTATTTTCCGCATAGAAGCACGAAGACTCTCTAGCAGATCATGTTCAAGTTTTGATTTAATAAGGGGCTGAGAATGATAATAGTGTTCATGACGCTCTGGACTTTTGGTGATAATTGATAAATATTTATCATTCTGATATGCATCAATTATTGTTCCATGTTTCAACATATCCTCTAAAGACACTCCAAGAAACACTGTATTCCATAATCCTCCCATCCATGGTGGACGATTTGAGGTGCGGTCATTGTTATTTTGCAGATGTACTAAATTTCTACTTTTTTCAATAATCATTATCTTATCCAAACTTGGACTTATTTCCATCAATTTTTTGCAAGACAAACCTTGAAAAAAATCACAAGTATTACAACGGCCCTCTGGACATGTTATTATACTAAAAGGATTAATCATGATTTGCACCTGATTGATAGTGAAATATTATATTTGTAAGATATCATCTACTGTTACTGACTAACTCAATAAAATCTCATACAAACACAGTTTCTTTGTGCGTTTTCAAGTACTCACTCACGACTCGCTTTATCATACTGTAATGGTCTCGAATACTATACTCTGCTACATCAGTTGCCTGTGATGCCAGTTTCTGTGTGAGTACTGATTTGCGTTGATAGTCTGCTGCAATCAGCTTGTCACTTGCGTAAGCTGCAGACACAGTAAATATGAACGGATTTCTCCCACCTCTCCTTGCAGGAGATATTATCGAGATGACCTTCATCATATACTTCCTGAGAAGGTTTTAGTATTCCTTTAATTCCCATCCACGTATTTTGACTCTCTTGATTATTTTCGAGTTATTTATCAGCATTGACAGCACTCTTGGCAGATAATCTGAAGGCTTACGAATAGTCGGAGCATGTCCCAATGAGATTTTTAACCGAAAGGCCTCTCTTACAATTGCTCTTACATTAACTCTATGACCTGATCTCTCAAAAGCATCTGCAATTTCCTCTAGCGTTATTGGTGCACCATTTCCAAATTCACGAATCGATATTAGTAAACAAACAGCCATCAGTAAAATATTGTTTGCGACTCTCTCTTGTGATTCATTTAACATCTTTTTATACAAATATGCAGTCCGGTCCCGCACTTGCTCACACAACATGAGCATTTTAGAAACATGATTTAATGCTCTTAGGGCCCGATACTTTGCCTCATTTGATCCAATTCTGACTCTTGAGCTATATACAAACTTGAGTCGCCTGAATTTTTTCTGTTTCTGTGCTGAAAGAGTCTGCCCACCAGCATCACGAAAGAACCTGTCATTATGATATCCAATATAACTTCCAAGCCCATCAACAATATGATGTCTATTGCCCAAAGAACCGTATACATCTGCATCAGGGCTGTCGCTTTGTTGTTCGTTTCCCATCTGAAAACTTGGGCTGACATAGTCCCGTGAGAAAACAACTCCGCAATCACTACATACAACAAAGCCCTTGCTCGTTACTAGATTCCCAGAACATTCTGGGCATCTCCATGATGATATCCAATATGTATCCTCTGTGTCATTAGCCACAAACCACACCCATCTTAACTAGGATTCGATTTGATTTGTGAATTTCAATCTATGTTTGTTCTGTCAATCGACATTCTAGTTCCATCACAGGGGTTCTATACTCCCTATAGAGTACAATACCAGAGTGGCCAGAATCAGGGATGACCGAAACTAATCTAAAACTCATCAAAAATTAAAAACCTCTTCACAATTTGATGATTGCAACTATCATGGTTATCTTTGAAAAAACACCGTTGACCATTTGAATCATATTATTGCAAGATAGAACTTGTCAGATTCAAATGCCCTTTTCTTGGCAGGCGTTGGCTTTATTATCATAATCTCCACCCGTAATCCTCCTACTGAGCCCACCACCTCTATATTCTCTCCTGATTTGACTCTGAAGATCTTTGACTCTACATGAAGCCTTGCCTTCTCACCCTGAGATATTGGATTGGAATCGATAATTACATCAACACTCTCTTTTGGCCGAAAACTGCTTGATAGCGCATCTGGAAGGTCCATGGTCATCGAAAACCCAGACTCCTTTGATGATATTTTGACGTTCATTAATCTTCTCGTGTCTGTTTCCTCAATTGCATTAATTTTGGCACCCTTAAGCCGTATGACCATGATTAACGTCACCTCACTTAATACAACAATCCTCTTTCATCCAGTACTTGAATTAAACCTTGTCATTGAACTTTATTACATCATGCACCTATATTTCAACATGCTATGATGGTAATGAGAAATTATGGGAGTTTAATAGGATTTAGTAACAACACAATCATGACTACCCCTTGAGGTAGCACTCTGAATGACTAGGTCAACTGGTGTGTTACACATTACTAATAGAATTAAATGAAATGGTGATGTTGCTATTGAACAGGTCAATCTTACTCGCATCCATGGCAGCTGTCCTTTTGGTCGCATCAATAGTGACTCCCGTTTCTGCTTACAATTTCGAGTACTACTATTTCAAGACTGACAAGCTTGTTTATGAGGTTGGAGAAACAATTGATATGGTGGCAAAACTACTGGCTGAGTTTAGTAGTGAGGGTTGGTGCTATGTTTCTTTCGAAGTCATAACAGATCAAGGATCGATATTTTACGACTCTTACATGATCCCATCATCCTCATCACCCCAATACCCCTCTTCTAGTTATACCATACATCCACAAGATACACAACCTGGTATAAATGGCACCTCATCTCAGGCAATTTTTTTCGTCAAGATATTTGATACACTATCTGACGAGCTGACAGATGTAGTTGATATTCAAATTAATCGTGGTAGTTTGGAGGTCATATCCCTCACACCTACATCTATCGAATATGGCATGAATACAACTCTTCAATTTAAAATACAGAGTACTCACACAGAATTGATTCCATATGCGGGCCGTCCCGTTTCAATCCTATTGGAGGGATATTCTAATGAAACAATTTTCGCATATAACACGACCACAACAAATGATGGGACCCTTAATATCAACTGGAATGCCACAACAGCCACACCCAACTCTTATAATCTGACAATTAGCACGCCCGGGGACTTCGATTTTAAGCCCATTTCGCAATCATTTGATATCACAGTGAATCCTGCAGGTTCATCGATTAATATTATCAACTATAATGACACGCTTTATTGTGTTAATCCTGACAAGACTAACATCAACAATCTTACAGTCCTTGTGGAGCATATTGACAAATCAGGTGTTCCAATTACCAATAGCAGTATTTATTGGAAGACAGACTTCTCTCAAGGCACATTCACTGAATCTAGCCTTGGGACATATCTGGCATACATTCCAGTCAATACAAGCCCCAGAACAGTGATTGTGAATCTGTCTTCTTATAATCCACTGTATATGTCTGCAAATCTCTCACTTGAAGTAATCGTTCAGAAGAGGCCCGTATGCATACAGCTCTCTTCAATTGACAATGCAATATCAGGAGAACCCTTGAGAATCAGCATCAATGTTTACGACAATCTTACAGGCACTGGGATTGAAGCAGTTCAATTAACTATGAATCTGCAAATCAATGATAATTATTCCATCTCGTTATTTGGCATGACTAATCAGACAGGATGGGTCTTCTTCTCAACAAATATTCCTCCTGATACTTGGGGCAGCGCCTCTTTAAAAATAACCACGAATGATACTCAGTACTACGATGCCTCAATTCATCAAGAATTATTCAATGTCACTTTCAATCCCAACATTACAATTAATGTCATACAACCCCCAATTATTGGAAATGAAACCATACTCCAAGTACTTCTAACTGATCCAGCAAGATGCCCTCTCCCTTGGGTGAATATTAGTTGCTTTGATATATATGATAACCTGATTGCCTCCTCTATTACGGACATTAATGGACTGTCCACACTTATTTGGTACGTGTCCAATAATAGTGCATACCTTCTTACAATTACTCTAATAATATCTGAAAATACATCTCTATTTCTCCACTCATACTCTTTGACTGCAAATTACTCAGCACTTTATCCTGTGCGATTTACATCAAGCACGAGTTTCTATGAATATCAACGTGGGGACAATGCAACCATCTCTCTGAATCTGACCTCGGATTATTTGAATGACTCGTCATTGATGGTCAGTATCAATGATTCTCTAGGCGATTTCAGTCTAGATATAATTGTAAATATTAATGATCCAATTGACCTACTTCTTCCAACATACTCATTTAGTCAAGTGGGGCCTCACACCCTACAATTCCGTGTTACAAACGAGTCAGTCTGTTTGACCAATGATTACCAGATTGTCATCTATTTATTTGGCAGTTTAAACACGAACATATCAGTCTTTTCAGCTTATTATGGCAATGGACTATCATTGAATATCACCTGCGTTGATGATGCTGAAATGTTCCTTCCCCTTGTGAATATGTCGTATTTAATTGATTGGGACCCCTCCACTGAAATTCTTTTGAAAAACATTCCTTGCAATACACCCATAACCCTCCCGCTTCCATCAATAATCACTTTAGGATATCACACATTCTCAATTAATATATCCCGTTCTTGGTATCAATCAAGCAGTATTGTAACTCAGATGACCGTTAGACTATATACCAAGATAGTACTAAACATCACTATTGTTCCCTATATCCCTTCTATTGAATCATCAAGCAATTCTCATGATGTTAATACCGAAATAATTTCATCCGGATCAATCATTAGTCCGCCACCTATTTTGTTCAACATTACAACTTCAACATCACCAGCTGATGCTCTTTGTACTTCCCTTGAAAGCTGCCCTAAATTCAGCTCAGGTACCAATATTCTGTCCACCGTATTTGAAAACTCTTCAATCACTCTGTCTGGAAATGGCCATATTGCTCTCAATCGAAGCGAACGAATCTTAGATGATATATTTTCATCAAACAATAACTCCTCTACTGCACGAGATGTACTGCCAAATGATATTATTCCCCACTCAGCTCTCTCTGGTCCAGAAATAATCACGTCCGTAAGGGAATCCAAGTTATTTCGAATTTTGTTATTGATTCTCCTGACTAGGTCATTATGGACTTTTGGGTCTGATGTCTTTCTGAATCCCTGCAAATCATGAGTTGATCCTGTAATTAGCAGATTATGTCCATCCCCAAATCTAGGCATTATGGCATGCCCATCATCATCCTGTTCACCATAAGGGCGTTGGCCCCTAAATGCAAACCTTCTCCTTACAATATGATCTCTCTCTTCATTGATTATAACTCTCTCTCGTGAATGTGCAACAACCTCATCAGTGAGAAGAACTACTGGGTGTCGCAGGTATTCTGATATGCGAAATGCTTTGATTGTCAACTCAAAAGTTTCTTGTGCTGAATTCGGAGCAAGAACAACACTCTCATAATCTCCGTGAGTGCCCCATCTTGATTGCATGATGTCCCCTTGCGCAACTTTCGTTGCTTGCCCAGTACTTGGGCCTGCTCTCTGGACATCAACAATTACAATTGGGGTCTCAGTCATGGCAGCATATCCGATATTCTCCTGCATGAGACTGAATCCGGGCCCTGAAGTAGCAGTCATTGATAAGACACCTCCCCAAGAGGCTCCGATTATTGCTGAGATCGCTCCAATCTCATCCTCCATCTGAAGATAGACGCCTCCAAGTTCTGGCAACTTGAGTGACATTATCTCTGCAATTTCAGAGGCAGGAGTGATTGGGTATCCTGCAAAAAACCTGCATCCTGCAGCAATTGCAGCCTCTGCACATGCTTGATTTCCCTGCCAAAAATGCACACCATCACTTTTTCTGGTCATGAGCAGCACTCAATGAAACTCCCACTTAATCATTTGATAAAGCTTCACATATGAAATCTCAAAAGTCATAGACAGCCTGAACTTGTTCAAACTTGTCATTGGAGGATGAATCAGTCTGAACAAGGATCATGCGTTTCCATCTTCTGAGAGTGGAAGTTGAAACACCTGTTTCTTTGCCATGACTTCTGCTCTGACCAACATGACATCTTTGCACAAGTTTTCCACTTCTGAATCTCACAGTCCGATATTCTTTTATCAATATCAACAATCATTGGACCAGCGACCGTAGTCTAGTTTGGTTAGGACGGAGGCCTCCCAAGCCTCCAACCCGGGACGGCTTTGTGCATACACGCCGCGGGAATTCAAATCCCGGCGGTCGCACCACCTTTGCAATTATATTTATGAATATTAGCTATCTGCAGTCTTGTGGCGAGTAATGATTGGTATGACCCCTATGAGTTTGTTTCGAACAATGATATGGATCTTGAGTGCTGAACTCGCCACACATTACTTTCGGCCACCTCTATTACTAATGTTCATTTAAACGAACAACGCACGCAATCCTTAAAAGAACATGTTCTCCAAAATACCATGGGCAAGGGACAATGCACGATTTTATGGAAGATGAGCTCAATAGACCATCCGTAATCAAGAATGAATACTATCTGTCCATTGACTATGTTCCAGATAATCTCCCCCATCGCGATAAAGAACTCCGAACTCTTGCACAGGGATTTAAAGTCCTAATCAACTCTCCTGGAAAGACCAGCTTGAAATACATCATTGAGGGTCCTGTTGGCACAGGAAAGACTGCTGTTGCTAAATTGTTTGCTGATAAGATAATATCATCAGCAAATCTCAGGGGGATAAACTTGCATCAAATCCATATCAACTGTAGGATAAATAAAAGCCCCTACTTAATATATCTAAAGATATTACGAAAATTCCGACCCAATTTCCCCCGCAGAGGGCACTCTCCAGAAGAAGTACTGCAGATGATTATTGAAATCCTTGATCAAAACGATCTCTACTTGTTATTGATTCTGGATGAACTTGATTACTTTATTAAACAAAAGGGCGCTGATATCCTCTACGATTTGACCCGACTAATGGATGACCGACTAAATGAACCTCAGCGCATATCCATAATTGGAATAGGCAGAAGAATTCGTCTAGACGAGAGTGTGTTCGACCTGAGTACACTTAGTACTCTACAACAAAACATAATACGCTTTGACAAATACACAGTTCAAGAACTCTATGACATACTGAAATACCGTGTTCAACTTGCCTTTGAAGAAGATGTAGTAATGGATGAAACATTACAAGTAATATGTGACATCGCATCTGAGCGTGGAGACGCGCGATATGCTATTGAATTGTTATGGCGTGCAGGAAAACAGGCTGATGCATTAAATTCTAAAAAAGTAATTCCTGATTATGCTAGGCGTGCAAAGTCTGACACACATCCCGAATTGAGACGCGAAATATTTTCTGCCTTACCCTTTCACAACCAACTATTATTGATAGCGGCGGCTAGAATATTAAAGGAATCATGTAGTGCTTATGCAACCATAGGTGAGGTTGAAGACATGTACCATTCAGTTTGTGAGGAATATAATGAAGAACCACGTGCTCATACGCAAATATGGGAATGGGTCCAAGACTTATCAGCCCATGGTATAATCAGCTCAAAACGATCTGGGCAAGGGCAGCGCGGGCAGACAACCTTGATTGGTATATCCGATGTCCCAGCTGATCTATTGGAGCAATTCCTACTGAGTTTCATTGAAAACCGGTGATTGCATTATGACTTCCAACATATCACGGACTGTGCCAATTGAAGAGATACTCTCCTCAAAAGGTAGAATAAAAATTCTAAAAGTACTCTCCAAAAGCTTGGAATTAAACATCTCTGAGATATGCCGACAAGTGGGACTGAATCATACGTCAACAAAATTGCATCTACAAATTCTCATAAAATCAGGATTGGTTGAGGAGAAAGTATTTGGACGCATCAAGATTTATCGCTACCGTATTGAAGATATGCGCGCACGCGCTTTACGAAACTTGCTGGAGATCTGGGTGTAGATATTGATTGAAACACTAGTCCGTATTTTTTATCTTGGTACAAACTATCATGGCTCACAATGGCAGCCTGGAATCCGCACAATACATGGTGAGTTGCTAGATGCATTAAGTCAATGGCAAGACTCCACTGTGTTTCCAGATGCAGTATGTTTTGCAGGTAGAACAGACAAGGGAGTCCATAGTTTTGGCCAACTTGCTTTAATCAAATCAGAGTCTACAATCAATATTGATCGTATCAATAGATATCTTCCCCCTGATATTGTCCTTTGGGCATACCGCCCTTCGCCAAAGGGATTTAGGCCTCGGTTTGACACACTCATAAGACACTATTGCTATTTCTTTAGCCGAAACTCCAAACTCAATTTGGATGATATGAGAACAGCACTTCAATATTTAATTGGTACTCACAACTTCTGCCAACTGTCAAAACCTGATGGCAATCGCCCTCCTATAACAACAATCCTTAATGTGTCTCTTATCGATCAAAATGATGTTCTGTGCCTTGATATTATTGGCACTAACTTCCTCTGGAAACTTGTTCGGAAAGTCGTTACCCTAATCAATCAAATTGGATTTGGCGACTACGCTCCCTCTATTGTTCATGATATATTAGAGAACAATATCAATATTCGTGGTGGAATTGAACCAGCTCCACCAGAGGGCCTCTTCCTTATGGAGTCCGTTGTTCCCTTTACCTTCAAAACAAGCAAGAATGCAATACGCAGAATTAAATCTTTAATGAAAGACAAAATAGAATCTTTGAAACATCAACTGATATCACTCACTGCTTTCTTCAATTCTATCCTCGGCCATCAATAATTGCCTTTTTGACACCTAACCACTCACTGATTTGTACCCTTATTTTTGGAGTTCTCTTGATTAAAACATCTATTAATTTAAGGTGTGTTCTTTGAATCCTTTTCTTGCTCACACCTGTAGTCATTGCTAACCTCTTAATCAGACTCATACGTTTGGTCCTTCTTCTATTTCCCTGCCAGACAAGAAGTGGCCAAGTTGGCTCTGTATATCTTACTTTTTTAAAAGAAGTTGTCTTGCGACTTGTTGCAATTCCTGCTGAGAGAAAATCATAGACGTATGAGAGCAATCTCCAGTCTTGATTGATTGAAATCTTTCCAATTAGAAAATCAGCATTAGAAAGCGCATCGTAGGCATCCTCAAGCTCCCTTGGCAACTCTAGATGCAAATGGATGTTCTCCTCAAGCCATAAGAGCAGCTTCTCATGGTCTATATCAACCTCACTAATCACCATTTTTGCAGTTCTTGCATTGTTTGCCATCAATAGTCTCCTTATGGCATTTTCAATACCCCTTCGTACATCTCTTGAAGCAAACTCTGGCACTACAGATGTCATCCCCCCCTTGATATGAGCTTCGAGGTCTGAAATTGCTGCTCGCAGATCCCCCCTTGCATTCTCAACAATATATTCAAGCACAACATCATCAACATGAACCTGTTGACTCTCAATGATTCGTCTTAGTACATTTAACATGTCCTTCTCTTGAATAGTTGAAAATCGAAAGACTCGTGAAACCTTAAACAAATCCTTGATTTTGGGATTATCAGGATCGTTTGCAGTCATAACGATTGGATGCAACGTTATGCTCAAAACCTTTAGAATTGCTCCAATTCCTCCTCTGTCACCAGTACCAGACAGTCCGTCAACCTCGTCGAGCAAAATGAGACGCAACTCACCCCCAAGGGTTTCTTGAGTGGCAGCCTGCATAACCTGATCCTCAATGACTGCCTTGTTCCGTTTGTCACTTGCATTAAACTCAACAATTTCCAATCCTGCATCCTTTGCCATTGCCAGTGTTGTTGCAGTTTTTCCAACTCCTGGCGGCCCAATTAGTAATGCCCCTCGTTTTTCAGGCATTTTCCTAAACCATGTGTTCAACCACTCATTGAATCCTTTGATGGCATCTCTATTTCCAACTACTTCTTTCAAGCTTGTGGGCCGATAAAGTTCAGTCCATGGTAATGTACTCTCACTCATTTTCTCTCACTTTACTGAATTTGCTTATTCTCCAGTCACTCTAGCAAGCAAAGACGTTAATTGGACTTCTCCATCTGCCCCTTCTGAAATCCTGTATTCTGCATCAGCAGTTTGTTTTAATAATCGCATTCTAATATCCTCAGGCAATTCCTCATCAATAAGTAATCGATGAATTTGTCTGACTAGATCGACAGGCGATATCCCCTGCTGATAAAGCAGACCTCTTAAAATCTCTACGCTCTCAATATACTTCTTCTCCCTTGCATTATCAAGCATCTGCTTAATGAGCCTTGGATCGGCACGACCTGAAATTGCATAGACAATTTTTGAGGTCACCTCTTTTCCAGTTGAAGCGGCAGCCTGCAACAGATTGATTGCGGCTCGCATATCGCCTTGAACCAGATATAGGATACTTTCTATTCCATCCTTACTTACTTTTACCCCCTCTTTTTTAGCAATGTATCCCAATCTTGCTGCAATATCCTGATCATCCAATCTGGCGAATTTAAAGATTGCACATCTGGATTGAATGGGTGGGATTATTCTACTTGAATAGTTACAAATCAGGATCATTCTACAAGATGATGCATATGCCTCCATTGTTCTTCGAAGAGCATGCTGAGCATCTGCGGTTAGATGATCTGCCTCATCAAGAACCAATATCTTAAAGGGCGCCCCACTCGCAGGAAGGGTCCTTGCAAAACTCTTGATCTGATTCCTGACAACATCTATGCCTCTCTCATCACTTGCATTGAGTTCCATGAAATTACGGTCGAAAGAATTTCCAAATAGGTCTCTTGCAAGCGCTATTGCAGCAGTTGTTTTACTGGTTCCTGGGGGGCCAGAAAAGAGACAATGCGGCAGAGCTTTTCTCTCGACAAAATTACTCAGTTTTTCAATAATTGCCTCTTGCCCCGCTACATCTTTTAATGTCTTAGGCCTATATTTCTCTGTCCACAAATCCATCTCCATCAAGGCAAACCATCCACACTTTTATTTCATCAACTCAATATAAGGGACACAGGAAAATATTCGTTGTGCCTTTAAATTGCTTGTTGAAATAGAACCACATTGGTTGGTGAAATCTATGAATCTTATACCATCTCATGAAGAAGAACTTGATCGCATTCAAATGGAATTCTTAAACGATAAGCGTGTCTGTGAGTTTCTACGAAACACCCCAGAAATTGCCATTGGCAGCCAGACCATTGGGCCCTTTAAGAAAGGGAGTAGAGCTGAGCTTCCAAATTGGATTATTGAAATTCTCAGAAGTCAAAAAATTGCACGTCTAATACCAGCCGAAAACTATGACTCCTCAAGAGTTATTGAAAATCTATATCGTGAAGAGCAAAAAAAGAAACACGGCTCATTACAGACCCTTCCCCCATTCCTATATACTGCAACCAATCGTCGTATCTTCCTGCTTCAATGTGACAAGACCACCTTGGATCCAGTTTCTATTGACGAGATTGAACGCTTGCAGACCCGATTAAACTCATTAATTGAAACCCGGCAACTCAAAATCATTCGGGCTGCAACATCAAACGCGTGCTTAAAATGGCAGGCTCATCTGACGCGAGAAGAACGAATACTATGTGAACAAATATCAAGCATAATCACCTCATGGAAAAAGCAGACAATCAGATGGAATGCATGAGTTTCAGTTGTAGTCTTACAGGAGCTTAAATAAGCACAACTAAAAATAATATCTGGAAGATGATTCTCCATTAGTCTGTGCAGTCACACATTACATCCATGTGAATGTAAGCAACTTTGGAGCAGATCACGAGGCGTGTCTGAATGTCCGATATGCAATCTAGATTCATAGAGTTTCTACGAAATTATAAGGATGAACAAGGCAATCCAATTTATCTGTCGAAAATAAGGCAACTCTCTCTTAATGAAGAAACCTCCATTGCGGTTGATTTTCAAGACCTCTCAGCATATGATATTGGTTTCATCGATGATGCTGATAAACATCCTTATGATTTCATTGAACAGGCGAAGAACGCCTTGATTGATATTTTACGAGTGGAGGATCCTGATTATCTAAGTGACTTTGAAGATCCCTACTCAATCTTCAAGGTCAGGATTATTAATTATAGTGAATATGTGCCGCTACGAGCCATTAGATCAAGGCATATTGGGAAACTAATCAAGATCAGTGGAATAATGATGCGAGCCAGTGAAGTCAAACCCCTCTTGCGAGTAGGAGCTTTCAGATGCAAGGCATGTAAAACATTAATATATGTCAATCAAGAAGATGGACAATACACAGTTCCCGAATCATGTACCAACCAGGACTGCTCTTATTATGGAAAGCGACCACCAGTACGCCTAGATCCACTCGAATCAGTATTTGAGGACTGGCAGAAAGTACGAATCCAGGAATCTCCCGAAGAACTGCCCCCAGGACAGATGCCCCGGTCCATTGACGTCACCTTTCGCGGGGACATTGTAGATATATCACGTCCTGGAGATATGGTCAAAATCACTGGAATTTTGCAGACCACCCCTGACTTCTCTCGAAGAGGTGCAAAACTTGCGACATTCAATATTTACATAGAAGCCAATGGTGTTGAGGTTTCTGAGAAAGAATACGAGCAGCTAGAGATATCCGAAGAGGATGAGAATAAGATTAAGGAATTAGCCGCTGATCCTTATGTGCATGAACGCATTTTTGCATCAATTGCTCCATCAATTCAGGGCCATGAGATAATAAAGGAGTCAATCGCTCTGCTTCTTTTTGGTGGCGTTGAAAAAACTCTGCCAGATGGCACTAGATTGAGAGGTCGCTCAAATATTCTTATGGTTGGAGATCCAGGAACTGGTAAGAGTCAGATTTTGAAATTTGTTGCTGATTTGGCATCACGTGGTCTCTATACTTCTGGAAAGGGTACAACAGCTGCTGGTCTGACAGCTGCAGTTGTACATGACACAGACACTGGAGCTATGACTTTGGAGGCTGGGGCACTTGTTCTGGCTGATCAGGGAATCGCATGCATTGATGAATTCGACAAAATGGACCCAAATGACCGTACTGCCATCCATGAAGCAATGGAACAGCACACTGTGAGCATCGCCAAGGCTGGAATTGTGGCCACACTCAACGCTAGAACTTCAATACTCGCAGCGGCAAATCCCGCCCTTGGTCGTTATGAATCATCTCTTTCTGTTCAGGACAATATAAAACTGCCATTCACGATACTGTCTCGTTTTGATTTAATCTGGATTCTGGTGGACACGGTCGAGGCAACAAAAGACAGAGAATTAGCGCAATTTATTCTTCAGATGCATCAGAGAAAAGACCCACATGAACAAGACACAACATCAATCATCCCTCCGGACTTCCTTAAAAAATACATTGGATATGCAAACCGTTATGTAATTCCACAGCTGACTGCAGAAGCAGCTGAGGAGATTGAGAACTTTTATGTAGAATTACGCAAGACCGCTGAGGGTGGGGATGCCCCCATACCCATCACTGCACGTCAACTCGAGTCTCTTGTCCGTCTTGCCGAAGCACGTGCAAGAATGGCCTTACGCTCCAAAGTAATCAAAGAAGATGCACGAGCTGCAATTCGTCTTATGGAAGAATCACTTCGTATGGTAGCATTGGATAAAATAACTGGGAAGATCGATATTGACCAAGTTGTATCAAAGATGAGTGCATATCAAAGGAGCACCTCTGATAAGATTCTGATGGCATTGAGATCATTTGAAGATGAAGGAATCTCCGTTGTTAATGAAGACCTCTTAATTCAACGGGTTGTTGAGCTGGGCGAGTCCAGAGAGGTGGTTGCATCTGTAATTGCAAAGCTTGAGAGCGAAGGAATACTATACCGTCCTCAAGATGGGAAGATAAAACGTGCTTAATGATTCTGATACTGTGAGTGTGATAATAACGAGAATAGATGAAATTCCAATAAACCAAAGAATAATCAAACTACTCACATCCTTGGGCATTAAAACTCTGTTTCCACCCCAAGAACGGGCCCTCGAAACTGGTGTGTTGAATGGTCGAAACCTTATACTTGCTATACCCACTAGCTCTGGTAAGACCCTGGTCGCTGAGATATGCATGCTAAAATCAATCCTCAGTGGAAATGGCAAGGCCATGTATTTGGTCCCTCTCAGATCACTTGCATTTGAAAAACACAATGAATTCAAAAAATACGATCATCTGGGAATAAAAACAGCAATTTCAGTAGGAGACTTTGACACCACCTCTCAAGAGTTGCAAGATGCTGATATAATAATATTGACAACTGAACGCGCAGACTCGCTCATTCGACATGGGGCAAACTGGCTCCCAGAGATTGGAATTGTTGTTGTGGATGAGATACACCTCTTAAATGACCCTTCACGAGGTCCGACCCTTGAAATGGTGGTGGCTACAATTCTGAATACAATGCCCAATGTTCAAATTGTTGCTCTCAGTGCAACAATATCAAACGCTGATGCAATTGCTCATTGGTTGGATGCTGAATTAGTAAAGAGCACATGGAGACCAATATCTCTCAGAGAGGGGGTTTATTTCAATGGCAATATAATGTTCGATGATGGGTCCTCACGACCAGTTGAAAGAAAACGAAACAACGAACTAGCCAATTTGGTCTGTAGCATCCTAGATGAAGATGGTCAAGTACTGGTATTCGTATCAAGTCGAAGATCAACAATCAGTGTAGCACGAATTCTTTCAAGGTATGTAAATCCCTATGTGTCCGATGAGTCCAGAGAATATCTACGCTCACTGGCACAAAAAATAGGAGGGGGTCGTTCAATACCCGAAACCTCCCGCATTCTTGCACGGACCATAATGAATGGTGTGGCCTTTCATCATGCGGGTCTTTCAAATCAGGAACGCATCCTTATTGAAAATGCCTTCAAGAGCAATCATCTGAAAGTTATCACTGCTACTCCTACACTTGCTGCAGGCGTGAATCTGCCTGCACGAAGGGTCATTATTAGGGATTATAGAAGATACGAGTCTAGTCGCGGTAATTACCCCATTCCAGTCCTAGAGTACAAGCAAATGTCTGGTCGAGCTGGGAGGCCTAAATACGACTCTTATGGTGAATCCGTGCTCATTGCAAAGTCGGAATACGAACTTGACTCTCTCATGGAACAATATGTACTATCCGAACCTGAAGAAATAACTTCAAAATTGGCGTCACAAAAGGCCATGCGCTTTCATCTGTTGGCTTTGATCTCAAGCAAAATAGTAAATACGACAAATGACATTGACTCGTTTCTTGCAAAGACATTTTTCTCATCACAGTTTGATCAACATATTATCACGGAATATATTCAATCTGCACTTGACTTTCTTGAGAATAGTGGACTGATTCATCAAGAAGATGACATCTTATATGCCACCTCATTTGGCAAACGCACATCAGATCTATATATTGACCCCGAGTCTGCAATACTGTTTCGAGATATACTCTCTCAGAACCCCGATGTTTCAGAACAATCTGTCATTCACCTCATTTGTCACTCTCCTGACCAACCTGTCTTTTATCTGGGTGGGACTGAAGTTGATGACTATAGCGCTTTTGTGGACGCTCATGGTGATGAATTCCTAGTTCCGCCACCAGATTACTGGGACGAGCGAGCAGACCTGATCTCTTACTTGGCAGAAATCAAGACATCATTCGTCCTTTTGGACTGGATGGATGAACAAACTGATAGAGAAATAACTGAACGATACAATATTGGAGTTGGGGATATACATAGGTTTGCTCAAATTGCGACTTGGCTTCTGTACTCAGCCTCTGAGATTGCCAGAATATCAGCATCAAAAGAGATTGCCAGCTTTATTAGAATGCTCAGTGATAGAATGAAACATGGTGTACGTTCTGAGATACTCGAATTAGTCCGGCTGAAGGGTATTGGCCGAGTCAGAGCCAGAATGCTGTACAACCATGGTGTAAAGAGTCTTAGTGATCTCCTCACAATAAACCCAATACAACTTGCCAGAATCCCAACCATTGGGACAACGCTTGCAAGATCAATATTGAAACAGGTTGGAATTAAAATGGATGAGATGCCCGAAGTAGCACCTGAAGAGGATCCATCCGAACTGCTGACAACGCTTAATCAAACATCTCTGGATGATCATGACATTTAGAAATGATACTCCGCTAGCTCAGAGTGCACTGCCTTGATTATCTCTCTTGTTCGATTGATTGAATGGTCACTCTCAACATTCAACTCCTCACTCACTTTGACCTCTTCACCTGCAATCTCTTCTAACAGATTCTTGGTACATTTTGAGAGTACATCCAAGTCATATCCTCCTTCTAGAAAGAACACAAGCCTTCCATTGCAGTGCTTCTCTGCCATTTCTACAAGCATCCTATTCATCATTGCAAATCCATTGAAAGTGAGACCAAGAGAAGTGAGTGGGTCTCTTAGGTGCGCATCAAATCCAGCAGACACAAGTATGAACTCTGGCTTGAAGCTCGATGCAGCCTGTTTCACAACATCATTGAATACAATCCCATAGGATTTGTCCCCCGCTCTTGGATATAATGGCACATTAATGTTGTATCCTATTCCCCTCCCTACTCCTATCTCATCAATAAAGCCAGTTCCAGGGAATAATGTGCGTCCATCTTGGTGAATACCTACGTACATGACCCTGTCGGTCGAAAAGAATGCATGCTGCGTACCGTTGCCATGATGTGCATCATAATCTACAATCATAACACGTTCAAGTTTCCTGTGTTCAATGAGATGATTGGCTGCGACCGCAATGTTATTGATAAAGCAAAACCCAAAGGCCCTCGATGGCTCTGCATGGTGTCCTGGTGGTCGGCATAGTATTAATGCATTATCAGTAACACCATCAAGTATATTGTCCACGGCCATTACTCCACCACCCGCCGCGATGATAGCTGCATCATAGGTGTGCCTATTAGCTTGAGTATCGAGTGTAAAATATCCACCACCATTCGCAGAAACTTCCTTTACCCTCTCCAAATATGCCCTATCATGAACCGCCAAAACATCCTCGAAACTTGCTGCCTTGGGCGTAACGAGCCGTATCTTTTCTATGTCCAATAATCCTGTTTCTTTCAAATATGACATTGTGTGCAGAACTCTTAGGGGCGACTCTAGATGCCCCAAGCTCATCTCATGCTTTGTGAACACATCATGATACACAAGATCCGTCATTACAACTCGCTTCCTCTCAGTACATTGCATAATCAGTCATACACAAAGACTCGCTTGATACTTTGTTGATGTGGCAAGCTTTATTTTATCTTGTGCTGGTCAAGAAGTCAATCTTCAGCAAGCATGGGTCGGTAGTCTAGCTTGGTATGATTCTTGCTTGGGGTGGTTCTATTCATAAGAATGGAATCCCAACCTGCAAGAGATCGGGAGTTCAAAATAGTGCAAACATGCCTTGCATTATGAAGTTCTCCCCCGGCCCACCATCCTCTTTTCTTGTTCAAGACCTTGCCAAGGCCTCACAGACTGTTTCATAAATTGGTCCCGAGGATGTGAGCGTACTCTTTGTCAATCTGACAGTATCTATGGCCATGTCACCAATTCTCTCATCCGCCAACGACTCAAGATTTCTCATTAGTTGTTCTCGGTTCTTAATGAAACGGACTCTTGCAATGGTGATATGCGGGACAAACTTGCCTTCTGGGGGGTAACCAAACTCATGCAATAACTCATCGATTTGCTCTTTCAGGCTCTTCACCATGTCCGCATTATGAGTGACTCCAACCCAAATGACACGAGGTCTTCTATTGTTGGGAAATGATCTAACTCCTCCAATGGACACATTAAATGGAGTGAAACTGATTCTCTCGAAACGTGAACAGATATCATTGACTGTTGAAACTGGAGTATCCCCAAGAAAACGGACTGTGAAGTGAATATTTTCCATCTCAACAAGCTTCATCTTTGCAGACCCTTTGTCCAGTCTGTCTTGAATTTGCTTTATTCTTGATAATAATGAATCATCTTGAATATCAATACTGAAAAACACTCTCAATGAATTGACCATTAGTAGCACCAGCTTCGATTGCATTAATTCTTTAAGTCATAATATGACTTGTTTTTATCATAGGGAGTGAATGATTAGACTATGAAGCTTGTCATTATCACAGGAATGCCTGGTGCAGGAAAGAGCGTTGTGGCCAACATTTTCAGGGAACATGAATATCCAGTTATAGTAATGGGTGATGTCATTCGCGAGCAGGCCAGAAGAAGAGGCTTGGACCCAGACTCCGAATCTACAAAGAAGATAATGCTTGAACTTAGAGAACTTGATGGACCTGGTGCTGTTGCTAAGAAGTGTTTAGCCATACTCCAATCACAAGAATCGAACATTGTGGTTATTGAGGGCTGTCGAAGCCTTGCTGAAGTTGACGTCTTTGATGATTTTGCCACTGACCTCACAATAATATGTGTTCACTCTTCACCCAAGACACGCTTTAGACGATTACAAGAACGTGGAAGAAAGGATGCCCCTCCCGATTGGTTGGTGTTCAAGGAGCGGGACATGCGCGAGATAGCAGTTGGCTTAGGGGGGGTCATTGCCATGGCCGATATTATGATAGTAAATGAAGGACCGCTTGAAACCCTCAGGAAGAAAACAATTGAAATCTTGGAGGGCCTTTGACTTGCAAATCACAATAAAGTGCCCCGTGTATCCTACTGAAGATGTTGAATGTGTGAAGACGGCTTTAAACACATTCTTCCCAAATGAGCGAGTCAACATGCTAAACGAACTGGGTCATAATGTGCTGTCTTTAGTCAGTAATGATGAAAGTTTACTCATTGCATTAAGGGAGCATATTTACTCACTTCGAGTCATTGATGCTGTGAGAGCAAAGCTGCTGTCAAACTGGGACGGCCAAGAAACTACCCTTTATCTCGATAAGCAATCCGCCTTTGTAGGACGCCTGAAGATCGTGGACTATCCATTAATTGATCCACCATTGGGGAGCATTGAAGTGACCCTAGCTTTTGAGAGTCAGTCCCAATTTGACTCATTCGTCAGGTGGATTACTCCGCCCACAAGAGATGGCGTGATTATAGAAGAATAGACTTGCTATTACTTGAAACTGCTGAATCAAAACTCAACAACGACAATCTCGCGAGTCAATCCGCTATGTACTCGTATTTTGACTCTGCATACTCTTCTAAAACCCAATGAATCAATCATATCACTAACACCCATCTCACTACTTGCTGAAACACATAGTGTTCCCCCTTTGGAAACAACATTGGGAGATAGTGTCAAGAAGTTCCAAAGCAACTTTATTGCTCTCTCTCCTCTAGTCGAACTGACTCTTCCATAAGGCGGATCAGTGACAATGTGGTCACAACCAATGATTTGCATATGTCTCGCATCACTCTGAATGAGTGTGAACCTTGAAGGGTCAATGTCTTTTAGATTTGCCTCTGCCCCTTGAAGAAACCTCCATGAAAGGTCAATTCCAATAGTCTTTGCCCCTATGATGGCAGCCTCACATAAGATTCCGCCTCCCCCACAAAATGGGTCTAACACAGTTTCACCAGTCATTATTCTTGCAAGATTACACATACTTCTGGCCACAATTGAATTCATCATGGATGGATGAAACCATGGCTTTCGACCTGGTGTCCGCTTAATCAACTCTCCCCTCAATCTTGATATTTTACTTTTACATAGAATTACATTATCAGGCATAATGACTACTTGGATTTTTATATCTGAGGACTCTAAGTCTACTCTTGCTCCAGTCCTGTCCTTGATTACTCTCCCAACGAACCTTGAAAGATTTGGCCCTATACTCACTCCATAATCTTTGGCAAAATTGACATGTCTGACGCTGAAGCTCTGCGTGGAATCAATCCAATCATCAAGTGCAATATTTTCCATTTCGCGGTATAGTTCTTCAATTGAATCAAACATACAAATGACCTCGCCTGCCTCCCGAACATATGCAGCACGATTTACTATAAGGTCCGTAGGATCAATGGGTGCATTAAACAAGAAGACCCTGCCAACCCACTTTGAATCATGAACTGAAGTCTGAATGGATATCAATGTTTCAAGCTCTGCCTTCCCAAGCTCTACATTCTCACCAACTATTATTGAATAGTATGTGTTCAAGGAAACGCCTCACAAATCCCTTTTGTCAAGCTATCAAATCTCTTCGTACAAGTTCTCTCCTCCAAGGAACACTCTCTGCAACTCACCATATAGCATTTCAACACCCTTCATCTCCTTTGCTGACACAGGAAGCACAGTGACAGTCCCTCCTAGGTCTTTTAACATTTGAAGTGCTGAGAATGCATAGTCACGAACAAGCCCTGAAGACATGTTGTCTAATGCCTCTTCTAATTCATATGGCTCTTCACTCCATTGCAAGACCTCCTCTATCTCGGTGGGTGAGAGTATGTCAATCTTGCTGAGTAGTGTCAACTGTGGCAGCCCAAATCGAATATTGATTGAAAATCCTAACAGCATTGACGAGAGGTAACCCGTTGGTGTTCTTGCTATATTGGCATCCATTAGATATAATGAAACAGATGGGTCTCGATCACCCAAGCTTGATACCAAGAGAGGTCCAGAATTTCTATATGCAAAAAGTTCCATCTGCCCTGGACAGTCAACAATCACATAATCCCTGCCAAAGTCCACAATCTCTTCACGGATATATGTGACGTGGCTTACAGCCATGTCTAGTGATGCAACGAGGGCTCCATTTGGCCCTAACCCAAACTTACTCATTACTTCTCCATAGTCCACATACTCTCTAATATCAACATCACTTGTGTAAGGTGGCTTTTCAACGCCTGGATCAAGATTAACAACTGTGGCACTCAAGTCCGCAGCTGTAAGCCACTTCTCAAGAGATGCGCTCAATAATGACTTTCCCGAACCTGCAGTTCCAATAATGAATATCCAATACATTTTCTGACCATTATCAATGAATCCCGAGATGCCTTTATCCCTTTTCATTAGGTGGACTAAGCGACTCACCACTATGTATATCAGCAATAATATTGTAATTGATTTACTAATGATATGCTGAACTTAATCCTACTCACAGGTGAGCATCTTTGAAGCCCATAATCGAGATAAACGACCCAATACATGGGTTTATCAAATTATCTGAAGTAGAAACAAAGATCATAAACTCTAAACCATATCAAAGGCTCCGTAGGATTAAACAGTTGTCTGGTGGGCATTTTGTCTATCCCACGGCAGAGCATACTCGCTTTGGACATTGTATGGGTGCTATGTTCCTTGCTGGCCTTTTAAGCAACAGAATTTTGCCAAGTATTGATGAATTAGACTCCCTTCAAGATGTTCGTGTAGCAGCTCTTCTTCATGATTTGGGACATGGCCCCTTCAGTCACGTCTATGAGGACGTTCTCTTGGAAAAAAGAAAGATGAATCATGAAGATGTGACGGAGTGGCTTATTTGTAATAGCGAAATTGGTGATATACTTGAAGATGCAGGCATATCAAAACATAGGATTGCAGATCTTGTTCGTGGGCGCAGAAGGACAAAGAAAGATGGGGTCATCAGTGGAATAGTTGCAGGACAAATCGATGTTGATAAAATGGACTATCTAATACGCGACTCATTTTATTGTGGTGTCAATTATGGACTTGTGGATATTCACCGTCTGATTAGTAGTCTTGAAGTTTCGAAAAATATGGATGTTGAATTTGACATTAATGCTCGGGGCGCAATAGAATCATTTCTTGTCGCACGCTATGAAATGTTTCTCAATGTCTACTACCACAAGGCTGTGAGAGCTGTTGAGGTCATGCTGGTCAAGCTGATGAATGCAGCTGATTCTGTTTTGGGCCTGACGGATTTCTCAACACCTGAAGAGTTCTTACAACTTGATGACATATCTTTAATATCTCGCGCTCGCAAGGTAGACCCTAATGAATCAGAAGATGCAAAAGAAGTAAATGAAATGATGACAGCTCTTGACTCCCGTACATTATACAAATCATCGTTTGAAAAAATTCTACATACCGACGATAGATTTGTTTCAAAAATTCTCACAAAAAGAAAAGTCAGAGAGAGCATCGAGGAGGAAATAGCAGAAAAGGCAGGCGTACCAGCAGAAGATGTGATTGTGGACGTACCAACATTGCCATCTGTTCCATATAACCCCTATCAGTCCAATCCCATGGAAATCAAAATATTCGAAATTATAGATGGCAAGAAAGTTTCGCGCAATCTGTCTGAAATATCAAATATTGCCGAGATGATGAAGGTCTACTTTGACTTGATACGAGTATACACTTTTGACAAACACAGAATAAAGGTTGGCCGTGCTGCAAGAGAGATATTTCAAGAAGTTCCTGAAGCGGCAATGATTCATATGTGATATTTGACAAAAAAATCAATTAACATACCATAATGGCAATGACCGGACCCGTATTAATGGGGAATGACTTCTTTAGACACAATCACCAATGCTTATGTTTCCAACGTACAACAAACAGTAAAATTCTGTTATCTTAAGAAGACCACTTTTTCCTGTGAGATTATATAGTATCATACCGAATTGACCTCTGAAAGTAATTTAGAGGTGTACGCTTGAACAACGAATTAAATGATGCATTAGAAAACATCAAAATGATCTCGGGGGTTGAGAACGTCATCCTAGTTCAAAAAGATGGTCTTCCAATCGCAAGCGCTGGAGTCTGGTTCAGTAAAGATGAGGTGTTTGCGGTATCTTCAGCCACCTGTGCAATTTTCGGAGTGGCCCATTTGATTCATGGGGACTTCAAGTACTTGTTGATGGAATCTGAAACTTCTAAAGTGTTCATTGCATCTTTGCCCTACGACTCTAATTACTTTCTAACAATCACCACTGCGCCCCGGGTGAATCTGGCAGCATTGTTCATTGAAATGCGATCCAGCCTGTCCCAAATATCATTTCTGCTACAGCAGTACGTTGACGGCCGTCTTCCACCACTCAGATCATATAGCCAAGATGAAACCCAACATGTGCTGAAAGGGTTTTCAGTTGCAGAATCAACATACTCAACCCATTCTCTATCCAGATCAATCCTTTCGCTTGATAGATCACAAGCATTATCCATAAGGACAATTTTGCGTCAAGTCAAGGATAGCATCCCCAATATTGACTCAGTCTTCCTAGCTCTAAACGGTGGTGTGAGAATATCACTAGACAGTTTTACTAACGATCGGCTTGCAGCAATGTCATTTGCTCTCTATGATGCCTCCGAACGAGTGGTTCAGACATTAAGAAATAGTTCCCTTGATTCTGTTCTATGTGAAACCGAACGCACTAGACATATTCTCTATTCAATTCCGAATGGTGTGTTTAGCCTCTGGGTTGATAAGAATAGCCAAAAACTTGGACTGATGCGACTTCTGCTAAAACATTACATTGATGAGATTAAGCGCATCTTGAGTTCGGTATCAGCCATGAAGCCATCAATTCCAAAAGACCTCAGGGAGCTTCTACTCTCAGGCACTGCAGATAGAAAATTACTACTTGCGAGGGAGGAACCATGACCTATTCAATATCGCAATTAATTGACCTTTTGGGTGAGAGATTTCCCCTAATACTAAGTGCAGTCCTATGTCGATTGCCAATATTAATAACTGGGAAAGATGCTGAATTACTGGATGATCTGACAGATAGTATCTCTCATCTCTGCTTGCATAGACATATACTTGTATTCTGGCGTGATTTTACAACCCAAGATGAACTATTGTCAGTCTGGGCTGAGGAAAAACATGATTATGAAATAATAAGAACAACAGTCTGCAGTTTTTCGTCAAGTATCAATCTTGCTATGGAACGAATCAGTCATTTTATGGGGTGGATTATTGCTGCTCCACTTATCAAGTCATGCGATTCGAGCCCCTCCCCAGCACTAGAATCCATCATCACCTGCATTTTGGAAACATCACCCAATTGTGGCATATTGGATGTATCGTCCCCCTCAGCCATTAGTTTCTCTCTAGCAAAAGATGATTATGCAATATTTGAAGTTGAAAAGAAAATAACTTCTAGAATACTAACCAGAAAGAGAACATCACTGGAACGAATTAGACGATTACTCAAGAAGTCATTACGTAACATGAAAAACTCCAATCACATAATATCAGTAATATTGAATCTTGATGACGAGTCGGAAAAGCTCACTCGTGATATGTTCAATGAAGAGATTAATGGGTTTGTCCATGCTGCCCGAAGAGCGGCGACTTTACTCTCACGAATCCGCCTTGCAAGAGAGCTTGGTGCTACTACTACTCTAACTGAAAGAAATCTGTTTGAGGCTATTGGCTGGGATGGTGGAACACTCCACGAATTGATTAGATTCATCAAAGCAGAATGGCATGAAGACTTCTCTGATTGTGTAAAAGGAGGTACACTCTCAGGCCTTGGGGCTTGGGTTGACAGTATGTGGGGGACATAACGGAGGTTGTCAAATGATCATCGACTATGGGAACCAAACAATTAACATCAAAATAGTGTTCTTTGGTCCTGCAATGAGTGGTAAGACTACTGCTATCAGATGGCTTTTTTCCACTTTTGATCAATCAGACAAGTTAACATCAATCGAAAATACTATAGGACGTACCATGTTTTGCGACTTTGGGACAATTCCGTTTCAATTGAATGAATCTTGGACTATTAATGCCCATGTATGGTCTGCCACTGGACAGGACTTTTATCGTTCAACTAGAGAAGTTGTACTAGTAGGTACTGATGGAATAATATTCATTGCCGACTCACAAGATCACCTGATTGATGAGAACTTCTCAAGTTGGAACGAGCTAATGTCCATAATCGCTGAGTCAGACCGAGCTATTCCTGTTGTAGTCTGTTTGAACAAACAGGACCTTCCCAATGTGATTGATGAATCAACTCTACGAGATCATCTTCAGATCCCAAATGCAATTCCTGTGTTTCGAAGCATTGCAAGGAATGGTGTAAATGTTCTCGAGGCGTTTCAATATTTGTTTCAAAATGCAATTCATACTGGTGTTCTAGCACATTAATCATAACTCTTAGGTTCCGAATGACTTAAACGTCAATTATGTTGGTGCATGGAATGTCATCCTAACTTTAGATACTATCAAACAAATCTTGGAGTACCTATATTGAGGTCTAGTGGAGAAAACACACGTTTCGTAATAGTCACTGGCGGAGTGCTGTCAGGCATTGGTAAAGGTGTGACTACCGCCTCACTTGCAAAGCTCTTTCAGTTTAGGGGCTATTCTATTAGAATTATTAAAATAGATCCTTACCTGAACATAGACCCTGGAACACTCAATCCAATTGAACATGGTGAAGTATTCGTCACAGATCAGACATGGACGTTTCAACCAGTCAATGATTTCTCTTTTAGAATCTCAGAGATTGACTTAGACTTTGGCACTTATGAACGCTTTACTGGGATTGATGTTCATCCATCACAGAACATCACATCAGGACAGATATATACATCCGTCATTCTGGGCGAACGCAAGGGAAGCTTTCTAGGACGTACCGTTCAGATTATACCCCACGTCACGGATCAAATCAAGAGTAGAATATGGGATGTTGTGAACAAGCAACCAATCCCTGATGTGCTCCTTGTTGAGATAGGTGGCACTGTTGGCGATATCGAAGCAATGCCCTTCCTAGAAGCAGTACGTCAGTTGGCAAGAGAAGTAGGCAGGGACCGCATTGCATTTGTCCATGTGACATTAGTGCCATACATACATTCAGTTGGTGAGTTTAAGACAAAGCCCACCCAGCACAGTGTTCGTACACTACAAGGTCTCGGTCTTCAACCTGATATCATTGTTTGTAGGGCTGAAGCCGAACTCTCAAGATCTGCAAGAGATAAGATTGCCCTCTTTTGTAATGTCCCTGAGGAACGAGTAATATCGAATCCTGATATCTCTATCATTTACAAACTCCCCCTAAATTTTGAAAAACAGGGTCTTGGTGACGTCCTCATTAAGCATCTACATCTTGAACCCCACTCTCCTGAAACTGAGTCTTGGGCCAAGATTGTGGAGTCTTTCCAAGGGCATAATAAAACCCTGGTCATCGCCATGCCTGGCAAATATACATCACTTAGTGACTCGTACAAGAGCATCAATGATGCCCTAGCACATGCTTCTGCAGAAACCAAAACAAAAGTTCAGATTAAATGGATAGAAACTGAACAAAACTGCGATACTGAATGTCTCATAGACTATATGACTGATGTAGATGGTGTCCTCCTGACCCCTGGCTTTGGCGAACGCGGGGTTGAAGGAATGATTAATGCTGCAAGTATATCTATCGAACAAAGGATTCCATTCCTTGGTATTTGCTATGGTGGACAGCTTGGTACTGTGGCATTCGCTCGGTCAGTGATGCATTGGGAAGGAGCTCACTCAACAGAAGTTGACCCTCACACTCTTTATCCTGTTGTGGACCTATTAGATGAACAAAGAGCAATTGAGGACAAGGGTGGCACGATGAGACTTGGGGGGCAAGAAGTAAAAATCGTCGAGGGTACACGTTTACACTCAATATATGGGTCCTCCTTGGTGAGGGAACGGTTTAGGCACCGCTACCATCTAATTGCTCGGTATATTGATAGAATGAAAGAAAAGGGCCTAATAATATCCGCCTACGATGAGAGTGGGCATATCATAAATGCAGTTGAGCTGGAGAAGCACCCCTTCTGGATTGGTGTTCAGTACCACCCCGAATTCAACTCACGTCCAGGACAGGCTCATCCTCTTTACGTGGCCTTTCTAAGGGCCGCTATGGAATACAAAAGGATGAGGGAGAATTAATTTGGACCATAACCTTGACAGAATGCTGTTTCAACTCGTTGAAGAGATTAAACGCATCGAGAGCATTAGAACCAAATTTGGTCAGGTGATGAGATCAATCAAGCCCGATATTGATCTGGGCCGATATCCCTCAATCTCTTCAAGCCTTCTTGAAACCGCATTCACCACAACCGTTTCCCCCACCTCCCTCTCAGGACTCATTACTGCTGGTGTTGATGGGGGACTGGTAAAAAAGCGTCTTAAATCAATGGACCTAATCTTGACTCGTGGTATCTCTGTTGTGTTTCGATTCGGGACCGGTGAGGGCCCAGATGTTGAGTTCGTTCCTAACCCCTTTCCCGAACCAATAATCAAACCAGTCATGCAATCGTTGTCCAGTGTTGAGTTAGACCAGCTGGCCTCTCTTGAACGGATATCCACAGAGATTCAAGTCACATTGAACCTCTTGAAGGAATTCCATATTGACATTATTCTTATCGATGGAAGCCTAATTCATCATCCCCGAGACCGCCCTTCCACAGCTTCGCCCGTGTATGAAAAATATCAGGAAACCCTTGCTCTCTATAGGCAGCTCTATCACAAGGTGAAAAAGAGTCGTTCGACACTTGTAGGTGTTGTGAAAGACAGTCGGTCTACTCGCTTAGTAAACATGCTTGGTGAGATACTCCCTCATATCATCCGAAAACCCGAAGTATTCGAGAAAATTCAAGGTGTTGACTATCGGTGGCTGCTAAAGATATCAAAAGACAGTGACTTATTGGATACTTTTCTTGATGAGGGTGAGCGAACTTTCGCCTTTAGAATGTCCTATGAACTGGGGGACAACACCTCCCTTCCAGATGATATTAAAAATTGGGCCTCTCGGATTTGGATCACATATTTGAAGACCGCTCGTGAAGACTCGCCCATTAGAATCGAGGTGCTTGGTAAGGAAGGGGTTGATCCAGTCGCCCACATTAACAAAACTCTATCTGCAATACTCCCCCTCTCCTATCACCACCCAGAATATGGGTTACCCTCCCCTATTGTGGAGGCAGATGCCCGTGCTCGTATCACTAATCACGAAGCGCGACTTGTTATCGACCGTCTACTCGCTCTATCTGGTCTGTCTTACTCTCTCATAGAGCAACGCAGATCACGAAACCCATTTGGAGGTTGATCAAATGGAACCACCACATTTACGACTCGGAACTGTGATTTGTACTGATAATGGGCCCAATGTTCTTGAATTCTCGTTTGTCACTGATGACTCTGGAAGCGAGGTAATTGTTCGCAGGGGTCAGTTTGTTTCAGTCATTACAAAACATGGTACTATAATAGCCCGTGTTCAGAACCTCATTCGCACAAATAGATATTATCAACATGCTGAGGCCGTACGTGAATACCAGTCACGCGGCGAACCTCTACGCTCAATATTTCCAACAGACCGCTGGATGTATACAATTGCTGAAGCACGAGTGCTGGGTTTATGGGCTGACAATCACACCACTCGTCCATACTTTGCAGTTTCACCAGGTGCGGTTGTCAGACCAGTTGATGATGAAACTCTATCATCATTTCTTGGCATAGATAATCATGGCGGATTGAAGCTTGGGACTTTGGCACATCACGCTGTGGAATTCACTCCTAATCTGTCAGGTCTACTCTCAAAACATCTTGCAATTCTGGCTATGAGTGGTGCAGGAAAGTCATATTTTGTTTCGGTACTATTGGAAGAATTGCTGTCCAGATCAAAGGAGTCTGGCCGCCTTGCTACAATCATTATTGACGTTCATGGTGAATATTCATATCTGAATGAAATTGACCCCCAGACTCTCGGAAAGGCCTCTGTAGAAATAGAACATGTGCGTGGTTCACATTATCAGATTGCCGTTGACTCATTGACCGTTGAGGGGCTTGCCTCGTTTGCAATTGAAATGAGCCCAGTTCAATTAAGGGATCTGAAACGAATTATATCTGGGCTCCGACAAGGATTTGATCATGGATACACCCTGAAAGACATAATCGAAGCAGTAAGAATGGATGAAACGATCAACAAGAACACAAGGGACGCTCTTATTGGTTGGATCAGTAATTTGGAAAGCACTAACCTCTTTGGAAAGGAGGCTACTCCGAAAATTGAGAACATGATCCGACCAGGCAAGTTGACAATAATCGATCTCAGTGATTTCATCTCACTCCGAAAGAAACAGATTATAGTTTCAAACCTAGCTCATGAACTACTCAGCAAAAGACGCTCGGGAAAGATCCCTCCCTTCCTATTGATTCTGGAGGAGGCGCATCAGTTTTGTCCCGAGAGTCGACAAGAACTGGCACTTCCAAAAGCAAGGATTGAAACAATTGCCAGGGAGGGCCGCAAGTTCTTTGCACTTCTCTGTCTTATTTCACAACGCCCTGTGAAACTATCAACAACTGTATTGAGTCAATGTACTAATCAGGCAATCTTCAGATGCACCAACCCCTATGATCTCGAACACATTGGTCGTACAAGCGAGGGGATTGATAGGGCTGCGCTGGACGCAATAACAACTCTTGAAGTCGGAGAGGCCCTCTTCATTGGTGAGTGTGTGACTGTACCAACGTTTGTCAAAATTCGTAAACGCCTTTATAATCCTCCCCATTCACAGACTGACCTGTTTGAAACAATCAAGAAATATGACAAATAATGAACCGTAAATTTCAGAAATGGAAAACTTGTCATGTCAGTCAGAATTTGAGTCATGGCAAAAAGACTTGGTGTTTCCACGTCTACCCTTGGAAGGTGAGAACGCAAGGGACTGTTCACCCCACTCTCAAGAAACCCGATGAGTGGTGACACTTGTGAGGAAGGGCTGAACGCATGGTCCCTGTTTAGACGAATTCATCTCTTGATGACAAGTTTGGATAAGCTCAGGTCGTCAATAAAGTTCAGTCATGTTGATGCAACATCTACCATCTGTCTTGGTGTGTTATCTATTGACACATCCCACTCAATCCCACTCGGATAGTTGAAATCTGGTAAACACCTACATCTAGCAATCCACTTCCAGCAGGGGGCGCCATTTACTCGTTCAAGTTGATATAGATTGGCTGTGGTCGCATTTATCTTGACCTCCAAAATGGTCCAATCTGGTAACGAGTCCAAGTCTGCGACTTCAAGGACCCATTTACCACTCTTTGCTTTTATTATGCGTGAAAGATAACATCTGAATGTCTTTCCATTTGCATCCTCAAGCAATACTGCCACATGGGGGCGCGAAATTGGATCCCACTGAATTGGTGTTGCTGGTCGTCTTACTAGCACATGGGTTTCAGCTTGATTCGAAATCTCATGTGATTTCCGGTGGGGCATTTATATCTCCAATACTGTTTTACAAAAATGTGCATATAAGGAATGACCGTTCAAAGCAGGGGAAAAAACCCAAGCTAGACGCCCTCTAGGAGGAATATTTTAAGCATCTCGCCGAAGGCCTTAGTGAACATTACGCAACATGAATGATTAACTTGTACCATTCAAATCAAATCTTAACAATTGGCCATTTCTAATAGTCATTGTTTGCTTGACTTGGGTGTCCGATTACCAAAGGGCGCGCCTCGTATATTGACTGCACTAATTTCTTCCGGGCACTTACTAATAATCTCCATATAGTGCCTCGAGAAATTCCCATTATTCTACCTGCCTTCTCTTGGTACATCCCCACAAGATCAACTAGTCGTAATGCTTCCAACTCTGCTTTGTCAATGAATATTGGGGTTTCACTACTAACTGGATCTGGTACCAGTCTGTCTGCCTTCGGGTGCTCACTAATTCTTGGTTGAATTGGCAGTCTCCCTCTACTGCCTCTTCTTCTTCGATGCATAATACTTCACCAATAATATACTGAATCTCCATTAGTACTCTTGCAACAGTGCAATGATGGAATGACTTAAATATGTTCATATGCACATTTTTAATAGTGTGCATAGACACAAAAAAAGGTGATAATAATGAGTTATGGATATGGTCGTGGGTGTGGTGCTAACAGACAGGGTGCATGGCCTGGCAATGGTCCTTTCAGACATCTTCCACCATGGGAAAGGCCTGGCTGGATATATGGCCCAGGATCATGCTGGACACTAGGACTTAGAGGTGTACCAGTGACAAGCACCCCATGGTTCTCACAGGTCACTGATATTGAAGTTCTCAAGAGCCAAAAAGATGCGCTTGAGAGCCAATTAAATTCACTGAAACAATCTATAGAACAGATTGAGAAACGGATTAAAGAACTAGAAACCAAATGATAATCTGCGGAATTACCATCATGAACATCAATAACACTTCTATTTGATGAGTTCCATAATCTGCTTCCACATGTCAATCAATAAACTTACTATCTGATGGTCTGCAGCGAACTCGGGCAGAGTCTTCGCTGCAACCATTGACTCCGTCATCATGGGATCAAATGGGATTCTCCCTAGAATAGTAATACCTTTGTCCTCACTATATTGCTCTATCCGTCTAGTATTCTCTAGATTGAGATCATACTTGTTTATTATGACCGCTGCCTTCGTTCTAAATCTACTTAACAATGAAAAGACTCTCTCCATGTCATGTATCCCTGACATCGTTGGCTCAGTGACAATTATGCCCAATTTTATCCCTGAAATGGTGGAAATTACTGGGCATCCAATACCTGGTGACCCATCAATTAGTACTAATTCTTTCTCATACTGCTTGGCCAGTCTGACTCCAAGACGCCTTACCTCGGTCACCAGTTTACCAGAGTTTCCCTCCCCTGGGAGTAGTTTAGCATGTGCCATAGGTCCATATCTGGTCATTGACCTGTAGATATATCCCGAGAGTCTGTCATTCATCTCTATTGCATTAGCTGGGCATACCAACTGACAAACTCTGCACCCCTCACATGCTATCTGATCTATGACTGGTGGATGAGCAGAATCAAAACGGCAACTAGACTGACACAGTCCACACTCAGTACATAACTCTGGATTTATTTCAGCAACCTTGGATCCATGAAATTCCCACTTGTTAACAACATCTGGATTGAGAATAATATGCAAATCAGGTGCGTCCACATCACAGTCTGCAAGGATTAAATCTCCAGAGATTGCAGCAAATGCGGTGGTGATAGTAGTCTTTCCAGTTCCCCCTTTACCACTTATGACAGCAATCTCAATCAATCACTTCTACCTCCCTCTTTATCCTTGCTAATAAATCTTGAAACCTCTCTCTCCACTCTGGCAACTCCTCCACGAAAGGTGCTCCTCTTGAATATAACTCCGCAATTCTCTTGTCAAATGGGATTTCCATGACGATTGGAGCGTCTAACTCCTTACATCGAATCTTATAATCAAAACCCCCCAGTCCAGCCTTATTCACTATGACTCCAAAAGGAATTCCCAAAGGCCGTACAACATCAATTGCCATCGACAAATCATGAAATCCAAACGGCGTGGGTTCAGTGACAAGAAGTAGATAATCTGAGTTTTGAATGGTTTCGATTACAGGGCACGATGTCCCGGGAGATGCATCTATTATTGTGATGCCATTAGGATTAGCATACTTTTTCACTGCCTTGATAACTGATGTGGCAACAGGTTCACCAATATTCAGTTTACCATATACTAGTCTTATGTTGCCCTTATACCCCACATAGATTGTGCCCACCTCTCTCTCAATCTCATAGATTGCATTAGTGGGACATACCATTTTGCAGCCGCCACATGAGTGACATAACTGATCATAGATTATTACCTTCTTACCAATGAATATTGCATGGAACTCACAGAACTCACTGCACTTTTTACAAAGAATACAGCTGTCCATATTTACTCTTGGAGTTGGCACAGTCACAGGTATCTGTTCATCAATGTCTGCACCCAACAATATATGATCATTTGGTTCTTCTACATCACAGTCTAAGATGCTAACATTATCGAGAGCCAGCGCCAGATTGACTGCCACTGTGGTCTTACCTGTACCTCCCTTTCCAGATGCCACTGCTATCTTCAATATGACCCAACCCTTTCAAATAATCACTTGTAGTGTGCGTCAATGCACCCCTCAGTCAGTTCTACAAGCACTCCTCGATGAAATGCCTTTACCAAATGGTCTACAGAGTCACTGTTTGCTCTTAACACTGGAATTGACCTATTCTGAAAACCTGCAAGTCCTCTCGGACCCATTCCTGCTACAATCACAACATCTGGATTCAACTCCAAGATGATGCTATGTGCATGTCCTCTTCCACCTGTGTGCTCCCCTCGATTGGGTTGAACCTCCTTGTTAACTACTTGGCCCTCATCACTTAACTCAATAATTGCAAAGTAACTGGCCCTGCCAAAATGCTGTGCAAGTCTGACTCCCTCGGGATCATCAACAGGAATCACTAGTCTTGGACTCAATTACCACCCTCCTCCACGACCTCTGCCTCTTCCTCGGCCACCGCCTCTGCCGAATCCTCCTCCACGACCGCCCCCCATTCCAAGATGAGATAACCCTGCACCTGCAATCTCCGTGAGCGTACCTTGCTTATACCTTTCAACCACTTCCTCCACAGTTCCTATGGTACTGGTCATGATTCTAATTCCCGCACTCTGAAGAGCTGGGTATGCGTTTGGTCCAACACTGCCTGTAATTACCACATTTACGCCATATGATGATACAGTCTGTGCGGCCCTGATTCCCGCGCCTCCCGCTGCACTTGCTGCATCGTTGGGAATTGCATCAAATTGCATCGTTTCGGGATCTACAATTACAAAATACTGACATCGTCCGAATCTGGGATCAACCTGGGACTCCAATGTTGGTCCAGTAGATGTCACACATATCTTTGTCAATTCTCATTACCTCTCTATCTTTGACCAACTCTTTTTATGAATCATGATTCATAAAAACTAATCGGTGCGCCCACACCTCTTCTAAAAAAATTTCCATAACTTTTTACATGACAATGTTGAACTAGTTTCATTCAAGAAAGTTCAAGGTGCTAATGAGCATGGGATTCAGTGTGGGTATAGTCGGAAAGCCATCATGCGGGAAAACATCTTTTACTAATGCAGCTTGCATGACCGATTTCAAGGTTGGAAGCTATCCTTTTACAACAATTGAGGCGAATGTGGGAGTTGCTCATGTGAGAACAGAATGTGTATGCAAAGAGTTCAACGTGGATGATAATCCACAGAACAGTATATGCATTGATGGCATTAGACTGATTCCCGTTAAACTAATTGACGTTGCAGGACTTGTGCCTGGTGCGCATAAAGGTCGCGGAATGGGAAACAAGTTTCTAGATGATCTGAGACAGGCAGATGTTTTAATACATATCGTTGATGCAAGCGGCGCACTTGACGCTGAAGGGCAGGAGGTTTCTGAAGGAACATATGATCCTGTGGATGATGTGCGATTCCTAGAGAAAGAGATAACCGAGTGGATTCTGGGAATAGTTCAAAAGGACTGGCGAAGAATCTCTGGCCGTATCAGATCCGAAGGGGCAAAACTCGATGAAATGCTCCTAGAAAAGCTCTCAGGTCTCAATGTAAAAAAGGCCCATATTCTAAAGGCAATTCGTGAATCGGGCTTGAAGGCAGAAAATGCTGACAAATGGAATGATGATGAGATTCGAAGATTCATAAGAACCCTCCAGCAGATTGCAAAACCAATCATTATTGCGGCCAATAAGATTGACAAGCCCGATGCACAATCAAATTATATACGGCTCAAGGAGGCCTTCCCAGACTATCTAATAATGCCAGTCAGCGCTCTTGCTGAACGAGTATTAAGAGAGCTCGACAAGAAGGGCATCATTAAGTACATTCCAGGTGATACTGATTTTGATATTATTCAACCTGAAAAACTGAATGATAAAGAGATAGCTCAACTGGAGAAGATTAAGGGAGAAATCCTTCAGAAATATAATGGAACTGGTGTTCAGAACATTCTGAACAGTGCTGTGTTTGACTTTCTTCATATGATAACAGTCTATCCTGTATTTGATGTCAACACCCTGTCGGACAGCAATGGGAATGTCTTGCCTGATGTCTACCTCGTTCCTGAAGGTATCACAGCAAAAGAGTTTGCAGGAGTAATCCATACTGATCTCATGGAATCATTTATCCATGCCATCGATGCAAGGACCAAGATGCGAATATCTGACAAGCATGTTCTTGAAGACAGAGCCATTATTAAGATTGTCAGCGCAAAAGGCGCAAAGTGATCTTACTACTTAGTTATCCTCTCTCCCAGCAACCGGTATTGGCCCGACAAAGGAAGATACGTGAACAACTCCATCTTGCTAGGTGTAAACTTGCCTGACTCGTCCATAACGCCATCATCAACATGCACTGCTACGACCTCTGCAATGAACAAATCATGAGCTCCAAGACTCACAACCTGACTTGTCTTACACTCAATGTTAATGGGGCACTCTTCTATCAATGGAGATGCCACTTTAGACGCTTTGCCTTCAGTAAGATTGCACTCTGCGAACTTGTCATGGTCCCTGCCTGATTTTGTCCCGCAGAACACCGTTGCATCAAATAGATCTCTTGAGGGGATATTTAACACAAAATCTCCCGCATTTTTCACAAGTGCATGACTGAACCTGTTTGGTCTTATCCCCACTGCAACTGTTGGCGGATCGCTACAGACATTTGCGACCCATGAAAGCGTTATTATGTTTGATCTTGGAATTCCAGCAACACTCAACAGGACTACAGGACACGGCACAACTGCCGTGGTTGGTCTGATATCTTCTTTCATATGTGAACAGATTCTCCTTCCTCAAAAAAGCTTACGACAGCAAGTTTAAGTTTAACTTGACTTGGTCTGACTCAATAACTCAGAGAGGTTGTCAGTATGGCACGAGTGTTAGTTGCAGATCCGATAGCTGACTCAGCCAGAGTCAAGATAGTAGAGGCAGGTTTCGAAGTGGTGGTTCGAGATAAGGAAAATGATGGTCCTCTGACAGAGCAAATCAAGGGCTTTGATTGTATAATAGTTAGAAGCGCTACAAAGGTGACCCGTGAAGTCTTCGAAGCGGCTGATAATCTAAAACTTGTTGTCAGGGCGGGTGTAGGACTCGATAATGTTGATCTTGAAGCGGCAAAAGATCATGGTGTAAAGGTATTGAACACCCCAGAGGCCCCCACAGTTTCAGTAGCAGAGATGGTCTTTGCCCTAATGTTTGCTCTAGCACGAAGAATCACACAGGCAGACAATCTGATGAAGAGGGAAGAATGGGCTAAAAAGAAGCTTAAGGGTGTTGAACTATGGCAAAAGACCCTCGGCATAATTGGGTTTGGACGAATTGGATATGAAGTGGGTAAGAGGGCAAAGGTTCTAGGAATGAAGGTCCTTGCCTATGATGTGGTTGACATCGATAAACTCTGCAAAGATATTGGGGCCAAACGCGTTGAGTTCGATGAACTACTAAAGAGATCCGATTTTGTTACAATTCATGTACCACTACTCCCGCAGACCCGTGCACTCATCAGTAGTGAACAGTTCAAGATGATGAAGGATGGCGCTTTTCTAATCAATACAGCTCGTGGTGGTGTTGTAGATGAGAAGGCACTTTTGGAGGCTCTGGATGCTGGACTGATTGCAGGAGCAGCGCTTGATGTGTTTGAGAGTGAACCTCCCACCGACTGGGCCATCGCAAGACACCCCAAAATAATTGCAACCCCACATTTATCATCATCAACAGTTGAGGCTCAAGTCCGGGTTGGTGAACTCACTGCACAAAAAGTGATTGATGAACTGACCTAAGCAATCTGAAATAGTAATCTTCAGATGAATGAAAGATATTCAAACTTGCCACGTTAGTCAGAATTGGAGTCATGGCGGAGAGGCTTGGAGTTTCCGTTTCCACTCTCTGAAGATGGGAACGCAGGGGACTCTTCTTACCCACTCTCAGGACACCCAGTGGGGACAGGCGTCATGAGACCTCCCCCAACTGATCATCCAACTCAGAGAGGAAACATGCATCAGTCTATGCACGGGCCTCATCATCGGTTTTTATACAAGCTTAAATTATGTCTGATGAATTCCCTATTGGACTAGCACACTGGGCATCGAAGAAACCCAGACGTACGAAAGCCCGAGGGAAGAAGACTTCTCGAGGGAGGTCCTTACCTCCTCGCAGCCATACTGCATTGCATTGGAAGGGGTCCGCGGTGGCAAGGACCATGCAGAGCACTCTGTGTGAGTACGACGACCCCCACTGTGTCCGGAGATGATGCGACCGGGGCAACACAGGGGGGCGGAGGCCAGTTCTGCGACAGTGCAGAAAAAGTCCCTGCAAACACTGGACATGTTCTGGTGGGTGGTAACACCTGCAGGGGAAGGGCTGAACGCATGAGTCCTGTTCAGACGAGTTCACCACTGTGCGACAAGTCTGAACAGGATTAGGTTGTCACCAATCGTTACACCTTTAAGGATCCCTTATGGAATTCAACTTGGTTCCATAAGGGATCCTTGTTCCTTTGTGTTGGCGGATGAGTCCGCTTGGGATGTGGCCCGCTTCGGGCTGAACCACAAACAAAGAGAATAGAACACTGCAAAGGAAGTAAGAATATGTCAGCATACAAGAGAATGAATGAAATCTGGTTGCAACACCAGAGAGAACGATCTGACCTCGTCAGAAGTAGACTGATTATTTGGAGAAAGCAAGGCACTATTGTACGTCTTGAACGCCCAACCCGACTGGGACGAGCAAGGTCTCTGGGATACAAGGCAAAACAGGGCTATATCATAGTGCGAGTTAAGACAGGTCGTGGTCCTAGAGAAAAGCCTAGACCAAGGATGGGGCGAAAACCACGAAGTCTGGGAGTCACAAAATATACCCCTCAGAAATCAAGACGTTGGATTGCTGAAGAACGTGTTGGAAGAAAGTTCCCCAATTTACGAGTACTGAACTCATACTGGGTTGGGTCTGATCATAAATGGGTCTGGCATGAAGTAATTCTTGTTGATCCAAACCACCCTGTGATATACAACGACCCACACATCAACTGGATATGTGATTCCGTTCATAAGGGTAGAGAAAACAGGGGCCTTACATCTGCTGGGAAAAGAAGCAGGGGTTTAAGAAGAAGAGGGCGTGGTGCTGAAAAGATACGCCCCTCCCTACGAGCACGCGGTAATCGTGGCAAGTAGTTGGATGGAATATTCATGCCCATTGTCGACCGGATAGAGGCCAGAGCATACTCTTACGAAACAGAAGTGACTGAGCGAGTAGTATCTGCTGTAGTCAATCTATTTCCAAGTGATATCCGTCCAAGCCTTGAAGTTCGCACACAAAAGACTGATGGACACTCACATACCACAATTATCGTGGTCAATGCCCTTCTCACTGGGAACAGAAAATGCACGGGTGCCTTTGATCACATGATACATAGACTGAGTCATGAAGACCGACGAAATCTTCTGCGGTCATTGGATCTTCGCCTTAACGATGACTGCGTCCTCTTTCTAAGGTTCGATAAGCAACAGGCCTACCTTAATGAAATAAGGCTTCAAAATACTCCCGATGTGATAAGAGTGCAGGTTCATATACGATATTATCCGCGCTGTGATAGGAAACAAGCTATATCCGATCTGCAGGAATTACTTGAGAGAGAACTTGATTAATAAGTGTCAAAATGCATTTGCAAAGTATCTAAACCAATGAGTGAATGTAAATGCATGTCGATATGAATGTCAATATCACCAAGCCCGAGCAGATACCCCACTTTGTAAAGATGGCCAAAAATATGGGCCTTGATGGTCTTGCTGTTACATGTAATATCGATAAACCAGTTATAACTTTCGAAGATGGATTTCGTTTATACAAACGTGCATGTCTCAAACAGGCCACCCTGCCCGCCTTGAAAACGAGGGTCTCACAAATAAGAAGGTTCGTGATGATTGTTGCGGTTCCACTCAGGTCTGTCCAACTTGCAAACTGGGCAGCGGACGATGCAAGAGTGGATTTACTTACATTGAGTGGAATATCAAAGGAAGAGTCTTTGAAGTCATCGACTGCACGGCTTGCAGCCTCATCAGGCACTGCATTGGAGGTACAGATGGCATCCCTTCTCACAAACTTCGGGCTTGATAGATCAAGGGCTATTAAGACATTTCGTGAGTCCATTCGGATTGCACAGTCTGCAGGGATGCCAATCATCTTATCAAGTGGTGCCAAATCACCAATGATGTTGCGTTCTCCTCGGGCCATGCTTCACATTGCCAGACTTTTAGGGATTGACGACCCAGACTTTATGGAGAATATGTCCCATACTATTGAAAAAATGCTATCTCAGAATCAACGAAAGCTCAGCAATGACTACATTGCTCCGGGAATGGAAATTGTGTGGAGGCCCGATCAATAATGAGAACTGAGCGAAAGAGGTATGTCAGATTCAGACTCTTCAGAGATGGCCCTCCCATCAATGAGAAAAGACTGGCAATTGAGATTCGAAGGAATCTATTGTCCCTCTTTGGTGAGATTATTGTTGCTGACTCGAAGTTCTTTCTGACCCAGTATGATGAAACCAATGGGACAGGAATCCTACAATGCAATGAGAAAACTCTAGAGCACGTACTGACTGCAGCATCATTACTATACAAGATAGACGACACACTTGTGTCATTTAAGCCTATCAAGACTTCAGGCACAATCAAAGCAGTTCAAAAATGAAACTGTAATATTCAGAAGTGGAAAGGTTGTGCAGGCTGTTGTGTTAGTTGTAATTGAAGTCATAGCAAAGAAACTTGGAGTTTCCACATCTACTCTTGGAAGGTGAGAACGCAAGGGACTGTTCACACCCACATTCAAGACACCAGTGGGTGGTGATACTTGTGGTGAAAGTGCTGAACGCATGGTCCTTGTTCAGACAAGTTCATCTTCTGATAACAAGTTTGAATAAGTTCAGGTCGTCCTTTCTTCACAATCATGCCTTTCCACAATCTCTACTCTCACCACTTGAGCCTCATCATTTTTTAAAACATATGCACGACTTGTCCAATCTCCACTAACCTTTGAGGCTATAAGCCAGATAACCGGGTTTAAGCGCATAAATTGCAGGTCTTTGAATGAGGGTCTTGGAGGTGCAGGGTGTGAATGATAGATTGCAATTAGGGCTTCACCACGTTCTTCAGCTTCAATGAGATGCCTATACTCTTCCTCTGGATCAATTCTGAATGAAGTGCGGGGGTTGGATGACACATTCTGAACAGTTTCTAGACTTTGTACTATTACCCTGTTTCCAATCACAACCCCAAACAGCAACACGGCAGCCTCATTGGGGAGCATTTCCTCAGCAATATTGTGCAGCCTGATGATAAACTCCTGAGGAATCACCAGTATCAATTTACTGAACCAGCCTGATCAGAATGCTGACTTAATGTCTTCAAGAACAATACAGGTTTCTACATCTCCAACGCCAGTGAGTTTTCCAAGTCGTTTTTCTAGAAACTGCCGGAGTTCAGAGAGGTCATTCACTGTGACCTTCAGCATAAGTCCACATGCGCCATCTAGAAAATATGCCTCATTGACCTCGTCATATTCATTTATTTTATCAGCAATCAGTGTGGCCTCTTTCATTAACGTCTTGACACGGATGATAGCTCTTATACTCTTCCCAATCTTCAGGGGATCTATTACTACCGTGAACCGTTTTATTACACCTTCGTCAATTAACCGTTTCACGCGCCTTCGAATTGTGACCTCTGTACGTCCTACAGCTTCTGCAATCTCTGTGAACGATCTTCTGCCGTCCTCTTGCAACATTGAGAGAATCTTTGTATCTATCGAATCAAGTTTCAAAGCGACCGCCCCATGATGAGTCAAATCTGATTTGGCTCAGGCAAGTCGCTCATCGTACAAATACATTTCGAATTATGAACAGAAATGGACATTATAATGTCCACATTGATTCATGTTTATATCCGTATTCATACTTGACCATGTGCGCAGGTGGACAGACCTTTGTTCACTATCGCTCATAACACACGTAATTTCTCGTTCAATATTCTGTCTTCCCTCCCTGCCATGACCGCATAGAGCTCGATGTGTTCAATCAGCTGGGTCGCACTCTTAATCTTCTGTTCTAACAGCTCCTGAATCTGAAATATTCCCGATGCATTATTCATCAATACCTCTATTCTGACTGTCTTTTCTTCGCCCCTCTTGATTACAACTCTCTCTATCGCCATTGCCGAGGCAGAATGAATATTAACACTCCCTGCCTCAAATGGAATTCTAGCTCTTCCGCGAGTCATGTCTGTGGCATCTGCAATGCCTACAATGCCTGCCTCTATTGTTTCAGGGTGAATCATCTTATCATGACTGTGAATCGCATGGAGCACATGATTACGAATATGCACCTGTTTCCGTTTATCCCTTGGATATGTCTTTGCAAAAATTTTGTCCAGTATTGGCAGTGCCAGTGCCACTGAAAATGCACTATGCCCCTGTCTATGTACACTCATCCCTATATCATGAAGATAGCAAGCCAAGAACACTATCAACTGGGCGTCCTCAAAAGTCCCAGTACCCTCCTGCACAATCGATGGCTGTACTCCCACACTCAACGTGTTAAGAAGCTTTAATCCATTCATGGTCACTATCAACGAGTGTGTGTGTCCGTGGTCTGAGTACCCCATCCTGTCAATCGCCATTCTGTTCGAGTCCTCTAGGGTGGTCTGTACCTCAACATCCTGCTCAAGCATCTCAAATGCGGTTATACACATCTTGTTGCCTTTGAATTGTTTTTTCACTCGATCCTTGAGTGTTGTATGCTTTATTGTCGTCTTGTGCTTTGTCCTCTTTGACATGTTTCATCTCCTCAATCATGAACTCTAATTACATAATGAGAACTCATTAATCTGTGCTGTCACAATGGTTATCGCCAAATGACATCAGACAAAGAATATCTATGAACCACTCAGGTAATTAATAACTTGGATACCATGAGTGTCCACTCTGCCAAGTATACTACTTTGTTTCTATCTCTTATTCCCTTCTCTCAATATGAAATTATGCTTGTGGCATTCATAAGCGTATCGGGTTCGGTCCGATTCTTCTTATCTCCTCTGCGAACTGGTTGATTTCAGCAGCAAACTTGTCCCCCTCAGCAGCACTCACGAATACCATCTTCACTCGCTCTTCATTTAATCCCAACTGCCCAATCAGCTTCCTTGCAAACCGCACTCTCCTCTCTGCCCCCAAGTTCCCTGTCTTGTACGCACAATCTCCAGGGTGGCAGCCTACCACCAACACACCGTCTGCTCCCTCCTGCAATGCCTTTAGAATAAAGTTTAGGTCCAACCTTGCTGTGCATGGCATTCGTATTATCCGCGCGCTTATGTCGTACTGCAACTTCATTGTTCCAGCTAAATCGCTGGCTGCGTACATACATTGCATACATCCAAGGACTATAATTTTCATGTCTTTTGGGGGCATAAGGGGAACCTCAAAGATTATTGAGTAAGGAAGCAAAATGTAACCCCAATATATTCTTTGACATTTGAAAACATCTCTTTGTGTAAATGAATTGATAGCCGTTTTTATGGGGGAAAAAGGAGGGCCTGGGAGTACCCAGACCCTGAGAATATTATGTCTTTGCTCTGATCGACTTGAGCACAAATGTCAGAATCACTGCGACGACTGCAAGGATACCACTGACGAGGAATGCCATGTAATATCCATAGACTTGGCCAAAGGTACCAACTACCAGCGCACCGATGAGGCCTGCAATACCATATGCAGTGAAGACAACACCATAGTTCTTGCCAACATTCTCAGTCCCGAAGTAGTCTGCAGTGGCAGATGGGAACAGTGCAAAATTACCACCGAAGCAGAACCCTATGGTTGAGGCAATGACAGTGATTACAATCCATGATGTTCCCACTGGAATGAAGGCAAATGCAAACATTGCAATGGCAAGAATTAAGAACATCAGGGCGAAAGTGGAGGTCCTTCCAATCTTGTCAGAAACCTTGCCCCAAACAATTCTGCCAGCGGCATTGAATATTGACATGATTCCAGCGATTAAAGCACCCAATGCCAATGTTTCAACAATGGGATCAATCCCAATGGCTGCTGATACCACATTTCCCAATGTCATCAGTCCTGCAGTGGCTGCCAGTATGAACATCAGCCAGAGCACCCAGAAACTGCCTGTCTTGATCATCTCGCTAGGCATCACACCAGTACCTGCACCATCAGCAGTTGTTGGGGGTGGGACGAACCCCTCTGGGAGCCAACCGGCAGGTGGGACCACAAGAAGCTGTGACCCAATGACCACAAAGATGAGATAGATGGCACCTAGGATTATCAATGGGTAACCTATGTATCCCTCATAGAATGCAATAAGGTACTGCTCCACATAGTTAAAGATAAGAGCACCCCCCCCAAATCCTGCGACTGCTACTCCAGTCATCAGACCTTTCTTATCGGGATACCATTTCACGAGTGCCGCAATTGGGCAGACATAGGCAAAACCAATTCCAGCACCTCCAATGACTCCATAGGTCAGCACAAGATAGAGTGTACCTTGAATCATATCTAGTCCGAGAGTGTCAACAAATCCTGCCATTGCAACTCCTAGACCTAGAAGAATGCCGCCCACGGTTGCCACTTTGCGGGGCCCAACACGGTCCTGCCAACGACCTGCAAAGATCATGAATAGTGCAAATGATGCCAGTCCAGCCGCAAAGGGCAGATTGGACAAAAGTTTGTCCCAACCATATAATCCACCCTCGGAGGTTGATTTGTATAAGGCTTTTTGGAATATGCTCCACGCATAGATGGAGCCCAAGCACAATTGAACAATAATTGCGCCCACCACAACTAAGCCCCTATTTCCGATTTTCTCTTCTGTCATGGATATATCACCATTTATTCTCCTTTTGGATTGCAGGACAGGGTCATTGAGCCCAGCAATCCTATATCAGATTTTTTGGGTGAATACCACCCTGTTCAAGCCTGTCCAGAAAATTACCTCTCTAAAAGCCTTCCTGAATCTTCCTAGTTACCTGCAAACCTCAAGAATTAATATGATGGAAAAAATTGAGTGTAAGGCCCTGAATTATCAGGGCCCGCTATGAATTTAGAATGGCTCAGGTTGTGGGCCACCAGTTGGGGGATCATTTCTGTAATTCATTTTTATCAATGATTTATGCTTCAGAAAACCCCCTATTCCTCACGAAACCTATCATACTCGCGTAGACCTGCAAAAATAGAAAATAATTGCAGAATCAAACACATATGGCTTTAATTATTGGTAGAGTTCTTAAGGAACCTTATAGAATTATAAGACTGCATTTTCAAGCTTGTAGTTCCTTTGCCTGAAAAATGACGAGTATCAGATTGAATTAGAATTTGTTTTCCCATTAAATCAAACAATGATGGTGGGCCCGGCCGGATTTGAACCGGCGACATTTTGGCCACAACAGCGTATGCTATCATGTCCGCCTTATCAGAGCGGCGCAATAACCAGGCTATGCCACGGGCCCATCATCGATGTAATCCCAATGATTTACGGGTTCAGTTCAAGATTGAAGTCGATAAAAACATTGCTACTTATGCGCCTCTGGAACTGCCCTTTGAATTCTGGTCAAAGACAAATCTGCCTCACTCTTTGATATTTCAAAGATGATGGGCTTGGAAAACTTGTCCTTATGCAGAAGTGAGATGAACTCTTTTATTGGCATGTCACCCACTCCAAGTGCGACATGGTCTTTATGTAATGGAACGCCATTGCACTCCTCATAGCTGCCATCATGCAAGTGAATCTCAATGATTCTATCATGATGCTTCTTGTAGAACTCTATTACTGACTCCTCACCCGAATACTTGGTCAAAAGATGTCCAGTATCAAAGCATATACCAACATTATACTCATCAATCATCTCACGAGTGAGTGAGAATGGAAACTCCACATTCTCCACAGCCAAAAGGCGTGGGTCAATCTCTGAACCTGCAAGTATCTCTTCAATACTTGTTGAGGCATATGACAACATATAGCTGCTGATGATGTTTCTTATATTGACTGGAACATCAAGTCGTGAGAACTCTGCAGCAAGACTCCCCGTTGCATGATATACATATGCTTCTGGTTCAAGTTTCTCAGCTTGTTTGATTGCAGAGATTATTGTATTCACGGATGCAGAACGAATCTTATCATTAAATGATGCAGGTTCAACAGACCAAAGAGGGAGATGCACTGTATATGAATGTCCGAGCTCATCTTTTAGTTCGACTAGCTTCTCAATCTTGTCATCATCAAGAGAGTTGGGTAGAATATACTCAAGGTCCATGCTGACCTCAATCAATTCGTATCCTGCCTCAACACTCTCTCTGATTATATCAACAATGTTGAATCTACTAAAATCGGGAACACCACTGACCATAATCCTATCCAGAATAGGCCTGAACTCCAGAGGCATCAGTCCAAAACGCAGTCCCATTGATCTCTCCTTCCTATGAGATAATGATATATCATCGCCATGACTTTAGAGTCTTTAAATCATGTTGTTCAATTACAGGATCGACCTCTAGGACTTCTACTTTTAACATCTTGTCACCCTGCCTGATTTGTTTAACAACCTCAAAGCCCTCGGTGACTCGACCAAAGACAGTGTGCCGCCCATCAAGATGCTTGCAATTGTTCTCATTAAGGACTATGAAGAACTGACTACCTCCAGTGTCCCTGCCAGCATGTGCCATCGACAGGGCCCCATTGACATGCTTTTGTCTGTGTCCCCTAGTTTCACATGGGATTGCATAGCCAGGACCCCCACTACCGGTGCCAGTTGGGTCTCCCCCCTGAACAACGAAGTCATCAACCACTCGATGAAAGGTGAGCCCATCATAATACCCCTTCTGGACCAATGTTATGAAGTTCTTCACGGTATTTATGGCATCATCATTCCACAGTTCAATCATGATAATGCCACGCTCAGTTTCCATTCGGATAATATTAGCCATGTTTGAGATCTCCTCTTAACAGACCAATCTATCAATATGATAAAACTTCTGTGACTCCGCGATAATCATAATTTTCAACCAATATGACACTATTATAAACAACTCATCAATCAGGTAATGCAGACAATGGTTCAATACAAGAGATATCAAGAGGGAAAGACAAGTTTCCTGACTGCAGATGTGGAGCTATACAGTGCTGAGAAGGGCCAGCCTACAGCAGACCTCCCAGTCTTCATGAACCCACGAATGCAGATCAACAGAGACCTCTCAGTACTGTTCCTTGCAGCTTACTTAAGAAAGGAAAACATCAAATTCATCTGCGAACCATTGGCAGGGTCAGGAGTAAGAACACTCAGATATCTCAATGAGGTTCCAGGATCATTTCACGCGGTCATGTTTGACACAAACCCCTTGGCTATAGAAACCGCCTTGATGAATATTGAGAATCTTGGGTTTCAGGAACGATGCAGGGTAATCCGTGGCGATGCAAGACTGCTGTTGTTGACGGAGTCCCGCGGAAAGAGGTTTGATTTTGTTGATATAGATCCATTTGGGTCTCCCGCACAGTTTCTAAATGCAGCTGTCCAATCACTACGACCAAAACGAAGCATTCTCGCAATGACTGCTACAGACATGCCAGCACTCTGTGGTGTTTGGCCAAAGGTCGCAATGAGAAAATATGGTGGATACTCGATAAGGGCGCCATTCACCCATGAGATTGCAGTCAGATTATTGATCTCTCTTGCTTATCATGTTTCAGGCTTGAATGACAGGTCTATTGAACCTCTTGCCTCTTTGAGCACAGATCACTATGTCAGAATCTGGGTGCGGGTGCTCCCAACTAAGACAAAGTCAAACATACAATCCAAAGACATGGGATTCATCAGGTTCTGTCCAAATTGCATAGCGTATGATATACTCACAATCAAGGACATAGATGCTCACTATAGTTTTACTCATGCTATCACTGATTGTAAAGGACCAATCCGGATTGCTGGTCCTCTGTGGATAGGCCCCATATTCTGCCCTGATTTTGTGAGAGATGCACACAGTCTGCTCACTGAGGATTGGGGGTTCCACCGAAAGTCGGGAAAAATAATCAATGCCATGGCAGAAGAGATTGACCTTATGGACTACCTCTACACCGACTTGCATGCTTTGTGTGATACCTATAACCTTGTGTCACCAAGAAAGAATGTGGTCATGGAAGAGTTAATCAGAATTGGGTATAAAGCAACAAACACCCACTTTAGACCCACTGCTATTCGTACAGATGCTCCGGTGTCTGAAATTATACAGGTCCTGAAAACCCTCTCTGGAGATGATGACTGATGGGGCGTCCCAAGAAACCCCGAAGAAAGGAACACTACTATCTGGCTGCCAAGAAACATGGGTACAGAGCACGGAGTGCCTATAAATTGCGCCAGATAATCAAAAAATACAGACTATTGAAGAGTGTCAACAAGGTGGTCGAACTGTGCTGTGCTCCTGGCGGATGGACCCAAGTGCTATTGGAGTTTGATCCAGGGCTCCAGATTGTTGCCGTGGACTTAAACATGATGGATCCCTTGCAAAATGTCAGGTTTATTCAGGGTGACATCACAGACCCTGAAGTGTTGAACGATATCGAACGTCTCACTGAGGGATCTGTTGAACTCGTGTTGTCTGATTGCTCACCAAAGGTCAGTGGGAATTGGGAACTGGATGCAATAAGACA
>JAJRWI010000038.1 GCA_024276825.1 archaeon
ATTCTACGTTGCCGTTCTTGCCATGATTTAAATCTCTCAATGGATTTCGACAGCTCGTACAAGGGTTCTTTTCTATTTTTCTCTCCAATTGCTAAATGGAGCTTATATTTAGCCAGATCTTTCTTCTGTATTGGAACAACATCAAGAAGTTTAATCATTCTATTTCACCTTGCACTTTATATCCAATGTAAATTTTCAGCGCATTTAAACTTCAGTGAGTTGGAATATAACGAAAGAGAAATGCATTGAGGAGTTCTATTTCGCCCGAGAACCATAATTGTGTTCACTCCTAAATTCATCTTAGCGCTCTAGAATGCTTTTTCTAAACTACATCATGTTCGATTATTTGAATATAGCCAAGTGAATAACTTGCTCTTCTCAACATGGGCTTCCATCATTCTATTCACAAGTATCGTACTGCATGCATATTCTTTACTTTAAGCCAATTGACTGCCGAAGTATTGGAAAGTCCAACTTCCCAGCAGAGTACTCCTTGCCTGTCTTGATATCCTTGACAGTCACCCTTGCAGGGCTGAACAGTAAGGGATCGACCTTGTAGAAGTCAAAGTTGTAGCTCTTGAACAACTTGTAGAATGGTGTCCCATACTGCTCGGATGATGATGAAGGCACCTTTGGGATCAACTCAGCCAGATCATCGTCATCATCGGGCTCGACCTCATAATAGGTGTCGCCTGCAAACAGAATGCAGTCATTAGTCACGCCCATTGCCTTCATGTCGTTCTTAGCGATTGGAGCAACGGGTGCAGTGCCCGTTCCGCTCTTAAGTTTGAATGGACTGAACTTCAACTCATGGAACTTGTGAGCCCCGACTTCAACAACACGCGCTGAGATCTGAATCGAGCCAACAAGGCAAGCTGTGGGTGCAACGACAATGTAGAGATCGGAAGGTCTGATGCCGCACTTTTCAGCAATGTACTCGGTCACGTTCTCTGGCGGAAACTCGCGGGTCTCAAGAACAATCACACCAATATTCGAATTATCGCTATATTCCAATTCTTTGTAGAGTTTCTCAGTCTTTGCAAGTGCCCTTGCGGGTCCTGAAGCCATTGCAAAGTACTTGTCAACCTTGATTGTCCAACCGGCATATTGAGACCCGAGACATGCTATTGGAACATTGTCAGTCTTGACCTCGACGGAGGGGAGAACATGTCCGCCAATATCGATCTCTCCCATGGTGACAGTGCCAAGTCCGCCAAGGCAGATCTCACTTACCATGATTCCTGCTTCGTTTGAGCCAGGCACATTCACGCCAGCATCGATAATTGTGGCACCATTTGACTGCTTGTGAATCTCGCAACCAATCTCGTCCTTCTTCTCAATCATCCTTTCTACAATCTTAAACGCACCATCGTTAACACTGACCATATTGATCAACTCCTCAAATGGGTGTTCTGCGACTCCCTTGCATATATCTCGAATCTGGGCTCGCCCTCTGAGAGGTCTCCCATGAACTTGATCCATTTCTCGGTGTATGAGATCTTTTCTGAAACAAAATCGGGTCGTCGGTCTTTAAGATATCGCAAATAATATCCTGTGAACTCTCGTTCTGAAACTCCGCTGAAATTGAATGTGGGCAGAAGGCGTTGAATCTTGCCAAGAACAAAGATCATTCCTTTTGTTGCCTCAACAGCCAGCCTGTCTCCAACATTTCCAACAATGATTATGGTTCCTCCTCGCATTCTTGCTGCACACAGCTCGCCAACATTGCCTTTGACTGCAATGAACCCCTTTCTCATGTGTGATGCCATTTCATTTCCGACATTGCCTGCTACGTATACTCTGCCGCCCTGCATGCCTTCAGGAGTTCCACGATATCCTGCGCATAGACAATCACCAGCATCTCCTTCTATCTGAATATTCCCGCCTTTCATCTCAGCAGCAGCCCATGCGCCAACCGAACCTGTGACATGTATACGGCCAGCGATCATCTCTGCACCAAGATACATTCCTGTATCTCCTTCGACCTTGATGGTTCCTCCATTCATTCCCTTGCCGATCATCTTGACCTTTCGAAGATTGCCTTTGACAACAATGTGGGTCTCGTTCACATCCTCGGTCTTCTCACCAGTGATATCGAAGAAATCAGATAATGGACGTGTTGAGTTTCCCTGAATGACAGGAAGTTCTCCAATCTGGGCCATTGTCTTTCCAACAAAATTACTCGGAGTGATCGAGTCTGCTTCAATAGGGATATCCGGAGCCTCTTTCATAGTGAGTGTGATTGTCATTTCCATCGAAACCTTTGCTAAATATGCATAAAACCACAAGATAAATTCTTTGAATAGATTTTAGGAAAAAAGAAAAGGAGGAGTGTTCTACAAGTATGAACAAGAGGAGAGATATTTCATGGAAATCAATGGTGTGCCCATCGATGATACTTTTGCAGAAGCATTCAGTATGCATATGAATAGAACAATAATCACGGCATATGATGAGGAATGGGCACGAACTACGGCTCTTGAGACCACAGGATTTGGGACATCGGTGATTATGACGCCATCAGAGGCTGGAATCGAGTATGTTTTGAAACCTGACCAGACACCTGATGGACGTCCTGGGGTCCGAGTGATATTTGCAACGGCTAAGAAAGAAAAACTCGAAAAGCAACTGCTTGCCCGATTGGGCCAATGTGTCCTAACAAGCCCGACTGCATGCGCCTATGACGACACACCGAATGCCAAAGAGACCTATAGGGTTGGAAAACTGATCGCAATGTTCGGTGATGGGTACCAGATCAAGAAGGGGCCAATTGATGGACGTATCTTGTGGCTCGTTCCTCGAATGAGTGGGACCTTTGTGATTCAAGAGAACTTCGGACGAACCAAGGGTGTGGCTGGAGGAAACATCATCTACTTCTGCAAGGACATCAAGAGTGGGATGGAGAGCGGCAAGGCTGGTGTAAGAGCGATCGAGTCAGTAGAAGGGGCCTACACTCCATTTCCTGGAGGTCTCGTAGGTTCTGGTTCAAAGCCAAAGTCGAGATACAAGGCTCTCTTTGCTTCTACAAATGAGCGGTACTGCCCGACATTGAAAGGGATCATTCCTGACTCCTATGTGCCTGACGGAAGTGAGTTCGTTGTGGAGATTGTCATAAACGGACTGACTGAGGAAGCTGTTGCACAGGCCATGAAGGCTGCGATTCTTGAGATCACAAAACATCCGGGTGTCATGAGGATCTCTGCGGGCAATTTTGAAGGCAAGCTTGGAAAGTACAAGATTCACCTTCATGAGTTGGGATGGTGAGGAGTTGATCAAGCATGAATAAAGTAGGTGTTAAAGTCACACTAGTTTCAGGTCGCACCTTGATGCAAGGCAAGACCATGGAGAAAGGCAAGACAAGTCAGGAATACTTCGAGGCGGTGAGCTATTGCGAGATTGATGCTACAACTCTGAAGGCACTGGGAATTGAGGCAGGCGATCCAATTCAAATTGAAACTCAACTGGGCACAGTAGTTGTAAGAAGCAAGCTTAACAAGAATCTCACACCCGGAATTGCATTCATTCCTTGCGGACCTTACTTCAATGCTCTAATTGGTTCCTATACAGGGCAGACTGGCATGCCAATTTACAAAAACATTGAAGCAACCATCTTCCCTGCTCCAGAAGAGAAGATTCCAACGATTGATGAGATTACGGGGGATAAGTAAGATGAGCGAAACCAGAAAGACAATTGAAAATGTTCCATGCACATTTTGTGGATGCCTCTGTGATGATCTGATAATAGAGATTGAAGATGGACAGATTGTGAAGAATACAAACGGATGTGCAATCTCGAAGGAGAAACTTCTCGGTTGCAACGAGAATCGTTTGCTTCAACCATTAATTAATGGAAGTCCTGTTTCGTTGGATGATGCCATTCAGCACGTAGCAGAGATCATAGCATCTTCAAGGCGATTGCTAATATATGGTCTGAGCTCAACGGAGAACGATGCTCATCGCGAAGCATACAAGATTGCAGAACTTGTCCGCGGGGTTGTTGACAATACCTCTTCAGTCTGCCATGGTCCTACGATACTAGGCGTCCAGAGTTCTGGTGAACCAAATGCAATGCTTGCTGAGGTGAGAAATCGCTCGGACCTGATTATCTACTGGGGCTCTAATCCTGCTGCTGCACATCCCAGACACATTCCTCGTTATATCAAGAAAGAAGGCGAATACATCAAAGATCCAAAAGAAGACCGTGAGATCTGGCTGGTGGATATACGAAGAACGACCACAGCAAGGATGGTTAACAAGTTTATACAGATAAACCCTGCTTCAGACCTTGAGGTTTTACTGACCCTTCGTGCACTTGTGCGCGGACATGTATTAGATGTTGATGAAGTCGGCGGTCTGAAGATCGATCAATTGAAAGAAATGGCAGAACACATGAAGTCTGCCAAATATGGCACACTTTTCTTTGGTCTGGGCCTGACACAGAGCAGAGGCAGCCATCGGAATATCGATGCTGCTATTAGACTAATTCAAGACCTGTCTGCTCATACCAAATGGACGATGATGCCCATGCGAGGCCACTATAATGTGGCTGGTGCAAATAAGACCTCTACTTGGATGACCGGATATCCCTATGCAGTTGACTATGCGCGAGGATACCCAAGATACCAACCGGGCGAATATACTGCTGTTGATATCTTGGCCAATGGTGAGGCTGATGCACTTCTTAACATTGCATCAGATCCCGTGGCACACTTTCCGATTGATGCTGTTGAGCACATCAAAAAGATTCCAGTCATCAACATTGATCCCAAAATCAACATGACATCCAAACTAGCCGAGGTCAACATTCCATCAGCCATTGCAGGAATAGAATGTGATGGTGCTGCCACAAGAATGGATGGCCTGCCCATCTACCTCAAGAAAGTCATAGACCCCCCTGAAGGCATACTTCCTGATAGAGAAATATTGCGAATGATCTATAATTCTCTGATGAAGGTGTTAAAGAAATGAATGATGAGATTGTATTAAAGAATGGTAGGGTCTTTGACCCTATGAATGGCATTAATGGTGAGATAAAGGACATCTGCATATCGAATGGCAAGATCGTTGAGAAAGTGTCAGGAAGTGCCAAAGAAATAGACCTGAAGGGTTCGACTGTAATGCCAGGTGGTGTCGATATGCACACTCACATTCTTGGCTCAAAGGTCAATATGGCAAGAATGATGTGTCCTGAAACAAATCGACATTCTCCCTACTTGGCGACTAAGAACACAAGAGGAGGAGTTGGCGGAATCACGCCTAACTCCTATGTCACTGGTTATCTCTATTCAATAATGGGATACACAACAGTAGTGGAGCCCGCACTGCCTCCCGAGAAAGCACTCAGTTCATGGGAAGAGATTGAAGACATCCCTGGACTTGATATTGGCCTATTGCCGCTATTTGGCAACAGCATGATCACTTTCAGGTATATCAAAGAAGGTGACGTCAATGGCTTGGCCGCATATATTGCGTGGATTCTGAAGAGTGTAGGGGGTCTTGGCGTAAAAGTCGTCAATCCAGGCGGTACCTATGCTTGGGCATATGGCGGCAATATCCGAGAGCTGGACACTCCAGTCCCTCAGTGGGATATTACTCCTAGACAGATTATGCACGGTCTTGCAGAAGCCGTTGAGCTCTTGGGATTACCTCATCAGATGCATCTTCATCCCAATAACCTTGGTAAGGTTGGAAATGTTGAAACAACAATAGCACAGCTTGAAGCATTAAAGTCTGTAAAGGGTCACAAGAAGGGAAGAAGTGTAGTCCATCTTACACATATGGCCTTTGATTGTCTGGGAATGGTTGAAGATGGTAAGCCTGAATGGAAATACCTGGCCTCAGCTGGTGAAGAGTTTGCAAAGTACTTTAACAAGAATAAGCATTTTACTACGGACCTGGGACAAATAACGTTTGGTCCGGTGATGACCATGACTGGCGATGGCCCGTTTCAGTTCTCATTGTATCAATTGACTGGTGGTAAGGCCAAGTGGGCGAATTTACCTGTTGAAGTAGAACTGCCAGGCGGCGCTGGGATAGTCCCATTCAATTTTGTGCCCACAAGCCCTGCGCACTCATTGCAGTGGGCTACACCTTTAGAATTCGCACTTAATGTTGATGATATATGGAGATGCGTGATGACCACAGATCATCCCAATGGTGGACCTTTCATGAAGTATCCTCTGGTTATTGCTTGGCTCATGAGTAAGAAACTTCGCGGCGAATGGATTGAGAAGGCTCACAAACTAGTTCAAGAGAGGTCTCATCTGAGTGAGATAGAAAGAGAATACACCCTTGAAGAGATAGCAATCACCACGCGTGCCGCTCCTGCGAAGATTCTGGGAATTGAAAGGACCAAAGGACACCTTGGCATAGGCGCTGATGCTGACATCACTGTCTATGGCTTTGATTCAGAGAAACTCAATTTGGCAGCCAACCCGGAAAAGATCATCAAGCACTTTTCACAGGCGAAATATACTTTCAAGGGCGGAGTTCAGGTCGCAAAGAAAGGCGTTGTTGGAAAGCATCTTCATGCTAGGGTCTTCTCAATACATCCGAGATTGGATGATGGTCTTTCGATCCGCTCTGAGAAAGAAATAGCAGACATGATTGGTAAATGGTACTGTCATTCATACGAAAACTATACTGTTCCCGCCAGATATCGTGAGCATCTTGAGATTCCAACAGAAATAGATTCTACATCGATCAGTGCATAAAAATAGAATGAGGGGGGTTTCCCCTCCTCAAAATATACTAAATTGGGTCAGATACTATCTTCAGAGACCACTTCATTGCTTCTATGGCGTCATGATAGTCGCATTCTGGCTTCTCCTTGCCAAGACATGCCTGAACGAAGTGCTCTATCAGTTGACGATGTCCCCAGACACGTGCACCCTTGGGTTCAATTGTCCATTCTTCTTTCTCATCGCCCTCGCCATAGAGAGTGACAACGAAGTTCCATTTGGCAGGATCCCATTGAACAGCGATGATCTTTCCATTATTCCCAAATATCTCATATCTGCTGGTGTCTTGCCCTTTGACAACCGAAGAGCCATACATCACTTTGCCGACAGTGCTATTAGCGAGTCGGATTATGCCGACGGTCTGGTATCCTTTGAAGTTCTCGACTCCTTCAATCTCCATGTAGTTCGGAGCCCAACTCATGTTTTTGATCTCAGTGTTAAAGAACCAGCGAAACATGTCAAGGGACCACAATGACAGTGTAAAGTCGGGGTAGCCTCCGCTCTTTTCTTTGTCCCATGCCCATGATGTCAATGGCCACTGTTCTGCTAAGTCCTTTGCTGCAATGAACTCGCGAAATGTTATCGCTATTGCCTTTCCTACGGCCCCTTCGTCATAGAGTTCTTTTGCTTTGACATAGCCCGGGCATTTCCTGAAGTTAAGAATTGGCATTAGCACGACGCCTTGCTTCTCAGCCAGTTTGCCCAGCTCTTCAGCGCGCTCAAGGTTTGCTGCGATTGGCATTTCCAGATACACATGCTTACCTGCCTCAAGTGCCTCCTTTGCCATTGGGTAGTGAAATGGGGTGGGTGTTGCAACGCATACTGCATCGACCTCTGGATCTTTACAGACCTCACTCCAGTCATAATATATTTTGATTCCATACTTCTCTTGCAGCTTCTTTGCAAACTCTTCACTCTTTCGCCCCTTTCTTGCTATTACTCCCAATAGCTTTGAGTTAGGCGCTTTTCGAAATGATGGCACATGTGCTTGACCACCAACAAAGCCGAGACCTGCACATACCGTTTTGAGTTCTTCTTCGCCCATTGCGTTATTTCTCCTCTCTAATTTTTATTTCTGGAGATGCCTAGCTATTTCAGGACTGGATTGTTCCATCAACCCAGCGACAGCAAAGCTAGACATTCGAATTTATAATTGAATTATGAATCAGTTGTCCCTTTTAAGAGCTAGGTCTCATGTGGGTTGCTCAAGAATCGTCGTCAGTAAGGCCTTTTTGCAGCATTTCAAATAAAATTAATCGAGCTAATATTAGCGATGTCGAACATGTTTTCAGGATGAAGCCTATGCTCTCTAGTTCTTCAACCATAGATGACGCTGGCGGATCAACCGAATAGATATCAGCAATGTAGCAATATATGATCCGTAGCAAGTTCTGCACTCAGCACATGTAAGTTTGCAAACTTGATAGAATGTTCTGAAATTGATTAGATTCACAATCACTCTTCCAATAAGAGCATCACCACAAGGTTCTCGGTGATCATTAATGATAATAGCTGATCTTGATACAAGCGCAATGGATGCAATTCACATAATTATGGCTAAATATTCTTCAATGTTCACGAATGCTTTTTCTAATCTCTGCAATAGTGGGGATTTCAATTCGATGACGGAAGTCTTCCCATAGTTTTCTAAAATGATAGAAATACATTCCGATCTCAAGAGGGTCTCCAAATAGAACAATGTAATTCTCAATGACTATACCCTTGAGAGCCAGTGGGAGTTCTTCAAAAATATGAATGTCATAGCACTTCGGTGCTCTACCAAGAGCTTCTATTCGAATTTCAAGATTTTTCTTCTTATCTTTATCGCGAGTTATTATTGCAATATCAATGTCCGAGGTTGGCCCAAAATCCCCTCTGACGAATGAACCGAAAATTACAACTTCTTTGTCTGAAAGAAATGATAGATCTTCTCGTATGCGATTAATGTTCATCTAAGAATGCCTCCAGAGTTTCTATAAAGTCATTCAATGTTTTTTCTACATCCGAAATTGAGTCTAGTATTATCTTAGAATTAATTCCGTTGTATCTGTGAAGCAGAACATTTCGTAACCCATTGTATTTAGCTAGGGATTCTGCGAGATTCTCGTTAATTACACCTTGATTTTTCAAACACTGAATGTTTTCATAATCTCCCAAAGGCACATGGCTGAGATCTTTGCATAACATTGCAATAATATCCATTGCTGTTTCAATAGAGGTGATCAGATTATAGAATATCCCTTTCAAGATGATTCCCGACAGTTCAGATAACGATGTTCTAATTTCATTCAGGCATTCCAGAATATATCTGACTCGCCTGCTAATATCCATTACTTGCCACCAAACTCATAACTGATTCATATTATTGAATTAATAATCTTTGGATTTCAAATCCATTAGCGAGTTTGCAAAGATAATGATACTGCTAAAGTATTCAATGTTCCTAAAAACATCAAAAATCGTAGCAGAATAGAATGCAAGATAGCATTCAAGCTTTGCCATCCTGCATTCAAAACTTTAGTCCCTACGGTTTCTAATTCTTTTGAATTGGTTCGTATAATTTTGGTTCGATAGGTATCTTCACTGCTCGCTCAATATTTTTTCCTTCAAGCAAGGGTCGCACTGCCATAGCTGCTGGTAGTGCCACGTTTTTTGCAACAGCCGTGTATCCTCGGGAATCTCCATAACAAATGAAACGAGAACTATTTTTTTCCTTCTGCTATTCACTAGGATATTTTACAACAACATGTTTTGATCTTAATTTTTCTCTTGTTAGTCTTTTTGCTTTGACTTAAAACATTCTGAAAATATTTTCGAATCGCTTTACAATAATATTTCGCTTATTTTCTTAATAAAATATCTTCTTTAATTTTTTTAACTTTTTTAGAGATTTAGGTAATGATTCAAATGCATTGTCACGTAAATCCAACACCTTCAGGTTGGTCAACTTTCCAATAGACTTGGGGAGGGTGGTCAACTTATTCTCACGTAAAACCAACACCTTCAGGTTGGTCAACTTTCCAATAGACTTGGGGAGAGTGGTCAACTCATTCTTACTTAAATACAGCTCCAGCAGGTTGGTCAACTCTCCAATAGAGTCGGGAAGCTCTGTCAGCCGATTGCGAGATAAATCCAGCATCTGCAGGTTGGTCAATTGCCCAATCCAGTCGGGAAGCTCGCTCAGCCTATTATCACCTAAAGCCAGCAGCTGTAGGTTGGTCAACTTTCCAATAGAGTCGGGAAGCTTGGTCAGCTTTCGATTTTTATATAGACTACTCAAATTTAGTCCTATAACCCTGTTAGCAGTATCTATTACAAATCCAAAAGAAAAACCAAGTTTATTTATCTCATCACGCTTTGGAATTGCCTTCCCGATCAATTGTTCCAGTTCTTTAAGGACCTGAGCATCTTTTTTGATTACACTCACACCTGCATACTTGACTAGTCTACTTTCCTCTTCTTCCAAAGATTGCATTCGTTCTTCTGTCTTTTTATATGCACACATAAACTATTTCTCCCTTTTGTTGCTTCTTGTTATGATTTTTTATATATTATTATTGTATAAAAAAAAAATATGAATAAAGTCCGCCTAATAATCTTATTCTTTAAAAATGCAGTAAATGAGTCGTGACTTGGAGAATGCTCTCGAAAATGCACCTATTAATGCTGTTGCGCTCACTGTATAGTAAATCGAAACCCTGGTTTTTCTCTGATATATTTATCGAGCCAAATTGTTTTGAATATAATGTTGGGAAGAAACAATTTTTAATTCAGGGATTACAAGCTCTGTGTAAAAAGTCACCTCCCGGCACACTCCAAGAAGTTCAGACGTTGAATGTTGTGAAGGATCACCTTGATCAACAACTCGCGTCGCTGCTCCTTGTGTCTTTTTAAACTCAACCCTGCGTATGCGGTCGTGCATAGGTCGATACTGAGTATAGGATCATGTTGCTAACATTGAATAATCCAGCGAAAATCAACACTGTCATAAAGTCCAAAGGTCCTTCAATGACTACTAGTGTCATTAACGCAGTTGCCCATAGCAAAGCATTAGCAATAATTGTAGCGCCCAGCTTTCTATTGAGCACGCCAAGGATAGCAGCGGATGCTGCGTAGGATGTCATTTTATTCATCAACGAGTATGCATCCTTTCCAAGCTCTGAGAGGTGATATGTGTCATCCTTGTGAGTCAAAAGAGGTGCGAGTGCATTCAGATGATATGAGAGAGAGGCACTCTCTTCAATCCCTATCGCTCTCTTGATCTCTGAGAATTTTGCTCCTCGTTCCTCTCCGATAAATCTGAGAATGTCTCTTCGCATTTGATGGCTTAATGTCTTGAAGACCTCTTCCTCTAGATTTTGTATTTCATTTTCATCTTTTGACATCATTATCACGCATGTCAATGGATGCATCATAAGATTATAAAATGGTCAGTCAAGAAAGTTTTACTAAAACTAGATTAACTGGTTCATAAGGATAAAGTCATTATCAGATTTGAAAGATTGAATAATTATTGCTTACAAGTGCAACACAATTGATAAGAGAAAGTTCGAGTTTCCTTGATGGAACCTGGATTATCAATTAATTTGATATTATGCATTTAAGAAATAAAACTCAATTATAGTCTAACTAGACGAAGAAACCAATTTGCGCTTCAAAAAGATCACTATGGATTATTACATTAAAAGACAGAATATACAACCCTACTTACTATGAACCAACTAATGTCGCCCAGCATTTCATGCGGAAGATAGAATATTGAGTTCTTATCATAAAGCATACGAACGCTTGCAGGAAACTCATCGTCTGCGTCCTCAAAGATAATGAGTACCTTTACTCTTGGCAAGAAAGACACTTCAAATCCAACATCCCCATAGTCAACCCTTCTCGCATTTAACCGTTCAAATGCTGCCAGCAGCTTTTCCCGATTATTGGTATATGCGGCAAGAAGAGCATTGAGGTCTTCTTTGTCAAATGAAAACCTACATGCCCATGATCCTCTTAGTGCATTGAACTTTACCCACTCATTTGCTATGCCCTCATCTTTGGCCCTACTATAATAGAATAGAAAGATGATCAGTCTACTTGGTGAGACCTCTTTGCTTGTGAAAGTATCAATTGTTTGGCCTGTTTCCAAATCCATTCGTATGCCCAGTATTTCTGCATATTTGTCGCCAATTCCTAATCTATTTCGAAGACCCTGGATGTCATCCTTGAAGTTCTCCCAACTCCACATTTCCGAACTCTTGTCGAACTGCTCGATGTGGTACTTGTGAGCGAGCTCTCTAGATACAGACATCCAATACTCGAGAATATCATCAGCCATTTTCTCTCACCATTACATTATCATGGATTGCTTTTGATTATTCAGACTGGTCTTTTTCGGGTTGAGATCTACAGTCCTCGATACCCACAGCTTTGCATACCGCATGCCTTGCACGATACCCAGCCACATGGAGCAGCGCATCTCCGAGCTCTCGATCCTTTGCCATAGATGCGGTGCATGGATATGAATGATGAGCCTTTGAAATCACATCAAACAGTTCATCAGTATCTGATGTCGATTTGCCCCTGACCTTTTGACTCACATACCAAGTGCATCCACATGGGGCTGAGCGTATCGGCCCTATCTCTGCAATGATGTCGCCTTTCATATCCACAAAATGAACTGGACTGCCAACCTTGTATCGTTCCATAAATGCATCAATCATTTTTCCTTCACCGGGTTCCAGAGTGCAAAATGGCTTTGGAAATGCATTTTCAATTCCTTTCTCATCAAGAATCTCCTTGACCTGAGAGCGTAGTCCTGGCGGAATCCAAGTGGGGTCTTCAATTGGTGCAATTACTGCCTTTGCTCCAGTCACTTCAACCATGTGATCAATTGATGTCAAAATATCATGATGAACTGCAACGACCAGCAAGACATCGCATTGCTCAAGGCCGATCTCATCAATGTATTTCTCTGGTTCTTCAATCATAGTTGGTGCTGGCGGATCAATAGGATAAATGCCCACAATGTCACCAACATAAGAACCATATGGGGCTCTGCATTCGGCACATGTGGGTTCGCATCCCTGACAAAATGTTCGAAAATTAATTAGATTTCCAATTACTTTCTCTGCAAATACATCACCATACACAGATATTATTCGCATAACGGCCACCTTGGATTTGCGAATAAATGGTTTCAAGGTACATAAAACTGCCGTTTCTGGCCTGTTGGCAGACTTAGCGGAAACATAATAACGATGGACATCAACTATTGGTGTCAAGTGATGATGAATGGCGCTTGGTGACCTGCTCTTTCCAAAGATTGAGATGAAGCTCATAATCACACATGACTTCATGGCTGACATCGAAGCAGTTCGAAACAAGTTCTCTGATGAATATGTAAAACATACGGCCCTAGTCAGACTGAGCAAGGGGGATATGCAGAAGTTAAGTCTAAAAGATGGGTCAAATGTCAGTATAGAGTCCCCTATTGGCAAAGTTGTTGTGCGTGCTGTCATGGATGAAAATGGTAAGGATGGCCTTGCGGTCATGATTCATGGTCCATGGGCGCTAGCCCTTGTGGATGTTCCTTCTGATGGAGCACCTCCCAAACTGCATGGCGTTCAAGTGACAATAAAAAAGACCGATGATGTTGTCACTTCCCTTTCGGATCTCTTTTCGAGCTCTTAATTGCCTTTATTAGTTTTTTCACATTTCCCCTTTCAATCTGCATATGATGTCTTGGATTCTCCCTAAGAAATGTTCTCA
>JAJRWI010000039.1 GCA_024276825.1 archaeon
AGAATTGGCAGGTTTGGCAGGGGTTCGATGAGAACTTCTTTATCTTGATTCCAGTCATCAGGAGTGTTCAGAAGTGCTGCAAATGGCTTCAGTGTAATCTCCTCCTCTTTTAGGAGTAAGACCTGGCTTCTGCAGGCCAGGCGCGGAACCTTGTTAATCAACAGGGAACAGCTCCCACACACTGCACCGCGACAGGAGTATCTAAATGAGAGGGAGGGATCAACTTCATCTTGAATCTTGAACAGAACATCAAGGACAGTCATTCCCTTTTTCACTTCAATATCATACACATCATAGTGAGTGATTGCTCCATCTTCCCGACTTCTTGCGATTCTGAACTTCATCAGTAGGTCCTCTCCTTTACCTCAAAAAGTCCGAGTGTCACATCCAAATAGCTGATCCGCATCCTTTCACCATCTAACGAGATTAGTGTATGTTTCAGAAAGTTCTTGTCATCACGGACAGGATAGTCTGTTCGCCAGTGCGCCCCTCTACTCTCTTTTCGTTCCAGAGCACCGAGAGTAATTGCTTCAGCAAGGTACAGCATGTTCTCCAATTCTAATGTCCTAATCAAAGCATAATCGAATTTGGAGTCGGTATCGCCTATTGCAACATTCTTGAATCTCTCGCGTAGTTCACGTATCTTGTGGAGAGCGATCTCAAGTTCTCTAGCATTTCTGAAAACGCCCACAGAGCGATCCATTGTTTCCCCCAGCTCCCGTCTGATATTCGCTGGACTCTCACCGACCTCTTGAAAAATCATCTCTTGAATTCTCGTACGGACTTTGAATACCTCTTCCTCCACGTGCTTTTCAGAAGGAGATGATACTACTTTAACGTAGTTTAGAATTTCCTTACCAACGATTGCACCAAAGACCAAGGTCTCAAGCAATGAGTTGCCTCCAAGTCGATTGGCACCATGTACACTCATGCAGGCACATTCTCCCACAGCATAGAGCCCTTTCACTGAAGTTCTGCCATAGCCATCACAATGAACTCCGCCCATTGAGTAATGCTGACCTGGAACAATAGGTATTGGCTCATCAATTGGGTCAACGCCAGCAAAATGGATTGCGATCTCTCTGATCCCAGGCAGACGTTCCATGATCTTTTCCTTGCCCAGATGTGTCAGGTCAAGATGCACATATGCATCCTCAATTCCCCTGCCCTCGAGAATCTCAGTCTGAATGCCACGAGCCACAATGTCTCTCGGTGCAAGTTCCATCTTCTCGGGAGCATACTTGTTCATGAAGCGCTCGCCATTCTTATTTAACAAGAAACCACCCTCACCACGAGCACCTTCAGTGATAAGAATACTTGAACCATAGAGAGTAGTTGGATGAAACTGGACAAACTCCATGTCTTTCAAAGGCACGCCTATACGAAGGGCGAGAGAGCACCCGTCCCCAGTGTTAATGAGAGCGTTTGTTGATTTACTGTAGACACGACCAAACCCACCCGTTGCTAGAACAACTGCCTTTGCCGCAAAGCCCTCAATCTGACCTGTCCGAATATCTAAGGCAGTGAAACCAACCACTCTGTCATTATCACAAACAAGTGATGTAACGAACCACTCATCATAGATCTTTATTCCCATTCTCAATGTTTGCTCAAAAGTTGTATGAAGCAGATTATGGCCCGTTCTGTCGGCAGCATAGCAAGTCCTTGGAAAAGCAGCACCACCAAACGGTCTCTGTGCAATCTTCCCGTCTTCAGTTCTTGAAAATGCCGTGCCCCATCGCTCATTCTCATAGACAGCTGCGTGTGCGTTCTTTGTGAGCATTTCAACTACGTCTTGATCCGCCAGATAATCCGATCCCTTTATCGTATCAAAGGCGTGTTGCTCCCATGAGTCATTCTCGCCAATGGCTGCGTTTATCCCGCCTTGCGCAGCAACCGAGTGTGAGCGTAGCGGATGCACCTTTGTTAGAATAGCAACATCAAATTCCAGTGCAATTTCCAGAGCAGTCCTAAGTCCTGCAAGACCCGCACCAATAATCAATACATCATGCTTGTAAAGCATTAATACAGTCTCCCAATTCGACTCGCATCACTCCTCTATAATCACGAACCATGACTTATGACATTTGTTCTATAACTATACCATTCTTTTTGGATCTAAAATGTCATTGAGGTCACCATCAATCTTCAACTTCATCTCAGTGATTACCTCACGAATTGTCCTTCCTGTGCGAAGTGCGGTCATGGCAATCTCGGAGGCCTTGTCATATCCAATGTAAGGCACAAGTCGGGTGACCAGCATAAGGCTGCTCTCAAGATGCTGATTAATCTGTTCGAGATTTGGAGTAATGTCAGCAAGACAATGTGTCACAAAAGATGTGATCCCATTAGTCAAGAGTCTAATAGCATCAAGCAGGTTCACAATCATCACTGGCTTTGCAACATTTAGATCAAGCACACTGCCATGGGTTTCCGCTGCGACAATTGATGCATCATGACCCAAGACCTGAATGCAGACCTGTATTAGCATTTCAGACTGAGTTGGGTTGATCTTTCCTGGCATTATACTACTCCCAGGCTCATTGACAGGGAGGTTCAACTCCCCAAGACCTGCTCTAGGTCCGCTTGCCATCCATCGAATGTCATTTGCCATCTTTATTAGGGCCAACGCAAGAAGTCGGAGGTATGAGCTGGTTCTCACAATGACACTGTGCGAGGCAATTCCCTCAGCCTTGACTGGATTCACTCTAAGGGGAAAGCCAGTCATCTTTGATAATTTTTCTACCACATTCTCACCAAAATCAGGAGGTGCATTAATTCCAGTTCCAAGTGCAGTACCACCAATTGGCAGAACTGCAAGATCTTCGCGAACACTCTGGAGTTGCGAGTACACATTCACAAACTGCTGTTTGTAAACAGAGAACTCCATTGAGAGAGGTATTGGAACTGCATCCTGAAGGTGAGTGCGACCAACTTTGATAATGTCCTTAAACTCGCTAATCTTTTTGTAGAGGGTTTCTATTATGAGATCAATGGCAGGCAATAGATCCTCTGACAAGGTTTCAAGAGCTGCAAGATGCATCGCAGTGGGAATCACATCATTTGATGATTGTCCCTTATTCACATGGTCATTAGGATGAACTGGATACTTTTTGCCCATTTCATGCCCCAGTATCTCATTCGCCCTATTGGCTATCACTTCATTCATATTCATGTTAATCTGTGTTCCAGAACCAGTCTGAAATACATCCACAGGAAATTGATCTAGAAACTTGTCATCTTCCAGTATTTCTTGAAGAGCCTGATGCATAGCCCCACCGATCTCAGGCCCGATGTCACCATTATCCATGTTCACCTGCAAACAAGCGAGCTTTACCTGAGCGAGGGACTTGATGAATAAAACTGGGAATGTGCGTCCACTGATCTTGAAGTTCTTCAATGTACGTTGGGTATTGACACCCCAGTAAACGTTTACTGGGACTTCCACTTCCCCAAGTGCATCTTTTTCGGTCCTAGTTCTCTTCAACAGATATTACCCTCAGTAAACGTTTACTCTAGGACAAACCGGTCAATTATATCTTGCAGTCGTGAGAGGCTTGTCTGATGGTCCTTCAACTTGCCATCGATGGGTATTGAAAGGCCTGATGCAAGATCGGGCTTCTCTGCCTGAAAGAAAACGCCAAGGGGAATCCTTTCATTGGACTCCATGACTTTCTCAATCGCCGCAATCTTGTCCGATGGTTCATATTCATCTTCGATCAGATAGACTTTATCGTTGTAATAGTCCCAAGTGAGTTGGCGGTTCCATGTCACACAGGGCTGTAGAATGTCAACAATAGCAAAGCCTTTGTGCTGGATTGCCTTTGACATTATTTCAACAAGATGCTTTGTCTTTCCAGAAAATGCCCTGGCCACAAAGGTTGCACCGCTGGCTATTGCCATTGCCAAGTAGCTCACCGGCTCCATTGGAACTCCAGGTGGTGGAGGAGAGGTCACAGAAATATAACCGCGTGGTGACAGTGGTGAATATTGTCCCTTTGTTAGTCCCATGACACCGTTATTATGGACAAACACTGCTATGTTGACATTTCGTCTTGCTGCATGTAGCATGTGTCCAAGACCCTCACCAAGCATATCACCGTCACCCGCATGCACTATGACTTTCAAGTCCTGATTGACCAGGTGTGCGCCTGTGGCAACTGGAATAGCTCTGCCATGAAGAGTATGGATGCTATTCACATTGATGTAGTGCGGAAGCTTGCCCGAACAACCAATTCCTGAAACCAGTAAAATTTCATGATGGGGAATCTCAAGACTCACAAGTGCCTTTTTCAATGATGAAAGAATTCCAAAATTCCCGCATCCAGAACACCATGTCACTTTTTGCGGCGCGGTCAGGTCTTTCAATGTGATCATTGGACACCCACCTCCTTAAGACGAGTAATGACCCAGCCTGCAGTCATAGGCCTCCCATCGTATTTGTTTATCATTTTATCAACATTCAGACCGGTTTCCATACGAACGAGCCTTGCAAACTGAGAGGTTGCATTCTGTTCGATTGATATCACACGCTTTGCCTGAGCGAATATGGCCATCAGTCTTTCAGTCTTGAGAGGAAAGACATCACTAAAATGCAGTTGATTGATTGAAACCCCATCAGCAGCTAAAATATTGACAGCTTCAAAGACAGGGCCCCATACAGTCCCCCAAGTCAGAAGAGTAGTTTCGGCATCGGGAGGACCTTCAAGAGTTGGTGGGTTCAGAGCATCAAGAATCTGAGGAGTCTTCTTCATAAACTTCTCAACCATTTCGTTTCTCACATTTGGATCTTCGCTAATATGACCGTCTTCGCGGTGAGTATTGCCCGCAGCTACAACTATCTTGCCAACATCACCAGGAAACGCCCTTGGTGAGATGCCATCTTCAGTCAGCTGAAACCTCTTGTATTCCCGATCAGATCCTCTTGGCGCAAGCTTTCCCCGATCAATCTTAATGCCAGTCACATCGATTCTTGGAATGTTCATGACAGAGTCAGCAAAGTACTGATCACCAAGAATCATTACAGGGACCTGGAATTTTTCGGCCAAATCAAATGCGCGCACAGTGATATTGAAACCCTCTAGTGGGTCCTTGGGTGCTAGTAGTATTCTAGGAAATTCGCCCTGACTTGCATGGGCCATAAAGAGAAGGTCTGACTGCTCGGTGCGAGTGGGAAGTCCTGTTGCAGGACCTGGTCGTTGAGCATTATATATTACAACTGGGGTTTCAGTCATTGCAGCAAGGCCCAGACCTTCGACCATCAGTGAGAATCCACCGCCAGAAGTGGTGACCATACTCCGAGCACCTGCAAATGATGCACCTATTGCCATTGTGAGTGAGGCTAACTCATCTTCGGTCTGAAAGGCACCGATTCTAAGAGTATGAGCAACTGAAACAATGTCTTGGAATGCACTTGTAGATGGGCTCATCGGATACGAGGATATCCATTTGACATTAGCAGCAAGTGCCCCAAATGCAATGGCACGGTTGCCACTAAGGACCAGCTTGTCTTCTGATGGCCCACCACGTAGAGTGCTCAGGTCATGACTGCATTCACCCTGAAAATGATCTCGTGCAATATCGTAGATCGCACGTGCAACCTTGATATTGGGCTGAATCACCTTCTCGCCCTTTTTCTGAAATATTGCTTCCAATGCTTCAGAGGCCATCTCAAAGGGATACTTCAGGACAGAGAGCACAGCCCCCAATGCTGCAGAGTTCGTCATTCGAGTGTCCCCGCCAACTTCCTTGGCAGTCTTCTCCAAAGGCAGCGGCAGATGACATTGCTCCAACTCGGTGAAGTCTATTGAGTCATCAAATATTATGACACCATTCTCAACCAGCTGGTCCCTCTTGCCTACTATAGCTGCTCTTGTGAGAGCAACAATCACATCAATCTCATCATTTGAAGCATAGACAGGAATGTCTGAAACTCGTATTTGGGTGAAGTTATAGCCCCCCCTGATTCGAGACTCAAAGTCCTTTATGGTGAATGTATAAAACCCAGCCTTGACAAAAATCTGAGTGAGTAAGTCGCCAATTTTATCAATACCTTGACCAGCTGCGCCGCCAACATTGAAAGTGATGTCCATTGTCAATATCTCTCCATTCATTATAGTTAAGTGTTGATGCGCTTATTAACTCCTTCGATTGCTGAGTCAATCTGGGATCATTCAAGCAATCCCGGATCGTGAGTGAAACCTTTACGTTCCAAGAATTTCAGTCTCTTCTTGATTGGATGGCCCATGTAAGGAGTTGCAAACCCAGCATCGAGCAATTTATACAGCATATTTACATGTTGAGGAAATCTTCTTGCCAACTCCAGATCAAGACTAAATGACTTGAGTCTAAATAGAACATATCCAACTGTAGCCACTAGAAATATCCATGCAAAATAGCAGCCAAAAGCCGCTAGGATATCACCGCCAGAGAAAATATTTTGGAACATATAGATGATGTAAAACGGAAGTGCGCCGAACATCAGAATTGCAGGATATTTTTGGTATTTCGAAGTCAGCTTGGAGTATTTGATCTCATATACAATATAGGGGGTCAACATGTCGGGAGTCTTTAGCAATTCCATAATTGATGATGGAACTGAGAAGACAACATTTGAAGGAACGAGAATTCGAGAGTTGAAAATTGCAAGATAATCATGACCATGGCTAGTTTCTATCAATCTGACATAGTAACCATCGAGCCTTGCTACGTGATGCATCATATCCTCAATAACAGATGACAAGGACCCATGATAGGTCCGTTCATCAGTTTCTTCATCATTGTCCTTTCGGGGTCGCCAGATATCTCGCATACTGTAGAAAATGATGGTGAAAAGAAAGGCAATACCTCCAAATAATAGAGCAAACATTAATGACATCACTGTCCTAATCGGCGATCCAAAAACCCCAATCACTAGCATGAATAGTATCACTGACACCAATGTTATGATTGAAATCACGGCTGCATTTCTAAATCGGTTCGTCTTCTCCTGGGATAGTTCATCCTTTATTTTGGGTTTGGCTATCTCGAAGTATTCTGTCAGCTTCTCCTCACTGACTGTATCCTTACCAAAGACACGCATAAAAGCAACAACTGGGGGGATATTGTAGAGTGATTCTACTGCCTCAAATTCTTCATCCTTATAGCTTCTGGACAATATGAACACGCCAAAAATCACAATTGCTGCTGCAAGTCCTCCAATCATTAATGCCATGAAAACGGTTGCATTTGAAATGGGAGAGATTACATCAGTTATGTCAATGAACATGAATGCAGCCCAGATAACGCCAATCATGAAGTAAACTCCAGATTCCATGAACTGCTTGAAAGGAGTGTTTTTTCTAATTTTAGCAAGTTTGTAAGCAACGATGATTTCACTGCTTTCAGGATTGACCATCATGTCTTGGACTGCAATATTTGATAGTAATAACGAAGTAAATAATGGGGTCTTTGCCGCCATACATATCAATTTGTCAGACTTTCTAAGCCAGATCTGCACTTCATCTCTAAACCCAATTTTCGCCCTGGCGCGCTCCACAATCTCAGCAATTTCGGGGTCATCCAAGGGATTACCATATCTGATCTTGAGAATGGACAACCAGACAATGTAGAGAAGCATCCCTGCTGCAAGACTTGTAGTCGTCCAGATTAAAAAGAATGGTCGTATGTCCATAAGGAAGACCCATATTTGAGTCCAAATCATTCCAATTATCCAGTTTCCACCGGAAGAGTTCATCTTGAAAAGAGGTGCTGATTCTTCAGCTCCTAAGTAGTATCCCCTCATCAGTGGTGACATAAAAGGGCCTCAAAACTAGTTCGCGCTGCAGCGAATAAAAATATTGAGTTGAAAGTTACATACGAGACTGGTTTCGATGAAACAGGCAGAAAATACTACCTTTCGACAATTTTTTAAGTGAAGTGCATGCACAGTTTTCTTGGAGTACATGCTGAAGTGCATGTACAGTTTTATCGTAATGATAAGATAGAGTCCACAGTGAATTCGTGGGCCAAATAAAAATGAAAAAGGGGAATAAAAAATGGCACAACTATCAGGTACACCCGTGCTGATCCTGAAGGAAGGTACCTCAAGAACACGAGGCAGAACAGCTCAGGAAAACAATATCATGGCAGGTATTGTTATTGCTGACGCTGTGAAATCCACTCTTGGTCCTCGTGGAATGGACAAGATGCTGGTTGATAGCTTGGGTGATGTCACTATCACAAACGATGGTGCATCAATTCTCAAAGAGATTGATGTTCAGCACCCAGCTGCAAAGATGCTTGTTGAGGTCGCTAAGAGTCAGGACCAAGAAACTGGTGATGGAACCACAAGTTCAGTCATCATTGCAGGAGAACTACTGAAGAAGGCAAGAGACCTTCTCGAGAAAAAGATTCATCCAACCATCATTGTTGGAGGTTATCAGAAAGCTGCGGAGAAAGCTACTGAGATTCTTGATGAGATTGCAATCAAGATGGAGGGTCTTGACAAAAAGCTACTCAATAAAATTGCATGCACATCAATGAACAGCAAATCAGTCATTGGAGCAAAGAATCACTTTGCGGACATTGCTGTAGATGCAATCCTTCAGATTATTGAGGATGTTGAGGGAAAGCGAAAGGCTGACATTGACATGATTGAGATAATCAAAAAGCAGGGCAAGAGCCTCACTGAAACCGAACTGATCAAAGGCATGGTCGTTGACAAAGAGGTTGTTCATGCGGCTATGCCGAGGAGAGTCGAGAGTCCAAAGATTGCTCTTGTCAATGCTGCCATTGAGGTCGAAAAGACCGAGTTCGATGCAGAGATCAAGATTGACAGCCCAGAGCAGATCAAAGCATTCCTCGATGAAGAAGAGCGCATGCTAAAGGCTATGGTTGATAAGATCATCAACACCGGTGCCAACGTTCTGATTTGCCAGAAAGGCATTGATGATGTTGCTCAGCACTACTTAGCTAAAGCAGGTATTCTGGCTGTTAGAAGAGCCAAGAAGAGTACATTGGAGAAACTTGCCAAAGCAACAGGCGGAAAGATTGCTTCAAGCCTTGATGAACTCGACGAGAGCTACCTCGGTGAGGCAGGCCTTGTTGAAGAGATCAAGCTCGGCGATGACAAGCTCGTTTACATCCGCGAGTGCAAGGATCCAAAGGCCGTTTCAATTGTCATACGCGGCGGAACCGAGCACGTAGTTGATGAGGCAGACAGAGCACTGCACGATGCCCTCTGCGTTGTGAGAAATGTCATTGAAGATAGCACCTATGTTGCTGGTGGAGGAGCTGTTGAAGCAGAGATCGCCAAACGACTTGAAACCTATGCAAACAAGGTTGGCGGTCGCGAGCAGCTCGCTATTGAGGCATTCGCAGAGGCCCTACGTGTGATACCGAAGACACTGGCAGAAAACGGTGGCCATGATCCCATTGATATCATGACAGAGCTCAATAAGGAGCACGCCAAGGAAGAGGGTATCTGGTATGGTGTTGATGTCATGAAGGGCAAAGTCACCGACATGTTGAAGGGCGGTATCATTGAGCCAGCTCGTGTCAAGCTACAAGCAATCCGTTCCGCATCAGAGGCTGCACAGATGATCCTCAGAATTGATGATGTGATTGCAGCTAAAGCATCCCCACCAAGCCAATCCGGCGGTGAAGGTGGCATGGGTGGTATGGGTGGCATGGGCGGAATGGGCGGCATGCCTGGCATGATGTAATAGAACAACAATAAGGAGCCTTTGAGCTCCTTTTCAATTTCTTTTGTGGTGTGTAAATTGACAAGACGTATTCTTATCACAGGGGCTAATCCGTTTGACTCTGGCAAAACAACAGTAGCAAGAACTATTGCTCTGAATCTGAAGGAGTCAGGTTACTCTGTAGAATACTTCAAGCCACTCAGTGGGCATAACTATTGGTACAGGCATGAACACACAATGAGATGTATTGAATCAGGTCAGATATTCTCATATGATGCCTGGATGATAAAGAACGATATTCAGTCCAGTCACCCAATAACTATGATCAATCCAATTCACAACCTTTTCGTACCAGCAAGAATAGAACGACCAGGCCAAGTCATTCCAAGTACACTCTCAATCTCTGGATGGGACTCGGTCTTGGTCATGAAGAGAATCACTCAAGTGATGGGGGGCAGGACAAAAGACCGTTTGCTAGTAGCTATTGATCTTGTTCAAGATGGAAGGGTAATCATGTCAATTGATGAGATGATGCGTCTTATCAACAGTCATGAATACATACCTATCAAGAGTATTGAGGAGGCTCAAGCTTTTCAGGATGCAGTGTATGAGGGAGTCTTGAATGAGGCGTTTCATGAGATGGAGAAGAATAGAGAAATTGTAATAATTGAATCTTTTAATGATTCAGTCTGGCCGTGGGAGGGTCTCGACACGGTTGACACACTCGTTGTTGTGGGACCTGGCCAAATGTTCTTGTATGATCCTGCAAAAATGCACAGGGCAATAGAGTATGTCAAGAAGCATCATGAACCCATTCGGTCAGTGTCAGTAAGTAATGTAAGCGACTTACTAAGACCAATTCATAGGGTTGAGTTGACTCCAAAGAGTGGGTTTGATGTAGACATTTTGGACAAGTTAATTATTAAGGAACCAGATATTGAAGAGATCGTAAATTGAGAAGGAAGATGGGATTTACAATGAGCGATGATTTTGATTGGGAGCTAGTCATCATTGGCGGTGGTCCGGCAGGAATGACTTCTGCAATTTATGGTGCAAGATATGGGTTGAGAACTCTATTACTGGATGAGATGGTGCTAGGTGGCGCCCAGGCAACAAGTCCTGCTATCGAGAATTATCCCGGATTTACATTCATCCCAGGTATGGAACTTGCAGAGCGAATGAAGGAACAAGTAAAACGAAATGGTGCAACCATAAAAGAGATCACTGGAGTTGAGAATATAGAGATTGATATGAGCGGGGAGTTTAATCTCAAAACCCGACGTGGCGTTTACCATGCTAAAGCAATCATTATTGCAACTGGAGGGGGACATAGAAAATTAGGTGTTCAGGGAGAAGAGGATCTAACTGGTCGTGGCATCTCATATTGTGCAACATGTGATGCCCCACTTTACAGAAATAAGGAAGTAGCAGTCGTCGGTGGGGGAAACACTGCCGTCACAGAAGCACTGTACTTGAAGGATGTGACCAATAAAGTCTATCTTATCCATCGCCGCGATCAGCTGCGGGCTGAGCAGGCACTTCAGAATCTTCTCTTTAAAAGCAATGTTGAGATTAAATGGAGTCATGTTGTTAAGGAGTTCAAGAATGTCAACAATCGAATAGAAGGCATCCTTGAGAATGTAAAGACAGGGGAGAAGAGTACACTTGTTGTTGATGCATACTTCATAGCTCTTGGTTCAGATCCAAAGAGCGATTTAGCAAAGGCCATTGGTGTTAAGACAAACGAGAAGGGAGAAATACTGATAGATCAACACCAAGCGACCAATATTGAGGGCGTATATGCAGCGGGCGATGTGACTGCTTCATTAAAGCAGATCTCAGTTGCTGTTGGTCAAGGAGCAATCGCTGCGAATTCTGCTTATGAGTATATCAGACAGAAAAAGGCAGGGTCATATTAATTCGATATGGCCCGTTCCTCCATCTTTCTTCATCTTGCACTTGCTGCAGAGGACTATATTTTAAGTCCAGCATCGTTCAGTAAATACTCGTAGATACTCTGCCAGATTCTGTTGTCAGACCGCATTTTATTCTCAAAATTGTTTATGTTCACATACTTTTGGAGAGCGGTTTGGGCGGATTTAGAGAATGAGGATTCGTTCACATGATCCAGATATCCAAGTTTGACAAGGGCTTGCTGTATTCGTTTTGAGATGTTGCCCTGAATTGGCAATAGGCGGCTGATGTCCTCACGACTCAAGAGAGTCATGTCATAGATTTTGAATATCCTTTCGAGCTCCTCTATCGGGTTGGGATGATCATCCACACGCACATCAACATAGCGGTCGCTACCACCCTCATAGCCACCAGCTTCACGAACAACGAGTATCGCAGCAGACTGCATTCCACGTCTGTCGCCGCCCGCATCCTGACCAGCCTTTAATGCAGCAAAGAGCTTGTCTATCAGGTCCCCCTCAGTCTTTTCGTACGTTTCAGCCATCGAGTTTACAACATTTTCGCTGGCGAGGATGTTTCCCTGACAGGTATATCCATCACCTATCAGATGACCAGCCCACTCCATGCACTCCTTCCCCGTATAGGCTACTGCCCGTCCCTTGTAATCGACAATACCCACTTGTCTGTGCTGAACCCCCTCATCACTAGAAATGAGCTTCTTCAACACTTTTGACGCAGACATTCCCTTGGAGAGCATCTCCAGTCCACGAGGTCCATATGAAACATTTGCCCATGCCTGCGTAGCAATCGCTCCAACATTAGCCTTAGCCCATGGGACCAGTGATCCAACTGCAGGAAACTTGCTTTGAACAATGATTCCGAGGTCTCCAGATTCAGGATCGCAAGCCACAATGGAAAATGTAGAGGGGACAGAAAATTGGACTGCCTCTTGAGAATGGGCCATATAGCAATTTCCACTGAGATTCATTCATATCAGACTCCATTGGTAGGTAGACAAACAGGATTTGTAAGAATACAAACATGAATGCTTCGCTTCCAACTTAGCTTAACAGAGCAAAGAAGTCATCACTAAAGAGTCAAGTTAAATCTTTTAGGCCCAGTATGGCTTTCTGATATACTTGTATGCGTTATGAGCCGCAAGGGCCCCCTGTGCTGCAGCTATTGTTGCCAACTGATAAACTGATACAACATCGCCAGCAGCAAACACACCCTCGATATTGGTCCTCATCTGCGAGTCCACATTGACAAATTTGCCATTCATCTTTAGACCCAACTCAGAGAATATCTCAGTGTTTGGAACAAGGCCCACAGCTAACACCACGGTGTCGGTTTCTAGCTTCTCCCTCTTCCCAGTTTCCTTGTTTTCTAATACAACCCAAGACACCTCCGATTCGCCGCCAATCTCGATCAGTTCTGTGTTTAGGATAATCTGTGCGAGATTATCATTGCGGATGCGCTGCAATGTGGACTCTGCTCCTCGGAATGCTGATCTTCGATGAACAAGCCAGATACTGTCAGTGACTGCACTTGCATCAATGACTGCGTCGAGAGCCGTGTCACCGCCGCCAACAATTAGAACTCGCTTGTCCCTGAATAAAGCAGGTTCAGTAACATATGGATAGACACCACGATTCTGTGTGGAAAACTTTCGCTCTCCTGGAATGCCAAGAGTGTTAGGTTTCATTCCTGTTGCTAGAATGATCACCTGTGCTGAGTACTCAGCCTCCTCGGTTATGACAACTCTATCAGGAGTGACCTTTAAAACACGCTCGGGAATCAGATAGGCGCCCTGCTCGACAGTCTGGCGGACCCATTCTGAGACCAAATGCGACGCAAGAATTTTTGGCACGCCAGGATAGTTCGTTATATGCTTGTAGGGATAGATTGTGGACATCAGGCCGCCCCAAGTGCCTCCCTCAAACACAGCCGTGCGAAGACCTTTATACGCACAAATTATGCCTGCAGAGAGACCTGCAGGACCACCACCCACAACAATCACATCGAAGTGTGATGAGTTTTCAACCATGATACTCACTATGACTGATAACTATAGTTAAATAAATAAATACTAACATATAGACGAAAGTAGGAAGATAATACCGCTAGTCAGTAAAATCAGCATGTAGAGTGCAATTTGAGATTTTGCAGATGGTTTTTGGCGGATGACATTGAAGAGTTCACCATCAGCTGAAGATATGAGGTGTTCTGAAGTCAAATGAGTACATTAATGCAAATGGAGAAACGTTAATAACTATGCCTTAGCCCGTGCACAACACACGGAGCAGTGAGCTCCAGAACAACAAAAACCACCGTGATGTCCTAATGAAGCATATCAAAACTGCTGGCCTAATGATTGCGTGCACCCTTGTAGTTCTTTATATAGTCGTTCAACCAACTATGGCAAGCCCGGGTACAAGATGGGATTCGCTCTGGGGTTTCATGACTGAGAATTATGACGATGTTGAAGGTGGCTATCATCTTGTTGGACTAAAGGCCTCGAATGTCAGGGCCACCTATCCCGCTGCACTCATCCTAGATGACATGGGTCTGCTGGATGATAGGCCCCCAATCATTGATCTGGTCAAGATGAAGAACTTCACATACAAGATTCAGTGGAACACTGGAGGAGAGGAGTCCAGTCGATACGGTGGTTTTGCATCATACATTGCAGGACCAACCACAATGGACACAACATTCTATGGCATGCATTTATGGGAACTGCTGAAGCCACACACGGACATTCCAAACATCAATAAGGTGAAGGATGTCAATGTGACTGCAATGCTGTTCTGGGTGAACAGGAGCCAGACTGTGAGTGGTGGTTTTGCAATTGACCAGGACAGGTCACCAGACATGATATCAACATATCAAGCATTGTACCTCATCACAAACTATGCTTCTGAAACAAACTGGACCGTTGATGATATACTCCTTAATAGGACCACAACAATTCAATGGATTCTGGACTGTCGCGATGGAGGGGGGTTCAAGCTCAATCCCGCATCAGCTCTTCCAAGCGTATCTGCGACAGCAGCCGCTCTGATGGCACTTGATTCTCTTGGAGCACTCACAGAGATAAGTGATGACCTACAGACCATACGCGATTGGATTCTTGATAGACAGACTAACATCTCCATCCCATCTCATTACTATGGTGGTTATGAGGAGGGAGAATTGACAAATGACACTAATATTGTCAGCACATATTATGCATTACTCGCTCTAGAGCTTCTGGGTTCAACTCCTAGAAACATAGATGCTGTTGTGGACTTTATCCTTAACTGTCAGACTGCAAATGATGGAGGTTTTGCCATCGTTCCGAATACTGATGTTGGAAACATGATGTATTCTGCAATGGCAATTCATTCACTCAAGCTTCTTGGGTCTGAATACCTAGCAAGGATCTATGAGGCAGACCCTAATAACCCAGAACCGCCACTGATTGATTGGAGGACACTATTTGTTGTATCCATCATAGTAATGGCCGCTGTAGTTGCAATTGCTGCATTACGACGTGATTAAGTGATTATTCCAATTGCAATAGCTTTATCATCATTTCATTGGAAACCCATCATGGGCAATTTACTGGCCAGTGGGTGTAAGATATGCCAAAACAACCAGAAGATGAGAACATTCCAAGATATCAGAGAGGTGTTGAATGGTTTCAATACATTGTTGACAAGCAAATGGCAAATCGGCCCTGGCAGCGTCTTGGAATAATCTCATTTTATGATGCCCCGTTTGTTGCTAGTGAGAAGCTATACCTATCACCAAAACAAGTAATGGTTGTGATGGCAAGACAGGCGAAGACAAAAGACACAGGACTTGTATTTGTAGCAGATGCGCTTGAAAAGGCTGAGATGGGACTAAGCACAAAGAAGGGCTTTGATCAATTCATGCATGTGTTCGACTCACTTTTTCCAGATGCGGAGAAATTCTATTTTGGACCAAAGGACTCAGATAGAACATTTTTGCATGAGTATCCAACACTAAAGATCCCTCTCCAGTGGTTGATTAAGCGGCCCAATAAGTTTGCAGAGGTGCTGTCAGATGCTTCGCCTGTTGGGGAAGATATTGGTCCCGGTGATGCAGCATTTGAGGACCTCGCAGGAATGAAAGAAGTACTTGTTGAAAAGCTTGGACCTCCATCTTTAACTGAGGAAGTGCTTGGAAAGATCAAGAGCACTGAGGCCAGCGAGTATGCTGGGGAGGCAGTTGGCCTAATGACCGTCTTTATCAGTCCAGCATCTGCTGTCACCAGAGGTGTGAGGTATCTTGGTAAGTTTGCTTCTCTTATAAAAGAACGCCGTAAACAGGAGGTCAAGGAAGTATATCAAGAATGGGAGGAGAGAGTTAACAAGGCATATTCTGAGGAGAATCTCTTAAAATTCTTTGACACAGATCCAAATAGTGATTATGTTCTCAGTAGAGCAGTTTCCGAGAGAAAACCTGTTCTAATCATAACTGAAACACGGGGTACACTATATGACCTATTTCTCCCATTGGTCTTGCAGCACCTTGTTGAAGAGATTGGGTATCTATTGCCACATCTCAGACCAAGAATGAAAGGTGAAGAAAAGAAAACCAAGAGCAAGGGAACCGAAGAAAAGACTGGAGAAGCACAAGTCGACATTTCTCAACTCACTGAGGCAGACTTACCACCAGTGACGGGAACTCTTGTCAAGCAGGTCTTTGAGAGTCATGAAAGTGAGGGCGGGCAGGAAGATGCCACTGAAGAGTTTGAAGGCAAGCCAAGAGTAATTCTATGTCTTGATGCAGCCACACACCTTTCTAAATTTAGGAGGTCATTCAGATTTGCATTGAACCTTCCAGAAAAGTATCCCAATGTTTCAGTAGCCGCTTCATTCTTCACTGACAGAGAAACGATAAGTAGCACACTTCAAGATGGCATTCTTGACTATATGAGTGAACGTGCAATAGTGTTTGATCTTCACCCCATGATGTTCGATCTTGCGACTGCAAAGATCCCCATCACAAAGAAGGCGTGGTTGCAGGGCAGGCTTCAGGAGATGGAACGGATACATACCGAAGGTGGCGTTGCATTTCTTGAGTTTTATAAGCACGCAAGACAACAGTGGACACTTAGAATTGTTGAAGAACCTGACCGTGGTGCCATCGAAACAATACGAAGATGGTTCAAGAGATAATCGTGGCATATGTTTACTTGTAGGATTATAGCACATTATGATTATTAACGGTATGTTTCAGAAACCGCACTTATTCATGTTGTCCATAAGAAATATAATATAGTCTCGACACTCGTATATGCGGAAGTGCGGAGGAAGACCTTATTGACGAACGGAGAAACCACACGAGCGAGAGTATTAGCCATAGAAAAAGGTGATAAAATCACCTTGCCCAGTGAATTCTTTGAAGAGATAGGCAAATCGCATGGACTTGCAATCCTCATACTCAAGGACAAGAATGTAAAGATATACCCGGTTGACAGCAAAAGGGTGCTCTATCTCAAGCTAGAGATAGAAAAACTGAGCAAGAGCTTCCTAGAGGAACTGACTCTGATATTTGAAGAATCTCATCTTGAAGACATTCTTTTCACGAGTGGAATTTGTCAATCCACGAACAAGTGCTATTATGAGTGCTATTTCACACCGGATCAATTGAACATCTCAGAAACGGAATTTGAAGATAAGCTAAAAGGAATCACCGGAATTCAAAAAGTCATTTTAAAAGCTGTTGAGTAATAGTACTGCATAGTCTGCAATACGTGGAGAACAATTGATTTTTCAGTATTAGTTTCTCCAATCATCTGAAATGACAGCACTATTACTTTATGCAAGCGCCAAATTGATGAGTGCCCCTCTTGAGTTTCTAGCTTCTTCTTCGAAATCTCTTGAACACCGAGGACCAGAAACTGCATATTCATTGATTGATCAGGAAGGTCAAGTGAGCTCTTTCATTATAATTAGAAGTAATGAGGACTGGTCGGTGAGTCAGGATGATGGACTGAACATTCTGATTAATGCAACTGGACCCAAAAAGTGCATTCTGGACACATTGAATGATGACTCATTAGGTGCCTTGCTCTTGCGAATAGATAGTGAAGGAGTTTCAATGCAGAGGTCTCTTGATGGCTCGAAGCCGGTCTATTATCATATGGATAAGGGATCGTTACTTATTGCGACTGAAAAGAAAGCGATATGGGCTGTAGGAATATCGGATATCAAGTCTTTGCAACCAGGGCATCAACTAATATTTAATGGTAAGAGTGCGGAGATAACGCGATATATTAGTCCAAGCAAGATTAGTATTCGAAGAAATGTGTCCAGGGAGGGGTTTATTCGGACACTGAGTGAAACACTAGTGCACTCTTTTGAACGACTTCAGGATATTAGTGAGTGTGGAGTGCTGTTTTCGGGAGGAGTGGATAGCTCTCTTGCAGCACTACTTACGAAACAGTTCTGCGATGAAACATATTTAATCTCGGTTTTTGCAGAGGACTCTCATGATAGTGTAGCATCCAGAAACGCAGCAGAGAGATTGGGTGTTCCAATCCAAAAACTGGTTTTGAATCCAGACATTGTCTGGGACTGCCTTGGGGATGTGATCTACGCCATTGAAACAACCAATAGAATGGATGTGGAGATAGCAATTCCGTTCTATCTTGCAGGAAAAGTCGCCAGTCAGTTGGGCATCAAACTTGTAGTGTCTGGTCAGGGACCCGATGAGCTGTTTGCGGGTTATGTCAGACATGTCAGAATCTATGAAGAGAGAGGGGCAGAAGCGCTAGAGCAACAATTAATGCAGGACATTTCAATCACGCATGAGGCAAACCTTGAGAGAGATGAGAAGGCAATTGGGTATAATGGGGTAAGTACGATATTTCCCTATTTAGACCAACACTTTGCAAGAATTGCTCTGTCAATCCCTGCCGAATTCAAAATCAATCCTGATGAAACCCCTAATAGAAAGATAATATTCAGAGAACTTGCGATGAAACTGGGACTTGATCCTGTCCTTGCCATGAGACCCAAACGTGCTACACAGTACAGCTCGGGAACAAGGAAAGTCTTGCTAAATGCGATATCAGACAATATTGAAGAGTATCAAAATTGCAGTCGCAAAAGGCTAGAAACTGTGGTTCAAAAGGTTCTTGATAAGATTGGCAGTGATGTTGGCGTGTTTTGAGTTGCTCATCCGCCTTCAATTAGTGGCAGAATGACTACGGTGTCATTTTCATGCACCATATAATCGAGCCCAACACGTTTTCCATTCAATAGTACTACATGATCTTCGGACATGTTTAGTTCTTTCAGTAAATCTGCCACTGTCTTTGTTTCAGTGACCAAAATGCTCTGGACACCGATTTTCTCTATAGTCTTGGCCAATGGTTGTTGCACCACCTGATAAAAGTGACTCACCATTGCCATATAGATTTAATGCAAACATACAATTATTGCATTTTTAAACAGGCCGCGCATAATTTAGTCATTCAATCCAAACGCATATAGGAAACCATCACATCATCGAAGTATGGGACTTCAAGTTGTTCTTTTCATTTCACCAATATCACATAGCAGAATAAAAGAGGAGATAATGGAAAGAGCCAAGGTTCTCAATCTATGTGTGGTCTCGCCAGAAGAGTTCAGGAAGAATGCGTTTCTTGAGCAAACATTGGAAAGCAAGATAGTACCGATATTTGTTGGTACTGGAGGGACGGAGAATCTAATTATTGATTTTATTCGATATAATGATATTCATGAGAGAGTTCTTTTAATAACTATCGAGGACAACAACTCTCTGCCCGCTGCACTTGAGACTCGTTCATATCTTGAAAGGCACGGATATGATGTCAATATTATTCACCTTTCAGAAAACGCACTGAATTCATTGCAAGATGAGAGTATCAAAACTGTTTTACAAAAGATTGCAAAAGCCCGAATCGGTGTCGTGGGGAATCCCTCATCATGGCTTGTGGCTTTGGAAGTGGACTATCAAGCAATAGCCAAAATGTGGGGGCTGGAGTTGGTCAATTACGATATTAGCAGTCTTATGGCCCGAATGGCTGCAAGGCCATCTGAGGAGTTTACACCAAACTATGAGAGATTTCTATCTCAAGCAAGGACTGTTAATGTTTCTTCAGACTCTGTTTCTCAGGCAGTATCGTTTACCGAGGTTCTGGACAGGTTTGTGAGAAGCGAGTGCTTGGATGCTGTGACTATGGAGTGCTTTAGGCTCTTGATGGAAACAGGCGTTTCAGGTTGCCATGCTCTTTCATATATCAACTCAACTGGTCTTACTGCGGGTTGTGAGGGAGACATCCCTTCAACATTCACAATGCTCTTAGCAAGAATGATCACGGGTCAGGATTCATTCATGGCAAATGTTGTATCTCTAGATATTGATCAAAACACGGTCGTTTTTGCACATTGCACCGTTCCGACTTCAATTGTTAAAGAGTATGATATCATGACTCACTTTGAAACTGGACAGAGTGTAGCTATTCGTGGGCGTTTCAGCAATGAAGATGTCACTGTGTTCAAAGTCTTTGGGCGTGATCTCTCAAAATGGTGGGTGGCAGAAGGCAAGATTATTGACAACCTGTCAAATGAGAGAGCTTGCAGGACTCAGATCAAAGTATTGCTAGAAGAGTCTGTTGAATATTTCCTTTCGAGATCACTGGCAAATCATCACGTTATAATTCCGGGAAGGCACAAGAAGGATATCATTAGAGTGATGAGTGTCAACAAGATTGCCAGATCTCTCAATCTATTCAAAAGATAGCATTTCTCAATAGTAATGTCGATACCGCGAAATCTTCGAATGGTGACAACACATTAATGTCAATATATGAATTGAAATGCAACCAATTATGAGGGAGAGAGATCATGGAGCCAGATGAACAGGGTTCTGGACCCAAGTCTAGTTTTGATAGAGAGATGTACATGGAGATCTTGCGTGATGAACCACCACTCAGAAGATATGTATCGAGAGGCGACACTCCCGATCAGGTTGATATTCCAGGTCCTCATCTTGTTGCTGACAGAGCAATCTTCAGAGCTGTGAGGTTCACTATGCAAGATGGAACACCACGACTACAGCCTGTACTTGGCAGTGCGGGGATGGGCAAGACTCACCTTTACTGGGTAATTAAGGAGCATGAAGAGATTTTTTCCAAAGGAAAATTCACTGCAATTTACGTGCCATCACCACCAGCTCCAGTAAGAATCCCACTGCATTTTCATGCCTGCATAGTTGATGAGATGGGTGAAGAACTGTTTGAGCAGACGGTGGACTATCTAATCACAAGATTTGGTGGATTAAAGGGTGTCACCCATGAGATATATGATTATACTTATGCTTTGGAGCGTCTGTTAGTGGACTACCCAGGCATCTCGTCAGATGTGGTCAAGGTTCTTCTCAGATATCGCCTTGATCCGCCAACAAGAGAGCTTGCAAGACGTTGGCTTCTGGGAGATGCACTTAGCGATGATGAAACCGCCAAGTTAGAGGTGAGGACTGTCCTTGAGGATGATGATGTTGTTCTTGCAACATTGAAGTTGCTTGCTGAGGGGTCAGAGCGTCCAATGGTTCTCTTTATCGATGAAATGGAGGGTCCCTATAATAGTCATGGAGAGGAAGGAGAGAGATACTTTCTGGAGGTTCTCAAGAGGATATACAATGAGTGCAAAAATATTGTGATCATTGCCTCTTGCTTGACAGAAATCTGGGACAGAATATACGAGATTGCAGATGCACCCATGAAATCACGAATGGAGCCTCCAGTTGCACTCAGACATTTTACAAAAGAAGACATTGCATCATTCGTCAAGGAAACTATGATCAGATATTGGAAATCACAGAATATTGAGGCACCGCCAGACCCTCTATTTCCATTTACAGAGTCGGACATAGAGGACGCATTCAATCATTCTCAAGGAGTGCCAAGAGAAGCCATTCGTTTCTTGATTCCTCGTTTGGATAACATTCTATTCGAAACTCCAGTCAAAGAGGTTGAAGCTCAGGCAGATTATGTGATCAAGCTCACACCAACAGTAGTTCTGGGTGCTGTTGTGTCTGCTCTAACAATAATGGCGGGAACGATGAGTATGGAGGCAAATCTACTGATGGCATCTGGAGGGACTCAAAAGCAGAGCGCAGCAATTATTGTGCTTAACAAGGCTGATTCCTCTTTCAACATTGGAATTGATGTTCCAAATGTCAAGGACTGGAATAGAAGTGGGGGTGTTGCCGCATATTATTCTGCAAAACGCCTTAAGAAAGCAATAGAGTCAGGTGAAGTAGCATTCTCAGTGATAGCAGTCCCAGAGAATACTAAAGGAACGAAATTTGAAGTAATAAGAAAAGACATGAAGGACAAATTGGCAGTCCTTCAATTGAATGAGAAGACAGCCACAACACTTGTTGAAGCAACAAACAGTGGTACTGTTCCAGATGAACTGAGGGAGTTCTTCAAGGAACTCTTGATACTAGCATCAAGCTGAGTGTGACAAATGTCAGACTGGTGAGAATTCCTTCTCTTCAATAACAACAGGCATCAGAGGTTTCATTTCTGCATCATTAAAGCAGGCCTCTATTCTACTAATCCTAATTCGCTTGGCAGAAAAAGGCTCAGTTGGCTCCAGCCATAGATCAATCATCTGAGAGTCCTGACCAGGAGCAACGATGCTATCAAATGACCAGAGCATGCCAGCAAGCAAATTGGTTTCAGTTTCGGGAATTTCTATGGTTATCTTCAGATTTGTTGCAGGTCCTTTGCCCGCATTGTGAGCCCAGATCTTGACATGAAAGCGGCAGTTCTCTCGTTCGATTTCGTCAGCATTCATCATTACTTTGATGTCAGGGGGCATTGTTCTCACGGTCAAAGGGACCGAAATGCTGTGAGTTATTGCTCGTTCATCGCTATGTCGAACTAGGTATTCTATTGTGATAGAGTGCTTGCCGGGATCCTTCGGCGTCAGAAAGGTCTCAACTGACACAGTACTGTTCGAGTCCACATTCAAAATAGGCTCTATCCTTTCGCAATAGCATGCACTTGCTCGAATCCGGGGTTCTATGCTTCTTACTGGTTTGTTCAGTCTATTGTGGAACTCAAGTCTGAAAGGTGTCCTGACCAGTGTGGGGGTTATTTCAGGGGAAACCACATGAAGTGTTACTTCAGGCGTTTTCGACCTTGCAGTTACACGCAGCTTGTTGGACCGAATTGTCTGAATTTTATCATCATCGAAACGAGCATCTAATTCAAGAGGTCCAATGACATAATCTCCTGGGCTTTTCACCCTCAGCATGTAAAGCATTTTCAAACGTTGTGCGGCAATTAGACCACTAGGGGGCTCATCTGGAATCACCCGCTCAATCTCAATATTCTTGGGAATCAGAAGTCTCATGTCAACAATCTCAAAACTCTCGTAAGGAATGATCAGAGCCCGAATGAACAAAGGACTATCACTGAGTTCAATTGTGCCGATTTCAGGTAGGATAATATTACAAACGGGAGGCCCTTTACATGAAACTACATGCTGTTGGTAAGCAGTTGAAGAGAATAGCCTACCACATTTTCTACATCGGATTACATGCTGTGAGTTAGGCATTCTTTGCACCTATGAGGCAGATTGTAAACTATCTTTTACTTAAGTTATTACTGTATTCAGCAGCAAGCCTGCAGAAAAATGTAAATGTGTAGAAAGTTCACCTGAAACTTGCTGTTATAGCCTATGAGAGGTGAAGCCGAAGATGACAGTTACAATTAAGATGCTCAGGGACAAAGAAACGAAGAATTATGTAAAGTTTAAGATTGAAGAGAATGAACACATTGAGGATTTCCAGAAAGGCATCTATATCAAGAAGGGTAGTGAGCTAGCAAGTGCGAGATCAATTATTCTCACATTGGAGATTGAAGAATGATGACTTGTTTTTGAATGCTCGTCTGCTTATTTTTTACGAGTTTAAGTACCAGAATGGCGCATATGTTGTTGAACCAACTCAAGGGAGGGCCGAAAGAATTATGCAAGTTGAAGTCGTTCGAGAGTGTTTTCCTGCATCGGTCATTGAACATGATTTGAGGATACGTCTTGCAGCCTTTCCATTTGATGCGCACTCGTGGTATTTGCTTGGTTGCCATCTGATGAAGGAACATCGATTAGAAGACGCCCGTACTGCGCTTGAGACCGCGGTTGATTTGCGGCCAAGCATAACAGTGTTCAGGATGAGACTTGCTCTGCTCTATGAGATACTTAGCTTGAATAAGCGGGCCAAGCAGCAACATGAGAAGTGCAATTGATTAAAACTTGAGGATATCATCTAGTAATGTTTCACTAAGAGAACTTGCATCAATACCGCCGTTTTCATGAAGTAGTTCAACTGAGTGGAATGTGTACTTTACTTTTCTCTTCTTAATAAAACCAAGAGTTTCTGGAATGACTCCTGACACATTTAGGCCCAAAGCATGGTCATTGAAGCCAGTCTTTCTTGCATTGGGGGCAATGAAAATGATCTTCTTGACCTTCTTAAAGAACTTCCACCAAGGCTTAAACCATTTAATCAGCGGCAGAGCAATTGTCTTTAATGAAGACTCAAAGGCCTTTTGATTGAATCCAGGCAAATCGCTTTCAGGTGCGCCTAGAAGTTTTAGCTGTTTAGGAATTTCTGACACTCGCAAAAAAATCACTGCACGATCAGATTTGGCAATGCATCTACCGACATCATTGGATTGAGTGAGAAAGTGATTGTGGGTATAAACCGATTCTATCAAGCGGATTTTTTTCTTTTTATAGTGGACGGTTGCAAAGTAATCTCTTGACAGGTTCCTGATTGCCTGGGGTTTCTCTGCCAGCGCTGCATCAATAATATGACCATAGAGTGGATGCAGTGGATCGATCTGCCCCAGATCACTTTTCTCAAGAGCTATTGTCATTGCTGCGATAAAGAGTGATCGTGTGCTACCATCCTGTCCTACAAACACCAGTTCCTTTGGCATCAATATTCTACTCCAACAATGCGAAATTCAAGACTAGTCATCTTTCAGATTCTTCAGCTTCTCAATTCTCTCAAAAGCATCTACGAGTGCGCGTGTGTAGTCATTTATGTCCTCAATCTTCTTCTTCCCATGCAATCGAAGTAATTGGTGAATAGTCACTACATGATCATGTTTGTTTAACCCAATCCATGGTTCATCTAATAGTTCATTGAATATGGTTTCAACAGAATCTAACACTTTATTCTTGGTGAGCAATTCCTCCTTTCGTAGATTAATGAGTGCAGCCTTCTGTTTCTTCAATTGATTCTTGTCATCCTTGTCAAGCTCCAGCCCATCATGTGGAACTGGAAAGCCGCGGATTCTTGTCCATACCTCGGATGGATCAAAGCTATCAACAGAGGATACAAAGGTGAGTTTGTCCTTCAAACGTGGGCCAATAACCATGTAGGTCACTTTTAGAAAGTCCAGAAACTCCTGTATATTTCCCTTCTCATAGAAAATGTATGTCACTGGACTTTTTATGACGGCAGACACGCCTTCTAGGATAAAGTCACGATCATACTTGTTTATTCTCTTCACCCATGATTTCCAAATAGTATCATCAGCAAGCATCATGAAGGAAGCATTGACAATTGATTCCAGTGCAATCTGGTTGATGTTAGACCCAGCCTTCACCATGTTGCTAAGTGCTTCCAATGAGCTGATGGGGTTTGCAAGAAAGCCTAGTTCATCACTAAGGATAACATGAGATAATGTGTTTTCTCTTCCTTCATGATCCCTCTCGCCGCGAACAGTTATTGCTATTGCAAAATGATCCTCGTCGGCCCAGAATCCAGAGAAGACTTTGAGCAGGGGGTCACGAAACCAGCCAGATGGCAAGTCCTTGGGTGTCGACTTCATAGCGATAATACTTCTGAGCTCATCACTCACTTCGCCCAAGACCGCAGGGTTCTGCTGGAATGGAACATAGAGGTATGCTTTCATAGATTTATCATCTCCATCATTATTTCTTCACCTTGCAGACAACAGATAATGCATCGAAAAAGATGGGCTCAAACCCCTCTGGGTCAAGCTTTCCATCTTTTCCTCTACTGTCTATCTCAAACATGTTAATCATAACACCCCTCTCTTTGGCCATATTCAGAAGAGGTGTTAGCTGTTCTTCAAAGAGAGTGATCATGTCGTCAAAATAATGACTATGAAGATTACTTTTTGTGAACACAAAACCAAAATATTTGATATCACGTTCATTTCGGAGGATGTATCTGATTGCCCTGTCAATAGGTTCTATCTGTCCAGCAAGAGAGTGTGCGAAATTTTCACTCAATGATGGATCTAGAAGAAATAGGGCTGCAAATGCGTCTTTCACTGCTTCCTGAAAGTTATAGGTTGCTGCGCGATAGTCCTGTCCAGACATGTCAATGATCTTGAAAGTAATCTTTCCAAAGACCCCAGTCTTCAACTCAACTCCTTTATAGGAAACATTGCTAAACTCCAATGCATATTCAGCAATTCTAAGAGTTGGAGAGAGGGGTTTTCCAGAGATCAAGAGATCAACAAGGGTGCCATATTCTGGGGGGAGCTCCTTGAACTTTATTCGTGCCCACCCTATTTTGTCAAGATAGTGAATAGCAGCAATGAGGAATGTAGTCTTGCCTACTCCAGGGTTTCCAATGAGGGCAATCCCCTTGCCAGAAGCTGTTAGACTAGAGATCATTTATTGCACCATGCGCTGTTGTCTGACTGTTTCCCCTTCTAATCAGTCGCTGCTTATTGGAATCTGATTCCATAAACTCGATTCTCACCCAAGCAAATAAAGGTTACTTGAACAATTCAATAATGGCGATATTCATGAGTTTGAATGAAATCAAGCTGCAATAATCTCGATATTATCTATATGGAGAAATCTTAAATTCATGAAAAAGAAACTGAGCCTGAACATGGGGTGCATTAGAACTTGGGCAAGACAATCTCATTCATTGGAAATCCAGGCACAGGAAAGACCACTTTTCTGGTGGCATCTATACATAGGTTATCGGAGATTGGTTGGATTAAGATCAATTTGAAAAAGCTTCCAAAGGATTATGGCCTGTGGGTGGATGCACTCATCTCTGGTGAAGCAATACCTCCTACTGTTAAAGACTATGAGTACCCCTTGGAGTTTAACAGAACAGTAACCTACAAGGGATCTACAATCAAACTTGGTAGGTTCTTTGGAGTAACTATGAAGGTTAGAGACCTTCGTGGTGAAGACTATCGGCGAACAACAAAGGCATTCAAAGATTCTGTGAGCGGCGCTTCTGCAGTGCTTGTGACAATTGATGCCTCAAGATCAATAGATTTGGGCGAGGCACTCGGTGGACAGATTCAGCCTCTAATTGATGGAATTAGGTATATGGTTGAGACCCAGAGCTCGTTAAAATACATTGGCCTAATCTTCACCAAGCGTTCATTCCATAATCATACAATATCAGACATAAGGGAGTGGGTCCACATTCCGCTGGGCCCGATAATTCGTTATCTTAAAGAGGAAGAAATTGAGTTCAGAGTTTTGGAAGTGGACAGCAGAGGGGCAGAGAACAAATTCAATCCATGGGGAATAGAGGCAGTGTACTATGATGTACTCTCCACATTAGGCAAAGTCACTGGTACAAAGATCGATGTGACGATGGACCCAGATAACATCTGGATTGACACCAGTATTACGCCCCCAATTGACGCGAAACCACAGACCCCAGAACCACAGACCGAAGAGCAAGCTCCTGTCTACAAGCTGGGGTATAGGGTGAAGCAAAAGAAGTCACCAAAACCAAAGCCAAAAGAGGGTGGACAGGTTGGGGTAATGTATCTGGTCATCTGTCCATCATGTGGATACAAGAACCCTCAAGGACTCACTAAATGCAAGAATTGTGGTGGGCCTCTATAATTGCCTGTCAATGGCAGAAAAGAGCTTCTTTTATTATCAACATGTGAAATCCAGGTTTGATAATATGGCCGAATTCAATCTGGTATCGCCCTTTGAGCCGACAGGAGATCAGCCGCAGGCAATAGAGAAACTTGTTGAAGGCCTAAGGAGCGGTCTCAATCATCAGACATTGTTGGGTGTCACAGGTTCAGGAAAGACCTTCACAATGGCCAATGTGATAGCCAGATATGGTCGTCCAACACTCGTGATCTCTCATAACAAGACACTTGCAGCACAACTGACCTCCGAATACAGTCAGTTCTTTCCTGATAATGCAGTCCATTACTATGTTTCCCATTTTGACTATTATCAGCCTGAGGCATATCTACCAAGCAAGGACATGTATATCGAGAAGGAGGTTGACATCAATGCAGAAATTGAGCGCCTTCGACAAGCAGCAACACATGCCCTGATGACCCGTGAGGATGTAATCATTGTTGCATCAGTCTCATGCATCTATGGGATTGGCGATCCCGAGGAGTACGATGCGCTCACATTGATTCTGCATGTGGGCCAAAGGATAGAACGTAGGGAACTCTTAGAGAAATTGGTCGCAATGCAATATGATAGGAATGACATGGAGATCAAGCCTGGCATCTTTCGCGTCCGTGGTGATGTTATTGACATCCATCCAGCATACTCAATGAACTCGGTCAGAGTTGAACTTGATGGAGAGGTGGTAGACAGAATATCAACACTGCAGCCCTTGACAAACAGACGCCTTTTCGATGAGCAATGGATTACTATCAGTCCTGCAAGACATCATGTTGCCAGGCATGAAAAGATCCTCAGGGCACTGGAAACCATTGAACAGGAACTTAGGGAAAGGATCGAATGGTTCAGGAGGCAGGGAAAGCTTGTTGAGGCTGATCGTTTGAAACGTAGGACACTATATGATCTGGAGATGCTCCGTGAAACTGGCTATTGCAAGGGAATAGAAAATTATTCACGCCATATTGATGGTCGGGCGCCGGGTCAGCCGCCATTCACTCTAATGGACTTCTTTCCAGATGACTTTCTCATGATTATTGATGAGAGTCACATGACAATCCCACAGATTCGCGGAATGTACCATGGGGACCGTGCGAGAAAGGAGAACTTGGTGGAGTACGGATTTAGACTACCTTCGGCTTTTGACAATCGGCCATTGACATTTGATGAGTTTCAGAATTATATGCGTCATGTGATATATACAAGTGCCACACCTGGACCATGGGAGAAGAGTGTGAGCAAGCAGATTGTTGAACAGCTCATCAGGCCCACGGGACTGGTTGATCCAGAGATAGTCATACGACCCGTTAATAACCAGGTAGATGATCTTCTGGTGGAGATTCAGAAAACCGTGAAGAGTGGGGACAGAGTGCTTGTGACTACGCTTACAAAGAAAATGGCTGAGATGCTTGCTGAGTTCTTGGTTGATTCGGGGCTGAGGGCACGCTATCTACATTCAGACATCGGAACAGTTGAGAGAATTGAGATAATAAGAGAATTGAGACTTGGAAAGTTTGATGTCCTTGTGGGTATTAACCTGTTGAGAGAAGGGCTTGACATTCCAGAAGTGGCCCTAGTGGCTATTTTGGATGCTGATAAAGAGGGCTTCCTACGTTCCGAGTGGTCATTGATTCAGACCATGGGTCGTGCTGCTAGAAATGTCAGAGGTCGAGTGATTCTGTATGCAGACCATATCTCTCAAGCCATGGAAGCCGCAATAAACGAAGTCAACAGGCGACGACGTTATCAGTTGAGTTACAACGAGGAGCATGGAATAACTCCTCGATCCATTGAGAAGACGATTCAGGATATTGCCCAGAGCATGCATCGAGAAGTAGAGCAGGCAAAACTGGATGATTTTGGTCTTGAGGACTGGACTGACATTGCTGAGCGAATTGTTGAACTTGAGGCCTTAATGAAAGAGGCTGCGAATAATCTTGAGTTTGAGAGGGCTGCTGCTTTACGTGATGAGATAGTTGAGTTAAGGAGTAGATTGCCAGATGAGTAGTTTTGAAGACATGGTTATTGCGAAGAATTCTTAACCAAGTTGGGATGTTATTCTACTATCTTTGTTTAATGCAGTTCCGGGAGGGCTCAGTGGAGATTAGATTGAGCCGATTTCCGGTGTG
>JAJRWI010000040.1 GCA_024276825.1 archaeon
GGGTCTGTCAAGAGCTATGCTCATTGCACTACATGTCAAAAGTGCGTGAAAGAATGCTCTGATGAAGCAATATCTCTCAAGCCTCCTTCTTTACACGATATCATTAAGGCCTCAGAAGGATTAGAATCACCCGCAAGAATGAGAACAACACTTGGTTCAGTAGTGAAGAATATTGCCGCCAAACTAGATAATATTGAATTGAACATACCTGATAGCATAACAGGGCTGTTGATACCAATCTGGGACTCAAAAAAATGCATTGGCTGTAGGGAATGTGAACTTGATGTATGTCCTTTCAATGTCATTGAAACCCCCATTCGCTTACCAACATTTTCTGAAACTTCCCCTCATCGGGCTTTTGTGAGAATTCACTCGAACACTGCAATGCTTCATGGATTGCATGAAGGCGATCGAGTAGTGATCGAGTCAAGACATGGCAGAGTTGAGAACATTATTTGTGAGATAGATGACGATATTGATCCACGAATTGTCTGGGCCAGCGATGGCTGGTGGGATCGGGATGGTAATATGAACCTTCTCACAGATGACTTACATACTGCATTCGGTCATACACCTGGTTTTAACTCGGTGCTTGTTAGAATCAAAAAGATGAAGCGAACTGCTAGCTGAGTCCAGTTGTATTATTATGAAACATGTTCATGAATGAATACGCTCTTGAAATCCTTGGAAACCTCAAGATTTGATACTCCCATAGAGTTTGTATCTGTACGGTAGATATTGTTCATTTTATCTACTTTGTCCATGATTCTGAAATAAATCCTCAAAATGAGAACAAGAGAAATTGATTCTTTTATGGTCATGCTAAATGAAACTTAAAAATATGGCATGACGAGAGCGAGTTTGTTGTCAATGATTGAACCATTAAATTTTGGCTTACAAAACAAAATCACTCTCTTTTTTTGAAGCGACAAAAATTCATCTTCACTCTGGCTTGAATTACTGTTTTCTAGATATTCAGATAAATGCACATCAGCTAGTCACCTGAATAGTGTTCAAATCGTTCTTTATTTGCTTGATTCTTCGATTGTAACAGAAAAACAATGCATATGGCAATCGGAATTAGAATGTGAATTACAAGAAACAAAACCTCTCCCAATGTAGAGTATGTTATCGCTACTGCAATTAGAGCTAAAAAGATCAAAAGACAAATCCAACCCTCTTTGGTTCTTAAATCAACCCCAATTTCTGCGTCCCCGTTCACGTCATCTCTTCCTGTATGTTTCAAATGTTTCTGAGAATTTAGTCATTTATTCTTTTACCAGATAAAATGAAACCTATACTTAACAAGTTCCAAATTTATATTAAATCGAATTATACAAATATAGAATAATAGATTATTATATATTAACAAATTAATTAATTCTTTTGAGGATTGTTTGATTATCTACATGATTCAAAAGCTATATCAATTAGAAGAATTCGATATTGATCCACGAATTGTCTGGGCCAGTGATGGCTGGTGGGATCGGGATGGTAATATGAATCTAATAACCGATCACAAACACATCGCCTTCGGTCATACCCCATGATTCAATTCCGTGCTTGTCAAAATAAAGCCCGTACAAGTGATACTGACTTCATCCACTAAACAAGTTTCATGAATTAAATTTGAGCCTTGACTCATCATCTTGTGCGATTGCTCGTTCTATGAAATTGAAGCAAATGCAAATTGGAACAGGAATTGAAGTCATAAAAACAATCATAATACTGAATTTGTAATTTTATGGTTTCTATTTGTCTGGGCCAACTATGAACGAGATTATAAGCAGTGCTACTCCAATGGCAGCAAACATCAAATAGCCCGAAAATGAAACATAAGCAACCACTATTAAGAATAACATATTCACACAACAAATGCAAAAACCGCACTCTGAATACTTGTCATCAACTTTTTTACTTAAAATGTTTAGACCTATTGTAATTAAAAATAATCCATAAATTCCCATATATACTAATGCAATGATATCCATCTCCAAGAAATTCAAAGAGAATAAAAATGTAGGATTAAAAATTGAATTATATAAATCTTGATCGATAAACCAGACTATTAAAGAAATTAGTGGATATAACAACACAGCACCTGCAATTATAAAAATAGCGGCAATAAACCCTTTATGATGTCTTTGGATAAACTGCTTGAGTTTTTGGGTTCGAGGTTCAACTGGTTCAGGCAAATCAAAAATAAATGCAGTTGTATGAATATCGCTTGTTCTAGAAATTTCTATATCTTGTTGCCTTTCTTCAATATTTATCTGGGCTTCGTCTTCTCTCTTGTATTTTCCATAATTCGGGTTTTCTTTTGCTTTCATAACAGCGAATTCATCTCCGTGCTGGATAATGAAGTCAAGAACATCTGGCGGACAATTTGGGTTCTGTGCTAGTTGATAATGAACATTCAATTTTGATAATTGACACCCTGGTTGTCCCATGATTTTTGCCATTTGGCGTAGTATATCAGGCGGTGTATTTGGATTAAGTGCAACTAAAGAACGAACAGAGTAGGCTGGATGACACGAGAGAACTCTCAATATCTCTGGATTTGTTTCATGGTTCTTTGCAATATCTTTCAACTCGCTAAGGCTTTTATTCGAGAGACTATCTGGCAGTTTGATTGATGAATGCTTAAACTCGATCCTTTCTATCGAATCGTACGCGGCATGCATTAATTCTGCAATACTGGTTTCATTATAAATCTTATAAAGAAACATTAACGCATCTTCGTCTCCAAGCACGCCAAGCGCATGAATCGCACATTCTGCTGCATACCACTGATATTGTCCAACTGGATCAGAATCAAATGTCCCTTTTGATGTGGCAAGACTCATAAGTGGCTTTAGGACGCTCTTGCCGCCAATTTTTGCTAAGATAAAGGGAATCCACCCATTCTTCCTGATGTTTTTGACTAGTACAGGTATTGCTCGCTCACCTAAAGCAACAATTTCATCCACAGTCGAATCATATCTCAATGCAGTTCTTCGTGGTTCCAATTTATTTACAAGTTCCATGACCTTTTTATCAAAGCTATCTACTTCTTGTTCACTTTCCTGACTAACCAATTTGAATTCCATCATCCCAACAGTTTTTATGTGCCCTTGATCCTTTAATATGGCAAATATTGTTGAAAGTGCCATTCGTTCATAATCGAGGTCTGGAAATGACTCGTATCCAAATGATTTATTTCTGAATTTTTCTCTCAGCATAGCAAGGAAGTCTTGAACAAGATCCATTTGTTCTGCATAAGACATACTCATCCAAATTTCGCGGTTTAATCTCTTTCTCATTTGACATCACCATGACAGAAATATTCTAGATAAAGGGCATAGATCAACTCAGAGTTGGTCAGGCCTGTCAGTGCAAACCAATAATGCATTCTTGCTTCCACAATTAAAGCATTCACCTCGATAAGCTGAACGCGAATGATCTGCTCCCATATTGATAACCTTACCACCATGTTCAAGGATATCAGATAGAATTCCTGACATTGCACTCATATAAGATACCGAATGATCTAACCGAACTAAGCAATTTTTGCATATAAGAGCAAATTTGAATGGTTTTTGCGAAAGTTTTACAATTTTTTTATATATTTTGGGAAATTCGCTTAATTCGATAAAAATGGCACATTCAACTCCCATTGCCATTGCAAGTATTGCGTGTTTTACGTGTGAAAGTAAACTAACATCTTTCCCTGAATTTGGAAAAGTTATAGTTTGTTTCCCCTCAACCTTTTTTCTAACTCTTCCTGGAGATCCCTCATATTTTGAATACACCTTGTAGGTCAGTCCAATTGCTAATATGAATCCAGATACTATTGCTAATATTATGCCTGATAAATTAGAAAATACATTCCTGGGGTCTGTTCCATCCAAATATTCATTATAATTAGAAACGCCATCTCCATCAGCATCTAAAGCCGCATCTGAGGGATCAAGTGGATTAAGGGCATACGAAACTTCCCATTGATCCGGCATTCCGTCGTAATCAGTATCCATATTATTTGGGTTTAAGCCATTTTCAACCTCAAAAGAATCTGAAAGACCGTCTCCATCTGTATCAATATTAACCGGAGAACATCCATATATATACTCATCCACATTTGACAGTCCATCCGAATCAAAATCAGAATTTGCATCAGCTGACGACAATGGGTTTAACCCATAAACGAGTTCCCATCCATCCGGCATTTCATCCCAATCTGAATCATAATAATCCGGATTAGTCCCAACTTTTAATTCCTGGGCATTACGTATAAAATCACTATCAGCATCAAAATCATATGTGTTACGTGTATTGTTTGCATTTCCACCTTGACTTTGCCAATATCCTTGAATTGATGAAACTGGGATATTTCTAAAATCCAATACATATAACTTCCTGTTTTGTGTTACGAACGTTAATTCTAACTTATTATCATTATCAAGATCTGCAATGACTGGTGTGGAAGCTATCACAAAATTTGAGTTTCCTGTATCAAACTGATATTCAATAGTTCCATTTATGCCATTGAGGAAATATACTATACCAGTTGTGGTTGCAATAATCACATCAACATAATTGTCACCATCCATATCACCAACCAAAGGGGTCATCTCATGAGATATCTCTAGGTTTTGCACATCTGCCGTAATTCCTGGGGAATTCTCCCAATAAACTGACCCATCCTCACCATTGAGTGCATATAATGTTGAAGGTCCATCATCATTATCTGCAACAACTAGAATCTCTGGCTTTCCATCTGCATCTACATCTCCAATTGAATTCTTGAAAACACTTTGCGAGCCAAAACTTCTTGTCCATAATGGATCACCGTTTTCAGCATTTAATGCGAAAACCCCTTCTTCTGAACACATTACAACTTCTAAGTCATTATTATTATCCAAATCTGTGAGTGAAAGTGAATTTACAGAACCTTCTGATGTATATGACCAAATAAGTGACCCATTCACCTGATTCAAAGAATATGTTTTGTGATCATTTGAACCAATAAACACTTCAGGGATATCATCTCCATCACTATCACCAATGGCAATTGCATTAATGGAAGACCCTGCAGTAAACGACCACACAAGTGTTCCATTATTCCGCAGGCAATACAGTGTACTGCCACCAGCCACTAAAATCTCTACGTTTCCATCATTATTTAAATCAATGATTGTTGGTGAAACAGACATTTTGCCAGTGATGTAGTCCCAATTCTTTTGTAAGCTGCTGGGCATTATACTATAGCAATGAACCCTTCCATCATTTAACCCTAGAATGATCTCCATCTCTGTATCATTATCAATATTGGAAACTATTGGACTATTGAGTTGGTTTCCTTCTCCAAGGTTAGGCAACATCATATTGGCACCATCTATCCCTTTAAAAATAATCAGCATTGATGATGGGTTTCCATCCAAATGAACAACAATTTCCTCCCATCCATCATTATTAATATCTGCCACAACGGGTGCTGATGAAGCCATACTACCCGGGAGATCTTTCGTCCAGAGTAATTCGGGCTCGTATTGGACAGTTAATTGTTTATTATGTTGATTTGCGTTAACCGCAATTTTGCTTATTTGCTGCGGATTCAAAATATTTTGGCCGCAAATGGCCGCTGAATAAAAAAGAGATGTAATTAATAATAGTGAAAAAGCCAATCCTCTTCTTTTAGATATATTTAGTGCCATTGACAGTACATCCAACATTAATCATAAACTTCCTTAATCAACGTCTTCTATAAAAATTTTGTTTGAGTGGTCGAAAAATGATATTTGGGTGGGCTCTTATTTTTTCCACTAAATTAGCTTTTACTGGGAATTGCATGTATTATTGCACAATTATATCAACCAAGGCAAAACTATATTTTGCGCGCTTTTGAGAAACTAGTGATGAAAGATGGATCCTCGAGTGGAAGAGCATGCAAAGATCATTGTAGAATGGAGTACAGAGATAAAGCCTGGTGATATGGTCACAATTGCGGCATCACCAGCATCTCATGATTTAGCTGTGGCAGTTTCAAAGGAGGTTGCTAGGGCTGGCGGCATCCCTATGGTCTTGATGTCTAGTGAAGAAATAGCTCGAGCATTCTTTGATGGTGCGAGCGAAGAAACACTGAAGATATTTCCAAAACATGAAAAGAGCCTTACAGAAAGCACTGATGTTTTCATATTCATCAGATCTCCTGTGAACATCAAGGCACTTGCAAATGTTGAGCCAAACAAGATGCTAACCGTTGGAAAAGTCAGAAAGGAGATCAATGATATTCGACTCTCGAAAAGGTGGTGCCTTACAGTTCATCCCTGTGCCACTCTTGCTCAACAAGCAAACATGAGTCTTGATGAGTATCAGGATTTTGTCTACAATGCCACTCTTATTGATTGGAAAGAAGAGAGTCGAATGATGTACTTGATGAAGGAGCATCTTGAGCGACACAATGACATTCGTTTTGTAGGTCCTGAAACCGATCTTTATGCATCCACCAAGGGCAGGATCTGGATAGCCTCAGATGGTAAGCATAATCTTCCTAGTGGTGAAGTGTTCACTGCTCCTGTTGAAGATACAGTGGAAGGCAAGATCTACTTTGACATTCCATTCTTATTTCAGGGCAAAGTCATTGAAGGCGTTCGTCTGACCTTTGAAAAAGGTGAAGTTGTTGATTACTCTGCTGAGAAATCTCAAGATGTTCTGAAAAAGATTTTAGAGATTGATGAGGGCTCAAGGCGCCTTGGTGAGATGGCAATTGGAACAAATCGTGGCATAAAACAATATACACTAAACATGCTGTTTGATGAGAAGATTGGTGATACTATCCACTGCGCCCTTGGCAATGCATACAAGGACAATAACGGGACAAATACTTCAGCAGTCCATGTAGATATGATAAAGACAATGATAGATGGCGAAATAATTGCGGGCGATGAAGTCATCTACTCTAAGGGCAAGTACTTTTATGAAATGTAGATTGGACTGGTCCCCATATTCCAATATGGGGATCTCTGCTCTCCTATGCAATCTTTTTCAAGAATTCAACAAATGCGTTTGCAAGCATTAGTCTATGATCAAGTTTAGTTTCAATCTCGTATTTCTTGCCATATACAGTGGGGACATTTTTCACAATTGCCATGGGCACATAATAGAGACCCTTAACCTCGGGATCAACCGCTTTAACACGCCCCGGGTCAAAGCCCTTTCTCTTGTATGACGAAGGAATCTCTATTCGCGAACCTTCAGCCTTTGCAAGTTCAGCCTCTTCTCTAAAGTTGTGGGCTTGGATGAATATCATCTCCGCATCCTGAGGGCTAATAATTGGGGGAATCACAATGCTATCTAGCGGTGCTGGCTCTGGCTCAATATACTTCAGGGCCTCCAATGTCTTTTCGAGATTCTTGCCAACGACTTTCTTGCCGCTGGGAGTTAGCAAGCTCGGAAAGTCACCGCCGTAGAATCCAGAATAGAGATTGAAACCTGCATCACAAAGAGCGTAGAAGTCTTCAACTTCACCCCTCTTCCACCATAATACACCCGTTTTTAGAATTGTTCTGACATATATCAAGTAAAACGGATAGAGAAATGGCGCATTACGAGGCCCCTTGTCAGGCGGGATAATCCTGACTTCTCTCCGATTAATTGCAGAACTGACCTCACCGATGAACCAAGTGAATTTCTTTGTATCGATATTATCGGTAAACCACGATATATCGATATTATTCAGGGCTTGCTTTTTGAAGAAGAATGTTCTAATAGCCAGCTGATTTAAAGCGTTAATATATTCATTAAATGTTCCCTTTGTGATACTCACGTATGAACGCATTATCTCACGCCATGTGAGTAAAGACTCGGCATCATTGGCTAGACCTGCTTCCATAGGGACCCTATGGATTATGGAAACCCCTCCGAGACCCTTTAATTGTGCTCGCATTTCAATTAATTCACGAACAGTATCATTCAGCCAGAGTTTATCGATGTTCTCATGGTTATCAATCTTTTCTGCAAGCAATCTGTAGGTTGTTGAGGCAATGTTTAGACGATTCTCAAATATTGAATAGAATGCTGAGTAGTCATTGAAGGTATCATCTCCCTGAATTGCTTCAACGATTGCATGCACCTCTTTTGCCAGAAGGCTTAATGTGTTTGCACAACGAATGAAGTTCTCGGGCTCGGGATCCAAACTGAGATTAATTACATCCATTAACATCGGAATCATTAGAGCATCAAGTTTAAGCTCAAGAAGCATCTTTTTTGTTTCAGCATTTACCGCAAATGATTGCAATTCTGGTGATTCAAGCCTTCTTGCAAAGTCTTTCAACGGCTTTCCAGATGCCGCTGTCCATCTGAATCTGGGGCTAAGATCTGGCAATTGAGAATATATCTTAAGATAAACAAGAGGGAAATCGAGAGAGATATCCTCATTGCCCATAAGATTGGTAAACTCTGTAGCAAGGTCAGGATATATTTCATCCTTGAAATACAAAAGTCGCATTCCTGTGTCAATTCCCGTCTGCCCAACAACTCCGAGCCTTGAGAGCCATGAACTCATTTCCTTTTTGAATCTAGCAAGTTCGGTTTCTAGATTTGCAATATTATTTGCAAAGCCACAGTATTGGCAAATGACCACGCTCTCATTGACTGATACTTCAAGAGGACCGCCGCATTGACCACATGAATATACCTCCATCACATATCCCTCCTTAAGTCCTTCTGGCAAGTGATGCAATAATTCGCCTGAGCTCATTTATCTCCTCTTGCAATCGTGCATAGTAGATGTTTGCTATCCTATCAGCCTCCTTGTTAATTGCCTTAAAGCAAGGAATACAAGCAGTGATCTTGTTCTCATGAACCATTCGGAGATCCTCATTATTCTCTCTTAGCAGATTAACAAAATACTCACTGACTTCAGACTCCATCCAGACCAAGTGGCTTGAACCTTGAATTCTTCGACCACAGAACCAGCATGTTCGTATAGCCCTAAGACCCATCAACATTCTTCTATATACAACTTCATCATCAAAGAGGCGAGCCGCTCGTAGCGCTCGTACAGCAATCATAAAGTGAGGGATTGCACCTGATGGGTTTGGGTCTGCTAGTTTAGTGCCCTCAATTATCTGTGCTCTTGCCTCACATTCTAATGCCGCACGGGTTCCTGTCACTCGTCTTTTTAGGGGCTTCATATATCTGGAGTAGAACAAGAACTCATCACTAATTGTGAGAAACAGTTCTGCAGCATCCCTTACCATTTTTGCAGACTTTGACTCCATGCCCTCATACATCAGATGAATTGCATAGATTTCATTAAAGATGCGAGTTGTGGTGAAAACTCCAAAGCCAGAGCCCAGTAATGAAACAGTGACTTCAACCTCCTCCATTTCACCTCTTAATTTTAGAAACTCTCTTACCACTCCTGTTCGATGAGGGTCTCTTTGTGAAACAATAGTGTCATTAATGTCATAGAGATGGGCTAGGAATTTCATGCCAAAATGCAAATCTGGTTTCACAGCCTTTGCCCAATTTGCTAACTTTCGATATTTTCTTGCTGCTTTTCCGAACAGTCTGATTCTTGCTGTATTTTCTGCGTCCTCCAGTTCTTCAGAAAATTTCCTGAGTTCCTTCTGCGACATTTTCCCCAACCTTAACATCTGACTCCTAAGATGAATGGAATTATAATTTATCTTCTATTTGAACTTAATCTTGACTTGAAAGAATATATTTTTCTATATATTTTGACCTTTGTCACTTGATTTCAATGGCTGAAGTACAAGACCGAATCTTGAATCTCATCAATGATGGCATTTTGAGTTCAATAGAATTGATAAGTGAAAAAGTGGGCGTTTCTCCAGAAGAAACAGTTGAGATTATCGAAGAATTAATCAGAACTGGTAAATTGGAAGGTCATTTTTCGGAGGATCAGAAACGGTTTTTTAAGGCGGAAGTCAAATTATCTGATGCTCCTGCCGTACCACGTGAGGTGAAAGAACCCGACTTTATTCACTATGACACACGCCCTGGCAAGATCCTCATCTTGATCGGTTTCATGGTCCTAATTATTGGCGGCATTGGATTCTTTATGTTCTATGATGATGTCATCGCCCAAGAGAGATTCAGTATAATCTCCTTATTTGGAGTGATTATAATGATGGCAGGAGGCTATCAAATTGGTTCTCGAAAGACTCCTTGAAGTAATAAGCGGTCATTAACTCTTTCAATTCAGATTCTTGGGCTAATGGATGTCTAATGATATTGGCACAATCACACCCCTTAAGTATAGGTTCATTCGCGGCAAAGACGATTTGCAATGCAGGACATACTAATTGAAGTAATGCCATTGATTATCTATGCAATTCTTGTTGGCACAGTGTCATCAATGATCGGCATTGGTGGTGGGACATTGAATATTCCCCTGCTGATAATTGTCTTTGGATTCAGCGCTCAAGAATCCTCCTCTACATCATTAGTAGCAACTCTATTTGCTGCAACCGCCAGTACCTATGTCTACAATAGACAAAATCCAAGACCTATCATCAACCGTGTCGGTCTCATGATGGCTGCTGCAACGATTCCTGGGTCATTGGTCGGCATTTCCCTGCGTGAGTTTATTGCTGGTGTTCCAGCTGGAGATTTAGCGCTACGTCTTATTTTTGGCATACTTCTATTTCCTGTGGCACTAATGATGCTATTCGCCAAAAAGAAGCCTAAGGGCGATCTCGCCTCACAATTAGAGGCTTTTGATATTGCTGATGTTCCAATCAAGCGCATTGCAATGGCCTTAATCGGAGGTCTGCTTGGAGGAATGGCTGCTGGGCTTTTAGGAATTGGCGGTGGCTCCATTATTGTGCCTGTGTTATGCATTATCGTGGGTCTGCCAATGCATGCTGCCGTGGCAACCTCAATGTTTACTATGATCTTCACAGCTAGCGCTGGGACTTTTCGTAATTTCATCGGTGGGCATATAATGCCTGAATATGCACTCGCACTGGGTGTGGGTATGCTTGTTGGTGCTCAGATGGGTTCCCGATTGGCTTGTAGAGTGAATGCTGTACAACTCAAGCGCGTGTTTGGTCTCGTGCTAGTGTTCCCACTTGTTAAAATGATGAGATTGGGGCAGTTATGGCTGGATCCATTGGGCACAAATTATCTCTTGGCATTGACCGGCGATATCTTGATCTGGCTTGGCATTGTCGTTCCTATAGGATTGTATCGATTCTATATGATCAAGCGGAATAATCAATTACAAGTCGAGCCAGCTTGTGAACCAGACATTAATTCTGATTAGTCATATAATTCTATATTTATATATTGCAATGACTCGATAACATCCAGACCCCGTTAATCAACGCGAAGATTGAATAATCCCTATTTCATTTCAATAAGGGGATATGAAGTGAACAATTACAATCTATCAGGCAAAGTCGCTGTAATAACAGGAGCATCTGATGGTCTTGGTGAGCAGTTTGCCCTTGCATTGTCAGAATCGGGTGCAAATGTTATCTTGGGATCCAGAAGAATTGAGAAGCTCATTGAAATCGCAGAACGAATAGAAACAGAATTCAAGGTGCGAGCAATACCCGTAAAAACTGATGTAATGAATGAGAATGAAATCTGCACCTTGGTTCAGCAGTCCAAAGCTGAATTTGACAGACTTGATATTATGATCAATAATGTGGGGAATTATCTCTCGAAACCTCTTATTGAACAAAGCCTTGAAGATTGGGATTATGTATTACGACTTAATCTCACATCCGCCTTTCTTGGATCTAGAGAAGCTGCCAAGATTATGATTCCCCAGCAATCGGGCGTAATTATCAACATGAGTTCAGTCTTTGGATTCAGCACAACCCGCTTTCCAGTGTGCAGCTATTATGCTGCGAAAGCTGGGGTCATAGGTCTCACAAAAGCTCTGGCTGTTGAACTAGGACCCTACAACATCAGAGTTAATGCAATAGCACCAGGATTCTTTCCAACTAAACAATCAATTGATGCTATGACCGATGAGGTCATTAGAAGCACTGTTATTGAACCACGTACCGCATTGCCATTTCTGGCAAAAAAGGAATGGATTCGTGGCGCTGTTTGTTTTTTGGCAAGTGATGATGCGAAATACATTACGGGCCATGTTCTAAGTGTTGATGGTGGTTGGTCCGCCTTTTAGTAGATTCCAGATTGCCTTGAATTTAGAAATGTTTTAATTACGGAAAAAATAATACATCACAATCAAAAACACCTCTATGAAACCTATTCAAGCCAAATAATGCGCACGAATATAGGGGGTTTAATCGATTACTAGTGAATATGCAAAAATATCTTTGGTTGGTGCTGGCGGTGTTGGGAAGACCGCCATTGCAACAAGGATTCTAACGGGGAAATACCTTGAAACCAAAATGACAGTTGGACTAAACATTCAATCATGGATAATGACCGATTCTGAAACCGGCCAAACCTATAAAACGGCCACATTTGATCTGGGGGGCCAGACTCGATTCAAGTTCCTGCATCGGTCAATGGTTTCAGGATCACATGTTATGCTATTGGTCTTTGATGTTTCTCGTTATGAGTCTCTTATAGAGCTAGAAGATTGGAGCGATATCATTTTTAATGATGATGGTCCGGCTTGTTTGCTTGTGGGTAACAAACTTGATTTGGGTCTCTCATTCGCTGAAGATGAAGTCAAAGCAAGGGCTGAAGAGCTCAATATACCCTACATATTGCTAAGCGCAAAGACTGGTGAGAACTTCGATCAATTTCAATCTATTCTTATTGAGAGAATTAGGAACGGTATGTCCAGAAAGAAATGAAGGAGAAAACGAAAGTGGTGGAAGTATCCTTTGTATGTCCCGTATGTCAAGAAAGAAAGCAAGTAAACATTGACCAAGATCAGGTCCTTAATGCGCCGCGAAACCCTGTTCCTATCGTCATTACGCATGGTTCGCCTGAACATGCTGTTACAATCTTTATTGATATTGACTTCAATATTAGAGCAGTGAGCGCTTCTGATATTGTGCAGCGACTGGATGATACAGCCATTGTGTCTTTTCGGCTTCAAAAGAAAACAGTCCCTTTCCCCAAAAAGAAGCAAGTTTCACTGTCTGGTCTGTCTGGCATTCAGTGTGCACTCATTGCACTTATTGATGGCAAACGTAGTATTGATGAGTTGGCGGAAGCGCTCGATATTTCCACTATGAAGGTCAAAATATTATGTGAACAACTAGTCAAAATGAGTAAAATAGAATCAGTAAAAGTGGTGATAGAAGAAAAATGAAGAATTGGTTGATAATACAGGCTTCAAAACTTAAAAAGATGGCTGGCGAAAAAGTACTTGTGCTCACTCTAACAAAACTTAATCAACTTCTCGTCGAGAGTTTGGTTGAGAGAGTCGGACCCAAAGAAGGCCTGAAGATTGCTTTTGAAGGTGGCCTTTCACTTGGACACGAGTTTATGTTAGAACTTGAATCCCACCTTGAAACAGATATTGCTCGCGTGCCTGCCTATGGTGAGGCAGCTTGGATTCTGTTCTCGGGGCATTCTCCCACCAAACAGGAATTTCGAAAATTCGATGTTGATGGGATCGAAATTCATGAGTACAAATTCACTGACAAGGATTGTCCATGGTGCAGAAACATCAGTTTTCCCCATAAATTCTGCCAGTTCCCTGCAGGTGCATTTCAAGGAGCTGCTCAGACATGGTCAGCCCTTACAAGAAATGGTGAGTTCAATCTTGTTTGTCGTGAAACTAAATGCATAGCGGTGGGCGATGAATACTGCGAATGGACAATGATATTCATTCCCAAAGGAACTTCCCTATCATTCATTCAGGAGCATTTCCCTGAGCTATTTGAGGATGTAGATTCAGGTTTTGTTGAATACTAACTCCTAAGTGATTTTATCAACGAAACCGGTGCTCGCTTAAGAACAACATTTCGCGTCTTCTTGTAGCTCTCAAGACCAAATACCATTTTTCCAACATGAACCCTTGTTTCCTTATCAGCGGCAAGTAGTCTCACAAAGGTTTCCATACGAAAATTGGACTTGTAAACAAAATCAGCAATCCAGAGTCCGTATTTGATCATATCCTTTCCAAAATCACTCATCCATTTCTGTCTGTAGTTATTTGTGAGATTATCTGCTTCTTCATCAATAGCCTCACTGATGGCTTCAGCTGCGAAACGTCCTGATGCAGTGCCATAGTATAGCCCCTCGCCTGTAACTGGCGAAACAAAGCCTCCTGCATCACCCACTACTAGCATGTTGTCAATGCCAATTGGATCAAATGGCTTCTTGAATGGCACTGGATGAGCAACCCTAGATGAAAGATCAATATCCTCAGGGATTAATTGCATCTCTTTCAATTGTCTTGCGAATCTGTCAAACACTTGAAACTGAGTTTCATTAGGCTTGCTGGAATTTCCAAAGCCAATTCCAATATTGATAAAGCCCTTCTTTGGAAAGAGCCAACCATATCCTCTGGGAACAACCCCAAAAAATAGGCTTGGTTTTCGACCTTCTCCCAAATTCTCAATAATCCACTGGTCATCATGTTCCACTTCTACACAGACAGTCCTTGCCATGTGATCATATGGCTGAGTGAATCCGAATTTTGTCTTATAGCTCCTATTGCCAGTTCCATCAGCAATTACTACAAAACGGGACTTGATCTCTTTACCATCTTTGAGTCTAACAATGGCACTCTCATCTTTCTTGACAATATCAACAACCATATTGGTGATTGATTCCGCCCCTGCGTCGACAGCATCCAGAAATAGCTGATGATCCCACTCCTTCCTGATGATCATCCTAAGACTCTCTTTTTGCGTAAATTCGGCCAGTCTTAATTTGGGCGAATACAAACATAGACCGTCCACTGTGCAACTATAATTCCGTTTTCCCTTTGGTCCTAGATTAGCAAGTGTGCGCAATGACAGAGCGCCGCCACATGATTTGAACCTTGGAAACTCTTTCTTATCAATCAACATCACAGCAAGTCCATTTTTGGCTGCATGATAGGCGCAGACACTTCCTGCTGGTCCAGCACCAACTATAATTAGGTCCTTCATCATTGCACTTTCCAATTTGCGCTTTGCATTTCAATAGCAATAGCGGTAAATAACAATAGTGCTTCACAAGACAAGTTCGAAATGATTCAACAATCGCTGAAGATATATTTACAGTTATTTCACCAAAAAAGAGGTTATGGACAAAGACAAGGTCTTTGTCCGATCTGAATATCGAGTCTATTAGGACTCTTACAACTCTGCTTCCTCGACACCTGTTATTCCTGGTCCCTCTCGAAGTTTCTGAATGTCTGGATCGATATCGATGTATCTCAAAATGAATGCTGCAACCAGCAAGAATGGTGCAAAGAGCGGACCCCACCAAAGATATCCCCAGACATCTCCGCCCATTACATTTCTAGAATAGTCCATTAGGAATCCCAACAATAAGGAGCCAGCAGCTTGAAAGAGGTTTAGTGGAACGCCAATAAAGCCAGTGTACATTCCTGCGCGGCTATGACCGGTGACTATCTCATCAACCTCAGCAATGTCAGCAGGCACAATATAACTCATGATATAATATACCGCCATACCTGCTGCAAGGGGAATAAAGAATAGTATTGCTGCATTGACATTAGACATGAATGTTGCGAGTTGTGGAATCAATGGTGTGAGTGGCAGTAGTATTGCCAAGTAGACCAATGAAAACATCATTGTCTTCTTTTTGCCAAATCTCTTGATTGATTTGATCCATATGAACAGAAAGACCATTATTGATACCAGTAGTGCCAGTGCTGGAGGCAATACTTGCCCGATTGTGTTAAGACCCAATGCAATCTGGGCGAAGCCAACTATCTGTGCAGTTATTGCTGAGAATGTAAATGATAAGAAGCCAACAGTCATAAACCAACCAACAAATGTCTTGTTCTTTAACACAATTGCAGTTTCGTCGTACAGGCTTCTTGGGGGAATTACAATGTCTGGCTTTTCTTTTATCAAAAGAATAGATGGTAAATAGAAGATTATTATAAACAGACTGAATATCGCAATTATCGTTTGGCCCATACTACTAAGCACTTGGGGTGTTCCAACAAACAATAATGGTGTTATGAATCCAAAGGTCACCCCAAGACCATTAGCAATCCAGTTTGCTGTGTTTTGCATGCTAGAAACAAGTGGTCTCTCATCTTCATCAGTGATCTCAGGCAGCCAAGCCTGAAATGCAGTGAGTAGAAATGCATAGAAGAACTTGAACGAACTCAAGAAGAACAAATAGTACAAAAACACCTGCATCTCAATTCCTGATGCGGCAATATCAAAGAACCTGTCTGGAATGAAAAGCAAATAGCCAGTGATTGCCAGACCAGGCGCTCCCACCATCACAAATGGCTTTCTTCTGCCAAATCTCGAGTTGAACCCATCGCTGATATACCCAGTCAACCAATGTGTCAAGCCAATCACGACATATGAGGTTGCTAGCGATATCCCCGCGAGAATCCAATTTAGCTCGAAGATGGTGCCATAAACAAGAAAGCTGGTCAAACCTGTTAATGTAAGCATCGCTGATGAGCCAAATCTGCCCATACCATACGCAATCTTTTTGTATAATGGCAGTTTCATAATGTTCTCTCCCTAATTGAATACGTCATATACTGTCTACAACGGTGAGATTTAAGCTTCATGAATTTCAAGATTCAGTGAAAAGTCCATTTTCTCTGTGAAATCACAGGCAGTGTGATTCTGAATCTTGCCCCAGTTGTTGTAGGCAAAAGTTCTATTGTTCCTCCAAGGTATTCGATTACTCTTCTTGAAAGATATAGGCCCCTTCCTCCATCAGTTGTGGATGTGCCATATTCAAACAATTTGTCTTTTATATGTGATACAACTCCTGGACCATTATCTTGAATGTCTATTAGCACTCTATCTTTGCCCCTACTGATTATGATCTCCACCTCTGCCGCCTTACTTGCATGTTTGATAATATTGCTTAGCAAATTATTGAACACAAAAATCAGCATCTTGGAACCAGAAGGTAGCTGGAAGTCCGCAGAGTTCTTGCAAATTATTTTGATTCTCATTTTTGGAAAAACGCTCATGTACGAGTCAGTAAGCTCCTTCACCAAATTCAAAAAGTTCATTGGCCTGTCTGGATCATGCTCTTTAAACAGATTCAAGAGTATTGCCATTCGTTTTGCAACTGCAAAACAGAGATCAATTGAGTTCATGTTCAAATTCTGAGGATCTTGTGATATTAGATCCAGCCTTCCCAGTAAAAGTTGAAGATCATTTATTGCATCATGACTTATTGCAAGTGAGCTTATTTCCAGCTGCAATTTGAACTCATTAATCTGATTTTTTAAATCGCGGTTTTCTCGCAACAGTTTTCTCTTTGTTGCTGTTGTTTCCACAACCAGAAGGATCTCTTCCATCACTATTGGCTTTTTAATAACTCCCGATATGTCTTCTCGAATTACCAATTCAGTCCTATGTACAGAGCTCTCAGGCATTATCATGAATACATCTGGATTTTCATCCTTCTTTTTTATCTCATCAATCAAAATGACTCCATCCATATCTGGCAAGTCGTGATCAACAAAGGCAATATCCAAGATATGATTCTTTATTTGTTCAATCGCTGAATGTCCAGTAAGAGCTGAACAGGCCTTATGTCCGAGATTCTGTACTATCATCTCAAGACTTCTACATACACTCTCATTATCATCAACTATCAAAACATTGCAACAATAATTGGAGTTGGGAGTCATAATTAGAAATCACCACTCTCTTCCAGTTTCAATTTCGGGGAGCCATATCTTGAAACTCGTTCCTTGACTGGGATCACCTCTAACTCTGTCATCTACTTCAAGAGTTCCTCCATACTTTACGATTATACTCTTTGCCTGATGGATTCCTATTCCTCCATATCTTCTGGTCGGGTCAAGCAACGATGTCTTTCTGTCCTTTTTTAGGCCTGGTCCATTATCTTCAACAAATATAGAATATCCCCTACTTTCTCTTTTAAGAATTATCCAAACACGTTTGTTACTATTTGAGTTGTATGTGATGGCATTTTCAATTATGTTCTTGAAGATGATTGAAGCAAATCTGTCGCCATGTATTGGCGCCCTCTTTACTGCATAGGTTTCCGATATAATGACATCATTAAACGTCTGTTTGAACTCGCTTACTACATCTCTTATAACCTCAACACAGTCTATCTCATCAAGCGGTTCTTCAAGAAAGCCCTTTGTTGCTTGTGACCTCTTGATAAGACTTTGTATTTTTTCAACGGCCTCAATTATTATTGAAAGAGTATCACGACATTCATCGCCTTCAATTGACATGCTCAGAATCTCAATACCCGACATTATTGCCTGCATGTAATTACGAATGTCATGGCCCAAAATGTCAAGATAGAGGGTGGCAGTTTCAGCACTTAGCTTAAGGATTTTTTCATCTTGTTTTCTCTCACTTATGTCTCGGATCAAGAGCCAGATTATGTCTTCATGAAATATCTGTTCTGCAATCATATACCCTCTAATCTCAATAGGAATGTTCAATTTAGCAATCTGGATCTTGGTTTCCATGCTGAATGGTTCTCTGCTGTTCAACAAATCCTTGACTTTTTCTAGAAAAGCATTTCGTGCTTCTTTGTCTATAAAATCTTGAAACCGTTTTCCTATCCCAATACACTCGCCATTCGTATCCCCCACTAGTTTGGAGAAACTCTCACTGACTTGGACTATTGATCCATCTTTATCAATTGCAACCAGAATGTCCGCAACTATATTGAACAGCAATTTTGAAAGCGTTTCGGTCAGCGCGATTTGAATGCGATCGCTTTCATGGCCCGTAAGTTCTTTGCATACGCAAACCACGAAATCAATGTTTCTTGGCTTGAATGTCCTGACCATGTGCCATTCAGTTTCTCCATTAATTGCGACCTCGAAATCAATAGACTGTGACTCACCAGTATTCTTTGTTATTCTAATCGCTTCACCTATGCGATTGGCTATTTTGCTCGGAAAAAGATATGCCAATCTCTTTGTAAACAATTCATTCGGATTGTATAGATTTCCATCTGGCTTGTAAAGTCCCAATGCTTCGCTTATTTTGCCCCCTGCCCAAACTATAACATCATCACTTGTAATCAGCATTCCAACTCCTAGATGCTGAAGTATCTCCTTTATGAGATCCGAGTCTCCGAATAGGTCCTTGATTCGGTTATCGTACTCCCTATTCACAATTATGGGCCTCTTTTCTCTTTGTCTTGGTAATATCTGCTGCTAATATTGTTTCGAAATGGATTTAACCCTCATAAAGTAAATAATTCGTGGTTATTAATAAATTATCTTGATGAATCAATCTTGGGGCGGAAAAAATGGCTGAAAGGCAACCTCATAGGTCTTTGGAAGATTGTTCCTCAAAGGATGAAATCACGTACCTGGCTCATCAGATCATCTGTCTTCGAAATGTATCCCGCCTTCTTTCAAAGCTTGATAAGGATATTGAGTATATCTGTTATACATTGGTCCATCTAATCCCCGAAGGATTTCAGTTTCCTGATAAGGCATCTGTGAGACTGACCCTTAATGATCAATTATTCGAAACTACTGGGTTTGCAGATTCCAAGTGCATGATAAATGTGTCTCTTTATGTCAATGGAGAAGAGAGTGGGAAGATTGAAGTATTCTATCCCGACGAACTGTTTGAGGATAGTAATGGGTCATTTAATCAGGATGAATATGAACTCTTGGAAACAGTTGCTTTAGAACTGGGTCTCTATATTGAGAGAAAACTTGCCGAGAAGGCAAGAATTCAACATTTTCAAGAACTTGAGATATATTCATCATTAATTCGTCATGATCTCAGAAATGACCTTGGTGTAGTTCTTGCAAATATTGACCTACTGAGAATGCAAACAGAAGATATGTCATCTGATGTTGATGATATTCTTCAATCCCTCGAAGCTCTATGCCAGAGAATGACAAATCTTCTTAATGTTTTTAGCAGGTCGGCTGGACTTGATGAGTCATCGATCATTGCTGTCATTGAGAAATCAATAGAATGGGCCAAGGAAGCAAATCCTAACCTAACTATAAACTTCACTTATTCTCCTAATGTGAAGAATGCAAGAATTCTTGCAAGCCGAATGTTGCCAATGGTGTTTGATAATCTCCTCCGAAATGCAGCAATCCATGCTGGCAAAAATCCCACAGTTGATATTACTGCTTCAATCACTGATCGCACTATTGAAATCATTGTTGCAGACGACGGTCCAGGTGTATCCAAGGAGATTCGACCTAAGTTGTTCCAGAAGGGCGTGTCAACTCGTGGGGGTGGCCTAGGCCTCTATTTGAGCAAAGAAATCATCAATGTGATGAATGGCACAATTGAACTAGTGGAGAATGATCAACAACATGGCGCAGTATTCAAGATAATTCTTCCACTTGCCTATTAATAAAGAAAAAACTATATCAGGTATACACGGATAATAATTGTCACTGTGAGCTGATGTTATGAGCGAGGTGTTAGATGAGTCTTTAATCAAGGCTCTAGAACGCCAACCCTGCCCAATTTATCTAATAGACATTAATGGCACAATTCTCTGGACCAACATATCAGCTCAAGAAATTGCTGGACTTGATGCTGGCCGAATTATTGGTAAAAGAATTTCTAACTTGAGTTGGAACTCCCGCCCAGAAACGTTCTTGAAACTATTGAAGAAAGCAAATCGCCAGAAAACAGTTGATTTTGAAACGGTCCTGAAGAAGGATGATCAATGTACACTTAATAAAATCCATATATTCCGATTATCCGATAAAACCAAAAGGCACACATTTGGAGTCGCGGTTCTTCCGTCAGATCTATTGTCCTCCCTGTCTATTCTGGAAAAAGAAAATGGTATCATCTTGTTAGTAGATAGAAAAATCATCTTTCAAAACACCATTGCAAGGAAAATATTCAACATGGATATTAATGATGAATTTATCCTACCTACATATTGCTCACAATTCGAATCAGTCCATATTTCTAAATCGGCACAATCTAAATCAGCTAGTTACTTTCAAAAAAAGATAATGAGAAACACTCGATTCAGAGTGGACTGGTGCTTCAAAAATCAACACAATTCAATCCGATTTGTGGATGTTCAGCACATTCCGCTACAAAAAACTCCCCTCGCCATCTCATTAATCCTTGCGAATGATAAAACTGAATCAAAGCTAGATGAATTGAAGTTTCGTATCCTGTTTCAGGGGTCTCCTGCAGCAACCTGCATTATAGACAAGAACTGTAGAATTCTGGATGCCAACCCTGCTATGATCAACCTGTTCGGGTATTCTCGGAAAGAACTTGTCGGGAAAATTATGCCTGACTTTTGCTATGGTGTGGATCGGAATATAATCAAGCAAATGCTTTTGGATGAATCTAGTGTGCTGAATAATATTGAGATTGCATCGAGCAAGAAGGACGGTACGCCACTTATGTTGCTTGCAAACGCCAGTGTCCAAAAGATTGGTACTGAACCGTTTATCATTATGTCATTCATCGATCAAACTACTGAGAAAGAGGCCCTAATTAGCGCCGAAACTGCAAGAAGACTGTATCAAGACTTGTTTGAGAACATCCCAATTTCCATATTATTTGTGGATTCCAATGGTCGGATTATGGACTGTAATAAGATGATAACAACTCTAAGCCAGTACAAGCCAGATGAACTGGTTGGGCAAAATGTCCATAGGCTATTCATGCAAGACATTTCGGATCAAGAAGCACTTACTAATGCACTTAAAAATGGCAGGGCGGAGAATATCGAATTAAGATTTGTGCGGAAAGATGGTGACATTGTTTATGTTCTGCTGGACTCTCTCTCTATAGAAATTGGGACTCTATTGGCCCTTCGGGATATTACTGATTTGCACCGTACACTGTCTGAGCTTGAAATGAGCACTAAAAAATATGACCAGCTTGTTTCGCAACTCCCAATAGGAGTAGCAGTCACAGATTTGAAAGAGAATATCCTCTTGGCAAATGATGCACTTGCTCGGATTTTCGGGGCAAGCAAGGAAGAACTTATCGGCAAAAGCTTTTTGGACTTTGTAAGCCCCTCGTCAAAGGCCATTATTCAGGAGCAGACAAATAGTCATAACGATAATGCGGTTGCGAAATACGAGGTCCAGATTATCAGATCTGATGGTTCTTTCCGTGATGTAGAGATTATGTCCTCCTGGCTCAAAGATGAATCTGGTAGTGTTATCGGTACTCTTGGGACCATTGAGGACATTACTCATCAAAAACAACTTGAACGAATGAAACAGATTCAAGACCAAGAAATTACTCTCTATGGTCGCTTATTACGTCACGATTTGCGAAATGACCTCGGACTGTTGCAGTGTTATATAGAAGCCATTCAAATGATTGAATCAGATTTAGATCCTGAAAGCATTCAGTTCATTGAATCCTCACTTAATGTTATTGAACGAATGAATAATCTCATACGTTATCTCGAACGACCACAACCTCTTACTACTGTTGAACTTGGCAAGTACATTTCCGAACTTGCAGAAGAGGCCAACAAGTCAAGCACGGCTCTGATTGTGAAAGTCAATATTGACCCGAAAGTTAAAAATGAAAAAATAATTGCTGGCACATTACTTAATTTGGTGTTTCACAACTTATTTAGAAATGCAGAACAACATGCAGGACCAAAGCCTGTTGTATCAATAGATGTGCGAAAGAGCGGAAGCTTTGCCGAGATGATTGTCAGCGATAATGGTCCTGGGGTGCCGGATGAATTGAGGGAAAAAATCTTTGAGAGAGGCACATCGACAAAAGAGGGTGGGGGTCTGGGACTTCATCTTTGTCATGAGATCTTGATTGAACGTGGAGGATCAATCGAATTACTGCCTAGTGAGAAAGGAATGGGTGCGACTTTTCGTATATTGATTCCACTGGTATCATAATATTTGACTATTGCAAATATCAAATATAGCTTTATAGTGATGAGTCAATAATATATGGTTTCCATTTTTCATTGCAGGTGTTCTTGACTCTGGTTAGCATGGCCTGCATTGATTTCTTCCCAATCACTTCACCAATCATCACACTTACATTATCAATCAAATGATCAATTGAATCGCCAATTTGACTCATCTCTCTGGGCGTTATAAGAACATCAAGTGCCACATATGCTGATAAGTCGCGTTTCAAAAACACTCTGGATAGCCACGGGTGTCTATCGATATTCTCTATTATAGCTCTTTGTAAAATCCTCATGGTCTGCTCTTGTCCGATTTTACTGGCACTTGATTGAATGACTCCAGTGAGAATACACTCACTTGCAAGTAAGAGCCGCTTTTCAATTGATACTTTTTGGATATATCCCCTAGAAAGTAGACTGCCAAGCTCATAAATGATGAATTCAGGGTAGTCAAGCTTTAGGGTTTCAAAGATCTTGTAGAGTGGAGCTCTTCCATCTAACCTTGATATTGTACGAATTGTTTCTATGCTTAGAGACTCTGGATTCTCAATTGAAAGCAAGAATCCTAAAGATCCAGGTGAGAGTGATAGAATATCATTTTCATCCGGAACAAATACGACGTTTATGAGATTATTCCAAATTGCGATAGAAACTATGTTGACTAGGTCATCAAAGTTTACATTTAACTCATTAGCCAGTTCGAAGAGAGTCTGACCTTCCCGAGCGCTTTTGATGATTCTTGCAATCTCAAACTTCATTTTTACTGATTTGAACATATCATGTAAACTTATGTTCCTTTTAACATCTACAATCATTGTTCGCTTTGTCAATCTATCAACGAGGAATGTCCTTCGTACAAAATTATCGAAATCATCGAACAAGCTCCCATCTATAGTGTCTTCATCTCTTAGAAACTGAAATGTGTCCTCAAATTCCAGTACGATCGATCTTAGCTTGCTCCTTGCCTCATTCGTTTCACGAGTTACAGCTAAAACTCCAATTGCCCAATTTGCAGGTTCAACTAGCAGAGTTGTGTCCTGACCATAGATTATTTTCCACCCCCTCTGCTTAATGCCTGCGACTTCAGCGACGAAGCTCTGCATGGCAGATAGAAAGCCTGAGAGCATTTGTGGGTCTTGCATCCCCTCGATGAACTCATGGGAATATGGGGCCATTCCTGAATACTTGTTGAATATGAACATTATCTGTTCGTTAAATCCACTAGTCCTTCTCGCAACAAGTTCTTGGGCTTTCACATAGACCACATCATTGATTTGAAGGGTGTCAAAGATTATTTGCCAATGTACTTGTCAATTGCTGCAAACAGGTCTTTGCTTCGAATTGGCTTTGTTAGAAAGCCTACAGCACCAGTCTTTAATGCATCCTCTCTTATGCTCTCATCAGCACTAATAAAGAGGATTCTAGCAGATGGGTAATTAGCAAGTATTTCATTGGTAGCTGTAATCCCGTTCATGACTGGCATTCGATGGTCCATCAATACAAGGTCTGGCTTAGGATTGGATTGAATGTACTTTTCAACGGCCTCTGCGCCATTGAAAGCATGTGCCACAACGTCATGGCCCCCAAGAGATAGGATCCTATCCAGGACTTTATGCAGTAGTTGGTCGTCATCCACAATCATTACTCTAACCATGTTCAGTCCCCCTTAGTTATTCTCATCCTCCGTCTTTTGATTTTCAGCTTTGCGTATTAGTAGAACAAAGTTTGCCCCCTTGGAATAGTCGCCTTCAACTCTGTCTTCGATGTAAATCTGACCCCCATAATTCTCAATGATTTTCTTGACCAAGGTCAATCCAAGACCTAGTCCAAGAATGGTTTCTCTTCGTTCAATGATCTTATCGAAAATCTCCTCCTTCTGTTCGTCTCTAATTCCTGGCCCATGATCCTTTACCTGTATCTTTACAAAAGGAGTATATCTTATTTCTTCAGCTTCTACCTCAACTATTACCTCATTCTTTGGGTCGAATTTCATGGCATTGTGGATTAATGCATAAAAGACATCAACCAAAAAGTCATCTGCCATTACTTTAAACTGACCTGGTTCAAAATTAGATCTCAAGACTAGCTTTTTATCCGGAAACGCCTTAGCAACCTCTTCAGCAGCCCGTTTCAATGAGGCCCCTAGATCTCTTACTCCAACAACAGGCTTTTCTGTTTCAATAAGATGAAGTTTCTTTACATTAGCAATTAATTGGGAGCTACGATCAAGTTCTCTTATTCCTTCATCAAGGAGTTTTTTCATCTCTTCGGAAATATCTGGTGAATGATAGATTAGTTCAAAGATGGATAGGATTTCTTGATTGATGTTTGTAAGGTCATGAGTGATCAAGTCAATGAAAAACTCTACTTTCCGCTGTGTTTCAATAAGCTGCTTTTCGGCATTTTTCTTCTCAGTTATATTCCTATAAAAGCCGTAAGCACCAACTATCTTTTCATCCTCAATAAACGGAAATACTATCCCTTCAACATAAACCGTTTCTCCATTTTTTGTGACAAACATGGCTTCTATACTCTCTTGCCGCTCTCCCTTCATTGCAATTGAGAGTAAATCTTGATAATGCTTTATTGAGCTGGGATGAATTATGTCATCCAATTTCAAATTCGGAACTTCTTCTCTGGTATATCCCAAAGTGTTCAACCAAGCCTGATTAACAAACTCAAAAGAGCCATCAGGTCTAACAATATGCACTAAGTCGCTAATTTCATCTATCAGTTTCGCGATACGGTCCCCATACACCTTTATGCCTCCTTGGCTTGGTACTGCTAGATTATTGATGTCTAAAAGTTAAGAATATATCTATGTTCTATAGATAGTCATTTGAAATGCTTTTTCTTGTTCAGAAAAATAATAATCTTGTTCCCAATCAGATTTTTTTGGTTAAATTCAATTAAATAACTACTAGACTCGATTGCACTTTTAAATAAGCAAGATTTATAATATTCCATTCCAAACCACCCACATTACTGGGAGACCGAGTGAGAGCAATCACGGGTCATACGCATGCCCCCAGTCATTCTCATTGAACACGCCACCAGAAGCCCCGAGTCTGACTGTGATGCTCATATCGGTCAGATATAAGGAGGCTCATTAGTTTGAGTAGCAGATTTAATAAGGTTCGTTTTTTGTCGCTTGTTTTTATTGCAATCTACATGCTTGGATTCATCCCACAAGCTGTCTGGGCTGGGCAAGCATTACCGAAAGATGATAACACCGTGCTACCCGCACCCTTTGAGGGATATGATCTAGACTACATTTATCTCTTCTATGATCCTGAAGATGAAGTCCTATCTGCTGTTGCAAATGCAGTGCATGAAATTCTGACATATCGTGTTAATAGCGTTAGAATGATTCCAGTTTCATCATACCTTGATTTGGAATATTACTTGCTCGATGAACCATGGATAGCAGTCTATGCATTGCACTCAGGACTAAACGGGGTTACATTTCCTGATCGCAATATGTCCTGGCATCAGTTCTATCAGACGCTTAATAATCACAGGAGCACACGACATATTGTAGGCATGGGCAATACGCTTGGTCTGATGAAAGATCTTCCAACGCGCAGCTCTTCAATTTACCACTGTGAGTCAGAACAGATTGACGGAATGCTCCTCATTATCTATGATCTCTGGACTATCTCCGAGATCATGGAGGACCGTGCCCAAGTCGATTCGAAATATGATCGTCCGAGTAAAGATGTCAAAGCCATGACCATCAAGATTTATGGGGATAATCTGAATCAGGTGTTCAAACGTACGCTTGAGCCCATCAATCCAGTTGGTGAGGTCGACCCCCTTGCTCTGGAGAAAAGAACAGAAGAGATGTGGGCAAGGCATAAGCCTGAAATTCGACCAGCAGCCTATAAAATGCAGGAAGATGGGTCTCTCAAAGAAATACCTCTAGATGAACTTCCTGAAGACTTCTCACCAGTGATCAAGCTCTCTTCGCCAGCAGAACTTTCGGAGAATGATTACGCACTTGGTGAAATTCCTCTGTTCTCTGCTCTGCGCGGTCCCATTGGTGAGATTATCGATGTCTTACTTAATGTTCTCGTAGGGGAGGGCCAGACGACAATCTCCATTCCCAGTGAAGTTGTTGATGGCTTGATGACTGCCCTTAAAGTAATAGAGCCACTAATTGGACTTGTAAACAACTCAGACAAGGACTCCGCAATTAAAGAGGTTATAGATGCCATAGCTTCAGAATTTCCGTTTATTGATGAATACAAGGGCTATCTCAACATATTAATGAAAGCACTGTTCAATATGCGTGGCGATTTCTCAAGCCTCCTAGAGATCGTCACCGAGTTGATCGTCTCTCTTCTGCCAGATTCAATCCCCAGTGAACTTACTGATTTTATTATGCAAATTCTTGGAGTGAATGATGGACTATGGGACCTAATCACTGAGACCATAAACTCTGGCAAGGGCGTGTTCGACACCATTTTCAGTTTCTTTACAAAGAACAGCTTGAGTGCCATTCTCAATAAAACATTGGTCGCTGTTCTTGAGCTTGCACCCTCAGAAGTATCCACACTTCTTCCACGTATGACTGGCTTCATTAGTGCCGCAATTGATTTTCTTGCAACTCGTGATTATATGAAGTTTCTAACTGATGTGGCTGATGATCTTCTAGATACTCTTGTTCCAATGACTGGGCTTGAGGATGTAGTGGGCAAAATCATGAAAGTTGTAGAGCTAGCAATGACTGTTGTTGATCTCGTTGATAATTTTGATGCTGAATCAATTATGGATCTTGTCATTGAGATACTCCAAGAGTTCGTTCCTTCTGGACTTGTGCAAGATGCGGAAACCCTTGCACGCAACTTGATGGATGTAGTGAAGAGATATAAAGAGGGTGGAATGCCTGATGTTAATGCTTTCAAGAGCGAGCTGGAATCTGCAATTTCACAGGCCGTGGCTGAAACAGTTCCTGAATCAACTCGCAATGTAATTCGTGACACTATCTCTCTTCTCGGTGCATATTTCAATGACGCCTTCGATAAGACCCAACTTCCATCTCTATTTGATGTGGCCGTTGCGCTCGTAAACGAGTTTGCCGAATCAGCCACAGAGAATGGGGTCACACTTTCTCAGACTGAGGAATTGGTCGATGCACTGAATAATGTGGTCAAACCGATTCTTGCAGTGATTGCTCAGGTTGCAGATTCTGACTCTCTGAAAGAGATAATCAGCCAGACAGTTTCTAATTTCAACAGCGAATTCAGTTCTATAGCAGATACTATTCTAGATGCAATTCAAGCCATGGACCTTGAAAATGTATTTAGTGGGATATCAGGTGTTATGGACACACTTAATGACCTTGCTGAAATCGCTGGCGGTATCATTAATGTAATTAAGCTTGCCAAGGGCCAATCATTTCAAGGGATTATGCAGTCTCTTCTAATGACTGCAGGTTCAATCCTTGGTTCATTCCCTGCATTTGACGATGTTCCTCTTGATGCAGTCTTTGACCTGCTAAAGTCCTTCTTCCCTGATGCTTTTGGAATTGATCCCCAAGACCTGCCAAGCAAGACTGAGATCATCAATACAATTCTTGATTATGCTTCTGGTCTGTTGAGTGGGATAATTGATCCCTCAACACTCCAGACACTCCTTGAGTTCTTTATGGATGTCAAAGACATTTTCACTAACGGTGTACAATGGCTACTTGGCAAGATATTTGATTGGCTCAGCGGAATGCTGAATCCGCTCTTTGATGAGCTTGAACAGACAATAATGGGGCTCTTCGAAGGTGTGGGTGATCTACTCGGATACTCCACTAAGATTCCAATTGGCTTGGGCGACTGGTCACTGTTTGACTTGACTGTTTCGCTGGGCATCCGTGCCAATTTCAATATTGATATTTCGCCATTGTTCGATATGATCTCGAGCATGATATTTGATGCTCGTAGCACATTCTCATTGACCAGCGTCGGAGACTTCATGAAAACAATATTTTCATTCTTTGAGATATCTCCACAATTCTACGCAGAGCTTGGCGTTGCTGGCTTTGATTCCTCCAAGAATGCAATCATGGGTACGTTGCTGAAGTCTTTAGGTCTAGAAATGACATTCGAGGGCAGTGCTCACTTTGTCATGACCCTCTTCACATTCCGTGAAGGAATGTTTGAGTGGGAAGACTTCTTCAAGATTGTGGAATGGGGTCTGCATATCAAGATAACACTTGGGAAAGTCTTCACTCTTGCTGATCTATTCACTGCTGGACTTGGCGGCGGTGCCCTTGGTGCAGTGATGGAATTCTTAGGTCTTGACACGATTAAAATCACAATCTACTTTGGAGTTGAATTGGACATTGTGAAGAAGGCGGCAACAGCGATTGCAGCAGAGGTGTCATCATTAACGCTGGCGATAACCTTTGGAATCTCCATCCATATTCCGATTGATATTGTAATAGTTGCAATTATCATAGATGGTTCGATGGAGATAATCCTGACGTTCTTCCAAGACTTTGCATCCGGAGACCCAATGAAGATAATTCTGCGGCTGATCTTTACTGTCAAGATCAAATTCAAATTCCTGTTCTTTGAGGACTCGGCTGAGTGGACCTGGGAGCCGGGTGGACCTTGGGACCTAAGCCCCAAGAAGGGCGAGGAAGAGTATGAGAAATCTGGTGTTGGCTTCGATACTGATGAAGATGGTCTTAGCGATGAATATGAAGCCACCATTCCAGGCCTTGACCCCAATAAGCCTGACACTGATGATGATGGTGCCAGTGACAAACTGGAAGTCCAGACCATTGGAACTGACCCAGTGAATCCAGATAGTGATAATGATGGACTCCTAGATGGTGAGGAATGGGAGCTAGGCACTAATCCAATGCAACCAGACACGGATTGGGATGATATTAGTGACTATGATGAAGTCAAGGTCTATGGAACCGATCCTCTGTCGCAGGACACCGATGGGGACATGCTGAGCGACTCTTATGAAATATACACTCGATGGGACATGACTCAAATCACTCCTACAGTTGAGTATGTCACAATAGGTGGTGTGAAGTATGATGATCATACTGACCCATTGAACCCAGATACTGATGGCGATGGTGTTCTGGACGGACAGGAAGGGCCTATGGGGGCCTACTATGGCCTTGACTCGCTTTACAACGATACTGAAGGATCTGGCATGGACCCCTCACCATTAATCTTCAACTATGGCTATACTCATCCTCTAGATGCTGATACTGATGATGACTCGTATCTGCAGTTATACAATGGCGACATTGATATGATGTTGGAGATGAAACTCTATCCTGCAGGAACCGAGGGTCAAGAATACCCGATGAGTGATGGCAATGAGATTGCAGGTTTTGACATTATCTTGTACGATGATGATGGTGAGCCATATCAGAAGCATGTCTATACAAACCCCTGCAATCCAGACACAGATGGAGACACTGGCGTTTCTGAGAACGAACGAATTAACCCTCCAGCTGGTGCTTGGCTGAACTCGGATGGCTATGAGCTTGCTCAAGATCCGCCAAGTGATCCAACAGATGGCGATTCAGACGATGATGGTCTATTAGATGGTCTTGAGGGGGTTTTGCGTCAAGATAGTAATCACACCTTCTATTTGGACCCAGATACGGATGATGATGGCCTTCCAGACATGCTGGACTTGCTTCTTGGAACAGATCCTCTCTCACCAGACACTGATCTTGATATGGTGTCTGATGGTGATGAGTTCTACATATACGGCACTTCACCTGTCAACCCCGACACGGACTTTGATGGACTAACTGATGGTGAGGAGTTGTTCTTCTGGCACACTAATCCATTCTCAGACGATTCAGATGGTGATGGTCTCAAAGACGGCTACGAGGTATTGGTGACCGGAAGTGATCCCATGGATGAGGACAGTGATAATGACGGTCTCAATGATTTTGAGGAGTTCTTTATCTATTATACCCTGCCATTTGTTTACGACTCTGATGGCGATGGCCTGAGTGATGGCGAGGAGATAAAGATCTACTCAACTGACCCATTGGTCTGGGACACTGACCATGACTCTATTACTGAGCCCAATGAGTTTGGTGAGTTCACATGGCCAATGAGTGACTATCAAGAAATAATGATTCATGGAACAAACGCCACTGAGCCTGATAGCGATATGGATGGACTTGATGATGCCATTGAACTTTACCTTGGTTCAGGCGAGATTCCTTGGATGGACCCAATTCCTCTCAATGCTACTAATCCAGACACAGACGGTGACCTTCTCTTAGATGGCTCAGAATTGATGCTTAAGAATGTCAGTGATATTGTCTATCCATATCGTGGAATCACAATAATTCTACGGTTTAACTCATCGCCTGTGATGGCAGACACCGATAACGACAATCTCACCGACTATCAGGAGATTGTTGTATTCAATACGAATCCAGCGAACAATGATACCGACAACGACACTATCACGGACTGGTGGGAGGTCTGGGTCTATAACACATCTGCCATATATGATGATACGGATGGCGATGGACTGTTTGATTATGAGGAAACACTTACTGAAGTCTGGCCTTATGGGCCATGGCCCCCCGATAACTGGTCCATAGGAATGGGCTCTGGTGACAATGGTACGCCGGGTGGATGGACACCCCCAGCTATGAACTCTATCAATGGGTTTGCCTTATCGCAAGAGCCAATCTATCCAACAAGTGCGACTGATCCTGATTCCGATAATGATTGGTTACCTGATGGTGCAGAAGTCTATCTCTATGGCAGTAATCCTATGAATAGCGACTCAGATGGAGATGGGGTGGATGACACCTATGAGTTTGATACTGATTATGATGGTATGCCTGATGGTGTTGAGTTTCAACAGGGTCTCCAGGGTGTTGCTGGCGGAGGAATCATGAATCCCGATAGTGATTATGATGGCCTCCTTGATGGTGATGAGTTCTATATCTACGGCACCGACCCCTCGAAGCTAGACACTGATGGAGATGGATATTCTGATGGCCTTGAGATTGCCTTGGGACTGGATCCATTGACGCCAACATCGCCGGATGAGTTCAATTTGGCCTTGGCCACTGAACGTGGTAAGAATACTATGACAATTTTGCTTCCGAAGACTGGGGAAGTCACATACCAAGATGCACAACTTAGTGTTGTAAACTTCACTAATTTTCAAGACATGTGGTATCGCTACAATAACGGAACTGGTTGGAGCGACAACTACACACTGATTTACAATCCAAGCGCTCAAATGTGGCAGAGCACCAATCAGACCTGGCCAACAGGCAACATAACAGTGCAGGTCTTTGGAAGAAACATGACTGGTGTGATTCATGCCGCAACTACCTACTTTGTTGTACTTCCGGGAACAACCCCCTTCCCATGGCTTCTTATAGGAGCAATAGCTGCAGCGGCTGTGGCCTCTGTAATAATCCTTTATGGCGGATATCGGAAGGGCCTTTGGAGTAAGTTGGGCGGGAAGGTCAAGAAGAAAGTTGGGAGAGGGAAATCTGACAAGTCCGAAAAGAGCGAAAAAGATGGGTCTCCAGACAAGTCTGATTCTAAATCCAAACCCAAGAAATCTACGACTTCTAAGAAGAGCACGAAGACTAGCCCCAAGAAGGGGAAGAAAGGAGGCGATTAAGAATGAAATACAAGTTATTGACTCTGGTTGCATTAGTAATGCTCACCCTAGGGGGCTTTGCATTTATCCCATCGATGCCAATGGATAATGGCCCCTTCGAAGAGCTGGCACCCGCTAATGAATATTCAACGACTCAGATGACACAAATTGACATCGATCAAGATGAGTTTCAAAATCAAATATTAGACACTCTTGTTGGCGATACACGACCTGGAATACCCTCAGACTATGATCTGGGCGGAATTCTACAAGATAAGGATAATCAATACAAAACAATCTTTGAACCTTGGAAGACTAAGGCTGCAATTCATGCAGTGGCCTATGATGAGGACACAGGATTTCTTGCTCTAGGTGGTGGCTATCTCTACGACAACGAGGTCCACATATTTCGTTTGAATCCTGAAACCAACAGGTTCGATAAGGTCTGGGACTCGGGAGACAGCATAATCAAGTCAGATGTTATTGCATTGGACTGGGGTGACACTGATCTCAATGACTTCATTGAGGTTGTAGCTGCAAGTTCTGACGGGTTTGTCTATCTCTTTGAACAACGCCACATCTATGATCCGCAAGCTAATACTGAGAATATGTTTGATCATGTATGGACAAGTCCCTATACTTTCAGAGCATTTGATGTGAAGATCTACGATGCAGACAGGGACTATCGCGATGACATTATCATTGGAAGTTGGGATGGCAAGGTCAGATGCTTTGAATATGATGACCACAGTGGTTATCCATTTGCAGAGGAGCATTGGATAAGCTTCCGTGAGGTCTGGAACTCTGGTGATGCCATTGATGGAAAAATCTATTCTATCGGTTATGGTGATACAAACTATAATGGTCTGCCAGAAATTGTAGCAGGCACTCGCGAGGGGCGTGTGTATGTCTTCGAGAATGCCGGAGTGCATTTGATGATCAATGGCGAGCCATTTCCACTGATCAATGACAACAACTATGACCTTGTTTGGACCTCCAAGAACTACACATGGCGACCGATCATGAGCATGGAGGTTGGAGAGCTTGATGGGACTCCCGGTGAGGAGATTGCCATGGTTGCTCAGGGTCAGGGGGTCTTCGTATTGAATTGGGACGATGTTCGTCAGACCTATGATTATCATCGAGTCTTTAGACCATGGGATGCATGGCAAACCTCCGAGGTCGCTCCTTGGAGACTTGATTTTTGGGCAGACAGTGTGGTTTCGGCAAATAATGTCACTTATCAACTTGCAAATGGAACAATAATTTCAGAACCTATCTCCTACAAGTACATTGGTGGTGGCCTATTCGATCCTGACGCAGAGTGCTATCCTTACAACACAGGAATGGCAAACGCGACCGATGGCTACTATTCTACTTTCAACGCGTTGCACAAGCCAAATGCAACAGCAGTGATAGACTTTGGGAAAGATGAAGAGGGTACTGGTAGTGCCAGTGTTGATTATGACATTGTAATACGATTTGATTCTGCTCCCAATATTAATGACATAAACATCTCCATTGGACAGTCATCCACTGATTTCAAACAGGTGAATCAAAGTCGAATGTTTGTTCTTGGTTCAAATCTGTATATTGATGTTGATGATGTTCTATCGGCAGAACAATGGGACTGGTTCCGCTACATGCAGATTGTTGTCTTTCATGGCATGATTTACAAGATTGACTCAATTGAGCTCATGCAGGTCTATACCCAAATCACTTCTGCACTTACTGTAGCAATTGGTCCACTACCGAACGAGTTCAATTACTATGGTCCTCCTGACTCGTCAAACAGACTCATTGTGTCGACCGTGATTGGAAACTTCTATGCCTTTGATTACAATGAAGTGAACGAGGACTATGATCTCATCTGGGACTCTTCACGTGATGATTTCTATTCACTTGGGACAAATGTCTGGGATATGAAATACATTGGATACTCTACAACAATCCCAATATTTCTCATGGGTGGAGTTGGATATAGCATGCCTTCCACATCGGGCAATTATCGTCATGTGAGTGTTGGCGATCTTGATATAGTCGGTGATTGGACAGGAACTTCATTCCCGCATGATGTTCTTGTTATGGACACAAACAACGATATCACAGTCTATCATGCACAAGGCCCATTGCTAACACAGGACACAACTGCAGGTAGCTATTTCGCCCCGATTAAGACTGAGATCGGCGATATTCCCGCATCAATTGAACTCGCATATTTGATTAATGGGCAGACCGTTGCAGTCGTTGGAACCTTTGATGATACTATTTCAACATCTGCAATATATGGGCAGGCACCTGGTACGCAGATTGGAAACATCCTATTCTTCTCACGTCCTGATGCCTCAAGTGCCTTTGAAACTCTAAATCAGCCAATGATAGATGACTTAGATAAGACTGGTGACATTGTTGTTGCCCTTAGTAACGCAAAAACAACCCCAAGGATGACATTTGTCGACTGGGATGGGGACAGTGACCTGGACATGCTGCTATCAACTGGGTTCCTCTATTATGTTGAAAACTTGGGAATCCCATCTGGTGATACTTGGCCAGAATTTGTGTTGCATCGCGGCTACTTTGAAACAATCAATGATATCAGTTCAATGAATGACTATTGGGGTAAACCTGATGCGCTCGATATTGACCAAGACGGAGATCTTGATATTGTTTTGAACTATGACACTCGAAAGGGTGCCACTGTATGGATGAATGAAGGAACAAGTGATGAACCCATCTGGGTGCAGAACAAGAAGATACTATCCAACACTCGTCCAGAAACAAACTTGAAGTTCAATAATTACACAAATCTAATTGTAGTTCCTATGAGCTGGGCGCTTCCGCCAAAATTCTGGCAAGAATACAATGATCAATACGAGTCATTTGCTGATTCGGAGTATACACTAATGGCCTATAATCCAAACTATGAATCTGCCATCTTCCTCTGGCCCGTCTATAATCAGGTGAGCAGCTATGTAGTAGCTACTTATCCAACAGTGAGAAAACTTGACTTTGCAATACAATCAGAGGGAGGGTATAACTTTGGTTATCATATTATGGAC
>JAJRWI010000041.1 GCA_024276825.1 archaeon
GTGTTCCTCGACCTTATCAGCAAGGAATCCTGTGAGAACGACAAACTTGGTGATTCCGCAGCTCACATAGTCTTCAATCGCCTGCTCAATCATGCTTCGCTCCCCATCGATCTTGATCATGACCTTGTTGATGCCCTCGTTCTGGGTCTCAGCGCGGATTCTCGTTCCCTTTCCACCAGCAGGCATCACAATAACAGTCCGTTCTTTCAACTCTTCAATCTCATCTCGAGTGACGACGGTCTCAGTATCTTCAGTATTAACTCGAGAACGAAGTTCAGCCATAATGGACTCTAATGTTTCTGTCATTGCCCCTCCTGCAGACAGACAATTGATTTACAATAAAGAGTTTGCGTTGGCTAATTGTCCATCTCTGCCTGGATTCTAGCCATCTCGTCAAACAATGCCAGTGTCTTCTTGGCCTCTTCTGGATCTAGTTTCTCAATTGCATAGCCAGTATGAACAATAACATACTCACCAACTTGGAGCCCGGGCAGTAGTGTCACGCAGACCTTCTTCCTGACACCTCCAAAGTCCACTTCTGCGAAATCGCCATCAATCTTTTCCACTCTGCCAGGCACTGCAAGACACATAATAATCGCCATGAAGTTTTTGATGGATTCGCCTTTCAATCTTGTGTCATGGACGAAACTCTATCTCACAGGATTCCAATATATTCCGAGCTCATTATTTCGATCGAGCGCAGCACATATCACCACTCTAGAAACTGTCCAAGATTTCCAACCTCTATGCTTCTACGCGCGGCCCAATACAGCTCTTATCGCTTTGACGAATTCAATTCCGTCTTTAATTACTGATTCTATGGAATCGAACACAATTTTGAGATCCACTTCCAAATACTCATGAATAATGATGTTTATCATTCCAATAAGGTTTGCAACTCTGTTTGTAAGTTCTTTACTGATAATTCCATTTTCAAATAATATCACAACTATATTCATATACGATGGAATCACTCCTGATTTCCTTTGAGCTATGATGTGGCTTGATACATCAATAATTGCTTGGGCAATTATCTCAATTGACCTTTCAGCAGCTCTATAGATTTTCCAATCATTAAAGAACTCATCAATATCAACTAATGACTTTAGATTTTCAATTTCAATCAAGATACGGTTTAATCTATGCTCAATTGTTTTTTGTCAAGAGTCAACACTATCCCCCGCAAGTGCCCATTTGAGGAATTTCTCCTCATATATTCGGTAATCTGGATAATGAATCAACACAGACTCGATGAATTTTGGCCACTCGTCATCGGGATCATATAATATTTTGCCATCACGAGCGATCCTGTATCTCATTGACCAGTTGACATCCTCGATTGTCACAATATCTGTCCTTATCTGAGGTCCATTAAGAGCTGATGAGAGTAGTGCTCTTAGAGATGCCCTATCAAGTGAATTCTCAAGTGTTGTCAAAATGGCAACATCTGTGTCACTATCCCCATGTGCATCACCGCGAGCGCGTGAGCCGAATATTGCGACCAATTTGATCTTTCCTGATGAGAGTTCCAATATTGTATCGAGAATTTCTTCTTCTGTGAGAATCATGTCGGTTATCCCACAATCTAGACTGCAACTTTGTTAATTAAATACTCCTTTTTATTAAGACTGCGAATTGAAAACTATTGTCCAGTCGACCATATGCCTTTCAATCTTGCACATGAACTAAATCTAGCTCACAGGTTTCCAGCAAATTCCAAGTTCATCAGCTTTATCGAACGCAGCCCGCATCTCATCTCTGGAAACCCCTCGAGTGATCTCTGAATACTTGTTTCGTTCACGATTCACCCTATGCTGAGGGCGGTATTGTCCCATGATGTTAACCATGCAGTTGGGCATGTTCTCAGCAACCCATTCGAGGATTGGGAACGTGCAGCACTCCAGATGATTCGGCAACACAAGATGACGGATGATCACCTCGCCAGTCTCATAGGCCATCAGATGGTTCCGCGATACTATATCGAAGTAGTTCTTCACCTTTGACAGACGTTCTGCGCATTCGTTGTTTCCGTATTTGAAGTCAGGGAGCCAGACATCAATCACATCTTGCAAGAGGAGCATGGTTTGCTCGGAGCAGTACATGCTCGAGTTCCACAGTTGTGTGACATTGGAGACCTGGTGAGTCAGCGAGCCGATAATTGTGTGAGTGTTCGGAACTGGATCGCCGCCCACATAGTTGATGTTCAATGCACCTTCTCTAAACAGCGCCTCAGCATACCCAGCAAGGTCCTTGGCGTCTACAATGACGCCTGCATTAGGATTGGTTGAGATGTCAAAGTTTTGACAGAAGGCACAGGCCAAGCAGCAGGAGGAGAAGAAGATGGTCCCGCTCGGCACCAATGGAGCCTCCTCACCAGTATGAAGAAATGCGGAGTTGACCCGTGACTCGTTTCCAAGCTTGCACCAGCCCCTCTTGTTCTGCGACCTGTCAACACCACAGCGGCGCTCGCAGAAATGGCACTCTGAGAGAATTCTCATGGCAATCTCATGCTTTAGATCAAGGTAGCTGACATCAATATTGTCGGGGCTGTTTCTTGACACATCGCCAGAGTCAATCTTGGCAAGATATGACCTGAACTCCTCTGACAGACGCGTGTGCTCGTTCCACAATGTTTCAATATCAGCATTCAGCTCTATTTCACACTCAATCTCCTTAGCCAACAGGTATTTGGCCACTCGCTTGTTGTCGATGATTCCACGATATCTGGACAAGCGTCTTCTGGTTTCAGAGTCATTCCATACTCTAATTGCATCAGGTCGTATAAAGCGCCACATCTCAATAATAGTATAGATGATTGTCATTAAAAAGTGTACAAGTCAGACAAGAGTCGGATGTGTGCCTTTATTTTTGCTCTCAATGAAATGTTGAATGAGTGCAATTAAGATCTTTACACGTCTTAGATATGCACTTCCAGTCAGATTCTGGGATGAACTCAATAAATCAGCAGATGCGAGTAGTTCGTGTTGGATGGGGGGTTCCGACAAGAAATAGCACTTTTCGGGGATATTGTCCCTTGTGAAGAACCAGTCCCTAAACTCAGAGGCGTGATCTCTGTTTCGCTCGGGATGCTGAAAGTCATCAAGTCGGCACCAATTGCTGGCAAAGACCGCATCAAGCCGATGAAGGCCTTCAGTGAGATCATTGTTGACATCAATGGATGCATCATTTTCCGCAGCCATTTCTTTCGCAGTTCGCTTCACGCGCTTAAGAAGTTGGAACTTGTCAGGCTCAATAATTCGAACATTTGCGCCCATCTGAGCGAGAATCAGTATCAGGCTGTGAGCAGTCGAAGGGAGGACAAACCTCGAGCCAAACCCCCATGCAACCCCAATGTTCTTGCCCTTCAAGGCCCCAAGATGTTCGTATATTGCAAGTATCTCAGCAAGGGCGGAGGGGTGTGAGTGATGATCATCGCGGAGTGATATTACGGGTGACTTGGAACTTGTTGCAATCTGTTCAGTCAACCTGTGACCATTTCCAAAGGTCTGCCTGTCAATGATTGTCGTGAACAGCAGATCGACAACCAGAGCGAGTGATGATGTTTCTGACAGGACCTCGGCATCACTCATAGTTGACTCGTGGTGCAATTCATATTCGACAGTTGAGGCGCCGATTCTTGCAGTAGTGGCCCTCAGGATGAGAGAGTCCACATAAAGAGGGTTGTATTGAATTTTGCCAAGAACCAGATGTTTGACAATAGGGGGATGGGTGATGTCCAAAACAGATGCGGTCCTTATGATCTTCTCAGTCTGTAGATCTCTAATCGTGCTCAATTCAATACCTCGTGTTGCTTGTCGAGCGAAGTTCAATGAGTAGTAGTTTTCACTTGGTCAGACATGCTTCATACTGATTAATGAGGCTTTGCAAACTCGTAAATGATTGATTGTCGTATCGATTGAGAAAAAATGAGGAGAGGAAGTTATCCTCTCAATTCTGTGATTTATTCTGGCAA
>JAJRWI010000042.1 GCA_024276825.1 archaeon
AGTCACGGTCTCGGTCCCTACTGCCCATGTGCTCGTGTCGAGATCGAATATCAAGTCCGTGGGGGAGAGGTCACTCTGAGCACTATAGCTTGTTGGGGTGAATGTGAAGCTTGAAACATCTGATGCTGTCAGAGTTGTGTCAGTGTCAGTGTCCGTGATCACAAGGGTCACTGTGGTTGTCATTCCATATGGAGTAGTAAAGTCACCTTGCACTGTCACTGATGTGTAGTGGTTTCGTATGATCACCTGAAAATCAAAGTTGTCTGGATCATAGTAAATTGAACCTGTAAGTGAGGCAGATAGCGTGACCGATTCAGTTCCAACACTCCATGTGTTTGTTGATAAGATCACATCATAACTTGATGGGGATGGGATGTTCTGTGCAGAGTAACTAGTCGGAGTGAATGTGAATGAAACCACATCTCCTATTGGCACTGATGTTCCAGTATCTGTGTCAATTAACAGAATTGTAACTGGGGTGTCCATTCCATAGGGTGTTGTGAGATCAGCATTTACTGATATACTTGCATAATGTTTTCTCAAAGTGAAAGTGACATTAACACTAGCATCCTCAATATAGGCGCCGGATTTTGTAGCATTGAAAATATACCAATGGTCACCAACACTAAGAGAGCTTGTTGACAATGAGATGTTATACATTCCATTTCCTTGAGCCACAATTGTCACAGGTGTGCCATTTGCAAATGTAATTGTAGCATCGGTGATGGGATTACCGGTATATGTGTCTGTGAATATCAGAGTAGCAGTAAAGTCAAATCCAACAGGTGTAATGTCCACATTGCGATAACTCAAGTCTGTATCATGATAGAGGTCGATATCGAAAAAGTCGGTAGCATTATTGTAGTATTGATGATAGGATGAAACCGTAATATGCCATCTGCCATTTGTTCCAAGATCGCTTGTATTTAGAGTCTTGCCATATCTACCATCACCATAGTCTTCAAGAGTGATCTCGGTTGGAGTTCCAGAAACGGTCCAATTCATCTTCACCATTGCACCAGCAATGCCCTGAGAGTTGACATCATCAGTCAGACTGTATTCAATGTATATCATCTCTCCAGCGACCTTGTATGCAACTTTATCACCAATTGCATCACCAGGCGCATTTAGGGTCAGTGAACTGTCATGTTTTACAATGAAAGTCCGCTCAAAGAGTCCTGTCTTATTTGTCACTGTGGCCCCAGTGTCATTGTAATAGACACTGACCGTCCACTCACCAGCATCAAATGTTGTGTCAATTATCTTTTTGATTGAGAGTTCTGGAGAAGTTCTCTGTTGTTCAGTTCCTACTGTGATGAATGTGCTAGGTGAGTTGATATTATTATACTCAGTAGATATCCAACCAGCAGACCTTTGAGCAGTGGCAATTCTGATTTCATCTAGCCTTCCGGTAAGGAATCCTTTTCCACCAGGTATCTGAATGTCTGCCCAGCCACCACCTAGTCCCCAATGACTACTAAATGATAGATTAGCGGCCCCAGAGGCTCCAACACTGCCAGTGTTAGTATCAATACCGCCATCAATGTATATTGTATCATTAGAAGTTGAAGCACTGTCCAGGAATATTGCGAAGTAGTGCCAACCAGCAGACCAGAAGGTCCTAGTTGTCCATTTGTAGAAGTAATTCCCTGAGTTTTCAATCTTGAATACCAGTGATCCAGCAGACACTGAGGTCTGGCCATAATCTGTGCCCACCAGTGCGATATGCATATCGTTGTTATCGTCCAAGTACTTTTCCATGATCAGTTGGGTTGTTGTTGAGGACGAGGAAAATGCCGAAGGCAGATAGAACCATCCAGAAATCCAGACATCGCCCTCAGGATTTAGATTCTCGGTTTCATTAATGTAAATGAGATCGTCAATACCATCGAAACTCTGTCCATATCCAGCAATTCCAGTGGCCCTTGAATTCTCAATCTGATTACCATCATGTTGTCCTGATGTGGAGTCATAATGTATTGTGCTGTTAGTCTCATCAACCGCATTTTCAGCAAGATGCCAAGTAGCTGAATATCCATTTGACCATACTGCGTCTGGATATTCTTGAGAACCAACAACTGGGTTTCCATAATACATGGTTAGAATAGTATTAGAAGTACTGGAAAGATTACATTTCACCCATGCAATGAGATGCCCTGTTGACTGATCAAACAACTCAATCTCATGAGGCAGAATATTGCCATTTGAATCAACAAACAGGATGTCATCACCATCAGCCTGGACCTTGGTCTGTAGGTCAGTATCGGTGATGTCAATCATGACGGGGAAGTTCATCAGATCATCATCAACATAAGATGAGTTGATAGTGATTGGCTTTCGATATCTGAAGGAGGGGTATAAGTGAGTAGAGGTGTCGGTTGTAGTATTGTATGTTTCATAGAACTCGTTTCCTGCAGGATCTGAAAGAATGAATCCCACTCGTGAGTTGGTAACAATTGGAGTGGTTGCCTGAACCTTCAATACATCATTAATATTCAGTGTCGCGGTGTTTCCTAGAGTCTGACCGGATATCCCAAGCTTTACATCCTCCACATAGTTCCAGCTGGAGAACTTTATCGTCCAAACACCCCATACATCAACAGCCGAGGAATAGGCAGTAATGGTGCCACCTTGATAGTCCCAATCAATACCATATGTCTTAGACTGGTTGAGGGGATTATACACTGCATCGGGGCGCCATTCAGTCATTGGATATTCAACCTGAAAGCCAATTGAGGATGTAGAGGCAGGCGGGGAAACCAGAATGTTTGCGGTCCATTCAACAATTGAAGCATTGACTACATAAAATGAAGTACCATCATTCATGTTCTCGTCTAGGCTCTGGCCCGAACCAGCAATATCTAGGGTCAGAGTTGTATCCAGAGTAAGTGGGTCTACTGAAGTTGTAGAAAACACTACTCGCGCAGAGTCATCATTAGTCCATGTGTCCTGAAGAGTTTGCTCCGTGCCAACTGAAATAAATGATTTGGGATCATCTTGATTGTTGTATTCAGTGGCAATCCATTCGAGCGGCAGAACCTTATTGAGAAGTCTAATCTCATCAATCATTCCAGCCCAATATCTACTATTTTCAAGATCTGTGTTTCCAATCGTGAATACCTCAATTGAATCGTATATGCTATCACCTGCATGCGAGATGGTCCTGTCAAGAGTGCCATTGATATACATCTTCAAAGTGCCCGTAGCCGCACTCCAAGTCCAAGTCAAGAATTGCCAGCGGTTTAGTGATAGGTTTGTAAGAGCATCATAGGAACCACCGCTTCCTGATATACCATCAGTTCTAATTCTTGCTGTAAATGTGACATTAGATACCCTAATTGTTATTATATGCTCAGTTGGTAGTGTGTTTGGACTTTTTGAGAAGACTCTTGCGTTTCCCGTGTTGGTATGGTAGACCCATGCACTTACAGTGACTTCAGTCCAGTCGTCTGTGTCAATCTGACCAATGCTCACAACATCATCAGTGCCATCGAATGAGAGACCACCATCTGAATGGGCATCAACCAAGTCATTAGAGGTCATTCCACCGTAGGCTGTACCCTCATGATTGTTCGCAGTGCTATCATGTATCATACCTGTGGGATCATCACTAAGATGCTGAACAGTGGCATATTCTGACCACACATCAGGCGAAGAGCCCGAGGGGGCGTAGGGATTCCCATAGACCATTGAGAACACGGTGTCGACAGTGCTAGATAACTGAGGAATCTTGACCCAAGCAACAAGATGAGCATGTGTAGAGTTGTAATTCTGATCAAAAGACTCAATCTCATAATCAAGAGCTTGATCACCCATCATGAAAGCAATATCATCACCATCAGGTTGAACTTTGGTCTTGAGGTCAGTGTCATAAATGTCAACAAGCACAGGAAAGTTTGTCAGATCTGCAGACACTTTTGTATAGTCTATTGTGATGTCTTTCTTGTAACTCATCAAATATACGGTATCACCTTGTTTGGGTATGTAGTATTCAACAAATAACCTGGGAAGCTCATCCTGCGCATACTGTGTACCATAGGCCCCTTTGATTAGTGATAGTGCTTGATAGGAACTGGAGTACATATAGTCCAACATGACACATATATAATTGCCAGAGTTCCAGCTTGTGTTGGAAATAATATCTTGAAGGAGCGGTGCCAAATCAGGGCTCCTTTGACGAATTCGTACCTGAGATGTCCACGCAGATATCTCCCAGTCAATGCTTGTTTTCGTCCAGTCATACCTATCTTCTAGATGTGGAGTTCCGGATGTCAAGTTTTGCACGGGGCCGCCAGTAGTGTTGAAGCCACTCAGATATATTCGAGTGGATGGACTGTCCAGATCTGTCAATGGTTCAACTTCAAGATAAGCAGCAGTAATTGCAGCACCCTGTGGAATGCTCAATGGAAATTGAATTCCAATCTGATATGTTACAACTGTGGACCAATCGCCACCCCAAATTCCAAATACGGGGTCGCCATCTCCAGAACTTGCAGGGTATCCATTTAGATCAACTCCATTATTGGGATCATCGTATCCATCACGAGTATCATCATCAGGCTCGTATACGTAGAGATTCATTTTCGTAGCTCCTGAGATGATAGTACCATTAGCTTTGAGGTCTACCTGTTCTGGGAAGGGGCGAACTTCCATCTCAAGCTCAACATCATCAATGAATGCATAAGCTGAGAGTGCAGTTGTTTGGGAGCCAGACAAATCAGTTGCCAGACCCACTTCAAGCAAGATTGAGTCAGGCAGATTGATTGCAGAGATTTGGGTTGAGGGAACCGGGATAGATGCTTGGAGCCAAGTATCAGTTATGTCGCCTGACTCAAACACATATAGCTTGGATTCCCATCCATTGAACCGCACAAAGAGATGAACTTGGTTGCTAAGGTTCGAGAGAGAATCCACATAATATCTAAAGCGGATTGTGGCAGAGTATAATTCACGATATGGTGCCAATACATGTTGACTGAGATATATCTCATCATTTGCCGAGAGGGTTGCGCCTGATCCCCAGGAAGCTTCAAATTGCCATCCCATTGTTCCACCATAGCCCGAGCCACTATAAGTGTTTAATCTGTATATTCCGTGATGAGGGTGCTGTGATGATGAGATGCTATATTTATAGAGGGTCCAAGAATCAGGAACACCAACATCTTCTGATTGGTATGGGGATATCAACCATTTCTCATTATGGTACTGATCCAAATTCCCATTTCTTGTGTTATCAACAGTCATTCGTAGATTGTCTAGTTGCGCCTGGAGGTTCGAACCAGTCCAACCTGTGTCAAGAGTTACTGAACTCACAGCTAATGATCCAGAATCGATTGTAAATGTAGGGTCATATTTGTTAGTCGCGGTTCCAGTTAATGTTACGGGCAATGGGTCACCTGTTCCCGTGAGAGAGCCAGACTGCGAAATTATTTTTGGTTGCTCATTCAAGGACTTGGCTGAGGAGTCTGCAGGACTCGCAGAATCTATAGGGCCTTGGATCGGCATTACAAATAAAATCATAATAACTAAGCTAATGAGATTATACCGTTTCAAACTGATACCTCTCCGCATTTTTCTGGATTTGAAATCCTCTCCACTCATTAAGACGGACTTCTGTCTATTAATTATATACGGTCGTATGTCATTGCTGATAAAAAATAGATAAATGGTTGATTGCGATGTATCCCATTCAAGTTTTTGAAAGAAGTCTCCGAATTATTGAAATGACTTTTTAACAAGTCCCCTCAGATAATCCAGATATCCATAGACCTTGTAGTTGAGCCGGTCCATTACATCAAGTAGAAGGTTATATATCGCATTATTGGAATAGTCCAATGGATGAATGCCCATTTGAACCGGACCATTGAACTCGACCTCCATTAGGAATTTAGGAGGAATATTGTCGCGAGTCCCCTGACTTATGAATGACTCCGAAACAATATATTGGTTATCATCAATAAATGAATATATTGAGTTCGAGTTCACACAATACTTCAATTTGAGTTTCTTTGCGGCCTGCAAAATGCCTGAAGGAGCAACCCATGATGGAGGAACAAAGCCTTCCACATTTATCCCTATCCCTCTTTTGAGAAGAACAATTCCAGTTTTCAAGCGATGTATCATGCGGTCGTGAGGTAGCCCGTGAAACTCCTTGATTGAACCAGACTTAGAAAAATGGGTTAATCCGTGCAATGCAATCTCGAGCCCCAAGGAGGTGATATAGCCACTGAATAGTTCGTTTCGCTCAAAAGTATTGGCCCCTTTCATTTCAAACATTGGCGTTGCCAAGAGTGTGAAGCTCGACACCCCGCATTCCATCAGACGGTCATAGGAATGCAAGATAGCATCCTCATATCTGGGAGACACATCATGTAGTGCAAGCAAGATCACATTGTCATTAACGAACATGGGGCTCCCAAACATCGCATCACCTGAGAAGGATATAATAAATGAGAGAACTCCCCGACCACCTATCATCAATAGAATTGTCACTATTCATAAGGACTTGTTCCACTGCTTGTATGCCAACTCAATGTCTTTGTCTGTTATGGTCTTACGACCTGCATGTTCAGTGATTTCAAAGGCGCGCTTGGCAAGATACTCACCCAGCTCTTCCAAGATTTGAGCAAGCTTTTCAGCACCTTTGTCACTGACACGTCCAGCACCAGCTTTGCGGATGAGTCGATCTATTGGTGCAACCGGTATTATTCTGTCTTTTCTTGATCGCGGCAAGTTATTACCTCCAAAGGACGCAAGTCCTAGTCCTTCGCATGAAATATTCAGCCTTTGGTCTATTAAAAGATTCAGTATTGCTATGGGGTTTACTGGATTTTGTAAATTAATTATGCAAATATCATCATTTTGTCAGATGATTAATATAGCAACCATAGAAAACTTTTCATGATTTGAATACTAGGAAGTCTGAGGTACTGAGAAGGAAATGTGTTATACTGAGCCATGGTCGAGATGATGCTGAGCCCAATACAAGCAACAATCTGGCACCTATAAAGAAGATACTGATCCCTAATGGGCTAGTATTTATTGTATTTCTTGGTCCGATATTGATACTTGCAGCTTTTAACCCATTCTTTGAGCATGTATTTGGTCCACCAAGTCCGACCAATGCATACTAGATTGCAATCATGCTTTTATTTGTCATATGTGAGCTGTGGTGGATTCCCAGGCACGTTTTACCCTATTTATGGAACACTGTTGAGAATCACCTTGATAATCCATTGTAGTTTGCCTTTCCAAATGCCAAGATATTATGTTCTAAGAGAGAGCATTGAGTGGAACATATGAGCAACAATGACAAATGACAAGATAGTTGTGATAATATCTTCAGGTATAGGGAAAAAGTCCTAACGGCAATTATGTATGCCAAGAGTACCATTCATTACGGTTGGATGAGTGATGTGAAAGTGATCTTTTTTGGACCATCCCAGCGTTTGTTAGCATTAGATGAGCAAGTATCAATGGAAGCGAAATCACTGCTTGAAAAGACTGAGCCAATAGTCTGCAAATTCATTGCTGATTAGGAAGGCATAGCAGAAACAATTGAGTCGCTGGGACTTAAAGTAGAATATGTGGGAGAAATAATAGCGAATCATTTGAAAGCTGGCTATGTTCCGATGGTGTAGTAAATCAAAAGGCATCTCAATTGGTCATTCATGACAACGATTTCCCCGACCTGAGGATAATCACCTCAGCATTCTCAACCTGTTCATTAAGAATTGACAGATCAATGTTCTTCTCTGCATTCTCGACAGTTTCAAGATCAGCGTGAATTGATGGATAATCAGGAACTAGACCACAACAACCACTGAGCCCCTCCTCTGCAAACTTGTAAGTCCCAATCTTTGCAGCAAAGTGCTCAATCTCCACTTTGTCGTCGCCAGCACAAGGGCGGAGAATCGGGTAATCGCAGACCGCGGCATCAGTCACTCTGAGATTGCGACTTGTCTGAGAGGCCTGTTCGCCAATGATCTCGCCAGTCACAATGGCATCAGCATTCTCCTTAATTGCAACCAATCTTGCCATTCGCAGCATGTTGCGTCTGCAGAAAATGCATATCAACTTGGCTGGACAACTTTCCTGCACACACATCATACCTTCGCCATGTGGAATGATGTACAGTTTGACCTCATAACCATAGACATATCCTGCAAGATGGCGAACCTGACGTATTGCAAGGTCCTTGCATTGGCTGCTGCTATAGGGGAACATATCAAAGTGAACAAAGACTGGAATGCATCCGCGTTTCATTACCTTATAGGCCGCAATTGGTGAGTCCAGTCCTGTCGACACAGTGCAGACGACTTTTCCTTGAGACCCCGTTGGCATCCCTCCGGCGCCTTTCACAGTATCAGTGAAGATGTATGCCAGATTGTTTCTGACTTCCACATAGATCAATTGTTCAGGATTGCTAAGATTGACTCTTAAGTTTAGATCTGCAAGTTCCTTAAGGATACGGGCCCCCAAGATTTCACGGACTTCTTGACTTGTAAAATCATGGGTGCCAACCCTACGAGCGCCAACTGCAAAAGTGAGCCCTTCCTTGAAGTTGGCACGTGCCAGAGCAAGACCCTGTTCAACAATGATGTCAAGATTTGCATCAGTGACCACAACAGGAGATGTGGATACAACCCCGAAGACCTGAGATGTGACTTCAGCGGCCCTCTCAGCCTGGTCCGAGTCCACAAAAATACGTCCATATTCAACTCTAACTTTCTTGAAAGTGACCGAGTGCTCTCTGAGAGCGCCCCTTATGCTTCTGGTCAATAGACTTGTCATTCGTCTGCGGGTTCTGTCAGACTTGATTGCAATCTCGCCATACCGTACCAAGACTGAAGAATATTGCACTGCCATTTGATTTCGTTGAATTCGAAACCTATTCACTGTTAATTGTTTCGAAGTGTGATTATTTAGTCGCTACTATCTTTCTTTTCATTTTCAGAGAGTAATCCTACGGTCCACTCACGAATCTTATCCCAATCACGATAATCAATCCTTTCAGGAACTTCTTCACCAGAAGGCATTTGACTTTTAACTATACGTTTTACCAAGGCTCTGACAATACGGTTGTATTTCTTAAAGTCAAAGACTCCACCAAATAGGCCAGTAGAAACGCATTTGAGTTCAGGATATTTTGCAGCAATTTTGTCAAGAAACTCTCTCTGTGCAAATTCGCACTTGGACTCTGAAGCCGCAAAGCCACAAACTACAAAGATTGCAGTTTTTATTTCTGCGAGTGAGTCAAGATTCTTCTCAATGAATTGAATTGGTTCTTTGGTCCACTGACCAGCCTGAATGCCGCTACCAATTATGACCAGATCATAGTCAGAGAGGGGACCGTCTAGATGCTCCTTAGTCAGATTCACGGCTTTTGTGATGACTTCATAATCATTCAATATTGAGGCCATAAAATCAGCCACTTCTGCTGTCGAACCATACCTTGTTCCAAAACAAATCAAAGCATTGCGTATCAATACAGGTTGTCCTCCGAGATATCATCATTCAACAAGTGGTTAGATGGGGATGCAGTGCGACCTAATTTAGGCAATACACTATTAATAGTTTTGAATCAGATATATAAATAAAGCTATATTTCAAAAGTTTTAATATAAAGGCAAGCCTTCTTATCCTATTGGGTCATTAGAAAAACCGAGAATGATGATAGTTGTTGGAGTAGATGTTGGCGGCACGTTTACTGATATTATCGCGGTCAACACAAGGACTGGTAGGCAAGTAGTCCACAAGGTCCCCTCCACGCCCAATGAACAGGACAGAGCTGTAATCAAAGGGCTTATGGAGATTCTGAAGAGTGAGAGAATTGATGGCTCGGAAGTTGAAATGGTGGTTCATGGAACAACAGTGGCTACAAATGCATTGATTCAACGGAAAGGCGCGGAGGTCTGCCTAATTACCACAAGAGGGCTTGAGGACATAATTGAGATTGGAAGGCAGAACAGACTAGATATCTATGACCTCACAGCCCAACGTCCTGAGCCACTGGTCAGAAGAAACCATAGAATTGGAGTCAGAGAGAGAGTGGACTACCAGGGAAACATAATAGAGGATATTGAAGAAACGGAGATAGCAAGAGCAGCTGAAAGGATTGAGAGGATAAATCCAGACTCTGTTGCTGTATCACTGCTTTACTCGTTCAAAAACCCAAAACATGAACAGTTGTTGAAGCAGGCTTTGGAGAAGCTTGGCAAATACTATGTAGTCATCTCATCCGAGGTCCTTCCTGAATTTCGAGAGTATGAGCGTACATCGACCACAGTCCTTGAAGCCTATCTGGGGCCGCTCATGACAGAGTATCTCTCAAGATTGGAGAGGTCTGTTTCAGAGATCTTGCCAAAGTCAAAGGTCACCGTCATGCAGTCTAATGGAGGAACCATGCTTGCGTCAAAGGCAAAGGGACATGTTATCAGTCTCGCAGTTTCGGGACTGGCGGGAGGTGTGATAGGAGCTTGGACGATTGCAAATGCAAGAGGTCTGAAGAATGTCATCACCCTTGACATGGGCGGCACGAGCTGTGATATCAGTTCAATCATGGAGAGGATAGTCATTAAACCTGATAATGAAGTCGAAGGGCAACCTCTTCGAGCGCCATCAATTGATGTGACAACAATTGGTGCGGGAGGAGGCAGTATCGCTTGGATTGATGACATGAATGTGCTGCACGTGGGGCCCCAGAGTGCAGGAGCAGTTCCCGGGCCTGCCAGCTATGATCTGGGAGGGATGGATGCCACAGTCACTGATGCAAATCTCATTATTGGAAGAATAAATCCTAATTACTTTCTTGGTGGCAAAAAGAGGATTGAGATGAGACTCGCTAGAAAAGCCATTGGTAGAATTGCAGAGCATCTTGGCATGACAGTTGAAGAGGCCGCCTTGGGAATCATCAGGATTTCCACTTCAAACATGGTGGAAGCCATTCGAGATGTGACAATTGAGAGAGGACATGACCCACGAGATTTTGTCTTGGTCGCATTTGGAGGCGCCGGACCAACGCAAGCAGTGGACATTGCAGAGATGCTTGAGATAGACTCGATTCTCATTCCGCCATATCCAGGAATTACTTCAGCATTCGGACTGTTGTGCGCAGACTTGAGGACGGATTTAGTGCAAACAGTTCTGTTTGAAGAGTTGGAAGATGACAATAGACTAAGATCTGTCTTTGAAGAGTTGAGCATGCAGGCCAAAGAACGGCTTGTTGAACAAGGGGCAAGAGAGGACGAGGTTCATTTTGAATGGAGCATGGACATGAGATACAAGGGACAATCACATGAGCTTGAGATCGAGGTTGCACAGGATTCAGAGAACTTGTTTAGAACAACCAAAGCAGACTTTGAAAGAGTACACGAAAGCCGCTTTGGCTATTCATTGCCAGAGAGAGAAGTGGAGTGGGTTTCTGCGAGAGTCGCAGCAATATCCGAACAGCAGAGTCTCATTAAGAAGCCAGTCATCAGTATCAATCATGGAACACCTATAGAAGAGCGAACAACCATAATCGAAAATGCGGAGTCGGTATTGGCCCAGGTATATAGAAGAGAGATGCTTGGTATCAATCAAGAGGTCCAAGGCCCTGCAATAATCGAACAAGTCGATACAACCATCTATATCGCCAAGAATTGGACAGGCATTCAACAAGAGGATGGCACGCTTTTACTAAGGAGGGAGAAAAATGATTGATGATCCAATTCGATTTGAAGTTATCAAGAACAGTCTGGTCTCCGTTGCTAGAGAGATGAGCATAGCACTTAGAATGAGTGCCTTCAGTCCGAATATTAAGGAAAGGCGGGATTGCAGTTGTGCTGTATTTGACAAGGAGGGTAACCTTGTCACTCAGTCCGAGGATATTCCTGTTCATTTAGGGGCCATGCCACTTTCAGTAAAGGCATGCATTGAAGCAATCGGTAATGAGATGAAACTTGGCGTAATGGCACTGCTTAATGACCCGTTCTCAGGGGGTTCGCATCTACCTGATCTCACTCTTGTCGCGCCTATATTCAATGACAATGATTGCATTGGTTATGTGGCAAATAGGGCACATCATGCGGACATCGGCGGGACAAGTCCAGGTTCAATGCCAGGACTGGCAGTGACTATTCATGAGGAGGGCGTATTGATTAAGCCACGGATAGTGGTGCGAAATGGAAGACTTGTCAGAGAGAGTATAAAAGACCTGATGCTGCAGACAAGGACTCCTGATGAAAGGCATGGTGATTTCTCAGCACAGATTGCTGCCAACACAGTAGGCATCAGGAGAGTCATTGAATGTGCGGAACGTTATGGTTGGAATGAGATTATTAAGACAATGAAGGATCTTCAAGAATACTCCGCTGGGAGAATGAGAATTGCACTAATGAAGTATGATGGTTTGCAGGCCAGTTTTGAGGACCTGATGGACAGTGACGGAGCAGGAACTTGGGATATTCCAATCCGTGTATCAATCAGGTTCAAAAATGGAGAAGCTTACTTGGACTTTAGCGGGACTATGCAACAGGTCAGAGGGAACATAAACTGCCCGCTGGCATCTACATTGTCCGCGGTATATTATGTATTCATTGCTCTATTTGCCAAAGACATCCCGGTAAACCAAGGTTGTTGGAACCGCATTCACATCTATGCGCCCGAAGGCTCACTCCTCAATCCGCATTATCCTGCGGCTGTATCTGCAGGCAATGTGGAAACAACACAGAGGATTGTTGATGTCATTCTCGGAGCGCTGGCACAGATTATGCCTGATTCCATCCCTGCGGCAAGTCAGGGGACAATGAACAACCTTTCAATTGGGGGGATTGACCCAAGAACACAAAAGGCATTCTCATTCTATGAGACCATTGGTGGTGGAGTTGGTGCTTCGAAGGGCATGCATGGTACAAGTGGAATCCATTCTCATATGACAAACACATTAAACACACCTATTGAGGTTTTAGAAACCGACTACCCTCTTCGAGTACTGAGATATTCAATCCGCAGAGGCAGTGGTGGAGATGGAAAGTGGCAAGGCGGAGATGGACTCGTTCGTGAGATTCAGATACTTGCTGATGAATGCACAATCTCAGTGCAGTCAGAACGTAGACATAGGGGACCATGGGGGTTAACTGGCGGGGGTAAGGGGATGGCTGGAAAGAACACGCTGGTAGTGTTTGACACTGAATATATATTGCAGGCCAAGTCCACCGTAGATGTGTTCAAAGACACGGTGATAAGAATTGAAACACCTGGTGGTGGCGGATGGGGAAAAAGTTCCCCCAGCCAACAGATATGATCAGCTTATCCCAAGAAAGTGGTTCCATTGACAGCATTGACTCGGATAACTTTGCTCTGGGAGCCTGAACCAACCTTTACATAATAAGTGGGAATATAAACACCTTCAAGTTTCTTGAATGTCAATGTCTGAGAGGCCACACGCTTGATATTCTTTGGTTTCACAGACGCGCGCTTTTGATATGCCTTGAGAAACTTGTCAAGAGAATTGTATTTACCAGGTGCCACCTTGACCTTCTTCAACCAAGCCGAGGATGCAGGCTTTCTTCCAGCTCCTTTAACGACTTTGGCCAGAGTCCTCGCAGGATAGCCTGTTCGCCCATCAAAGACTTCGGTTTCTGTTCTCTTTATCTCATATAACTCAACCATGTCAAGCTCGACGCGTCTTGTTGGAGGTTCCTTGCTCCTTTTAGGAGGGAGAACATCCTTTCCAACGAGAACGCCAGCGACTTCTTCTTGAAGTCCAATTTCCTGCTTCCGAACAACAAGAAGCTTCCTTTCCAGTAAGGCATCACAGTTGATATAGAACTCGTATTTCAAGGAGGGCTTGCCAATGGACAGGTCACTGGCCGAAACACCGAGAGCCTCACTGCCAAGTTCTGCAGCCAGTTTCTTCGCTTTTTCTGGTTTGACCTTCTCCTTGAGGTAGAACAATTTTTTTTGTGCTTTCACTTTTAGCTTAGCATCAGGTCCTGTTATTTTAAACAGAGCGGTTGATAGTTTGGATTTGGATGACTTTTTCTTTGCCATAAAGACACACCTCATAATTGAGGACATGAACAGCTCTTTACTTATGAGCAAATGCCACTTTAATCTTCTCATCTATTGAGTACACTCGTCCAAAACCAACACGTTCGAATTGGACAAAGTCATCAACCTTCAAACTCCTTGCAGATGGCTCCGCAAGACCTGTCAGCAGAGACCCGTCAACCATGGACACCTCAATCTCGACGTTTGTCTTGTGCGGCACCCAGTGAAGAATGCGACCACCCTTCTCGCGAATGACATCTACATCCTTACTATGAAACTCGGCAGAGTATGGTTCATTCTTATGTAAGATGAAATTGGCCAAGTCTTTCATTCGAAACAGCGTACCATCGCCCATGCTTTCAAAGTCTTTCTTTGGAATCCCGAGGGTGAGTGAACCATTCTCACGTTCAAGGGGAATCTCACGAACACCGCGGTCTGGAAAATCTGGATGAACTGGAGCCTTCGCTTTTGTGATATCATCTGGAAGGCCATTAATGTTAAGCCAGACAGGCGAGAAGACCAAGAACAGGCGAGGGCTCTCAGCATCACGAATCTTGCGGTTTTCTGAATACACGGGCTTCATCGATATTGAGATATCAACAATGCTTAGTCCAAGATCAAGCATGGCCTTCCTCAATGCATCAGGATGAATTCCCCGTTTGGCCAATGATTGCAGGCTCCAAGTGCGAGGATCGTCCCAGCCGGTGTATATTCCATCTTTCACTTCTTGTCGCGATTTGCTCTTACTGAGCGAGGCATCTTGAAATCTCAGTCTGCCATAGTAGATCAGTTCAGGATGTTTCCACCCATATATGTCCCAAATATGTTGCTCAATCTTTCCCTCTTTAACAAGATCCTTTCCGCGTATTATATGGGAGATTCCAAGTTCATGATCATCAATTCCCCATGAGAATTCAAGCAGAGGCCAGACACGATATTTTGAACCTACACGAGGATGTTCGGACTCCGAGATTCTTAGAATTACATGATCTCGCATGGCAGGATCGGGGTCATCCATGCCAGTTTTCAAACGAACAGCAGCACCCCGCTCGGGATATGTTCCGTCAAGCATTTTCTCCCAACGTGCAAGATTCTCTTCAACAGACAGGGAACGGCAGGGACACGCCTTTTTTTGAATCTTGTATTCATTCCGCCAGATTTCAGCATCACAATCACAGACATAGGCCTTCTGACGCTTAATTAGGTCCACAGCATATTTGTAGAATATCTCTAATCTGTCGGATTTGTAAACGGTCTTGTGAACATTCACACCAAGATAGTCTAGACCCTCTTTAATCAGGTCATAGGCTTCAGGTTCTACTACTTTAATATCAGAACCTATAGTATCATCATAGACCAGAATAAGTTCACCATTGTATCGCTTCACATAATAATCATTGAGTATCACCATTCTGGCATTTCCTATGTGCAAGGGGCCTGATGGGAATGGAGCCAGTCTCATGACGATATGGTCCCATTTATCCAGATTTGGAAGTTCTGGGAGACCCTTCTCATCTGGCACTTCATTCTCAGTATCAAGCAGTTCTGGAGCAATTCGCCTCAATTCTTCAATCTGTTCTTCCAGAGATATCTGCTCTACTTCCTTCACTATTCTCTCGACAAGCGCCTTAACTTCTTTCGCTCTAGGCCGTAGATCTGCTCTACTCCCCATTAGAGCACTCATCACAGATTTCACATTGGGCTTGCCTTCATATTTAACTGCATTATCAAGCACAACCTTACGAATCTCAAGTTCAATATCTTCCACAAGGACCAACCCGAGTATAATGCTATTTGGTAATGTTTTAATGTTAATGGGTAAGGCACGGAACAACCCCCAGAAAGGTTCCACCATATCAAGGAGACGCTTATTTAGTCAGATGTGGGGGTATTATGAGTAAGATTAGATTCAGGGTGTTTACAATTGTCCGAGCAATTGAAATGTTGTAAGCGATGCGGCGCGTTCTATACTTGCACACATAAGGGTGAGTGCTGTCCCGAATGTGAGTATTTCGACCCAATCGATCAGGTGTGCTTAGCAGTTGATGAGCCAAAGCCTGTTGAAAAAGTCGAAGTACGAAACGAAGTGGATGATGTAGACCCCGAAACTTTCTTGTTCGAAGATGATGAGGAAGATGAGGACTTTGTCGTCGAAGATCACAATGCTAATGACTTTGATGATGACTGGGACTAGGGAGTAAATGCAGGCAGGTTGTAGAAATACAGACCCAATAGTAGAAATGCAAAGAACAATAATATCAATGAGTTTGATACTAACCAACCCTTTGCACTCTTCTTTGTTATCTTTATTGGACCCAAAGGCTTCAGACCGGTAGGAGCCTTGTCATGCGGATCAACAACACGCCAGAGTATTTCGAGAGGACTTGCATCACTTGGAAAAATATCAAGAATCAAGTGAGATGCATAGCCAAACAAGAATAGTGATGTGATGTAATACTCCACATGGGCGCCAGTGTTTTGAAGACCATATTCTGTTATTGAAAAGAACACATTGGCAAGAGTACCAATGATAACTAGAAGGGGCAATATGAATGAATGAAATATCAGATTGCGATGGCGAGATATGCCCAAGAAAGTGATATCCCAGTCTGGCATTAATGCACCAGACAGCATGATCAGCATTCCGATGAATATTGAGATATTGCCAATGATAGGAATTCCCGTGGTGAACTGATAAACTACCGATCCAACTAAAGAACCAATGCAAAAAGTGATGAAGGCCAGAGCACTGATAGCACTCTTATTGCTTGTTGTTCGATCCTCTTCTTCCTTATGTGGTGCCTTCCAATATAATATGGGAACAGCGATGATGGTAAGAGCTATGCCACCAGCGAGATAGAACCAGAGCAGATCAAGAAGATGACCAATATCTGACCGCCACACGCTGAAGGCATAGATCAGTGAATATATTGCAACAAACAGTGAAATTGCAAACATCATGTGAGATAGCTTATTCATTCTAATAGCCCCTTGATAGTGAACCAATAGGTTGCTAAATGAACACAAAAGGCAATCTTATCTTTTTCTACTGGGTGTTATACCAACACTAATAGTTGCCAGATCAACAGATATTGCGATCGACCATGACATATCAAGACCGCAAGTTTAATAGTAATGATCTGCTCACACCATTCTGTGATGGTTGTGGCAATTACAAGGGGGTAGGGCAATGTAGTAGATGCAACGAAGGCGTGGGAGATAGAAACGAGCATATGCACGCCAGATCATGCATTATATGTGAAGGAAGAGCGCTGGTATCTTGTCATATGTGCGGGACAGCATATTGTGGGCAGCACGGAAAGCGGTACAAGGAGAGGATATTGCAGGGGATTGATCATCACATTGGCACCTGCACTCTATGCGGTTTGATAATCTGCGAGAACTGCTGGATAGTAATCAATGGTGCTATTCAGTGCATGAAACACCTCAAGGAAACGAGAAACGATAGCTCGAATTTAACTTGGAAACATTTATGATAGTGTGAACAAAACAAATGTAGGAGATAACATGCCTGAAGCGGTCTTTATTGTGAACCTAGATGAGTTTCAAGGGTTCATAGTGAGTCAGAAGTATCCACCAAGCATAGTTCTAAACGAGCGTGTGCTTAATCTGATATTCTATGAGCTTCAAAAGAAAAAGAAAGAACAGGCAAATGTTATTGAGATTGACGGAATGAGGATTGTCCCATATACTGATGAGAAACATCCTATGTGGTTTGTTTGCTTTATTCTTGGTGAGAATGAGCAGTATAACGAAATTGTTGAAGAGATAGAAGGAATGTCCAGACTGATTCTGATGTTAATGGAGGATATTACGGAAAGAATCGATCTTGAGTACATTTTTACAAACCGTCTAAAACTGGAGAAACCAAATGATGAGCAGATTTGTGCAGCCATCTTTAGTACACCATCCAGTGCACTATTGCTAGAAAAAATCGAAGATGAATGTCTTGAAAGATCTGCTAGACTCGCCCTCTGGTTAAAAAGTCAGATTCAGAGTGATGATGTGGATCTCAGAGAGGCAATAATGCCCCTTATGAAGGCGGGCATTGTAAATGTAGAAATGGTGGCCAAGACTGCTGAGATGGTATTTCTTGTGAAAGACATCTTCACTTACAGGGCGCCACCTACTAGGGCCTTACAAGCTGCAAAAGAAAGTCATCCGCAAATCTCGGATTGGTATGAGGAACAGATAAGGAACTTTTTCTCACCACCACCGCCCAATAAGGGATATAATCCAACAATTCAGACAGATAATCCGAACTCACCCATCATGGAGGACCGAGCAAAAATCGCTAAATTTCTTGCTGAGAGCAAGTACTATGAGATCATCAAGTGCTTGAGAGAGGGACCATGCAGTCTGGACACTCTTGTTCGACGAATTCCGTTCCCCAAGCAATTGATTGAAAAGGCCTTGTTCAAAATGATGACTGAGAGAATCATAGCAAATAATGAGGAAGAGGGCTTATGGATGCTGATTACTGATCCACGAGTGGATATATTTCTTCCAGAGTTTGCTTTGAAGTTGATAGTAAGAAAATATAAAGAAAAAGATGTGAGTAAGGAGATTGCCTTGCGTCACCTTGACAACTTGATAGAGGTGTGGAGGGAGGCTGGTTGATTAGAAGCATTTACATCCTTGGAGAACACAACCATATTATCTACTCTAAAGAATATGCAAAGGTCGAATCAAAAGAGGCATTAATTGAGTTTCTCATCAATCTGTCACAATTCATCAGAACTATGGATCTTAACAGCAAGACTGAATACATGAACATAGCCATGATGAGACTGTTCTATACAGTACGAAACAAATATGCATTCGTGTTTATTGCCGATAAATCAGATGACACCTCACAACTTGAAGAAAAGATGACTCAACTTGTTGATGTCTTCATGAGAGAGTATGCTGTACTTCCAGACCCAAGCCTGAAAATGGATGGCTTTGATGCAAAGGTCGATGAGATTGCTGTCACCATGGTTAAAGTAGCAATCCTTGGCTATGCAGGGGTTGGAAAGACCACCACTCTACACCTTCTACGAGGAGAAACATTGCCCCTTGTTCATGATCCGACGATTGGCGTTTCTATCAAGAAATTGCCGGAGGAGATTAGTAATGCAAACATCGTTCTTTGGGACCTCGCAGGACAGCAGAGATTTAGCATTCTTTGGGGCAAGATGCTGGCAAATGCTCAAGTCGTTGTAATTGTCACTGACAGTACCCTCGAAAATGTTCTAAAGAGCAAGAAGCTGGTCCAACTGGTTCATGAGGAGGTCCCTGATGCCAAGGTCATTGGAATTGCAAACAAGCAGGACTTGCCAACTGCATTGACCCCGGAGAGAGTTGGTCAAATTCTGGGTGTTCCCACGTATGAACTTGTCGCAATCGATATCAGTTATAGAGATAGACTCATTCAAATAATCAGAAAGGCAATCCTTGAGGGCAAGGGCGACGCAGGGAACTAAGAGGAAGCATGCACATAATCAAGTAACATGTAAACATTCATTGCTTTGTATATCATGACAAAGTTAATTATGGATACCTTCAGTGAGATAAGTAGATGGGACAAAAAGGTGACAAAATATGTCCTTTGATATTGGAGAGATCTTGGAGAAACTTAAGGCAATCGAGTCATTCGCAAACAAGGTTGCAGAAACAAAGAAATTGGCTGACCAGTTAGCAGAGAATTTTGCTAAGATAAAGCTGGAAATCAATGAGATATTGAATGCTCGTTTTACTGATATTGCTAATCAGATTGATACACTTCGAAAGAATATGGAACAGATGGAGTCTGTGCAACCAAGCGGTTCATCAGCAGCATCATCAACTCCTGAACCTGCGGCACAACCAGCGCCGGCTCCACAACCAGCACCCCAACCTGCGCATGAACCCGCTCCTGCTCCACAGCCCGCCCCCGAGCCTGCAGCAACGCCTGAACCGATTCCTGAGCCTGCGGCAACACCGCCTGCAGCACCAGCAGTTGAAACATCTGTGGCAACTGAAGCAGCGCCTAGTGCAGAATCAGATCAGTTGGATTTTCTAATTCAGCAGAAAGATAGATTGAAAGCTCAGCTAACTGACCTTCGTTTTGACTATATGAGGGGATACATTCCAGAAGAAGAGTATAAGGCAAAAGAGGCAGAATTGGATGCTCAGCTGGAAGAGTTAGACAAGCAGATTGCGGCTCTAAAATAGTTTGGGGGATATTTCCCCAAACTTTCTTTGTTTTCTACTTGATATATTACAGAATAGACCTCTTACAAGTATAAGGTGACCATTAAATCAGGAGTTAAAAAGGAGTGAAGAAGAGGATCACTCAGTCTTCTTCTTTGTAGCCTTTTTCTTTGGCTTCTCTTCGGCCTCTTCAGTCTTCTTCTTTGTAGCCTTTTTCTTTGGCTTCTCTTCAGCCTCTTCAGTCTTCTTCTTTGTAGCCTTTTTCTTCGGCTTCTCTTCAGCCTCTTCAGTCTTCTTCTTTGTAGCCTTTTTCTTTGGCTTCTCTTCAGCCTCTTCAGTCTTCTTCTTTGTAGCCTTTTTCTTTGGCTTCTCTTCAGCCTCTTCGGGAGCCTCAATTGGTTCAACTACAACTTCGGGACGTGTATCCTTGCGTTCTTTCTTTGCTCCCGCCGCTCTTCGTCTTCTTGCAGCCTTGCTTGGCTTTTCAATACCAATAATTGAAGCTGCTGCAAGTGCCTCTTCCATCTCCTCATCAATAACGGGAGTTTCAGGAACAGTAGAGGCGATCTCTTCCAGCACATCAGAAATCATGATGGGGCATTCAGCTTTTCTATCTTCCATTGCAGAAGGAGTAGTATAAACTGCAAACCCTGACTCTCTGATATAGGGGATAATAACGCCGGCTTGCTCTTTCTCTCTCAAAATCCTCTTTGCCACGCTGATTCTTATTCCAAAGCGCTTTGCAAGATCATAGGCAGTGACAGACCTTGCTTTGGCAAGATACTCATTAATCTCTTCGATAGTTTCGGGTTTTGGAACAGCATCTCGAATTATTCTCTCAGTCTTTGTTGTCGATTTGCCCCATTTCTTTCTAGACAATTATATTACACTCCTTTATCATACTAATGAGGACTCACAGCGAAAAACTAGAGTTTGTCTTTTAAACATGCTCATAGGTTGATAATTGGCGTTGACCGGTAATAAATACCTTGACAGAATTACAAATGTTGCCAAGAGGCTGGTTAATCATGCCTATTTAGAGCTGAGTAAATATAAAATCAATGCAGTGATAAAATGCACAAGTGCGTTTGCATTGGTAAGATGGAGTAGGCATGAAACAAACATAAGACTGACTCTTGACAAGCAGGTCTTAAAGTGGCATGATGCACAGCTCACAGGTCTTATCGCTCATGAGCTAAGTCATGTGGCTCTGGGTGCTAAAAGTTCAGAAGAGTCGGTTGATAGAGATGTGATAGAAAGAGGGCTTGGTGTGTATCTTGCAATCGAGCGAGTCATGAGTGGAAGACATGAGGATCAGATGATTGCACGAGGAGTGGACAGGTATCTTGGATATAGGACCATTAGAAATCACCTTGATGAAAGAGAACTTGAGCAACTTGAAAAATTGCTCGTTCATCTACGTGTCTATCCACAGTCTAAAACCGTTGCGCTTGAACACGATGCAGTGATATATGACTGTGATCCCGAAACATATTTGACTATTAATGGCCACATATTCACTGTTGGTCTTATTCCTCCTGATGCAAGTGTCCATTTAATCCAGAGAAATAATGAAATATGTCTGGTTGTCAATAAGAATATCAAATCGTGTAGTAGTAATACTAATCAGATTCGGAACGGTCTTCAATAATCAGGTCTTGCTTTGCTTTGACCATTTTGCCTGCAGGAATGTCTTGATTGATGACACAACCTGGAGATATAAGCGACCCACAGCCTATTCGCACAGCAGGGAAGATTGAAGAGTTTACCCCAATAACAACATCATTACCTATTATTGCACCAAACTTGTCAAGAGGTATCTGAACCTCATGTGAGTCAAAGGTAATGTAAAGGGGTCTGTTGCCAGGCCTCCAATTCCAAAGCTGAGCACCTGCTTCAATGCAAGAGTTTGAACCAATTATCGAGTCTGCCACATATGTCATTCGGCCAATATTCACATTTTCGAAGATCATACTATTCCGTATTTCAACAGCGTATCCCAGATGAACATCATCGCAAATGCTAGTATAGTCTCTAATGAGTGAGTTATTGCCAATATACACATTCTTGCCAATGTAGAGCGGTCCCTTCAGAGTTGTGCCTGGACGAATAATGGTGCCTTCTTCAATGTACACAGGTCCTTCTAATACAACATTCTTATGCAGTTCAACAGATTCTGCAATGAAGCTCCCCCTTCCTTTGAGTAGATGATCCATGACAATTCTGTTAGCATTTAGAATATCCCAGGGATAAGTGAATTCAGCCCATTCTTTCTCCCAAACTGCTGCTGCCACCCTTTGGCCATTGGAGATCATGAATTCAATTGTGTTTTCCATTGTTTCATGTTTCTCAAGAATATCAAGAGTTGAAGTCTTGAAGTATGAAACTCCAGCAACAGCATAATTGCTCACATATCTATCAGGTCCCGCCTTCTCTACGAGCTTTTCAACAACACCATCTAGCCCAATCTTCACCGTTCCAAAGCGTTCAGGCGTTGACACAAGAGTGACGAGCATTGAAACATCAGAGTTCATGGTGTGATGATTTTCCAAAGTGCGTGAGATCATCTCAGGCTGAACGAGTACATCGCCGTTAATAAGTAGGAACTCGTCTTCATCTTCAATCTCATCACGAGCAGTCAGAATTGCATGCTCTACGCCTTTCTGCTCATGTTGAATAACATATCTGATTTTCAGACCATATTTGTCACCATGTTTGAAATAGTTGATAATCTCATCACGGCCATGGCCTACAACAATCACCACATCTTTTACATTGTTTTCGGAAAGACTCTCAAGGATGTAATGAAGAACTGGATGACCAGCGATCATGAGCATGGCTTTGGATCTATTTACAGTTAATGGTCTTAATCTACGACCCACTCCGGCAGTAAGGACTAGAGCTTTCATTACGTTCACTCATCTCCTTATTAATCACTGTTCTCATAAAACTGTTGGGAATGTAGTCTATGTCTGAGGAGGTAAAAGGCTGAAATAGATTCTTCGTTTTCCAGCTCCGACATTTTTTGTCTTTCCGATTTTTATTCCACCAATCTCTCCTGTATTTGCAACATGCGTTCCTGCACAGGAGGAGGCATCATAATCACCTATGATAATGACCCTGAATATCTTTACTGATTTTGGAACCATCTCCAGATAACGAGTTTGATACCCACGTTCATTGAGGTAGGCAATTGCTTCTTCTCGAGGCATGAATCTTATCTCAACATCGATATTTCGCGAGATAATCTCATTCACACCTGCTTCAACTTCGCGTTTCATGTCCTCATCAAAACTCTCTAGGGGATGATAGTCAGCCCGACTCTTTCCAGGGGTGATGTTGTTTCCAACAGTTTCAAGACCGTAATTATGCTGTAAATACCGAGATAGAATATGTTGGGCCGTATGAAATCTCATGCATTCATATCTAAAATCCCAGTCCAGCCGTCCATGAACTGGTTGGCCCACTTGGAATGGATTCATATCCCCAAGGAGATGTCTCACTTGGCCTTCAGCCTTAATGGTCTTTAAAACAACCACTTCTTCAGAACCATCAGTCAACCAGCCCCTATCCCCAGTCTGTCCACCACCTTCAGGATAGAATGCGGTCTGATCGAGGACCACATAGTCATCATCAACTTCAACCACTTTGGCATCAAACTCTTTGATGTAATTATCTTTCATATGTAACAATTCTGTCATCGCAAACCACCTTGTCAGATTGGAAACCGTAGCTATGTTCTCATTCGAATCCATTCGTCAAGTGCCAATTGTTTTGCCATCTGAATGTCATCACTACGAAGATGAATTCCAGGAATCTCAGCAACAGCCTCAATTATGCTTTCAACTTCGGCTTTGGTTGAGATGTCTTTCAGTTCAGAAATAATAGTATTGACTGTGTCTTCATCTACTCGGTGTTTAAGCAGAAATGTCGCCAATGGCGTTCGTGCAGTTGGCATGTAATCAGAGTCATGAGAGGGTTCAAGACCAAGTTCTTTCAGTTTTCGCTCAAATAGAGAAACAATGATCTCCTGTCTGCTCCGGACATCAACCGAGTCAATCTTTTTGCCCTTCTGAATCCTTGACCGGAGTTTCTCAATCTTCTTCATAATAGAAGACTTTGAGCGTTTACTAAACCATCCCATGAATCAAAGCACCTCATAAGCCCTAACAAAAGTCACTTATCTACATTGTTTAATCTTTTGATTAACTAGTACATATATGCTATGCTTTAGTAGACTGCGATGTTCATAACTTAAAAGGACAATTTCGGCAACAGGAACCTTAAGATGCAAATTGGCAAAGAAAAATGAGAGGCTATAATAATGCCAACAGTTCGAGAAATACTGCAAGACCTGATCAGTGGAAAAATCGACGTTGACATGGCCATGAAGAAGCTTCAGGGATTGACAAGTATTGAGGACCTTGCAGTTATTGATCTCAACAGAGAGAGTAGGTCAGGCGTTCCAGAGGTAATATTTGCAGAATCAAAGCATCCAGAAACTCTCATTCATATAATCAAAGAGATGGTCGATAAGAATGGGTATGCATTATTAACGAGGATGAATAGTGAAAAGGTCAAATTCATCGAAACAAGCATAAAGAATTATGTTGTTGAAGTTTCGGGCCAGGGCGATCATCTAACGGTCCTTGTCAAAGCAGAGCAGTGGACACCTCCAGAAGCTGGTGGAAAAGTAGCAGTAATAACTGCTGGGACTTCTGACATCCCTTATGCAAGAGAGGCTGAGGCAATATGCCATGTTATGGGCATTGAAGTAATCTCATTCTATGATGTTGGCGTTGCAGGGATTCACAGACTAGTAGAGCCCATGAAGAAAATTAGAGAGAAAAATATTGATGCGGTAATTGTGTTCGCAGGAATGGAAGGTGCTCTTCCCACTGTTGTTGCTTCACTTGTCGATATTCCAGTAATAGGGGTACCGATTCCAACAGGATATGGTTTTGGTGGAAAGGGTGAAACCGCATTGAAGTCAATGCTTCAGTCTTGTGCCCCTGGTCTTGCTGTTGTTAATATAGGTAATGGGTTAGGAGCGGGTGCATTTGCGGCATTGATTGCTAGAAGATGCCATATTCGTGAGTGATTCGGTCATTTAGCAATACGACGTGCTATACTTAGATAGACATCAACAGACTTGTAGAACTCGTCCAGACTTAGAAACTCATTGGGCTGGTGAGCCTGCTCAATTGATCCGGGGCCACAAATGACATTTTGAATTCCAATCTTCGGTTGGAGAACTGAACAGTCAGTACCATAAGTGGCACAAGAAGGTATACACTGACGACCCGTGATTGCTTCAACAGTATCAATTGCAACATTCACTATCTCGGAGTCAAGGGGTGTGATCACAGCGGGCTTGCCATGAATGTATTCAATTCTAACCCTATCGCCAAAGCCTGCCTTATACAGCAACTGGTTCATGTACTGTTGAAGACTTTCTGGAGTCTGACCCTTCACTGTTCGCATGTCAATCTGTGCCTCACAGTAATCAGGAACAACATTGATCTTTATTCCACCCTTGATCTTCCCAATATTCAGAGAGTAAGTTCCTAGAGTCGCATCATCTTCAAACGGGTATTCGGCTGTAGTTAGGATGTCAAGTGCCCTCATACAGAGCTGAATGGCATTAATACCCTCAGAGGGTCTTGAGCCATGTGCTGCCTTTCCTCGCGCGACCACCCTTGACCAAAACATGCCCTTCTCGCTCACTAGGACCTCAAGACTAGTAGGCTCAGCACAGACACCATACCTTACACCATGTAGACGCCCACTCCTTGCAACTTCTTCAGCGCCTGAACAACCACTCTCTTCATCGGATGTGTTCAAAATGACCAATGGACTGTCATGACCCTCTTCGATATACAGGACTAAGGTCTCAGCAAGTGCTGCCAAAGCGCCTTTCATATCACATGACCCTCTGCCATAGATTTTGCCATTAACGATTTCACCACCAAATGGGTCATGCGTCCAGTTCTCCAAGGGTCCAACGGGCACTGTGTCCATATGGCCATGAAGAACAAGTGGTCCCGTTTCACCTTCATGACTGAAGAATAGAAGGTTTGGTCGATCGGAATGACCAATACTCTCATGGGATATGCCATAATCACTCATGTGGTCAACAAGCACTTTTGCAACCTCTGCCTCACATCCAGGAGGGTTTTCAGAGTTGATAGCAATAAGTTCTTTGAGTAGCCTGAGCATCCTTGATTTATTGGGTCCTTTCACCATTATTGTTCGTCAATCAGGGGAGAGTCATATTCATAAGCGTAATTGTTTATCAAAGTCTTGGTCGATGATGCAGTTACTCCTAAATGAGCCCTGGCGATGATTAACCAAGAGCAGGCAGAGACCACTTTTGCTTTTCTTCAAAAATAGGGGAAAGGCTGAAACCTGTATATCCCTAGGGTGGGGACTATCTAAGAAGACTTACAGGGCCCCCTTGCTATGATCTCCGATGGATTATCACAACAAAAAGTAAGAACCAGAATTTTTCCTTTCATTGTGACTTCGAAAATATGTCCTGCCTCGTCTTCAATATAGACAGATTCCCCATTAAGGAATTCCTTCGCCCGTTTTCGAAGTGACCGAGAGGGGACATCATATTGCAGAATGAAACAGGTTTCAGCCTTCAGTTATTAGACCTCCGACGGATGCGGATTGTTTGCTATATCTTTTAGCAATGTGAAATCATAGTCATTATTGCATATAATATGGGACATGCCCTAATTCTTCATTATTTGCATTCTGCAGGCGTTTTTGGATTAGTTGAGAAAGCAAATTGCACTAAGTTAATTGTTCTGCAACCTTTTGATTACTGTTTCAAAATGAAACTTAACAATTGGCCACATCTTAACCATCACAATACATGAATTCGGACTTGCAAGAATTGAGCGGATGAATAATGATATTATTATGGCGTTTTGAGAGAATAACGGGACCGATTTCACATTCAATCAGAACATTTTCTCCCTCTTCAACAAGACGAGCCGCATTTTGAAGATTAACTAGATCGAGGATTTCTGAAACCCAGCAATGGTATTCTTCGGACATTATTATCAACTATCAGTATATTGATAGCGTGCACATGTAGTTGAGTGAAAATCAAGGAATTAATAACTCTGTGTTACGTTGAAAAGGAGAGGAAACTGAGTGAGTAGAATCACTCAGTCATTTTGAAGATCATGGGTTGTATGCGAATGGATGTCTTGCGGACTCGCGTCGTGCGATGATCTCTTCAATGGGCTGTCGTTTCTCCAATGCCCTGCGAATTGCATGTCGGGTTGCCCTGAAATTGTTAATATGAACCCGTTTTGGATTGTTGGCATTAGGATGAACAAAGACATTAACTGCAATAACTAAATCAGGTATAAGTTCCTCGGGAATGATCATATCAGTGATTGTTCTCCTCACTGCATCAGACACTGCCCTTTGGGCCACATCATAGACCAGTCTTTTATGATTCTCGTTCACTATATTCACTGTGGGAGCGAATATAGTGACAATATCACTACCTTCAATCACAATGCTTGAATGAAAGCCATCGATCATCTTTCCAGCGTTCTCCACGGCTTCGCTCAATGGGCCTGTTCGCAATCCCATGATTAGGTCAACATGTGCCACTTCTTGACCTTCTCCTGCAAGGGCCTCTCCATGAAGCAGGGTCAGGTCTGCGATCTCATCAGGAACCATACCCACAGCCTTCGGGTAGTTTTCAGCAACAATCGTTCGTTCTCCTGCTTTGAAAGTCACGGGTCCACGAGGAATCAGTTGAAGGTCCTCAAGGCAGGTTCGAAGTTCATCAATGTCCTCATAGCGTAAGACATCACCTGCGAGCAGGGGTCTGCGAGCAAGACCTACTGGGACGCCCATCATATTTAAAGCGGCCTTGACAGCAAGACCACCACCCTTGTTGACTATCAGACGAACAGTCTTCTGAATACTCCTTTGAATGATCATGGCATTATTGATATCGCCATTTGTAAGATGGGACATCATCTTGATGTATCTATCAGGGAATATATTGGCGCTTGCAAGAATGGCACCATCACAACCTGCCGCAAGTGCGGGCATGGCAATCTCATCATGACCAATCACAACTTGAAAGCCGCTGGGGCGTCTTACGAGTATTGTGGTCAGGTGAATCAGATTGCCCCCAGAGTCCTTCATTCCTATGATGCCATCTATCTCTCGAAGACCATCAACAAGCCACCAATCAATATTGACACCCGTCACCTGTGGAATGTTATAGACGAAGATGGGAATGTCACTATTGTTTGCTATTTTCTCAAAGTGCTCGTAGATCTCTTTTGTGGATGGTTTGAGGAAGTATGGAGAAACAACAAGTGCTGCTTGAGCACCAAACTCTGCAGCCCGCTTTGTGAGCTTGATGGCATCATTTGTATAAGCAGCCCCAGTCCCGGCAATCACTGGCACACGACCCTTGGCCGCCTCACAAGCGATTCGAATAGCATCCACCTTCTCATCAAAACGCATGCTTGTAAACTCGCCAGTTGTGCCGCAGGGCACTATTCCTGTTGCCCCGGATTTTATCACAAAGTCAATGAGACCGCGATAATGCTCTTCGTTTACTCCATTTTTATCGAATGGTGTCACCAATGCAGGATATACCCCTTTGAAAGTAAAATCTGTCATGCTTTTCACCTCCAGATTTTTCCAAGTGCGGTCTCAACGACCTCTTCAGTGGCCCTTGTCACAGCACGCCGGTCGCGATAGTTTAGATCAACATCCATTACAAGAATCATCACTGAATTCTCAATCTCATCTTCAGGGATCTTGCCATCTCCAAGTGCCTTGGTAATTGCCTTTGCAGCACCTGATTGCACTGGACCGTATATTAGAGATGCTTGACGCATAGACTTGATTCTTCTGGCTGGTAAGAGTATACTACTTGGCCTGACTGCAAGGTTCGGCTCAAGAATGACTGTGAGACCCTCATGTCCAATCTTGGGTGTGGTCAAGAGACGCACAAAGACCCGGCCAAGGGGGCTATCTTTGGGCCCTTTGATTATACCTGCAGCGACAACATTATTTGATGCAGAGGCTGTTGGCATGCCACTCAGGTTCTTCTTATCAATACCGAATTTGGCCAGTACCTCCTTGATCTCAAGGTCCTTCTTTACCGCTGGACGAGCAATCTCGTCAATCAAGCCGAGCTTTTCAAGTTCCAATCGAATCTCTTCACGCAGCTCACGGGTGAGGGTACCTCCAGTATCAAGCGGTAGACGTGCCTTGCCAGCTTTGATCCCCATCATTTTGAGTGCAGCTTTGACAGGAGGCGCTCCCCCATTTCTGGTTATTATTCTACTGAGGGTTTGAACCGAGTGCTGAAGGTTCATGGCCTTCTCAAGATTACCCATCTTGACATCCTCCATTATCTCAAGCCAGATGTGTGGAATGATATTTGCTGATGCAAGAATTGCCGCCTTTGCACCAGCAGCCACTGCTGATAGAAAACACTCATCATGGCCAATAATAACAGGAATCTTGTCCCTCAGTTTCTCAATGAGTTCAAGTGTGTGAGGAATATTCCCGCTGCTGTCCTTGATTGCTACAATATTGTCCAGCTCTGCCAGGTCTTCTACGATGTTGGCCTGCAGAACACCAAGCGTACATTGTGGAATATTGTACATGATCAATGGAAGATCCGCTTTCAGGGCCACTGTCTCATAATGCTCATAGTAGCCTTTATCGGTGGGGCGTAAGTAGAATGGTGAAATAACTAGCGCAGCATCACAACCAATGTCAGCTGCGTACCTTGTCAGTTCAACAGTGGCTCTGGTGCTGTTCTGACCGGTTCCAGCCACAACTGGTACACGACCATCAACAATCTCAACAGTCAGCTTCAGCAGCTTTTTCCGCTCCTCGGTTCGCATATATACAAACTCACCCGTTGTGCCTGCAGGGACAACACCAGTGGCACCCTTACTTATTGTATAATCAATTATCTGCCTAAAGCCCTCTTCCATTATATCACCGTCTTTATTGAACGGCGTGACGAGAGCAGGCATGACTCCTGTGGGAACAAACCTCTTTGTCATGAGAATCAGCCAGCAAGGGCGCTCTGAACGCATGCTCTATAAAACCTTATCGAGAGATCGTTTTTCATCATGGAAGAGAATAGTGCTAGTGAAGGGATTATAATCAAGAGATATGAATGAACTATACGAGGTTGAGCATAGTGAAGTATGTCTTGGCAATAACAACTTGCCCAGAGGACAAGGCCAATGATCTTGCAATGCGTCTGGTTGAAAGTCAGGCGTGTGCATGTGTGAACATCATTCGGGGAGTGGTTAGTGTCTATAGATGGAAAGGATCAATTGAAGTGGATCCAGAGTGCCTACTGTTGATCAAAACAACCAGCGAGATGAAGGACTTTCTATTCAATGTCATCAAGGATAATCATCCATACGAGGTCCCAGAATTCATCACTCTGGATATAACTGGTGGTTCAACAAGCTATCTCGAATGGATTAGTTCTTGTGTTGGCTAAGCAAGATCTGACCTTCGAGCAGCGTACTCTAATGACTCATTGAAGTATCGACCAAGAACCTTTGCAATGGCTGGGCCCACAATCTGATTCAACTCGCCAGGGAGCAGTTCATTCAGGTTTGTCTTTGATGTCAGTTTCCCTCGGCGTTTCAGCTCACCAATCACTCGCTGAACAATTGCCCTTGCCTGATCCCAGCTCAAGGGCTCAGCCTTGGAGCCCACAAGATTTGTCTTGATAGCAGTAATTGCTCTTATCACCAGTACAACAAGATTCTCCATGTCCCCAGCTGTAGTTATTCCGCTCTTACCATGATTTTTGCATTTACCATCCGTTGCATAAGAACCGCAGATTGTGCAGACCTGAAGTCCCCGATGCTGTTTGACAAAATATGCAAGAAGGTTTGCACACTTCATTTCATCATTGGGAGTCCATTCGAGACCTCGTGTGCCAACACGACTGATCGCCCTGAACACTGTCTTGCTCTTTGTGTCAATCCATGAAATCATGTCAATCTTTGCTCTCTTGCCTTCGATAACACGTTTTCTTTCCATCTCAACTTCTAATGCATACTCCTCCTTTGCCAACTTGGCCAGGCGCTCCTTGGCAAGGAATCTATGCATGAGATCATAGGCAATGGCATAATTGTCAAACTCGAGACCATCCAGTTTAAGGGGAGCATCCTTCACTCCCGAAAAGACCGGACTTGCAGTTGATTCCAGCTCGTCACGAGCAGTGGTGAGATTCTGGCTTGATAGGCGGGCATGCATCCAAGCGCAAATGGTTGTTGCATCTAGCTCAGGATGGACACACTTCAGCTCGTATATTCTCTTCATGGTCAAATCAATCAGAATTTCCTCTCTCAGTGAGGCAACATCAGACTCAGAGTCCTCATATATACTCTTAAGCAGCGCCTTGATACGTAACAGGTCCTGTTTGGATCGGATGTAGGTTTCCACAACTCGCGTCAAGTTAGTCAATAGATTGATTGTCATATGCCAGACCAAGTCCAATTTCAACGACTCAATTATTTCACCATATTTCCGTTTTTGGATCATCTCAGATGAGGTCTTCATTCCGATAGACTTCAGAGAGCCACTTTCAACCTGCCGGCGTATAAGAAGCAGTTCTCTCATCTCAGAAGGGCTCGGGACCCTGATCTTCTTCATCAAGGCCTCCAAGACTTTGCTCTCGATTCCTATGAGTTCCTTGGGGTCTTTGGTCAGAAATTCGATTGTGATCTTGTCGAGCTCGGATGCCCTCAGACCCTGAGCCTTTAACATACCCTTGACTGACTTTTCAAGGGTGGTTTCTATCTTTTCAAGACGACGCAGTGACCTTTCGAGTTCCTCCATCTCTTCTTGACTAATCTGAGGTCCTTCAGTAGACTCCTCAGGAGGTTCCGCTGCAGATGTTAGACCTTCTGCCAGCACTTCCGGCTCTCTAATGCCTTTGGACCTCATAGTGGTTTCTATATCGGAGGCGGGAAGTCCAGTGATGATTGATAGCAAGTCATAGGTTGCAGATGGTGACTCCTTGATGGTGTCACCAATTAGCTTCGCAATATTGTTTCCAAGATTGATCTCATAGTCATCAATTGTAGTGGGCGAGTCAAACTCAATCTCAAAGAGTTCGAGTATTTGAATTCGTAATTCATGAGCCCTAGACAGGGTCCGTGGATTCTTACATATCTGTGAAACATTTTCTAAAATGGCTTGAGCAATTGTCTTCCAAGTGGCATCTGGAATATCAGCCTCGATCAATCTAGACTTCATATATTCATCCGATCCAAAGATCTTCATGATGCCTCTTCGAAGGATTGTGATCTCAATCACTTCAGTGGGATGTTCACGCATGAGTTCATCCCGAAGCGATAGGGCGGATTCTTTGAGACCTGATGCTTTGGTATAGAGTTCGTTGCGCCACTTTTGGCCCCAGCCAGTCACATTATTAATGAAGTCAATGTCTTGGTTCAGACTATACTCATGCGGAATCTTTTGAAGGTGCTCCTTCAGAAGACTGACACATCTATCTATTGATTTCAGATCCAAGGGATTAATGAACTTCGGCTCTTCACAGATGGAGATGAAAAATTCACTCTCAAGACGAAGTATGTCAATCTCCTCTCTGTGCTTGTCGCCGAGGAGTTGACGTATTTCCAGTTCTAGTTGACGAGACTCTTCGCGCGTCATCTCGTCCTTGCGTTCAATGGTCAACTCCTGTGCATCATCAAAGCTCAAAAGTCTGACTCCCTGATAATGATATAACCAGAATGCTGCAAAGAATGAATAGATATCTTCAATGGGACGCGGCGTTTCCAACATGGTCATTAGTTGTTGACGGTCTCTGGTACTTCTCATGTGAGTGGCAAGGCCTTCTCGCAGAATGATCTCTTTGCCAGCCTCACTCATTTGACGGGTCTTGATTATCCATGAACTTGACATCAGGCCTCACCTCTCAGAAAGTTGTTTCCAATAATTATTCGTAGTTCTCCGGGTTTGCGTTCGTAGGACACAAGGTACATAACATTCAAGTCGTTGGGGTCTCGTAAGTAGACCCTTGTAATGTATGGGAATATGTGACTCAGCCCTCGAATTACATCCTCGATCAGGTAGTTGTAGAAGGCATCGCCAAGCTCGATTTTTGCATCAGGGGCGGATTCAATACCCCGAGTCTTTAGTGTGACAAGGAGGTTTGTAAAAGTGCTCTCAAGTGCCTTGTGTTGCTCACCCATCTTCTCAATTTTCTCTGTCAAAATCTGTCTTAGACGGCGATATATCAACATCTCTTTGGGGGGCTCCGGTCTTGGAGGAAGTTGCTGCATTGGCCTTTCGGGATATTGAGAATTAATCCGTTGAAGCCTGCTCTCCCAAGCCTCGGGAGGTGATGGAGATAGCCCTTCGGACAGGCGGGCCTGGTAAATCTGTTGCTCATTCTCGAGTTTTTCGCGTTCAGCCCGTATCATCTCGGTTCGCCTGGTATTGTGTGCAAAGGCCTGCTCGTTTTCTGCTTCTATTCTGCTATACTTCTTCTGCCATTGCTCTATTCTCTGGGCATATTCTTGTTCTAGCTCTTCGGCAACAGAACTCACTTTCTCAATTACCGCTAGAGCACCACGAGCAGTATTGAGTTTTTCATGAACAAAGGTGACAAAATCAAGGAGTTGTTTGGAAAGGGGGTCATCAACATTCAGTTTGTTTTGAAATTCCTTAAGCCAACTCTTGGCCTCACTGAGCCAAAGCTCTGACCTCTCATCAATGCCTTCCACAACTCTGGCGAACTCATCTATAAGTGGGACTGGTTCGTAGTACATCTTATCAATTATCTTGTTGATCGTTGTTCGTGACAGCAGGGTCTGAGCAACATCAGGTATCACTTCTTGAACAAGTTGTTCGAACTTTACCAATCTTGCAGATAGTTCATCAGGCGATACGCCTATCAGGTCTGCGGATTCGTCCAATCTTTGAATTTCATTTCTTGCAATCTCAGCAATATCTATGAAGTCAACTAAAGACCAGACATCAATCTTGCGGAAGACTCTGATCATCTCATCAGCAATTTCATTCAGCAGAGATCTAGTGTCCTTGTTTATGTCACCCTTGAATGCATGCTTATCAAAGAGCGCGTTTAGCTGTGAGAAGAGTTCATCATAGATCTTTTCAAACAGCATCTTATCAATCGAGTCGAGTTCTCTCTGAAACATTTCATTCTTGAACTCGCGAAGAGCAGAAACAAGAACTTCTCTTGAAGCACTCACTGTGAGAAAGCGTGTTAGTTCATCAGTGAAGTTCTGAATTGCCCGCTTCGAGTAAGCGACAAAATAGCGGATGGCGCTTTTCAACTGCCATGCGCGAATCTCAGTTTCAGTTGGAAATTCGCGTTGTAGGGAATCGCCCATTGCTGTCAAAAGACCCTTGATAATGGTTCCCTTAATACCATATAGTTCATCAGTCTTGAGTTCTGCCAACGAGTTAAGTTCCACTAGATGTTCATTTAGTTTCATGGTCTTCCCTGAACCAATGTGTTGTTCAGTCATCTCCTCAAAAATACCAATTGCATTCTCGGCAAGCTGCATAAACTCTGAACCTTTTGCAATCACATTGTCAATATCGCTGGGACTGATTATAGAAGAGCCCATGAAACTGATTAGGCCATCAACTAGGACGCGTGTTGCACGGGCCTCCTCAAAACTATAGGAATATGTATTGAGTTCAGAAAGTATCGCCCTCCCAGCCTCAGGTATTCTTTCGGCAAGTGCTTCGATGCCCGCGGGTGTGAGCACCCTGTGCTTGAAATGTTCAAGCAGATGCGACTCGTCATACTCTGGCATAAGAAAGCGAACCTTGGGTGTCCCAACGGGTCTAAGGCCTGGGGGCCTTATTGTAAAACTTTCAACTACAGGAACCACAATTTCACATTCAGGGTCTACCTGATCAATCTTGAGCTGCATCGAGTCCCATGAACCCTGAAAGCGCTTGTCCATCATCTCTACGAAGGTCACTCGGTTTAAGCGATCACTGAACTTTTTTATTACTCGTAGCCCTTCCTGTTCATAGTCAAGTTGATTGTTCTCTACCGCATTTTCTATATCTGCAAGCTTCTTAGACACTGTAGTGATATGTTTGTCAATCTTGAATGTGTCAACAATTCCTCTTTCCCAAGCAAGTATGCATGCATTAGACATCACACCTGCAGAGGACCCTCCAGTAATCAATAGTTGTTCGGGTAAAACCCGAGGACTAGGGGGCTTTTCTAGATTCCACTCCATTGATAGGATCTCAAGTTGTTCTTCAGATGACAATATGTCTTGAAGACTGATGATAATTGGAGCAATGTTCATGGCAACCAGTTCAGAGTTTTCTTCCATCATACTCCCCAGACCAATTGCACTTCCAACAGGAACTCCGCGTTTCGTTGTTGTTGTTAGTACTGAAACCGAGGCCATTCTAATTGATTCTGCTGTGCTGGGAGCGTGTGTTCTTCCCCTTGCTGTTCTACTCATAGTGGGTTCTCCTCTTGTCAGGTGTCCAATCTATCTATAATAGGATATGAATTTGCAGACTCGCTTTTGAATTATTCTGGTCGATAGCAGAAATCCTTCTGGAATGTCAAGAGTCGTGAACGGACCAGATTGATTTTGATTGTTCAATAATGCCGTTTCTTTTCAGAGTCATCAAAGCTGAATAAATAGTGGCCCTAAGTAAGATGGGGCTGTCAAAGGGTATTGGAATATTATGCATTCTCGTTAGATCAAAGGCAATCTGTTCTATGTCCGCCTTACCACGTGCTTTGAGCAGACATAGGACATTGCCCAGAAATTCTTGTGTGCTATCGTGTGCTTGCTGAATCTGTGGAATGACATCCTCAAATATATGGGGTGAGTCATGAGTAGGAAGCAGATAATCTGGATGAAGAGATTTAATCTTATCAAGTGCAAGGACACGTGCTGCCAAGTCGCCGCTGCAGTCAGTAAAAAACATTCTAGGTTCGTTGGGAAAATTATTGATTTCGTCTCCAGAAAAGAGGATTTTTCTGGAGGGCTCAAAAAATACGCAGTGTCCTGCTGAATGGCCGCCAGTAAAAATCACTCTTAGCCTTGTTGAGCCGAACGAGATTGTATCATTATTATGTAGAATTTCATTCACTTTGACGCCAGGATAATTCACTCGCAAAGGCCCTTTCTCCAGTCTTGCAGTTATCTTTTCGATCATGTTGAGCCGTAGTCGCTCACTTAGGAAGAGAGAGGGGTTTTCAAGCAGCCGGACATCATTCTCATGGACCATCACTCTTGCTTTTGACAACTTCATAATTCGATGGAGTCCACCCACATGATCAGGATGAGCATGAGTACAGAGGACAGCAACAAGGTCGGTCCGGCTATTAAGACCAATCTTGTCCATTACTTTTTCTATCATGCCGCCTGGTGAGCCCGCAGTGCCAGAATCAATCAAGACAGCCTTGCCATCACTGACCACCAAATAGACTGAGATGGGTCCAAGCTTATCAGTGAATCTTCCTTGAATATGAAACACACCGGGTATGATCTCTGTAGATGACATTAATGAAAAAATCATGGAGACCTTACTTATGATACTATCGTGTAATTGCTACCATAGGGAAATTATTAGTTGGATTCGCGTTCTTGGGATATTGACTTGCGATGGAGTCTACAGAATTCCTTGAACTGATTGAGAGCATTCGACGTGGGATAGGTCTCGTTCGTGGGATTGAACCTAAGATACTCGACATCCTTGAAGATGATACTGGATGTATTCATGTGCTTACCACCGACCGGTCTGAGAAACACATGATCCTTGGGCCAGCAGGAAGAGTGGTAACCGAGGCAGTAAAGAGAACGGGGAGGAATGTGAAGATCTATAGCAGGGATGATGTCATACTTCGTGAGTTCAGACTAAAACTTGTTCTTAGTAGAATCAACGAAATTCTCGAACATGTTAATGATATGCAGGGTGCGTTTCTTGAAAGACTGAAACTCATGATCAACGCCCGACTTAAGATACCAATAGTAAATCACCCAGTTGCGGATTTAAAAGAGACCAACATCGAGGCAGGAGTTGCACTCTCAGGAGGAGCAGATAGCAGTGCATCAATGATAATAATCAAAAGATGGGGAATAACACCAAGACCGCTGATTGTTGACAGAGGTGTTGAGTTTCTGCACCCGAAAGCTCGTCAAGACATAGTAGAGTTTTGTCGAAAACTGGGAGTGACTCCTGAGTTCATTCCTGTTGATGATGGCTTTTCAGAAGTCCTTGAAAAAACACGAGAGGGGCGCATTCACCCGTGTGGGCCATGCCACGAAATCGTGATGCGTACAGTCCACAGGTTTTCCAAGAAAAAAGGGATTCAGATAATTGTGACAGGAGAGTCATTACCAAGTGGTAGACAGTCACTTGTTCTAGATGATGGCATTCTCCATGTCCACATCCCAGCGGCTCTGGTCTTGACAAAATATGAAACTAGAAAGACCAGTGAAGAGTACCATGTCATTCACAGTAAATCAAAGTTTGGCTGCTCATTGCTTCATGAAACATATCAATTAGGTTGGCAGGCAATTGGGCCTTCAATCTACAGAGTACTGAGAGAAGTGGATGCAGGATTCCTCTCAACTGCCAAGGCGTTATCATTGATAAGGGGAATTGTCAAGGATCATCTAAAGCAAGAGGGAAATCAATGACAAAAGGGATATACGCATTAATATTGCAAAACGACAATGATAAGGAGATTGCCATTGGTTCGCTCGGATTGGTCAGGTTTCACATGGGGTTCTATGTATATGTTGGTTCAGCAATGGGCCGAGGACCAACTAGTGTTGAGAACCGTGTGAGAAGACATTTTTCAGGGTCGAAGAAGAAACACTGGCATATTGATTATCTACTTGAGCATGTTGAGATTTATGATGTCCTATGGGCAAAGAGTGATGTGAGGCTAGAATGCAGCCTTGTTCAAGAGATAGTGAATATGAATGAGTTTGAATATGGCCCGAAATCATTTGGAAACTCCGACTGCAAATCTTTCTGTCAAGCTCACATCCTGAAATACAAGGGATTCAATACGCCTATGAATTATCTAATTGATGCCTTTTCAAAACTAGGCCTTGTTCCACATGATCATGATGACATGGAGCTTCGCAACGATTAAATGTCTTTGATAACTCTAAGTAAAAACAGCGGAGGAACCGATTGATGAATTGGAAGGCGGTTTTTGAACAATTACGAACCACCAATCAGACATTCACAGTATACCTGAGATATACTCAGAGAGACTCGCTAGCAAAAGTTCCGAATGTCAGGGTGAGTGAAGTGCATGAGGACTATGTCATGCTGGAAAACCCATCAGGCTATGGGGTAGTGGGATATGAGGACATTCTCTATGTTTCCATTCCCAGAGCAAAAGGCTTCTAAGCAATTCCAATTGCATGATATGCAGAATCATTTTTTTAATGATGGTGAATAGTAAGACAGTGTTGGTGAGAAAAATGTCACCGGTATCATATATCCCCTTAGAGGGAGAACGGATCCTAGCACAAGGTCCTGAGTATTATGTGACGAATTATAGACTGGTTCAATATGATCATGGATCCAAGTCTACAGTCAGTCTACCATGGCACTTGGTGAAGGAGTACAAGCTACTGCCAAGAACCGCCATGTTCAAAGTAGTAAATGGAATTGTAAACCTGATTGGTTCCATGCCCAAACGGGAAGAGGTCAGGGCTGCAATTGCATTCAGAGAATTTGAGAATTTGACTGTAGGTGAACAAAGAAAACTATGTGATATTTCTGGTGTTCCCTTCATCCACCCCGATCATCCATACAACCTATGGATAACTGTAGGATTTCATCAAAAATTGCAGTATGAGTTCTATAGAAGATTCGCATGGATTAAGGGAGAAGAGGTGTTTACATACTATCCGGATGCATTCATTCTGACTAACTATAGACTGTATCAGTATGACAGAAGGAAGAGAAAATTATACCTGTTTCCATTATACATGATACACACATTTGAGGCGAGAAGGGATAGACTGAAAATACAAGCAACAACGGGCAATTTTGATATTCGTGGAATTGTTGTCAGACAAGATCATCTACTCAGAATGTGGCAGCAGCGTGCATGGGACTCCATCCCCTCAGAACATCTGGAGTGGCTGTTATTAGAGTATACTACACTAGCCACAAGACATCCACTATCGCAGTATGCTGTAAGTGATGCATCTCATGTTAAGCCAACACATCAGGTTGTTGAACAGGACCAAATGCAAATGGAAGCCAGTTCTTCGACCCCAAGTAGTGGAACTGTTCTTGTGAAGCCGCAGATCAAGGCAAAGTGTGACAATTGTGGTGCCCCGTTATCATGGGAGTCGATTGATTGGGTTGGCCCTGATCAATACGCTTGTCCTAGTTGTGGACACGCCCACAATGTGGACTACATAAGAATCTGAACGTTTCAAGAATTGAATGGGAGTCCAGTGCCTTCCTGAAGAGTACTGGAATGCAATACTGAAGGCAGTCTAACTTGCAATGAACGATTACAATGCCCATTCAAGGGACAACCTCTTGATTGTTTCCTTGGTGGGCAATCCTGTTTCCAAGTCCCATCCTCTTAATCGATAATAATCATTAAGCATTGGTTCAAGGTTGACAACTTGTCCCTTGCCTGGGCCTTCAGGCATAGGTTCTTTTGTGAAACGATCAGGAAGTCTATCATCTGCACGTGTGATTCCTTCACGAGCATTGAACATTCGCTTTAGAGTGATTTGTCGCTCTGCAATCGTAATCAGGTTCTCCACTTTTCCGAGATATTGCTCGCCAGTAGCAAGAGGCAGCATCTCTGCAAAGTCCTTCATCCAGAAGATTGGAGGCCATGAAACCGAGTACCAGCAGACAATCAGGGTATCACGTATTGCATAGGCATTTTCAGTTTCGAAGACTGCTGTTGCCTTGTACTTCTCAGTATAGGGGTTGATTATCTCGGGCAGCTTGTCAGCGCCCCATCTCTCTGCGGCCACCTCCTCATAACCTAATTGATCAACCACAACCAGACTTCTTAGATGATCGGCACCGCGCGCCCCAGTAGCATGACCAAGACCTATACTTCGATGAGTACGACCATCTTGGCCAGATATCTCCATTCCCTTTACATGCAGGGCAAACTTCTCAGTACCTCGACCTAGAAACTCTGCGGCCCTCTTGCTCCCCTCGGCAAGAACATCGCCAAATCCCTCTCTACGACCAATCATTTTCAGCAGCTTGATCACTGTTTTGCTATCGTCCCATTTGAGAGTAATTCCACTAGTATCGTTCTCATTAATCAGACCCTCAACAAATGACTCAATTGCAAATCCAATTGTCGCACCTGCTGAGATTATGTCCATCCCAAATTTATTGCAGATCTGGTTTGCCTTCAGAGTTGTCGGGTAATCGGCAATTCCCAGAGAACTACCTATTGCCATAAGACCCTCATATTCGGGCCCTTCTTCCAATGTTCCTGCAAATGGCCCATCGGGAATATAGTTGACCTTTTTGCATCCCAGACTGCAGCCAAAGCATGCCCTGTCAGATATTGTATATCTTGGACGAATGAAATCACCGCTAAGTTTCTCCCAGCCCGAGAAGACACCAGTCTTGTGATTATAAGTGGGCAACTCACCAATCTCTTGCTTAACAGCAGTGAGAATCCAAGTGCCCCATTTGCCCATTTCCTTGGCCTGCGGATTCTCTCTGACTCTTCTGTGGGCATCTTTTGCAAGTTCTACAAATCCCTCATGATCTGCCACTTCAACAGCTCCAGTCCCCCGAATGGCAATTGCTTTCAGGTTCTTAGAACCCATCACTGCACCCATTCCAGTGCGTCCTGCCGCACGAGCATGGTTAATCATAATTGATGCAAATCTGACCCTATTCTCCCCAGCAGGACCTATCGCGGCCACCTGTATGTCGGGGTCATGGTGTTTCTTTTGAATGGAAACTGTGGTATGATCGGTGGTCGAGCCCCAGAGATCGTCAGCACTGATAATCTGGAGGTCAGAGTCCTGAATCAGGATATAGACAGGCTCTTCAGACTTCCCCTCAACAACCAGCATGTCATAGCCTGCATATTTTAATTCGGGCCCGAGAAAGCCACCAACATGACTCTCACCCCAGATGCCCGTGAGGGGCGCTTTGGAAACAAAAACAGTTCTCCCACTCATTGGCCAAAGCGTGCCAGTAATGGGCCCAGTTGAAACCATCAGCTTGTTGTTTTCGCTCAAAGGATCGGTGCCTGCTTTAACCTCAGTGTACAAAACATGAGCAGCAAACCCGTCGCCGCCGATATACTCCTTAATCCATTCGGAAGGCAAGGGGTCAATATGAAAAGTGCCATCACTGAGATTTACACGGAGAATCCTGCCCATGTAGCCCTTTGATGACATTATACATCCCCACCAGCCTCTTCAACACTGGCTACTCTCTTGACCTCTCTCAAATACCTGTCAACTTTGCCATGTCTGTCCACAGTTGAAATAGAGGAAACGGGCCCATATGTAATGGCGCCTGTTGGACATATCTTTGCACACTCTGGGTCGCCATCGCAATGATTGCATTTGATAATCTTCATGGCGTATGTGTCAAGACGAATCACGCCATTCACACAAGCGCCAACGCAAGACTTGCATAGAATACATTTGTCATGAACAACATAGACCATGTTTGAAACAGGATCCCTGCGCATCGCATAGACAGGACACACCTCGATACACGGGGCCTCTTCGCAGGGCGGACACACATTGGGAATGTCTAGTCCCAATGAGTCATACTTTACAATCTTGAGTCTTGCAAGACTTGGTTGAAACTTGCCTTCGTGCTTTGCAGAACACGCCAGTTCACAGAGTCTGCAACCTGTGCACTTGGAGTAATCAATGATGAGTTGATTTGCCAGTGTGGACACCTCTCTCTGTTCGATGCGTGATCTTCGAAAAAAGGTTTCTAATAGACCTGAATCACCCAGCCTCTAGTATCTTCAATCTCACCACATTGGATTCCCATCAGTTCTGTTAATACTCTCTTTGCAGTATCTCCAGTCTTGTTTCCATTTATAATGTACTCATTGCCCTTGTATAGAAGGGAACCCACGGGAGCAACAACAGCAGCGGTGCCAACACCAAAGATCTCTTTGAGTCGTCCATTATTGATTCCCTCTATGACCTCATCGATGGACACCATTCGTTCTGAAACCTTCATTCCCCAGTCTCTGGTAATCTGAATGACGGAGTCACGAGTTATGCCCGGGAGTATAGTGCCCGTCAGTGGTGGTGTCACAAGCTCGTCCTCAAACAGAAGAAACAGGTTCATGGTCCCTGCCTCTTCAATATACTTGTGTTCAACTGCATCCAGCCACATGACTTGGGAACAACCCGCCTTAGCTGCAATCTCTCCTGCCAGAAGGCTTGCAGCATAATTTCCAAGTGTCTTTGCAAAGCCCACTCCGCCCTTTGCTGCTCGGGAGTATTTATCGCTCACGTAGATTTTTACTGGATTGAAGCCCTCTTTGAAATAGGGTCCAACAGGGCTGAGAATGATATAGAACAGATACTCCGTACTGGGCCTTAGACCAAGCTTTGGTTCCGATGCAATCATTGTGGGCCGAATATAGAGTGCCGTTCCTGGCTCTTGTGGGATCCAATCCTTATCAATCCGAACCAGTTTCTTCAAGGCCTCAACACAAAAATCAACATCGACCTGAGGCATCACCATTCTTTTGGCAGAGTTGTTCAGTCGGCTAAAATTGTCCCGTGGTCTGAACAGGAAGACCTTGTCGCCCCGACGATAACCCTTCATCCCCTCAAATATTCCCTGACCATAATGGAATATCAGAGCAGAAGGATCGAGTGATATGCTTTGATATGGCTGTATTCGTGGCGAGTGCCAGTGTTCATCAGAGTATTCCATGATAAACATGTGATCAGTATATACAGACCCAAAGGCCAGATTGACTGGGTCCTTGGGCTTTTCTTTGCGTTTATGTTCAGGAACCAAGTCGACCTCAATTTCCATTTCGATTACCGACCTGTAGATAACATTCAACCATAAAAAGATAGGTTATGGTACAAATGCCTTATCTTTATTAGAAAATAAAATGTGAAACCTAGTAGTGATTATCATGTCTGATGAGCAAGGCAACGATAAGCCAATTGGAACCGTGGAACTTGAGTTTGAAGTTGGAGACCTAGAACTTGAGATAAAGGGGCCTGCTGATGTGGTCGAGCGTATCTTCAAAGTGCTTATTGACAAGTTGGAGATTGCAAAAATCGAGATCACCCCAAAGGAGGAGTTTGATGAGTTCGAATATGAGGGTGAAGAGGGGGAGGAAACACCTTTTGAACTTCATCAGAGAGAAGAGGAGTCATCACTCACAGAAGAACCTGAATCATCAACCGACAGCTTTGAGAGAACTCCATCCTTTGAGCCCACAAGACAGTCAGATGACTTTGACGAGCCAGGTTCTGACAAGCCCCCAAGCTGGGATGATCTCGACTTTGAGAGACCATAATCGGTCATTTCTAAGAACTAGGCCTTAGAAAATCACTTAAGTTTGAAACCATGTAGATGGAGTGAGGACTGAACCATGAGTCATTGGGAAGGCACTGAAGCAGATCCATACGATTTGGATCCAAAAGAGGTCCTGAGCCAATATAGCGTTGAATGGGTCGCCCTTCGAAAGTCCTATGAGGAACTCAAAAAGCAACTCAATGAGATTCAACAAGAACTTGCTGAGCTTGACAGGAAACTTCATGATGGCGAAATCTCTGAACAGGAACATATGCGGCTTTACAAGGAAACATGGCTCAAGTCGACTCAGATGGTTCAAGTGAAGAGGGAGGTCGAGTCGAGGCTCTATGAGATTCAAAGAAAGATTCGTGCTGCCAATCAAGTTCTAAAGGAACAAGAAGCAGAACGCGAGCGGCGCGAGAGGATAGAGCAAGAGAAAACAAATGCCATGGTTGAATGGATGTCATTGAAGCAGGGATTCGACCTTGTCATCAACAGGAGGAAAGAGATCAACAGAGAGATGGACCTGCTCGAGATCCTTAGAAGAGAGGGTAAGATCTCCAATGAGGAATATAGAAGAAGACACCTTGAGCAGATAAAGAGACTCGCAGAACTCAGGACTCTTGAAACAGACATCAGAAGAAGACTGGGAGAACTGCTTGAAATAATCAGAAGCTAAATAACTTTTAGGAATAGAAAAAGTGGAAGACCCCCAAGGGGGTCATATTCTGTTTTTAGGCTCTGTGACCCTGAGCAATCATTGCTTCAGCTACCTTTATGAAACCTGCAATGTTTGCGCCGAGCATGTAGTTGCCCATATCACCGAACTTCTTAGAAGTCTCATATGCGGTCTTGTGAATGTTGACCATGATCTCGTGTAGCTTGTGGTCAACTTCCTCACGAGTCCAGAATAATCGCTGGCTGTTCTGGGCCATCTCAAGACCAGATACTGCAACACCACCGGCATTTGCAGCCTTTCCGGGCCCGTAAAGAACTTTGGCCTCTAAGAAGGTCTCGATTGCCTCTGGCACGCAGGGCATGTTGGCACCTTCACCAACTGCAATCACACCGTTATCAACCAGCATTTTGGCCTCATTAGCGTCAACCTCATTCTGTGTGGCGCTTGGAAGAGCAATGTCACACTTCAGGCTCCATGGACTACCCTTTGTGCTGTAATCTACACCGAAGTGCTCTGCGTACTCCTTGATCCTGCCTCTGCGGACATTCTTTAACTCCATGATCCATTCGAGCTTCTCCTGCGTAATGCCATCAGGATCATGAATCCAGCCACTTGAGTCGCTCATAGCAATGACCTTGGCACCCAATTGGATGCTCTTCTCACATGCATACTGAGCAACATTTCCAGAGCCAGAGATTACAACAGTCTTGCCCTTGAAGTCCTCACCGCGGGTCTTTAGCATCTCTTGCACAAAGTATACACATCCGTATCCTGTGGCCTCTGGACGAATCAATGAACCGCCCCAACCAGCGCCCTTGCCAGTCAAGACACAGGTTCCGTGCTGGTTTGTGATCTTTCTGTAGGCTCCGTAAAGGTAACCAATCTCACGTCCACCAACACCAATGTCACCAGCAGGAACATCAGTGAACTGACCGATGTGTCTGTATAACTCCATCATGAAGTTGGTACAGAAACTCTCCACTTCAGCGTCAGTCTTGCCATGTGGATCAAAATCGCTTCCTCCCTTGCCACCTCCCATTGGAAGGCCTGTAAGGCTATTTTTGAAGATTTGTTCCCATCCGAGAAACTTCAATAGACCAAGGTAAACAGTGCGGTGGAAGCGGAGACCACCCTTGTAGGGACCAATAGCAGAATTGAACTCGACGCGGAAACCACGGTTGACTTGAATCTTGCCATCACGGTCAATCCAAGGTACACGAAATTGGATAACTCTCTCAGGTTCAACCATCCTTTCGAGAATAGCATATTCCTTGTACTTCGGATACTTTTTAATGGCAGGCTCAAGGGATTCCAAAACCTCACGTACAGCCTGTAAAAACTCAGGCTGATGTGGGTCTTTCTCCACGACTTTATTATATATTGATTCAATGTAATTGTCCATCGTTAGGTGCACCACCACGATGTAATAGCGGGCGCGACCCGCCCTTACGCCTACATAAATCAATCGGAATACACATTGATTCAACTCAACTGGTTGACCAGGTCTGGAAGATAATGCGAATAGTGAATGTGTGAAAATGAATTAATATATAAGCTGAACAAGATTAATTAAAATGGCACATTGAAGAGGTGCAGACAAAGAATGGAACCAATCGTCGATATGAACAAGATCACTGTTGCTTTCAGTTCTCCATTCCCAATTGAGTTCGGTCAACTGCAAGAGAGATTGTCTGAACATGGTTACAGTCAACCAACAGATAAAGCACAGCGATTCAGATTTCTGGAGTCAGGTCAAGCAATTCCAATCAGCGTCTTGTCAAAAGATTCTTTTGAGCTTGCATATGACGAGCAACGAGGGTTTTTGTCAATAGAGTCAGAAGAGTTTAGCGATGAACTGGGTGCTGAACTTGAAAATGTAATAGAATCAGTGAATGATCTTCCAAACCTTGCCGCTGAATTGAACTGGTACGAACTACACCTTGTTTGTCGAGTGCTTGGCAGCAAGCATCCTCTGGATAATATTGTTGCACCTTCAAAAGCACATTCATTATTTAAGAAGATCAGTGGACTGGATCCACGCTATTTCTCTAGGAGTTATTGCTCATTTTCAGGTGATTTGCCCAGCAAGCCACTCAATCAAGTAGTTGATTGGATACATATCACAATGGGTGTCTTTGTGCCAAATCCAAAATACTATCAAATGCGATTCATCTGTCGGCGGGGAGATTTAGCAAAAGTAATAGAATTCTACAAAGCCCTTCCAAATATGATTAGGGAATTTTCCGCATCAGACGTCTGGGAGTGATACTAATGGCGAGCGCAATTCAGCATAGTAGTTCAACCTGTGCTGCTTGCCCAATTGGTAATAGTCTTGAATACAGCACATCTGGTGTAGAGAGTCAAGCTGATATTGGGACTGAATTAATAGATTCTGCAGAATTGGACCATCAGTTATCATCAATTGACAATTATGAGTTCAATGTCGGAAGAATCCCCCATCCAATATTCAATAGAAACAATAACATGATTTTCATGAGATACTTATTACAAAACCAAATAATGTCATTATTCACTCCATTTGAGTTTGATACAGATGCTGATTTTTCCCTCAGTCTGCCGCATCTTATTTCAGTTTCCATGATGACATTCAGCCCTAACCAGGTCGAAGAGTTATTTCATAAGATTTTCTTTCGTACATTGCTTAATACTAGATTTTTGCCTCTCGAATTTCAAACATTAGAAATGCACTGGAAGAGTACTACGAGTGACCAAAAAATATCGATTGATCTCACAACTAAAGAGTATTTGAGAAATCACCCGGTAATAGAAAGAACAACAAGGGCGATCATTCGGAAACTGCAGGACCACCTCTATCTGAATCTCGAGGATTATGATTTCAAAGTGATGATGACTCAAGATCCTGAGTGTGATCAACCAGATGTAAGAATAATTGTTTCTACTGCTAAACTTGATTTCCAAGAGATGTTTGATATATGGGATGTATTAAGTGATATTGCTTTGAAAACGGTGCAGATGATAGGAGAATCCTTGAAACTTGGTAATGAGGAGATTGAAGAATTACTGGATATCATTACTGTTTCAATACAACCAAAGAGGTTCAGCGATGAGTAACTTGGAGTTCTTGCCAGAGGCTTTCCTCGACTTCTGCCAAAGACTATTGGAGAATAAGGATACTTTCGAGAATGAACCACTTTTTAGAACAATAATCAACAGATGCTATGTTGCTGTATATGTCACTCTGAAGACAGAGTTATTAAAGAGGGGATATCAGTATTCTGATAATTATAAAGATTACAAGAAAGTTGAACGTGATGTCCGACGCGAATTCAAACGAAATGGAAAGTGTATTCAAGATCAATTATCAACTCTTAGAGAGGCCAGAAAAAAAGTAGATTATGATTACCCATTTCCAGACCACCTTGATAGAATATATGTAGACTATTGCTTAAGTATTTCCCAAAAAATCTTGGCCAAAATCTAATTCTTGTGAGTTCTATTATTGAAAATGCTCCTGTTGTTCAATAATAAATTGCATGGGACTAATTTGGTGTTTTGCCACTTTCTTTTTGAGTCAGTTTGATGTGAAGCGAAAAGTCATTAGACTAGACCCTATCATATTTGCGCGCTGATAATCATGCCGACATTTGAGAATGAGTGGATCAGTCCTATTCTTGAGGTATTCAAGAGAGAGAAGATAACAGGTCAATATACGATAGTTCTTGGGCTGAACCCCTTGGGGCAGGCGGTGTGCAGAAGCATCTATGATGAGAGGACCTTTGAAACTGTGCTAGTCTTCAACTCACCATCATTCTCCACATGGAACAGATATCCAGCGGGACTAAAGGCGCCTGTCATACCAGTCCATGGAATGGTGAATGATGACTTAATGATGATCTGGGGAGACATCTTTGTGAAAGATTATGAGTGGGTGACGGATTTATTATTCTATATTCGAGGCAATGTTCCAACGAGGTTCATTCTTGCATTCATGAGCCATGATGGCCCCACATGTGGCGTTGCGATATCAAAGAAGGGGAACAGGTTGCTAGACAGAATGGGCGTGCAGCCAGGATATTCTGACTTTTATGATGGCCTTATAGCACCATTGATGAGTGTGGGACAAGTGGCAGGCCTTGACCCAGTTGTGATATTTCTGGAACAATATCCAGGACAAGAGATCATATATCAAATCGACGATATAGCGGTGGGAAATGTCGATATCGAGAGAATCAGAGAATATCTCAATAGCGGCTTGGATTTAAAGCTTGATGACTGATAGGATCATTTAGATGGAGAAGTCTGACCGTATCCAGTTCGGTCAAAAGTGGTCTCATCGCACTTCTCACAAAAATGATCTGATTCGTGTTCATGAGCAAGTTGTTGGTCGCATTCTGGGCACATCAGAGCGCGGGTTGTCTTTACATTAACAATTTTGCCACAGGAAATACAGGCCCACAGACCTGCCTGCAATAGCCGAATCTTGCGATAGATGGTTCGTGCCATTTCTTTTAGTGAAACAGGACAATCATCAGCGACACCTACAATACCATCTCTTGACCATTTACATATCAGCGAGACCAGAGTAGTGAGCAACTCAATCATTCGAGTGGTCGCAAGATCAATGTCATCAGATGTTTCACACTTGGTGTCCTTAATTGGCTGCTCGACTTCATTTAGTAGTTCAAGAAAGGACAGAAAGGCAGGGACTGGGAGCCTGTCCTTACCTTTGGCTTCGACCATTCGTGCCATTACAGCAGACATCATCAGAGTCTGCGTGTAGTCCTCACGGAGAATGCGTTTTGCCTCCGCCACTATCTTTGTCGCGCTAAGCCTGTATTCATCTGGGTCAAGTTTAAACTCTTCAGCAATTGCTCTTATTGCCTGTCGCAGGTCTTTACCCTCAAGCATTGCATCATTGACTTTGATTGCAATGTTTCTATAGGGCACACCTGTTTCATTAGAGATCAACTGCAGTATTTCACGAGCAGTAAGAGCCAATTGTATCATCATGTCCCGTGGTGGCATGTTCTTCTTGGGCACGAGGCATTTTAGGTTTATTGCAAATAACATTCAGAGGGAAACACCAATTAGGAACAGTGTTATTCTCTACTTGGTGGCAATATGTTCCTCTCCGATAATGATATGAAGAAAGCCATGGATAGCGGTGAGATAAAGATAGACCCATTCATTCCTGAGGCCATAGGGCCATGCAGCATCGATCTCAGACTAGACAGCGTATTTCGAGTCTATGATCCGGGACCACCAGTGGACTTAAGGAATGAGAAAGATCTTACGAGGGGAACACGTTTGGTAGATACCGAGGGAGATCCATTTCTGATTCTCCCAGGTCAATTCATCCTCGGACAGACTATAGAGAAGATCTCGGTGGCACCCTCTTATGCGGGTCTACTTGAGGGAAAGTCAAGCGTGGCGCGTCTAGGAATAATCGTTCACTCAGCAGGACTTGTTAATCCAGGGACGGGAATGAAAAAGCCGGGTAAGTTGACTTTGGAAATCTATTGTATGAATCTCAGTCCTGTCTACTTGTATCCAGAAATGCAGATTGTGCAGATCATGTTTGTCCCGCTTTCCAGCCCATCGGGCATGGGATATGATGAGAGAGAAAGCAGTCTTTATGTCGGTCAGGAGAGGCCAGAGGTTCGCTAGAAAAATATGTGCGATACGGAGATTATTTAAACAAGTGACTTGTCAGCGGGCTTGTTCACCATTAGCTCCTTCCCAGTCCAGGCGGTCACATGAATGAAAGAGTATGATGTTATACTTGCAAGTGGTGCTGAGCAGCTGAAAAAAAGATTTGAAAAACTTGGCTATCGCGTATTCACCTGTGAGATGAACTATGATGGGCGTCGAATGTTCCCCAATGCAGACATTTACGTTAGAATTGCAGATGTGGAAAAACTCTCAGGAAGAAAAGTCATTGTAGTCCAAAGCTGCACGGGGTCTGGTCCTTCGGAGAGCGAGTTCTACACAACATCTGACAGAGTTGTGGAACTGCTGCTTATACTGAGTATTCTTAATGATCCAAAAGGTGTCAATGAGGTTGGACATAAGCAATACGAGAGTTTTGATATTGAACCGCCCAAGCAAGTTGATGTTGTTCTCACATTCCAGCCATTTGCCCTGCAAGACAAGGCGTTCAAGACCGGTGAAGCGGTTTCCAGTAGGTGGGCACTTTATGCAATTGCTGATCAATGTGATAAAATATGGATTGTCAATCCTCACGCTCCTGAGAGTATAGATTGGGTGAGGGAGCTGATAAAGAAGGACGAGCTTGAGATAATTGATGTCACCCCAGACTTGATTAAATTTGGTGCGGAGAAGTTCTGCTATGATGATTATGTTGTGGTCACCCCTGATGAGGGTGGTCAGGAGCGCTTTTCATGTGAGGGGTTTGGAAAGAAGAGAAGCAACTCATATGCGGTTGAGCTCTCTGGCGAACTGGATGTCAAGGGCAAGAATGTCATTGTGATCGATGATCTTACAAAGAGCGGAAGCACACTTCTCGAAACCAAGGAGAGGCTCCTTAATCTTGGAGCCAAGAGCGTAGGAATGGCAGTAGTTCATGTATTGCCACTCATTGAGAAGGGAGAACAGCTATTGGTCAATCTGATTGCAAAGAGTAAGGCCAGAATAGTCACCACCAACACTATCTATACACATGTGTTCTGTCAGGCATATCCCCATCTCTCATACAACATTGTTGACTCATTAGTCAAGATATTCAATGGCCAAAAGCAGGAGTCATGATCGATCGGATAGCCAGTGAAAAGACATAATTGCATACTGGCCAGTCAATATTCATTGGAGAGAGTGGTGATTTATAGTGGTCAGACAATTAGCTCTAAAGTTCTTGTATCGGAATACTTCTTCTGGGATAAAGACTGCAAGCGATAACATGTCGCTTGCGATTGCATTTGCTCTTGTCGAGTCAAAGCGTGAAAGCAAGAAAATAACGGGAATGAGTTTCATCTCTCTACCATTCTGGGCAGTTCAGGTTTCTGAAGCAAGTTCCATTATTTTGAATGCTTTTGGTGAAACTCAGAAACCATTCGAACTCACTGAGAACACAGCATTGGGATCAGTAAAGCGTTTGCTGAGTTCTGAAACAACAGATGCAAAGGCCATTCCTGAAGTTGTCAATAAGGCACTTCCACTTCTGGGCAAGATTGAGAAGAATGTGAAGTACATTAGAAATCTCGAGTCCCCGCACGAGCTTGCAGCATTGGGTTCAAACTTTGTTGAGATAGAGCCGGGTGTCTTTCCAAATCGCCTGGACACAAAACTCACATCGCAGGACGCATTGCAAATAAGTGAGGGATTTCAATCAATGGTGCAGACGGCCATTACAAAGATTGGAAGTCTGGAGGAGATTCAAAAGATTGCAAAAGACCAGTTAGAGGAAAGGCTTGTGACTCTTGAGAATGTGATTTTGTCAGAAAAGCAAAGGTGGGAGAAGAGGGCACGAACTCAAGAGGAGATTGAGGGATTAGAGATAGCTGAATTGACAGAAAAAAAGAGGGATCAACAGTACAAGATTGAAGAGAACTACAGGATTGCCAAACGTGTATTGACATCTGAATTTGCAAGAGATACGAGTGATCTAGAGATGTTTTTCTCGGGAATACTTGGAAGGATTCAAGAGGCTAGACTAGAAATAGGCCACAAGGCTGATGATTTCAAGGGTGCTGTTGAACTGTTCAAGCAACTGATCGAAGAACTCAACTCGCGAGTTCCCGAGTATAAGAAAGCAGTAGAGAAGATTCTTGAGAAGAGCGAGGAGATGCTTAACAAGTATCGTGAACTTGAACAAAATATGGTGGCAGAGATGGAAGAGATTGCACGGTCGTTTGATTCTCAAATACGAGATAAGAAGCATAAACTTGTAGAGTTTAATATGGAGCGAAATAAGACTGAGATAGAATTGGACGAGTTGCATGAACGAGTTGTTTCTGCAGTTAGGGGTATCCAAAGAGAATTACAGCGGCGATTGGATGAATTGCAGATGGAACTTAAAAGCATCAAAGAGTTCACATTCAGCAATGACCTAATCCCAAAGCTAGCACCTTTGACGATGGTAGATATTGAGATTGTAACGGTTGTCTTCAATAATGGTGAAGTTACTACATTCCCACCAATGTTAGCACCAAATGATCGCTTTGGAATACCACTAGAAACCAAGAGCCTGTCTGATGGTTTTAGCCAATATCTCAAGGAGTTAATCACCAGTATGAAGGGGAGCAGTCCAACATTCGAGAGGTCCTTGAAAATGGCAGTTGATTCTGCAAACCTGCTGAAGAAGGAAACTGGACTTGAAGAGCTAGCGAGTGGTCTTAATGAACTTCAGATGAGTCAACTATTGAAGGAGGGCGTGAGGGAGATGCTGATTGCAAGGTGGGAGGAATATGGAAAGATGGAGGAATAAGCTTGAAACGTTATGCTTCCTATTCAGTAATGTAGGGCTCTGCCTTGGATGTTGCAATCCAAGCCTTCTTTGAATGGCGCTCCACAAGTTTCTCCTTTTCCAGTCTGACCAGTGCAGAAACAACAGTATTCTGATCACATTCAATGCCTTTGTTCTTCAAGATCCTGGTCAGAGCTGAAGGTCTATGACTGTCCTTGATTATTAATTTCAGGACCTCGAGCTCAATCGATGAGAGTGATTCGACCATATTTACCACTTTGTGAGGTTCCTCGAGAGATTCTTTTAAGCATATCTCTCTGGATAAAGCAATGTATGGCCTAATGCACAAGCAATTTATTCAGACCTTAGCGTAATCAAATGGGATGCAAGACTTATGAGCGAAGAAAGAGAATATCATATTGGAATTGCATTGGGTGAGATCCCACCGCTTGTTCTTCTTCCAGGCGATCCGGACAGGGCGCGAAAGATTGCCGAGAGTTTTTTTGAAAATGCCAGAGAGATCGCTAAGAACAGGGAATATTGGAGTTTCAAGGGCGAGTATAATGGAGTTCCAGTTGCAGTATGCTCTACGGGCATAGGATGTCCATCAGCAGCAATTGCGATTGAAGAGCTGATACATGTAGGATGCAAGGTCTTCATCCGTGTAGGAACAGCAGGTGCTATCAACAGCTCGATTCAAGCAGGCGACCTGGTCATATTCACGGGTTCGGTCCGGGAGGATGGCACATCTAAACAATATGTGCCGATCAACTTTCCAGCAGTGGCAGACTTCGAGGTAGTGGAGGCTCTGAGAAAAGCGGCAGAAGACAGAGGTCTCAAGCATCATGTGGGCATTGGGCACAGCAAGGATGCATTCTACAGTGAGCACTCGGATTATACGACCGATCCATCTGGCACAAAGAAAAGATGGAACATCCTCAAAAGGAGTGGTGTATTAGCAACTGAAATGGAAGCGGCATCACTCTTCATAATTGGTCAGCTTAGAGGAGTCAAGGTGGGCACTGTATGTACTGTCATTGGTGAGCCTGTTGAGAAAGAGGCCAAGATCACCTTCAAGCCACCGATTGACAACATGATTCTGACGGCTCTTGATGCATTGATATCATTTAAAGTGTGAGGAGGTCAGCTGATGCCTCCAAAGAACACCTTCTTTTGTACCTCCACTAGAATGCCTTCAGCCTCTGATGCTGAAATGCCAAGCATCTGTGCCAGTTGATCTGAACTTGTTGCAACGAGCTCGGTCTCCGATGTGAAGCCAGCCTGAATGATCTTTTGAATTGTTGGTCCAGGTATCCCAATCTCATTCAAAAAGTTCATGAGCTTCTGTTTGGCTGCCTCAGTGCTTGCAGGACGTGGCGGTGCTGGCGTGGTTGGTGGAGGAGTTGCGGGCTCAGCAGGTCTTTCAGTCTCAGGTTTGCCAGCTGGTTTCAGACCTTCCAATGCGGACTTCGTAGTAGTTTTCATGATACCATAGACAAATGATGGTCTGAGAATAAATGCCCCAAATATCATGAATACTAGAATCATGGGGATTAGTATTATTGAATTGATAGTGACTCCGACGATTGTTCCACCAAGACCAGGACTTGGAAGAGCATTTTCAACGCCCACAGTAAACAGCTTGATAATGGAGTATCCGGTCATCTCTGCTGCGAAGAAAAGCCATAGCGGAGCGAAAAAGGCAAATCCACCAACCTCAAAGAGAAGAAGCTCTCTGAGCATTTCGCGTTTCATGAACCTGACGATTATCAATGGGGCCACAAAGATAACTGCTGAAACTAGAAACCATAGAACGTAGAGATTCCAAAGAGTGCCAAGAATCAGCGGGTCAGTCACACCAAAACCCAGTACGTTAATCACTGCAGCACCAATGAACATTATTCCCGGAATTATTGCACCGAGCAGAACACCAAGACCGTATCTCAACCTCATCTCACCTTTGCGAATATGACATGAAACAATTGCATTACGGTCTTTTAGGTGTTTTCGATACATGAGAAAACAGTCATAAGAGTGAGCAAGATGAGTCATCAAGAAGAAAATGAGACCTTTCTTTGTGATTGGCACCAGGCCCGAGATAATCAAGATGGCACCACTTCTATGGTATTGCGATAAGATGGAGATAGACTACTTCTTTCTTCATACTGGACAACATTACTCGCAATTCATGAGTGATTCGTTCTTCAAGGACATGAGTATTAGGAGCCCCGATAAGAATCTCAGTATAGGCTCAGGCACACAGGCAGAACAGACTGCCAGGGCCATGATTGGTATTGAGAAGGAGTTGATGGAAGATCAACCAGATGTGGTGCTTGTTCAGGGAGATACAAACGCTGTTCTTTCAGCCGCAATAGCCGCAGCAAAATTGCACATTCCAGTGGGGCATGTAGAAGCAGGTCTACGAAGTTATGATATCAGAATGCCAGAGGAACACAATCGACGGCTGACGGATCATGTATCCCAGTTTCTATTTGCCCCCACTAAGAAGTCAGCGGAAATCTTGAGGTCTGAAAATGTCTGGGGCGAGATTCATATCACAGGCAATACGATTATTGATGCCATGGAAGACAGACTGAAAATCGCTAAGAAACGACCCCTCCCATATATCATCAAAGACCTGAAGAGCTTTGTTCTTTTGACCATGCATCGTGCTGAGAATGTGGATGACAAAGAAACGCTTACTGGGATTGTTGAGGGAGTATTATCATTAGATAGAAACATTGTCTTTCCAATCCATCCAAGAACAATCAAAAGGTTGAATGAGTTCAATCTGATAGACAGGTTCACTTCAAGAGGTTCTGTGCATCTTATTGAGCCTATAGGATATCTCGATTTTCTAAACATAATGTCAAGAAGCGAGTTCATCCTTACTGATTCAGGGGGGATTCAAGAAGAGGCCACTGCCCCATCCATGAATAAGAAGGTGTTCGTCATGAGAACCTCTACCGAGAGACCAGAGGCTGTTGACTCGGGCCATGCGACAGTTGTGGGGGTGGATCCCAATAGATTTCCAAGAATTATACTGGAAGAGGTTAAGAAAGGACTAGTTAGTGAACGTAAATGCCCTTATGGCAATGGCAGAGCTGCCGAACGAATTATGCAGATTCTTCTAAATAGATTATGAATTCGGGTCAAGTATTGTAATTTTGATGAAATCTTATTAGGTGGAGTCACAAGGGGAACATCAAGCAATTCACATTGAACTAGGAGTACACACTGATGTCATTCATTGTTAAGAAGAGTGTTCAAGAGTTTGCGAAAAAAAACAACATCAAAGTAAGTAAGGAGTTCTACAAGGCATTGGACAAGGAGGTCGAATTGTTGCTAAGGAGAGCGAATAAGCGATGCCTTGAGAACAAAAGAAAGACATTGATGGCATACGATGTATAACAATATAGCCCCCAGCTATGATCCCCGGAGACCGCATTTAGCTGCAGTCTCCGGTTTTTTCAATTGTTTTCTGGCATTTCGTGAGATTGCTCGTTGGTCTTATTCTTCTTTTGGAATAAAAGTGACTGAATTGAACATCTCATTTAATTCATTCTTAAGATGTTGCTTGGCAATGCCTGTAAAGAGGACTACTTCTTTGAGTTGTGTCACATAACCCAGGGCGTCAAATTTAAAGAGTTCAGGATTTTTAGGAGCAAGTCCAGAACGATATTCGAATTCATTTCCCTCAAGATTCAATGATTCCACCGTATCAGATTCAATCATCATAGATCTCATGATATTGGCAAATTGTTCTCTTTCCGAGTCATCTTTTACTGAAACTGATCTAATAATTAGTATTGAATCATTAGTAGGATGTCTATATTCACCATGAGTATATGTTGATATCATAATTATCGATGGAAAGAAAGACCGTTGATTCTTGAAGTCAATGTGAACCATATGAGGAAACCATCTGAGTGAGTCAGGTTTTGCGAGTCTATCTTCAACCTTCATTTGGAAGTAGTACCTCTTTGAAAAAGAGCCAATTGTGAGCGCCAAGGCAATTTTAGCAATTTTCTTGATAGTAGCCTTTGCACTCGGTTCTTCTTTCACTTTGAGCCCAAATTCAATCTCATAGTCACCCGCGTCTGTAGTTGTATGTGTGACTATTGGAAGAAGCATCATTGCCTGTGCATTTGGCTTAATAGTGGACTGTAATGTTTTGCTTGGTCCTACCCAGAAGTTGTTTGGAGCTGCATCCATACACTCGAAGATCCTCCCTCCAATGAGTCCCTTCTTTTTTATGGCAGTTATGCCAATGGTAGGAGTGAGATTCTTTTGTGTGGGATTAAAGAACTCGAATATCAGCACAGATTCTTGGCCCTTATTGACCTTCCAAGGCAATATGCTAGCTTTGTAGCGTATTCCTTCAGGTCCCTTCTTATATTCTCTTAAATTCATAAATATCCCCCGCTTATTTTGTTGTTTTTATTTTATAATAGTTATAGAAAAAATATCCAGAATAATTATTAAGGATGATAAGAACCAGTGCTCAGAATGGATTATTGCTATTATCATCGAGTTGCTAGAGTTACTAGATTCAAAAAGTGGTTTTCACTATATCGTCATTCTTATTATTGCTTCATCTGGATTATCAGTTAATAATGGGGTCATATTAATGAAGCAAATTGTAATGACTAATGACGATGGGCATTCAAGTAAGGGACTCACGGCACTTGCTAAACAGCTCGCGAAAAAGTATAGGGTGACCATTGTGGTTCCAAATAGTCAAAGAAGCGCAACTGGTAAGGCCCTAACACTTAATCAACCACTTCGCATTTATGATCGTGGCAAGGTAGATGGTTATCAGTTGATCACTCATGATGGCACTCCAGCAGACTCTGTGATTCTGGCAAAGGAGTTTGTTGACAGCATTGACTTTTTTGTGTCAGGAATCAACATGGGAGCTAATCTCGGTTATCAAAGTATGGCAACCAGTGGTACAGTAGGTGCAATAGTAGAGGCAGCAATCATGGGATATCGGGGAATTGCAGTATCCCGCGTAGTAAATACACATCAGTGGTTTCATTATTCAGACTCAAACAGAGATTACAGTCGTGAGATTGAGGTGACAACTGAAATAATTGACAAAATAATTGAGTTCGGACTGCCGGCTGGTATTGATGCCTTGAATATCAACTTCCCATGTGATGTGTTGGATACAAGTAGGATCGTTGTCACTAGGCCAATACGTGCAAGAATGCATAACACGTTAGACAAGCGGATTGACCCCAATGGTAGTCCCTATTACTGGATTGAAGGTCATGAGAATGATCCAGAACCCGGAACAGATGCCTTTGAAGTATTGAAAAATGGAAATATAGCTGTTTCTCCAATAGTCATTGACTATGTAAGCGATGCCATTCTTGAGTCATTAGGAGCCTTTATTGATAGATAATCAAGGAATTCATTAGCACCATCAATGATAATGTGATTCCTTGCCATTCAAAGGCGTCATTCTTCCGAAAACGCGCTGAACCAATTCATTTAGTGTGGGATGAGTGTGGATTGTCTTAAACATTGGAATGAATGTCCTATCGCCAGCATACAAGAGGTCGGGTTGAGATAGATGGGCAGAGCTTGAATAAAGTTGGACACTTGTAAAACAAATAGCTGATTAAAAGTCTGAATTAATGCAAGTTTGGTAGTTCTCATGTAAGATTCGCTCTTAAAATGTGCCCAGTGCCATTTTGTGGGGGGACAGGACTCAAATGTTCAAGCTCGCCCAATTAATAATAAACAGTAGACTAAGTTATATTGATAAATCCAGATATGGATATATAGGGGATATTAAACTGATGCTTTCATATCATCACTTGTGTTTGAGACCTGTCCACAATGCATCAGTTTCTGGTCGTGGCAGTAATGAAGATTGTGAGTCCTTGATGAGTAGTCGTCTTGCTGGGTCATTAATGGTCTTCCCAATCACAGTTGCATCAACGCCTGACCTTGTGATGGCATCAATCACCTCATCAACCTTGGAATGACTACAAGTCAGTAGCATAGTCCCACTTGATATCAGACTATAGACATCTACTTCAAGAGCATCACATATCTTGCTAGTCACAGGATGAATAGGTATCATATCATGATTAATCTTGCAACCCACATTGCTTGCATCACAAATCTCATGAATGCCCCCAAATACTCCTCCCTCAGTAGGATCATGCATCGCAGTCACATAGCCTGTTTCAAAAGCGGCAATGCCTTCAGCAACGACACTGATTTGAAACCGCATCTGCTGGGCTTGATAGAGAACATCATCAGGCACCTTTCCATGAAGATAGGAACTACATTCGGTGGCCAAGATTGAAGTCCCCTCAATAGCAGCAGTTTTTGTCATGATTATTGCATCACCTGGCTGTGCTCCAGAAGAGGTGACATATTTGCCATGTTTGGTCAACCCATGCATGATTCCAACAATTATCGGGTGTGAAACCGCCTCAGTTATCTCAGTATGGCCTCCCACTACAGCGATGCCAAGTGATCTTGCAGCCTCATCTATCTGCAACATTATTCTTTCAAGGTCTTTAGAGGTAGAGCCATCAGGGAGAAGTATTGATGCAAGAAACCATCGAGGGCGTACGCCAAAGGTAGCAATATCATTGGCATTGATATGAACTGCAAGCCAGCCAACATCCTCAATTGACCCCGTGATTGGATCGGTGCTTGCAATGAGATCCTTATCGCCAATCCTGATGACAGATGCATCCTGACCTATTTCTGGACCGATGATCACATCCGAGTCGCTAGCACCAAGGTTCTTGAAGACTATCCGTGTCAATATTTCTGGAGGGACTTTTCCTGGCTTCAATTGAACATGCTCCATTGGTTTGGTGCGCATGGGTCCTGTTGCTGATGCATGAAAAGACAATTCATTGACACCCAGACTGGGCTCTCCTTGCTCACTATGACACCAGCCATTTGTTCCCATGCGCCGCTGGATTAAGAACAGTATCCGCATATAACGGATTTCATGAGTCACCTTGCAAGATATTCTTCTGCGGCCTTTAGGGTTGCAGGATCGATTTTTCTGACTGCTTGTGTCGAAGCGATAAACTCTGACAGGACCGAGTTCATCTTCATGACCTCATTGGCAAGATAGGTTCTTCCACCGGCAATTGAAGCAATGAGATAGGAAGAGAATGACTCACGAAACTTTGGAACAGAGAGTATTGTTTCTACAACTGATGAGAAACCATCCTTTTTCATTCTTAGAAATGTTGCAAGCTCTAGCGCATCATGGTAGGGCCTCTTGAGAAGCTTTACCCAATGAATCTGTCCAGTGTTTACATTTATCGTCACTAGTCTTATTCCATTCTTCTTAACAAGACGAGCAGCTTTGACAAGGTCTCGCACGGGTGTGAATTGAGCATGGCCTGGACCCACAGACTGAGCAAGAGGTATGTTTGGTGCAAAGTCGGAAACCATAATTAACAAGGGTTCAATATTCTTGTTTCTCATCCTCTCACGACGAACAGTTTCTATTGCCTTCATAATGCCCTCTGCAAGAGGTGTGAGACCAGAAATCCGCAGTCGAGCCAAACCCCTATAGAGCTTGTTCCAGTTAGTCGTTGGAGTCTGAACTTCAATCGCACCACTGTCCTTGAATGCAATAATCCCTACACGATCCTTTGTTCCACGGGTTTCGTGCTCGATGCGGCCAATTATCTTTCGGACCTCTTTCATATAGCCCTTCATTGACAAGCTGACATCTATTATCAGAATGATTGTGAGCGGTGTCTTTCCTGCAAACACTTTCTCACGTATATCGCTTGGCTTAATCTGAATCCTGCTACCGGGAACAAACTTTCCAGATCTTGCCACTGCCGCCATAACAGTTGCGTGAACATCAATACTTGAGGCCTCGCCAGTCGGTTGACGAGATCTGAATGGCCGCCCATGTGTACTATCGGTTGATACCATTGAACCTAGGGATCTCGAACTTGTGCTTCTGTCGATCCAGCCGCCAGATGAAACTCGAGACTTGACCATTGCTCGAACCCGCAGCTCATCTAAGTCGAATAGTTCCTCACCAGAATCGAGGTCAGGAAGCTTTACAAAGAATCCAGAGTCGATAGTCAGAGGATCACGAATGTCAGACTTGGAGCCATAGAGCTTAGACTCGGGCTTGGACTCGTATCTTCGAGTAGCAGTGCCCCATTCGTCCCCAGGCTCTGGTTTAGCACGGCCAGAATCCACAGTATCGATACCGGCAGCGGGTCCAGAAACCCGTTTCATCATTATGCGAAGCCAGTACTTGATGAGTTTATAGATAAATGGAATATATACTATCGTATTGATTATTAGAATTGGCAATGGAGGCAAAATTCCTATAGAAGCACCAAGCAACACATTGAGGGGAGAGAAGAATATCCATGAGATATATGTAAATGCCACAATCAACATGATTGAGATTATTGTCCCTTTTATGGGATTGCCACGGGGCTTTCTGACATTACTTACCTTTTTTTTTTACCCTTCTGATCTCCCCACTGGGCAAAAGTGTCCTGTCGACCAAACGAACCACCACTATAACGAGTCCCACTGCCCGCCTCTTCAGATTCGTCATCCTTGTCTTTCGGAACCTCTGTGGGCGACTTTCGCTTGGTCTTCTTCTTCGAGAGTTCAGCAGCCTTCACAATAGCTGTCTCAATCTCACTGGGGGCAGGAGGTTCCAATAGTCCACCACGTCGTGTTCGATGACTGAGAGTCAACTGGGCGGCCAGCTTCATGTCCTCCAGAGAGACCTCAGTCCTGCCCTCAAAAGCAGCCATTGTGATTGAGGTCTTGCTGATTATTATATCGGGCCTTACGCCATCCACCTCAAGAGCATCACATGCCATAGCAATCGCATGCAACTTGTCTTCTGGAAGCATCACATTGGGCAATATCTCACGAGCTTTGACTATTCTGTTCCGAAGATGTTCCTGTTCTTCAGCCCATTTCTCCCTGAACTCTAGTGGGTTCTGTTCAAAGTTCAAGTTGCGTCTGACAAGTTCCATCCTATCCTCAATCGTGAGGTTTCTGCCAACAGCGACATGAAGTGGAAACCTATCCAGCAATTGTGGTCTGAGCTCCCCCTCTTCAGGATTCATTGTACCAATCAGAATGAAGTCGGAGGGATGCGAAATTGAGATACCCTCACGTTCGATAACATTGAACTTTGTAGCAGCAGCATCCAGAAGGTCATCAACCAAGTGATCGGGTAAAAGGTTCACCTCATCCACATATAGAACATTCTGATGGGCCTCAGCCAGAATGCCAGGCTTTAAGGCTTGAATACCTTCTTGCAAGACACGTTCAATATCAATCGACCCAATGAGCCGGTCCTCAGTTGTCGACAGGGGAAGATTAACAACACGCATCTTCCTTCTGACAACTTTCAGTTCCTCACCCGCATGCTTGCGTCTCTTGCAGTCCTCACACATCATCTCTTCATGATAGGGATTGCATCCAAACTTGCACCCCTCGACAACATCGACCTCAGGAAGCAGATCAGCAAGGGCACGCACTACGGTTGTCTTTCCAGTCCCTTTGGGTCCGGATATCAGCACGCCACCAATTCGGGGATTTATCCCATTCAGAATCAGGGCAAGTTTGAGCCGTTCAAGGTCAACCACAGCACTAAAGGGCAAGACAACACGTGACGCTTCAGTCAAGTTCATTCGTCCCATCGCAATTATTGACTAAATTACACATAATTTCACAAATAAACATGAGGTTCTTCGCGATTATTATATAAACAATTAAACAAAACGGCTTATTATGAATAATACATAAGGGAGTGATGCATCTAATACTATGGAGATAATCAAATGCTCTCGTATCTCACTCATATTGAATGCCCACGCTGCAGCAGAAAATTCACCCATAATCAAAAAGTGTCAGTGTGCCTGTGTGGTTCGCCGCTATTGGCCCGATATGACCTGAATAGTGTAAGAGAGGTTGTGGACGCGGGCGAGTTTCCATCAAATGTGAACTCAATGTGGAGATATTCGCAATTGCTCCCTGTCAAGTCGCCTTCATACGTGTTTAGTTTGGGAGAAGGATGGACACCATTAATAATGGCCAGAAGGTTGGGAAAGCATTTGGGACTAAAGCTCTTACGGATAAAGGATGAGGGAAGAAATCCCACACTATCATTCAAAGATCGCGGTCTTTGCGTTGCAGTTTCGAAACATGTAGAGAGCGGCTCAACATCATTCGCCATTCCTTCTGCTGGCAATGCTGCAGTTTCGATGAGCGCTTACTGTGCAACAGCTGGGACTGATGTACATGTGTTCATGCCTGCTGACACCCCGCTAGGCTTTATCGAGGGTTGTAAGTTCTATGGTGCAAACATCACCCTCGTCGAAGGAAACATTGCTGATGCTGCAAGAATGATGAAAGCACAAAATGGATCGTGGACTGATCTCAGTACAACCAAGGAGCCCTACAGAGTTGAGGGAAAAAAGACAATGGCCTTTGAGATTGCTGAGCAGTTGAATTGGAAGGTTCCTGATGTTATTATATGCCCAACTGGGGGAGGCACATCAATAATCGGCCTTTGGAAGGGCTTTAATGAGCTGGAAGCGATTGGTCTGATTGATGATAAGAAACCAAGACTGTATGCTGCACAGTCCGAAGGATGCGCACCTGTAGTGAGAGCATACGAGAAAGACACAGATACAATCGAGCCGTGGCTAAATGGCCAAACAAGAGCATATGGCCTTAGAGTTCCGAGACCCTTTGCCGACCGTCTTATTATGATTGCAATGAGAAAATCGCACGGGGGAGCTGTGGGTGTTGCAGAGAGTGAGATTGACTCATGCAGGCTACTTGCTGCGAGAATGGAAGGCATTGATCTCTGCCCAGAGGGTGCCGTGGGACTAGGAGGATTACGGAATCTAATTGAATCGGGTCAGATTGATTATAATGAGGATGTGCTCTTGCTCAATACAGGGTCAAGCTGCAGATATGGATTTCCATTAGTTGATGCGTAATCACAATGCCCGAATTGACCCAATCCAGATTACAAATTGTAATTCTTTAAAACAATTAGTGATTGAATTACAATATGGAATAACAGAGGGGTTTATTATTTTAGCTTGTAATTATTTTTTTCCACATTGAGGTGCAAAAATGAGAGATGAGTCATTATTTTTTTTACTTGTGATATTGCTATCAAGCATAGCATTTATACCATTAGATACTGTAAGCAATGAAAACTCTTGTAAAGAAATACATGAATCATTCATGAATTCGGACCAATTCAGTTTGTCATCAGGTCCATTAGAGCGAACCATTCGTGTAGCACTTTATTATGAGTTTAATTCCACCACACCATCATACACAATAGGATTCATGAATACAAACTATAGTATTATACAAAGTTTACTGACTTCTGTGGGGTTGCGCGTAGATGCATAGAGCTAGGACAGAGTTGGACACCAATCAAAAGAACATCTAATGATATACAGTAAAATTGAGGGGGGTCTAAATAGTTTCATCAGAGATCAAAGTCTGAAATGTGCCCAGTGCCGTTCTTGGGCGGACAGGACTGAGATGTCCAAGAAAGTCCAATTTACAATGAATGGTATTGATGAATGGGATCCAGCTATTAGTACCTTCTTTAACTTCGCATCATATAGAGATGTATTAGTATCCAGAAGATATACATTCGACAAGCTTAGAGGTCCTTCACTCGGCAATTTGACAACAGCTAATCTTGAACCATATGATATCCTTGTTGTTGTGCTTCCAAGCATTAACTTTACAGATAGTGAGATTATTGATGTGATGAATTGGGTAAGAAATGGAAGCGGATTGTTTGTCTTAGGAGACTGACATGCATTCACTGGTAATAAATATATCAACAGCCTACTTGCAGAAACTGGCTTGAGAAACAATATAACTGTCGACGCAACTGGCACAATCAATAACTTTGCGGCGCATCGATTGTCAGAAGACGCTTACTTGATGGGCGCAGCATCGAGGAAGCCATAAATGCAACTGGTGATGCTGGCATTTTTGCAAAGACTGACATTAGAGATGGAGTCGGAGCATACCAAGAGGTTGGAAATGGGAGTATAGTCTTGGTTTCAGACATTAATTTCTTTGATGATGCAAGAATTAAATCTGATGATAATAAGATAGTTGCAGTGAATATTGCCAATTGGTTAGCTTCAGGTAGATCTGGGGTCTTGCTATTTGTAGACGAACCAACTAGCGCAAACTACTATAGGACACAGGTAGCATCAGCATTTAATGAACTTGGGGTGAATTATTTCCACACATATACCTTTGACTATTTCAATCTCTTCTTGAAATTATGCCAATGGGACATGGTAATAATAGATGCTCAGTGGAAGACATTAACCACATGATATTGTGATCAGATTGCACAGTATGTCAAGTCGGGCGGAAAACTATTGATGTCGTTTTATAATGTTGATTATATGCCAGACCATGAATTATGGCCGCTTCTTGGATTTAGCCCTGCGTCAGATCTAACTACTGGCGTACCAGTCCAAATCTGGAACACTGAACATCTAATCTTCAACTTCCCAATCTCATATGGCGCTGATAATCTCACGCCGATTTATGATTATGGTGACGAGGGGGATGTTCTGAATGTGTATGATAATGCCACGGCATTAGCAGGTGTGACACTAACATTGGAGAGCAACGAGTCAATCATAGTATTGAGGAATAACAAGCAGACATTGTATAATGGATTTCTCATTGATGAGTTTAATCAAGATCTGGATGACCCCACATATCTCGACTCGTATGAACTATGGCTGAATGAGATTGCATTCATGTTGAGTCCAACGATTAACAGTCCAGAGGATATCACAATTGAATACGGAACTATCGGTGCTCATGTGACATAGACAGTTTCAGGCTATTTCCCTGCCACTTATCGGCTTGAGAGAAATTCAATCTATTTTGGAAGCTCAACTCTGGACAGTAATCAGATATCTGTATCACTAAACGACTATCCAATAGAAACCTATGTCTTTGAGATCAGCGTAACAGAAACATTGGGATATATCGTCAATGACACAGTTGTGGTAACAGTCAGAGATACAACAGCACCCCTCTATCTAACAGGACCATCTTCAATGGTTTACGAGGAGGGAACACAGACCTATATTGTGAACTGGACATTCTTTGATCTTCTCCCATATTTCTACACGCTATCTACGAATGGAACTCAGTATTATGGGGACACTTGGAATGGCTCAACTATTTCTATCAACCTTGGAGGTATGTCAATTGGTGTCTATAACCTCACTCTGGTGGTCAATGACACATCGAGTAATCAAGCGAATTTCACTGGCTATCTGATAGTGACTGAGCCTTCAACAACCACAGGCACACCTACAACCACTGATACAACAATTACAACAGGTACAACAACAACCACGCCTGCTCCGGATGAAAATAATAATACTCTGATAATTATTGCAGCCATTGCTGGAGTAGTGGTGGTAGTAGTCGTCATTCTGTTTACGAGAAGGAAATAAGCTTTGAAATCTAACATCGAGAACCTTGAGTCAAGGTTCTCTTTTTTCTAATTGAAAGAATCTCTCAATGTACAGTATTAGTCAACATTAATTTCTCATTTCTATGATCTTGAGAATTTCATGCAGATCATGTTTTATGATGACATAATCAGCTGCTTTAGCAACTTCTTCATGTTCTGGCATGAATGCTATTGCAAGACCTACAACCCGAAAGGCACTAATATCATTTCTGCCATCACCAACATATGCAGTGTTTTCAAGAGGAATTTTGAAATCGTTGGCAATCTTTCTTATCTCTGCAGCCTTTTCTCCCCAGCCTACTAGTATCTCTACTTCGCCGGTGAGCCTTCCATCCATCACTTTCAATCTATTTGTAAGAACATAATCAATGCCAAGGCGTTGGGCTATGTTATTGGCCATAATATCTAGACCTCCTGAGAGAATAGCAACATGTATCCCTCGTTTCTTGATCTCGGTGATTGCTTCTAATGCACCTGGCACCAGTTCTGTTTCTCGTACCACTTCAAGCACTTCTTCAATAGGCCGGCCTTTCCATAATTCTGCATCAAGGCGAGCCCATTCCAGATAATCAATCTCGCCCGCAAAATACTGATCATAGTATTTTCTGCCAAGGTCCTGAGTTCCAAAATGTTCATGAAGTCTCCACCAGATACTTGAATGCCTAGTGAGTGTGCCATCCACATCAAAGACTACTAACTTTATTGCCATCTGTGCATCACAGAAATAAAACGGATGAGTCTATTATAACTGAATCTCTCTGGCACGTTCTTCACTTGTTTTTTGCTTGAGATCGCGCAGCATCTGCTCGATTATCGTGCTATCATCCAACTCATCAGATGTTGGGGGTGATGGATGGGAGGGAGAAGGAATGTTTTGTTCTCGTTCAACAATTATCTCGGCCTCAAGTGATTGCAGTTGCCTTTCAATAATCTCATCTTCATGATATGTTGAGGGCTGAGTGTTCAGATTCTCAGAGAGTATATCGCCCGCCAGTTCTATCTCCTCAAAGGTTTCAGCAATTCTGTCTAGCTGACTTTGAATCTCAGTGGTGTCAATCATACTCTTGGCTTCCTCAAGGGCCTCATTAGCGAGCCTGAGAGCTCTCTGAACAGCAGACTGGTCTTGAGCCTCCTCTATCAATATCAAAGATGTTTCGAGTGTCAGTTTCTGCTGGTAGTAACGATCGCGCCGGCTTTCAAAATCAAGTGCTCTCTTGAGATGTAATTTTGCACGTTCGCGTCGTCCCTCAACCGCTGCGACCTTGGCTGCAGCATGTTCTTCCGTTATTAGGGACTCGAATTTTCGGACCTTCAATGTCAGTGCGTTAATAACAGTCTTAATCTCTATGATTCGCTGTTCTGCGTTGATCTTCTTTCGTCCGCTTAGAAATCCCATTCAAGTCACCAAAGCGCTCTGTTTCATATTCATCACCATCAATGTTGCTTTTAATAGCTGGTAATACATTTGAGATGGAATATTATTTGTGGTAATACATTTGAAGGCTATCCATTTCAAATTGAGGAGAATTTCGAAAATTGCGTTAGGTGTGAAACTTATTTACTGCGATTTTTGGGTTAACAGCAAGACTTGCTACTGAAAGGTTGAGTGTGCTATGGAAGCAAAGCAGCTTATCGGGATAGTCTTGGTTGTATCAACACTTATCATAGGGATGTCAGCCTATGTGGCACTGAATATGCCATCCATTAATCAAAACAACAACGACACAGATGAGACTACATTGACAACAACCACGACTAATCAAGAGAACCCATTAATAATATTCAGGGATCAGGACCTGCTGGAATATAATATTACAATGCCGGACACATTGATGAAACTGGTAGATGGCAGAAATATCACGATTTCAGACCTTAAAGGCGAGTGGGTATTGATTGATTTCTTTGCGACTTGGTGCCCTGCCTGTGAATACTTTAATGGAGAGCTCAAGAAACTTGTTAATAAATGGACTGACAACATTACAGTGATCGGACTCACAGTCAATATGGGTGACACCTTCGAAAAGCTTGAAGAATACATAACTGAACATGAAATAACCTGGACACTCGGTCAGGACTACGGTGAGGACTGGGAAAACACTGCTGCTGATTTCATAGGAGTCAGATATATTCCAACACCTATAGTGATTGATCCTGCAGGTAGACTAAGATATGTTCATGAAGGCGCATGGCGCTTCGTAGAGATGGAACCTATTCTACAGGAATTAGTAAGTAATACTCCCCTGTAGACTGATGCCTAAGGGGCCTGCAAAGAACAATGATCATCGAACAACTCGTACAACTAGCAACAGCTCTGGGAATGGGGTTGTATATCGCAACATCACCCTGTATTTTTCCCTTGTTGCCTTTGTTTCTCATCAGAAGCTTGCAATCGGAGGGAAGCCGAAAGAAGAGCCTGTTGATCACTCTCGTCTTGTGTTTTGGCATTCTGTTGTCTCTTGCAATTTTCATCGCAATTGCGAGTGTTATTGGGCTCCTCATAATGAGATATTATGATGTCATCCAAGGAGTGCTTGGCATAATTGTGATATTTCTTGGAATTCTCACCATGTCTCAAAAGCTGAGAAACAAATTGGGGATCTCAAGGCTTAAAATGAGGGACCCGGGTGAGCCGAGAGGTCTAGTGAGTGTCTTTGTAATGGGTTTTGGCTATTCGTTGATTGCCGCTCCATGTACAGGACCAGTGATACTTTCGATACCTTTCGTTTTTGGTGCGGTGACTGAGCCAATTGTCATTCTTTTGATGTTTCTCGTGCTCTGTATTGGAGTACTAATTCCATACCTGATAATTGCACTGGTCACCGGAGAGGCAAGACAGAGAATGATCACAACGATGTCATCATCAGCTCACAAGCTTGAAATAATCGTTGGAATACTGCTAGTGATCGTGGGAATGTTTCTTGCCTTACCATGGTTGACAGGTCTGTTTACCACTTAGAAGTATTAAAATGAGAATCCAGTGGTTTCAAAACACATGACACTGGAGAGGACACTCAGAAAGGCAATAGCTGCCGGAAAGAGGGTGATATTGGAGAATCTTGATGTGTCTTCTGATGTCACTGGTGAAACAAATGCCTTCGGCGACTCTATGCTTGTTCTTGACACGAGGGCTGAGGAAGAGATCATCTCGGTTCTTAATGAGTCATCTCACTCGTTTGCAATAATGAGTGAAGAGATTGGAACAATCATGCCCGAGGACAGACCTGAATTCATCGCATTGATAGATCCTCTTGATGGCTCCTCAAACCTCAAGAGGGGTATCCCACTATGTTCAGTGGGCATAGCTGTTGCTTCGTATCACGAAAGGCTTACGACCAATGATATCGAAATGAGTATGATCGAGTCCATCTTTACTGATGAGCTGTATTTTGCAAGAACAGGCAAGGGTGCGACAAGAAATGGAAAGAACATCAGGGTTTCTAAAGTCAAGGATCCCGAGATTGCGATAATATCCTATGACACAAAGAAGAGCTGGAGTGGAGAATTCGGAGGGGGCTCATATAGAACAATGATCGGAGTCTATGATATGAGAAGGACGGGCAGTAATCTGCTAGATCTGTGCTGGACCGCCTCGGGAGGCCTTGATGCAATGGTCGACCTCAGGGATATTCTGCCAATCATTCATGCCAGCGGGACTCATATTGTTCAACAGGCAGGAGGAGTGGTCCTTGATAAGAGTGGGAACGAGTGGGTGGTACCACTTGATTTCGAGCAACGGATGAGCTTCGTGGCTGCAGGCACATACGATTTGGCACAAAGTATAATTGAGGCCTTCAATGGAGAATAAAAAGGGAGGGCCCCATGCAGAGCATGGGGACTATGCTCAACTGCTGGAACTTCTTGATCTCCTTAACACCAGGATTATGATTATCACAACTATGCCCACCAAAGCTCCCGCTATGATTATCATAGTTGGATCAAACCCACCGCCAATGGGTGAAGTGGTGGTGCTAGGCGGAGAAGTTGTGGTTGTAGTAGTGGTAGTCGTGGTAGTGGTTGTAGTAGTGGTTGTAGTAATGATAGACTCCGAAGTCACAGTGACAATTACTGTCGACGAGTTCACATGCCCAGTTTCATCATAGACTACTATTGTGTAGTTGTATATGCCCACATCAAGTTCATCCAGACTCAATGTGATCTCATTGTTTCCTGGCCCCCAGAATCGTGGAGAGTCATAAATGGATGTTCCATTGACAAGGACATCATAGGTGGATGGATAAGCATCATCCAATGTCCAAGTGATCTCGACTCCTGTGGTACCAACCACAAAGTTGAGCGAACTAGGCCCAGTAATCGTCGGTGCATGACTGTCAACCTTGTATGAGAATGTCTTTGAACTCCATAGTCCTGCGGAGTCTTGAGCATAGACATACAGCACGCGATCACCATCAGCATCGACTACAGGAACCTGATAGGAGGGCCCAGTGAGTGTGCTATTAGATGTCTGAGAGTCCCAGCGATATAGCACTTGGGCAAGGCCATTCGAGTCTGTGATGTCAAGAATGATGTTCATCGAGTTGTCAACAAAGGTGTTCTCTAATGGCGTAGTGAGTGTGATCGCAGGCGGCGTTGCATCGAGAGTGAAGACATAGGTCGCAGTTTGCGAGTTTCCAGCAGTGTCATTTGCAAAGACAAAGAGTATATGTTCGCCATCAGAGCCTGTCAGAGTTGTCATGTAGGGGGCATTCCAAGCTTGCAGAGTGCCGCCATCCCAGGCATACATCACTGTATCAATATCAGGGGCATCAATGTCCACATCAATTGTGGTGCCGTCCTGTTGAAGTGTGTTATTATTGGGTGATACCAGGGTGATGTCAGGTGGAGTACCATCCAGCTGAAAGACAAACGTTTCAACGGCGAGGTTTCCTGCAGAGTCATTGGCAAAGACTTCGACGATATATTGTCCATCTGAGCCAGACAATTGAAGATCGTAGGGACTGTCAAGTGTCATATTGGCACCACCATTGAGATTGTACCAAGCGTAGGCAACCTCATCCTCGTGATCAGTAATCTCAAAATCAATCATTATAGTTGGGTTGACCAGTGAACCATTTGCAGGAGAGTTCAAGGCGACATTGGGTTCAACAGTGTCCCTCATCAGCTGACAGACAAAGGCATCTTGAGATCCTCCAAGGTCTGAGTCGAATGCATTATTGAGTGGAAAGTCGCTCGATTTTGTTGTTCCAACAACAAAAATAGTCGAGTTACCTGACACATCTATGCCATTTCCGTAATCGTAGCTGGAACCGCCAAGATAGGTGCTCATCTCAAGAGAGCCAGTTCTGTTAAAACAGGCGACTCCAGCTTCAGGATTAGAATATGTGATATCAATGGGATCCATCAATGGCAAGTCATTGCTGCCCGCATTCAATGAGATAAGGATCGAGTTGTCAGGACCAAGAGAGACCTTTGTGTTGCTCTCACCGTAAAGGCCACCAAAGTATGTGCTCCAGTTCAATGTGGTCATTACTAAATTGTAGCGAGTTATGAACACATCATAGTTTCCGGCATTCGCTTCTTGGTACGCATCTCTCGTTGGAAAGTCTGTAGACAATGTATTTCCAACAGCCACAGCGTATCCTTGAGAATCAACATCAATTCCAGACCCGAATTCATAGGATGAACCGCCCAAGTAGGTAGAATATCTTATGGACCCATTTGGCAAGAATGAACTAACAAAAGCGTCCTGACTTCCTCCAAGGGTCGAGTCATTTGCCAGATATGTCGGAAAGTTGGCAGACCATGTAGTTCCCACAACATATATGTCATCAAAGCCATCCACTGCCACATCGTTTGCTTCATCAGAGTGAAGGAAATCACTCGAAAGACCATTGCCGCCAAGATATGTAGAGAAATTCAGTGTACTGGTCATCCCATTGAATCTGGTCACAAATGCATCCCAATAGCCACCAAATGAGCTCTGGTAAGCATTCAACGTGGGTATTCCTGTTGTGACACCTGTGATCACAACATCACCATTTGACAACAGAGCAATTCCGCGGGCCTCAGTGTCTGATGTCCCAAAGAGTGTGCTATAATCAAGTCCAGTGCCTGTGGAGTTCAGTCTGAACCAGAAGGCATCATAGGACGAGGCTATTGTCGAGTCGTAGGCGTTCACGAGTGGAAAGTCTGTCGAGTATGTCAGACCACACACGTAAACATTGCCGCCTTCATCAACAACAATGGACAGACCACGGTCATTTGAACTTCCACCCACATAGGTCGAATAAATTATCTCCCCTGTGTATGGATTGATTTTCGTAACGAATATATCCTCACCCCCATTTGAAGAGGTGTTATATCCATTCGCAGGAAAGTTGGTGCTTGATGTGTAGCCAGTGATATAGATATAGCCGCTTGAATCAACAGCAATATCCATTCCTGCATCCTCAAGCGAGCCACCCAAATAACTGCTAAGCGGCATCGAGTAAGATCTCACCACAATGAACCGAAACTCTGCTTCAGCAAGGTTCCCAGCACTGTCATTTGCCATCACACATAGCGTGATCCAGCCAGAGGTCATGGGTATCACTGCTTGATATGAGGAGAACCATTCAGTATAATCAGCTTCCGTGGACCAGCGATAGAACGTGCGGTGTAGATGAGTGTCAGTAATATTGAGTGTAATCCAAGTTCCGGGATATTGTTCACTCATATCAGAGGGTGTCAGCAAATTGATGTCAGGAGGGGTGTCATCGACAGTAAAGACGAAATGTGCAAGGTCCTCATTTCCAACTGTGTCATTGGCATAAATGTAAAGGTGATGAATCCCCTCACCTGGAACCATGGTGACATAGTATGGACTTGCAAGCGTTGCATTTGAGCCGCCATCAAACCGATACTGGACAACATCAACCCCTGCATATTCATCAGACACATTAAGATAGATACGAGTAGATGATTGAACCACCGAGTCATTTGCAATTCCGAAGAGCGCAATCTCTGGTGCTATAGTGTCATTTGTGAACTGGGTTATGAAGCAGTCATAGTTTCCATTAGGTGTATTGTCGAAGGCATTTCTTGTCACAAAGTTTGAAGACCCTGTTTGCCCTGCTACAGTGATGTTCCCATCGGATGACACTGCAAGTTCATATGCATTATCTGGACCACCCCCTCCAAGATACGTACTGAATATTAGACCAGATCCATCACTCTTGAACACTGTCACTACAGCCTCACTACTAGCTGAGTACTGAGCTTGTGTCGCCAGAAGCACGGGATAGTTTGAACTCAATGAGTATCCAGTGAGATAGACCTTGCCGTAGGTGTCAACATCAACGTCATACATGCAATCATCATCAGACCCGCCAAGATAGGTAGAGAACGCAATTGATGCACCAGAGGGGTTGAGCTTTAGTAGAAATCCATCCATATTTCCTCCTAGCGTTGTGTCATAGGCTGACACTGTATTCATGTCAGATGAGGCTGTATTACCAGTCACATAAATTGACCCAGATGAATCAACTCTGATCCCATAGCCATGTTCGACAGCACTGCCGCCCCAATAAGTGGAAAAGACTAAAGAAGACCCGTCATTTGTGAATTCCATGACGAATGCATCAAAAAGGTCGGTATTGGGATCAACTGCATTTTTGAGCGGGAAGGACCCTCTCGTGTAGCCCGTGAGATAGATGTTATAATTAGAATCAATGTCTACATCATAGGCAATATCATCAGCTGAACTTCCCATATAGGTTGAGAAAACAAGACCATTTCCTGTTGAGTTAAAGACAGTCAGAAATGCGTCAAGATTGCCAGCATTTGAACTCTGATAGGCATTGAGAATGTCAAAGTCGGAAGAGTCAGTTTCGCCAACAATTATGCACTCGCCGGTTGAGTTCAATGCGATGCTATGTGCCCATTCATCGCCAGAGCCACCAAAGTAAGTCGAGAAAATAAGGTCAGTTCCTGCAGAGTTCAATTTGAAGAAGAAAGCATCGTATGACCCCGATCTACTGGATTGAAACTCATTCACCAGTGGAAAGTTTAGGCTCGAAGTCCTACCAACAACATAGACATTGCCACTACTATCCACCGTAATCGAACCGATGTCTTCAAAGTACGATCCGCCCACAAATGTACTATATATCAGAGTCTTATTAGATGCAAATTTCATCACGAAGATATCCGAATTTGAGAGGGTCGAATCATAGGCATCCTTCAATGGGAAGTCACTGGATGATGTTGAACCTGCAAGATATATATTCCCGGTCGAGTCAATGGCAATGCGAGCCTGAGTATCAACGCTTGAACCACCCACATAAGTAGAAAATGCAACTGCAAGTGGATCGATAATAAGAGTTCTAGACGCATCATATTGAGATACCTCAATCCCATAGACACTTGGACCAATCATCCTGAATTGAGAGTCGACCAGTCCATTTTGAAAAACCATCAGGTCGCGTTCTGAGAATACATCAATCCCACCAATTTTGGCATATATCACTGAATCATGAACCTCAATTGTGGCACCCACAACTTCAATATGAATCTGTGAGGGATCGGCATAGGGGTGCACAATGTATTCACTCTTGAGTCCTGAGGGGGACATGAAATATCTCAAATCGATTCCTGGATACAAGTTGTAGAACCAGATCTCATCATAGGTGGGAATATTGCATAGTTGAAGATCACCGATGATGTAGTTCACAACATGCATCTTTTTCTTAAAGCCCTGTGGAATGACCTCGTTCGATCCCATAAATTCAATTACAGTATGGAGATTATTTCCATGGGAGTCTCGACTAATGTATATCACACTCGACTTTGAGAACCCCACAGATATTGAGCTTGATGACAGATAGTAATAAACAGTGTCATTCCGCAACTGTCCTTGATTCTCTATGAATCCGCCAAATTGGGCAGTCAGAGATGATGGACTCAAAGGTAATTCACTTTGAGCTTTGAATTTAGCATTCTGAAACGGCAATGGCTTCTGCTTAGATCGAGCCATTTGATTATCATAAAATGATAATGCAATTGCCAAACTTTGAAATATCAAAACTAGCATTAGCATAATGGCAAGATTTTTTTTTCATAAAATCAACTCCTGCATCATGGACACATTAATGGCAGACCAGGGATTTGCCAATATTAATATTTTATGCGATTACTAATCCAAAAAATATTAATGATGATTAATTATACTTCTGATTTCAATGAATAATGGACTTTTATAAATATATGATAATGGAAATGTTTCCAAATATCTAAAATATTAGTAATCTATTAATACGAATCATAATTCAGAAATTCTTGTATGGTAATTTAGCCACATCTGACATTTTAAATGTGATAGTTGATGAATATCAATTGTTAATTATAGTTTATTTTCAAGGTGTAATCGATGACACAGGGACTGAAAGTACCAATGGACTTGGTACCACCCAAAGTAAGAGAAAACATGAAAGGAATCAAGCACAAGATTGTAATTCTGTCAGGCAAGGGGGGCGTGGGCAAGACCACCGTGGCCACAAACCTTGCAATGTCGTTTGCAAAGAATGGGCTCAAGACGGGGATACTCGATGTAGATATCTATGGCCCTAATGTACCTAAATTGCTGGGCCTTGAGGGTTGGCATCCAACCGTTGAGGGTGAAACCATCATTCCAATCAGTGGACCAATGAACATCAAGGTCATGTCAATGGGTTTCTTGTTGGCAAATCCGGATGATGCGGTTGCTTGGAGAGGCCCACTTGTAGCAAAGATCATTGGTCAGTTCTTAGGAGATGTGAGATGGGGAGAGCTCGATCTGCTAGTAGTAGATCTTCCACCAGGAACAGGAGATGAAATACTTAGCATTCTCCAACAGATCCCAGATGTTGATGGTGTTATAATAGTATCAACACCACAGGAGGTTGCTGTTCTTGACGCACGCAGGGCCATAAGACTTGTTAATAAAATGGGAGTTCCCATTCTTGGTATTATTGAAAACATGGGAGAGTTTGTATGTCCTAATTGCGGCCAGGCCCATGAATTGTTCGGCAAGGGTGTTGCTAGGAGGGCTGCAAACGAGTTTGGAATAGGATATTTGGGAAGACTGCCTTTTGATCCAAGAATTGTATCAATGAGCGATGAAGGCACTCCATTCATAATAGAACAGCCCGACTCAAAGGCTGCAAAGAGTTTTCAAGAAGTGGTTGAGCGAATTAGAATGAAGATAATGAATTAGAGCATTTGAAGGCACGAAGTACAGAGGAAGTGATTATTCCTCTGTGCTCTCCTCTTCTGTATTTTCAGACTCTGATAGTTCAGCAGTTTCAGACTCTTCTTCATGCCTTTTCTCCTTCTTATGAGACGACTTTGGCTCCCCGGGTTCACTGCTTGGAATGAGCTTCATTACCAAAGGATAGCAGAGTAATATTGAGATAATTGCCATTATCACTATTATCAGAACTGTGAGATCAGCGCCAAATAATGCAACCGGATTGATCCAGATGTCCGATTTTGGCACCCCAAAGACAACATGCTGCAGCCAACCGGGAATTGCAAAGGTAAGGGGGATGCATATGACAATCAGAAGAAAGACTGATGCAATGATCTCCGCAGTATAGATTAGAATTCTTTTGAGCGTACTACTTACTGCCTCTTTTGCCATTGTCACTGTTGTGCACCAAGCAATTACGACTTTGAATTCCTTTTAATCATTGCTCAGAAGAAGATAAGGATAATAAGGAGAGGTTTGGGGCTCACCAAAAAAGAGTCGGGAGAGAGAGTGAGTGCGAAGGAAGGAGAGAGGATTAGGATTCTTTGCGGATTTGTGAGCCCCTTGCTCCATGTTATAATATCCCTTCATATCATATATATCTTTTCATAGCATATATTATAGAATAGATTAATGTCTTGAGTAAATTACCTTAAGAACTCGGGGATGATGGCGTGCTTGGGGCATTGAAAGAAAGACACGGAAGGAGGAGAGAGATAATACGAGCATGAAGCCCCAAGCACCTTCAAATATCTATACGCATTAAAAGAATATAATCAAAGCTATGATGGACTAATTCAACAAAAGCGAATGAAATTTCTAGGCCCCTAATACAGAGAGAATGAACTTGTGCCTGCAGACCTATTCTGCTCAAAAGACTTGACAAGGAACTGGATCATTTCAGGAAGTGAGCTAAAGACACGTTTTGCACCCTCAGCGTAGAGCACATCTTCAGAGGTTTCACCAGTAATCACGCCCCAAAAATCAACACCTGCCTTGCGGGCTGCTGCCGCATCGATGAGAGCATCACCGACATATAATGTTCTTTCTGGAATACATCCAAGCCTTTCTATAATCTGCAAGAGACCCTCGGGGAAGGGCTTTGGGCTAATAGATTCATTTCTGGTCTGGATAACATCGAAATATGGCCTCAGCGAGATCTTGTCCAGAATTATATCTACTGCTTCTCGACCATTGTTTGTGAGAATCGCAGTCTTGACTCCCAGCGTCCTCAGTGTTGCTAAGGCTTCAAGGGCCCCATCTATCAGTGAAACGTTTCTTGCAGAATTGGCCTCATGTCTTGAGAGGACCAGATCGACCTTCTTCTGCAAGTCATTCCACTCATCAATGTCCATTCCATTATTGAGAAAGTATTCCCTTGCCTTCAATGTCGAGCTTGAAATTCCATCAGCGGGCTCAAGGAGTTGAGGTGGGAGTCCATGCTCAATGTATAGCTTTTTCACATCGGATCTCATTGCCTCCAGAGGAAGAGTGAGCACGATTATTGTTCCATCCAGATCAAAGACAATTGCGTCGTACATGGTCAAGCTCACACCTCTTCCCGATTGATTCCTTCTTAAGCATAGTCACTGCCTATATTCATTCAATATATCGAGAGTTCATTCAAAAAAATAGTGGTACAATTATTCATTCCCCATAAGAAGGGCCTTAGTGCATGCATGATCCATTGTGGCAGGTTTCACTACTTCCATGCGAATGCTGGCGTTGATTCCCTCTGCCACACTTTGAACATACGGAATACAGACTGTATCACAATACAGTTTTCCAGTCTTTTTGAAGAACTCATACTGTGGGCAATACGGATGAATGGTTTCAACACGCGAATCCGAAGTCCATGTAGGCTCAATCTTCGCATTCATGATGTTTCCAATAACAAGCCATGCATCCAATGCATCCTTGAGTGTTTCACCCAGCCCGAGCATGTCCTTTAGACTCTTAGCATCTTCTGCCCCCAGTCTTCGAAACACCTCAGATAGTGCATCCAAGCCAGAAGATCCAAGCTTCTCATCTAGGACAGTGGCGGTTGTTGTCATCAGGCGCATCAAATTATTCTGAAGCTCTCTTGCCTTCATTCCAGATGGTATCAGTCCTTTTACGGCGGCCTTCCGCATGATTCCCATGCCATCACCAAGATAATGAGTTTATAGGTCATTAATTAAGCTTGTCAGATTAAATTTAAGAGAATGATATAACTGAATCATATTGATGAGCTTTGAGCGAACTAGAGAGAATTGACAAGAATGACATGTTGAGCATGACTCAGAATTTTCCAGTTTTAATCGTCAAATCTTCCCCTGATTCAGAATTCATCAGTCATGTTCGGGCCATATCCAGAAGAGAACCTGAGGGAGTCTGTCTTATTGGAATGGGAGGAAGTTCCATCGCGGGAGAAATCTGCAGAGGGCTTTTGTGGAGAGATGCCAAAATGCCCATAATATCCATACGGGACTACTTTGTGCCCCCGTTTATTGATGAACACTGGGCATCTGTGATAGTGAGTTATTCTGGAAACACAGAGGAAACATTGAGTGCATTTAATGCGGTCAACAAAAGGGGCTCAAGTATCGTGGTTCTCACATCAGGGGGCAAGCTCGCAGAACTATATACAGGAAAAGCATTACATCTGCTCCCCAGCGGCTTTCAGCCAAGAGCTGCATTGCCAATAATCATCTCGATTGTCTTGCCAATTATAGAGATATTACTAGGCATGGACCCAACTGATTTCAAGGCAATAGCGGACCGCCTTCTCAAGGGCACAATACAGTGGGAAGGCATTAATCCAAATGGAGTTGTAAACAGAATCAAAGGAAAGATTCCCTTATTCATCGGTGCCGAGCATATGATACCGGTGGCATATCGGGCCAAATGCCAAATAAATGAGAATGCCAAGGCACCTGCATTTTCTTCGGACATTCCTGAGAGTAATCATAACGAGATTGAGGCTGCATTGAAATATTCCGAGCATAATATCATCCCTATCTTTTTACGAAGCAACTGGGAGTCTTCAAGGATCAAGAAACGGATGAATGAAACTCGTTCAATATATGAGGAGAAGGACATCCAAACTCTGTCGTTGGGAATAAATTCAGAGTCCATCATCGAGGAAACCCTTGGGATGATATATAATCTCGATTTAGCTTCAGTCATACTTGCAAAACATTATCAAGCTGATCCATTAGGGGTCCCAATGATCTCAGCTCTGAAGAAACGCTTGGCGCACTCCAAGAGTGATTAGTCCATCTTAGGCCATGCAAAGACCAGAATATTCACCGATTCCGCGGTTGAGTTGAAGAGGTGATAAAAGTAGGTCAGGACAATTCCGAATGTCCAAATGTCATTTGCAGCTGCATCATAGATTATTGCCTTGTCTTCAGCAACAGTAATCGTGGAGCCGATCGTGAAGTTCTCGTTGTATCCCGGAGTGATTGTCTGTTTGTCCTTGGGTATTGCGAGCCTGAATTCTGTATATGAGAAAGACTCATTGTTAAGATACACCACAGCTCGAAGATAGGTCAATGTTGCACTGCCTGTTGCCACATCAGGTGCCCTAACATTGAATACCATCTGCAGTGATGGATTGAGGGACATGTTCTCATAATTCAAGACACGAACATCAACCAAGTCAATCTGTAGGTCATTGATCATGACATAGCTCCCACTGTAATGGCTCGCATTTGAATAAAGATATACGCTGCTTATTGCAGCTATAACTATCATTGCAGCAATGATTATGTTTTGGGGCCTGTCATGTTCAATCATTCATATTCACTATGCTTTGAGATGCTTGTTTCAAATATCTTCTTTCCGCTTTGCGCAGAAGTTCATATACTGAATATTGTCAGAGTGACAATATGAACAATCCAGGGAAATAATGCCATCAGTGCAGGGAGTGGAATTGAAGGAAGAATCTGATCTTCTTTAACAAACACTGTAATATTGATCACTATTCCGACAAACGCCAAAAGCATCGACATCGCCCACACATAGATTGGAAAGAAGATGAATGAGTGAGCCGCAATCAGTGAGAAAGCAACATAGTCGCCAACGCCCACTGCCACAGATTCACTCTGAATACGTGTATAGTCAAAAGGATCCTCACCGATCCTGCCACTCAAGGATGGCTTCTTCTCTATTACAAGATGTCTTGTGAGAAAATAATCTTCGACAATCAGTGATATCACTAGGATAATCATACTCGAAGTTACAATCGTCACTCCCATGAAAACTCCAAATATTGTCCCATAGAAAGCAACAAAGAAGTTCCGAATCACTCGTGGAAAGGCATCTATAACAATTAGTGCAATTGCAAGCATTGAAACACCAAGTGAAGCGGTAAGCACAACACCTGCTAATGGGGATGAGGTCCCCTTGAAGAGAATAAGAAGGAATGCCTGCCCCATAAAGATGGACACAAAGAATAGTATGGGAGAGATCATCAGCGACACCATGATCTTCTTTGCACCCCGCCCCTGTCGATTGAGCACCCAGAAAAGGGAGAAGATGACAAGAGAACCAAGAATTGTTGATACTGTTGCTTGAATGAGCAGTTCAAGAGGAGAGTAATTTGGTGCATTTCTTACAATGAGCCCAATCAGAGATGAGTTCAGAATAGACGCAGCAATTAGCGAGGCAATTACAAAGGGAGTCGCAGATATCGTGATAAGTAGCAATCGAGTTCTCTCAGCCATTATTATCAGAATCTACTCATAGTTTGAGTATTAAGAGTATGAGATATGCGCAATAGAATAAAAATCGCCCATCTTTAAAAAATAGAAAATAGGGGACTTCAGTCCCCTTAAACTGTACTGGACTACTTCTGCCTCATTAGGACATATCCACCAACAAGAATCACAACTGCTGCTGCAACTGCACCTGCAACAATGGCCATGGTGAAGTCGCCACCAGTGGTTGGTGTGGTTGTGGTCTGCTGATAGGCGGATCTGTCAAGACCGTAGAAGTAGTTCGGGTTGTAGGTCAGCTCGACGAACTCACCAGCGACGTACGCAGACACATTAAATGGTCCAGAAGTGACCATCTCCTCAGCAGGTGGGTTGGGGTTCCAGGTATTCCAGCCATCAAGGCCAACTTCCTGGAAGACATGCTTTGGAATGATAGTCTTGTAGCCAATGGTGTGAAGGTGCCAGTATGACTCGGTGCTAAACTCAACCACTACTGTGTAGTCGGTTGGAGCATATGCAGCGGTCATCTCTGATAGGTCAACACCATACGGGTTACCCGGTGCATCGCGGTAGTAGTTCAGCGTGAACGCGACATCCTCAGCAGTGATTGGCGTTCCATCTGTCCACGTCGCATTTTGTATCATATTGAACGTGAACCGCGTATGGCCCTCAGGCACTGCGGGATTGTCAGCATGCGTTTCTGCCGTATATGACTCTGCAAGCCAGAATATGTCCTTGCCAAGGTGATCGGTGCCAATAAGGCTATCATACATCTCACCCAGCACATTCATGGTGTATGCTGAAGAGCTAACCATGAAATTGAAGGTGTCAAGGTCCAATGGGTTGCTCCAAATGAAGGTACCACCGAATGGACCACCCTGATCAGCCTTGAGGTGAACCTTCTGATTTGTCCACCAGCCAGGGATACCGTCGCTTACGTCAGCAACATGACCCTCGAACTTGTCGGTCCTGTAGGCAGATAGCAGAATGTTTTCATAACAGATGATCATTGGTGACTCGTAGACCCAGATCTTCTGCATCTCTATAGCTGCCTCGTACACCTCATCGTAATCGGTGGAGTGAAGCAGCTGGTCTCTCCATGAGTCATATGTGGCATTTCTGAAGTTGGGGAAGTTCCAGTATGGCTCGTCTGCGTACTCTGACCAGAACTCATAAGCCAGCCAATCAACATCGAAAGAGTTGAAGGATGAACCAAGGAAGACTATGTCGTAGTCTCCGTGGAAGTAGAGTCTGTTCAGATACTCATAGAAGTCTGTAGGTTGGGATGTGGCATCAATACTAAGGTCCTGAAGTGCCTCGGCAACAATGGTACCGACCTCAATAGCAATGTTTGAGGATGATGCACACTCAACCAGTACATCAAAGTCTGAGCCATCAGGAGCCTCACGGAACCCGTCAGCATCGACATCAGCAAAGCCAGCTGCATCTAGAAGCTGGTTACCTAGTTCGACGTTTGCCTCATAGTAGTGATATGGGAGTTGCTCCTCAACTGACCATGGATTCAATGCAGGAACTACTGAGTCCTGTGGTTGTGAGAGCCCATCCCACACATCATCTGAGATAGCCTCCTTGTCAAGAGCAAAAGCCAGTGCTCTGCGGAAGGCTGTGATGTTGAATGGATACTTAGCACAGTTGATTGTGATATAACCGTATCCGTTTCTCAGAGTGTGGGCAACTTCAATGTTTTCTGCCGCATCTAATGCTGGCAGAAAGCTTGGATCGATCATGTCACCAATGACATCGATCTCACCGTTCTGAAGAGCGTTGACTTGCTGGTCGTCTTGCGTAATTACTTTGAACACAAGCTTGTCAATGTACGGACCTGATTTGTAAAAGCCCGGTACAGTTGCCTGTGCTGCTCCAAACATGGGCGAAAGTGCCATGAATGTGAACGCAAAGACAAGTGACGCAGCAAGAACTCTCTTGGCACGACTGCTTGCCATTATTCTCTCTATCTCCTTTTCCGAGTCGAATCGGATGATATTCGTCTAACGATTGACAATAAAAGCCTTGTGTTGGACTTGGGAACACATTGAGCTTGAAAATGAACATGAAAAACACACTGGCCGCACTAGTCTTAGCGCACAAGAGTTTCAGAAGTTCACAGACATAATAAAAGAAAGACAACTGGCAGTCCAATAATGATCAGTGCCAAGAGGACTACGACTGTAAAATCGCAATATCGTGGCCATTCATGAATAAAATGAACAGTCATCCAAGTTGTATTCAACAATATGCATTTGAAATAACTAATAACAGCCACGCCCAAAAAATAGAAGTGAAGAAAGGCACTTCCGCCCTTCTGTCTATCGTTCTCTAAGGCGTGGATTGAGAACTTGATCCAGCGTGTGTCCCACAAATGTGAATGCCAGTGATAAGATTGTAATCATTAATCCAGGAAACACAACAACCCACCAGGCACCATTGTAGAATCCTCCCGAGCCCTGAGCATCAGCCAGCATTCGTCCCCAACTGGGCTGTGAGGGATCTGTCAATCCAAGGAATGCGAGACCGGATTCGGATAAAATGGCACCAACCACACCAAGGGTAATATCTGCGAATAGGATAGGCGTCACGTTGGGGAATATGTGGCGATACATTATGTAAGTGTCAGAAGCACCAATTGCCCGTGCCGATTCAACATAGGCCTTGTTCTTCTCTGCCATCACCTGAGATCGCACTATCCGCGACGTCCCAGTCCATCCCAATATTGATATCACTATAATGATGTTCTCAATTGACGGCCCAAGAAACGCCGCCAAGACCATCATAAGTGGTAGCCCTGGAATGACCAGCAGAAAGTCAACAGTTCGCATGAGAATCTCATCAATACGGCCGCCAAAGTATCCTGCAGCCATTCCAACTACTACGCCAACAATTGTGGATAGGAGGGTTGCAAGGATTCCAATAGTTAGAGATACTCTGGAGCCATAGACGAGTTGACTCCATGCATCAGCGCCCTTGTCAGTAGTGCCAAGGAGCCCAAAATACTCGCCATAAGCAATCAGACTGATTTCAGTGACTTGAACAGTCACAGAGCCGTTATAATATTGCCATGGATGATCTCCAAGAAAGTCATCAAAGTTCTTTGTTGGTGCAAGGCCAACAGCAACAGTCAGTGTATCATTAGGATCTTCTTGAGTCCCATCCTTGCCAATGACCATCCCACCCCAGCCAGCAGCAATGTCAAAATAGCTCAGGTCAATTCGTCGGTCTTGCAGGGTGGGTGTGTATGGCGATGATGAATGGTATACCTGATGCCAGTTGCCAGATGAGTCTATCAACCAGATATAGACTCTGAACATGATTCCGCCAAGCTCTTGAGTCTTGAAATCGCCAGTTAGCGTGACTCCATATTCAAGCGTCATGTTGACATCACTGGGAATTCTTTCGAATGGCCAGTCAAAACTCTGGGTGAAGTAGATGAAGCTACTAGAATCAGGCATCTGTTTCTCTGGGTCAACATCAATTGAAACGCCACTGCCAGCGGCATAGTTCCAAGTTAGGTTAACATAAGATTGCGTGAAGTTCTCTTCACTTGCATGATGCGTTGCACTAAACTGGTCTGCATAGGGGCCCACCTTGGTGAATGAGGGAGCTTCTACAAGAAATGGATCGGGGATATATTCACCAGTCACAACTCCATTTGGGTCAAAAAATGACATCCAGCTGGGAGCAAGGAAGTTAGGTGCGACCTTATTTGTTGGACTAGGATCATGAGTTGCCAATTGAGGAGCAGCAATGGCCATCCCAGTAAAGAGGATGAGAATCAAAAGGCCAAGGATACCAATTTTATGTCGCTTGTATTCATTCCAGAAGTCTTTGAATCCAATGTACAGGTTTGAGTCTTTCCAACTCTTTGATTGTTCGGGATTTGCCAATTTCTACACCTCAAATTGAATGTTTCAAATCACATCAGGGTTCTGACCCAGTTCCCCGATTGGATGAAGTCGGGCTTCTCAAGTAACTTATGAAGATTACCATTCAAGAAAAACATCGGAGTTTTTCGAAGCGTTTCAATCATGATTGATTGATATTAATATGAGGGAGTTCTTAAAAAAAAATAGAAGTCTAAGGGATATCGAATCCCTTAGATGGTTTCAGATAGTATCACCCGTATTTGATACGTGGGTCAAGGACACCATATAGTAGGTCTGCAATGAAGTTCGCAAGAATAGCTGTGATTGCAATTATCATGAAGATGGCCTGCACCACAGGATAATCGAGAATAATCAAGCTGTCAAATATATATCGTCCAAGTCCGTACCACGTAAACACGGTCTCTGTCAGTGTTGCACCATTAATGATGAATCCAAATGTCATGGCAATGATTGTCACCATTGGCAGCATAGCATTCTTCAAGCCATGCTTGTAAAGCACTTGGTTCTCATCAAGTCCCTTGGCCCTTGCTGTCAGAATGTAGTCCTCTGTCATGACATCTATCAAGTTGTTTCGCATGTAAAGGAAGTATCCTCCATAACCACCAACGCCGAGAGTGATCATAGGCAGAAACAGATGGTGGAGGATGTCTGCAGCCGCAATCAGGCCTCCAAGTGGATTGTTAGTGACCAGAGCAAAGTTGTCATAGTTAATAGTGCCAAACAGCGGGAAGCTGATCAGGCCATTGGTTAATGCGGGCAGATAGAATGCGAATATCATCAGAAGCATCATTCCCAGCCAGAATATGGGTAATGAATAGATGAACAGCGCAAGCGTGACCGCACCGACATCTTTTCGAGACCCCGGTTCAGCCGCCACTCTGACCCCAGTCCAGATACCAATGATGATAGCAACAATTGAAGATGTGCCCATCAGCAAGAGCGTGTTTGGCAGGCGCTCCATGATCTCGTCGATTACTGGCTTCTGAGTCACAAATGAGATTCCAAAGTTGCCAGTGAACATATTCACGATATATCGCCAGAACATGTATATCCAATCAAAAATGTCAGGCTCGGGCACCAGACCAAAACGCAAGTATAATTGCTCAAGAGCATCCCTTGTCAGGTTTCTTCTAAGCTCCTCACTAATCATCAGGTCAACTGGACTAACGCCGAGTATTAGGGTTGGAAGTCTGAAAAGGAAGAAGTTGAAACAGACAACGGCAACCACAAGCAAGAACATATAGATGACTCGCCTGATAACGTACTCACGTAGTCCCATTTTTTTTCACCTAGCAGTTAATTGTCGATAATACATAGTCACACTAAGTATTGTTACACAGGGTTGATTGTTTTTATCTGGTTAATAAGATTGTTGTTCAAGGAGACTTAAACGAAAAATCGCAATCTTCAGAACTACTTCATGACCCATTAAAACTGGCCATTACTTTTCATGATCATCTATATTGAAGTCCCAAATTAAAAAAAAAGTGATGACCATGTAATCAGCCCCTGGCCATGAACAAGGCCATGGAGCTGATTAAGGAGGTCAATTGATTTATCGTTCTCTAAGACGTGGATTAAGAACTTGGTCTAATGTGTGTCCCACAAATGTGAAAGCTAATGACAGTAGTGTGATCATCAATCCTGGAAAGACGACGACCCACCATGCTCCATTGTAGAACCCGCCAGTGCCCTGTGCATCTGCTAGCATTCGTCCCCAACTGGGCTGAGAGGGGTCTGTCAATCCAAGGAATGCCAGACCGGATTCCGAGAGGATTGCACCAACCACACCAAGCGTGATGTTAGCAAACAGAATGGGGGTCACATTTGGAAGCACGTGTCTCAAGATGATGTAAGTGTCAGAGGCTCCGATGGCCCGTGCCGATTCAACATAGGCCTTGTTTTTCTCAGCCATGACTTGGGACCGTACAATACGTGATGTCCCCGTCCACCCCAGTATCGCAATGACGACAATGATATTCTCAACCGACGGACCCAGAAACGCCGCCAAGACCATCATAAGCGGTAGTCCTGGAATGACAAGCAGAAAGTCAACAAGACGCATTAATATCTCATCAGTACGGCCGCCAAAGTATCCTGCCACAAGTCCCACAATGACACCCACAATAGTTGAGAGTGCTGTTGCAAGAATGCCAATATAAAGAGAAATTCGTGAGCCATAAACGAGCTGGCTCCATGCATCTGCACCCTTGTCGGTAGTGCCTAGGATGCCAAAGTATTCACCATAAGCAATAAGACTGACTTCAGTGACCTGCACTGTCACAGAGCCAGTGTAAAAGTCTTCAGGGTGCGTATTGAGGTAGTTTCTGAAGTATCGGGTTGGAGCTAGACCGACAGCAACAGTCAGAGTGTCATCTGGGTCTTCTTGCACTCCATTCTCATCTTGGACCATTCCGCCAAACGCTTCGTTAACATCAAAGTAGTTAAGGTCGATTCGTCGGTCTTGCAAAGTTGGTGTGTAGGGCGCAGATGACTGATAGACTCTCCTCCAATTTCCTGAGGAGTCAATCAGCCACATGTAGACCCTGAACATGATGCCTCCTGCTTCTTGTGTTGCAAAGTCGCCAGTGAGTGTGACTCCATATTCAAGTGTCATGTTGACATCGCTTGGGATATTATTGAAAGGCCATGTGAAGTTTCGTGTGAAATAGACAAAGTCCAGAGAATCGGGCAGGTTGCCTTCTATATCATATGGTGTTCGCCAGTACATGGGCTCTGCATTATGAGTCCATGTGAGATTAACATAATTTCGCTCTCCTGCTTCTTCAGCAACAAAGTGCGAATAGCTAAATTCATCTTTGTTAGGGCCTTGAGTCACAAAGTTCGGTTCTTCATATAGGAATGGATCGGGATAATACTCATTTGTTATCACGCCCTGCGGGTCGAAGAATGCCATCCATTGCGGGGCTAAGAAATGGGGCGCAACTTTTGCAGTTGGGGAAGGATCATGGGTTGCTAGGAAGGGTGCTCCAATAGCCATTCCAATATATAGCCCAAGAATCGCAAGTCCCAGAATACCGATTTTATGCTTTCTGTATTCATGCCAGAATCCGGACAGACTGACATACAAGTTACTGTCTTTCCATCCACCTGTTTTCTTATCACTTTCATATTGGGACAATCAATAACCTCCTTATATTTCAGGACCGAAGTCTATGAAATTCTGTGGTCATCTACTTGTTCAAACCGACCAATGTCCGTTAAAAAGCTCTCTATTTGAGAATATATAATTCGCCTAGTGCGCATATTATTGAAAGTCATTTAATCTTTAAAGGAAATATTATTGTTCATTATCAGTGAGGGTGTCGACAAATGGATCCTCGATTGAGTCTCCTGGCACCTCAGAGGGTTTCTCGCGCATTCGTTCTTCTCGCGCCTTGATTATCTCCTTTGTCCTCCTACTAGCAGCCCAGAGATCTGCAAATACTACACCAACAAGAAACACTGTCAGTGCTCCAGCAAGAGAGATAATTGTCCCAATGAATCGCAAGGAGTCATTCAGTAGTGCAAGCCCATAACCCCCAAAGATTAAGATAAATGGGATGAGAAGAATCCGTTTGCGGGGTTCCTTACGAGTTTCAGGGAATGCACGAACTGTCATTTCTAATCAAATATATGACGAATTAGTTCCTTTTACCGTTTTCGAATAGGGAAGACAACAAACTGGTTTTATAGAGATATTGTAATTATTCAATAAATATTACAGGATGATAAGGAATAGGTTTAATGTTTTCTAATTTGTGGCCCAAAACTCTTAGAAAGCAACATATATATGGGCGGCACAGAACCCCCCACACATTAATGGGATATAGAATTTCATAATAATCCCGTGATAATAATCATATTCCATATGGAGCGAGAAGAATGAACCTGCTTGACATTCGGAGCCTAAGGATGTATTACCAGACTCAGAAGGGCTTGGTCAAAGCTGTGGACAATGTTTCGCTGACATTAGACGCTGGCGAGTCAATCGGACTTGCAGGTGAATCGGGTTGCGGAAAATCAAGCCTTGCATATTCGATCATGCAGCTACTTCCACCCGCGGCAAATATTGTTGGCGGAAACATTTACTTCAAGGGTGAAGACCTACTTAGAAAGACAGCAAAGGAAATGCGAGATATTCGCTGGAAGAATGTCGCAATCGTCTTTCAAGGTGCAATGAATGCTCTGAACCCAGTCTTTGAGATTGGAGAGCAGATTGCAGAGGCCATTCTGATGCATGAAAACGTGACTGAAGAAGAAGCTCTTGACAGATGTGCCAAGCTGTTTGAGATGGTCGGTCTGGACCCGGGACGAATTCACAACTATCCACATGAATTCAGTGGAGGAATGCGACAGAGGGCCATGATTGCTATGGCATTAGCGTGCAATCCTGACCTAGTGATCGCAGACGAGCCAACAACAGCACTTGATGTCACAATCCAGGCTCAGATTCTCAGGCTTATGCAAAAATTGCAGAAAGACCTTGGCCTTTCACTGATATTGATCACTCATGACTTGAGTGTTATTGCAGAAACCTGTGATAAGGTCGCTATCATGTATGCAGGAAGAATTGCAGAACTTGCTGATGTGGTTTCAGTATTCAAAGACCCAGTGCACCCATATGCTACTGGTCTTGTCGGTGCAATTCCAAGCATGGTGAAAGCAGAACACAAGACGCTCACTTCAATTCCTGGTTCGCCACCTGATCTGATTAATCCCCCAACCGGATGTAGATTCCATCCAAGATGTCCCTATGCACAAGACATTTGTTCTCGTGAGGAACCTATGATGGAAGAGATAGAACCCGGAAGATTTGTAGCATGTCATTTTGCCGAACAACTGAGAGGCAAGATTCACGTAGATTTGGAATAGGAGGCTGAAATAATGGCATTAAGAGAATCAATATTTGCGGATGTATCATCTAGTATTAGTGAAGGCGAGCCTCTTGTCAGGGTCAGAAACCTTAGAAAGTGGTTCCCTGTAAACACCGGATTTCTTTCTTCATTGCTTTATAAGCAAGAGCTTTTCGTCAAGGCTATTGATGGCATTAGCTTTGACATTAGAAAAGGAGAAGTCCTAGTAATTGCAGGTGAGTCAGGCTGTGGAAAGACTACAACAGGTCGATGCGTTCTATACCTTGAGAAACCCACCGATGGCTCAATATTTTATGGAGATATTGACCTTTCACAACTTGACAGGAACGAGATGAAAGAACTGCGAAAGAGAATGCAGATCACTTTTCAGGACCCTTACGAGTCACTCAATCCAAAGCAGAGTATCTTTAGCATAGTTGCAGAACCACTCAATGTCCACAAGATTCCACTCACACCAAGTCAGAAGAGAGAGAGAGTACTTGAAGCACTCGAGAGTGTGGCTCTTACACCCGCAACCGACTATATCGATAGATACCCACACGAGCTTAGTGGTGGTCAGAGACAAAGAATTTCAATTGCCAGAGCACTGATACTGCATCCAGAATTTATGGTTGCAGATGAGCCCGTGTCAATGCTCGATGTGTCAATTCGTGCAGAGATCTTGAATCTTCTCTTGAAACTTAGAGAGGAACTTGGCCTCACCTATCTGTTTATTACTCATGACCTTGCAGTTGCAACTTACATTGCTGACAGAATCGGAATTATGTACCTTGGCAAGATCATGGAGATGGGACCATCGCATGATGTGGCATTCAGTCCCTTCCACCCATACACAAGAGCGTTGATCTCAGCAGTCCCATCAGGAGACCCAACTGTGAAGAAGCGTGTTGAGTCCCTGAAGGGCGAACCGCCAAGCCCAATTAATGTGCCTTCTGGATGCAGGTTCCACCCACGTTGCCCATATGCCCAAGAGATTTGTGTGAGGGAGATCCCAGAAGACAGAGATATGGGTAATGACCACTTTGTGGCATGCCACTTTGCCGGTGAGCTGCCAGAGATAGAGTAATAGTACTTCGGAGTTGACAGCATTTATTGCTGTCCTCCTATACTTATTTTATGAACAAATTTCAGGAGTCAAATGATGTCAGGAAACAATGATAGACCGAGAGTATTAAGAGCAATCAAGAAGTGTCTGTCCAATGCATTTGCCCATCTTGAGGATGCGATGGACGCGCTGGACGAGATTGGCAGAGGTTCGTTTGGAGCGGGCATGACACCATTGATAGGGGGCTATGCAATGAAAGATCCAAAGAGTTTCTATCGGACTGCCCTGATAAGTATCGACTCTATGGAAAAGGCTCTACGTCCTTTGGCAATCAGGGTTCGTGATGGCAGAGTGAATGAGAGTCATTTTACCGATGAGAGAGCACTCGTCATACTCATGGACATTATTGAAACTGACTATGATTACATGATAATAAGGCTTTCAAAAGAATTGGGTCGTGATTCAACATGGTACAAGCTGCGCGAGATCCGGACCAAGATCAAAGAAGTATTAGAGATGGTAGCTGAAGAATAAAAATACAAAATGATAGATTATTCTATATAATATAATGTTATCATGCAATATGTTTTAATATAGCATAAGCGCTATGTGATGATGCGTAATAAAACCACAATGGCAAAGGTATAAATGGGACATTACAAGACTTCGTAGTTAAGTAGATGATAAATAGAAAATGTGGTTTATGGTCATATAATACAGGGATGAATTGCAAACAAATGAAACGACTCGGAAGTGAATTTGATGTTAGAGTTACTGGCCAACCGCGCTTTGTCTGGACTGATTGTAATGGGTCTATTGGCGACCCTTGCTTACAAAGCCGGTTTTGTTGATATTTCGGGTCTCGTTAGTGCCTTTGCCATTGGCTTTCTTGTCTGGTATACAGGAGGTCCAGCAGCTTTTAGTCTCCTATTGTTCTTCTTTCTAAGTTCAGGTATTGCCACCAAGTTCAAGTACAAGGCAAAAGCAAAGCGTGGACTGGCTCAGGAAGGTAAAGGCAGAAGATCATGGAAGAATGTCATTGGCAGCGGAATAATACCGTTGCTCTTCTCGATAGCAATCTACATCGCCCCCACACAGGACATTCAATATTGGATGTTCGGGGGTTTTATTGGAGCTGTGGCCACAACCTCTGCTGATACATTGGCCAGTGAGATTGGAGTGTTCAGTAAGAGAAAACCCAGACTGATAACTCATCTTCGAAGAAAGGTCCCCAGAGGAACAATTGGGGCAGTTTCACTTCTTGGTGAGGGTGTTGCAGTTCTTGCAGGTGTCGTCATCGGAACCATTGCTCTTGCTTTTGCATTCCTAGCACCTGCTACGGTTCCTATTGCCACATCACAACAGTTGTTATTCATCATGCCCCTATCAGTCTTGACTGCCTTCATAGGCTGCAATCTAGACAGTCTTTTAGGAGCAGTGTTTCAGAACAGATTTGTCTGTGAGATCTGCGGTGCAATTACAGATAAAGAGTTTCATTGTGATTATGAAACCAAATACATAGGCGGCTTCAAACGATTCACAAACATGCATGTGAACCTTGGCTCGTCAGGAATGGGTGCAACCATGGGTGTGATTCTTGGAGCAGGACTGTTTGTTTGGATCTTGGGTGGTCTGTTCTTCTGGATGTTAGCCTCTTCGAGCAGTTAGTAGTTTATTTTTAGAAACAATTAAATAGTTCGCGATATTCAATGCACGAATTACTACAATTACTGAAGGTAGCAAAAATGGGTATTCGAGCGCAATCAAAGACTTTTACTTGGGCGTTAACAGGAATCTTTGCTGCTGTCCATTTCGTGCTGACAATTTTCCCCTACACTGTCGGTGTGGGAGGTGGAGGAGCATATATCTCACTTGGACTGCTATCAGGTCCAATAATAGGATTAATTCTTGGCCCCGTGTTTGGCCCCATCGCTGTGTTTATGGGCGGACTGCTTGGGGCTGCGGTAAACCCCGGAAGCGCGATTCTTGGACTACTTACACCCATACCTGCAACCGTTGCAGCACTTATCACAGGCTCTTTGAGGACCAAGAGGACATACATCACACCAATAATTCTGGCACTTGGGATAATGGCATTTCTAACAACACCAGTTGGTAGATTCATTCCCAGTTATGCATGGATGCATGATCTAGCGCTCCTACTATCATTCATCCTCTTTATCCCAATAATGACAAAAGCGCTGAACTATGAGGGCGACAGAAAGTCTCTTGCAAGAGTTTCTACAATATCAGTTGCCTTGTTCATTGCAGCATTTGCAGCAATCATGGCAGATCACATCATTGGATCGTTCATAGGAGTATACTATTTTCAGATGGTATATGGATTCCAACCAGATTCTCTCATTGTGATCTTTGGTTTCGTCATGACTGTATATCCACTAGAACGAATAGTGGCAATTATTGTTACCACTATCGTCTTGGTATCACTAGATGTTGTTCTATCTGCCACCAACTTCATACTGCCCACATCAACAGCATTCTCAGAAGGAGTGCAAGAACTCGAAGAGAATGATGAAGCATCAGAAGGTTGAGTTTAATAAGACTGAGAATTGCACCATATTCTGGGGCAATTCTCTTTTTTATCGCCAGCTATTGCGTGAAATGTATCGAATTGGGACTGGCCTGGTGAGAACCAGTTGTCAGTGTTGCGCGTGGATACGAAAAACCCGGATAGAGTTGAACACTCGTAAATTAAAGATATAATTAATTGTCCAAAATCATACAATCTAGATAGATTTCATACAAGACTCACTTTTGAAATATGTCCAATGCCGCTTTCCTGGCGTGCAGAACTCAGAGGTCCAGACTATTCCATTTAAAATTAACAGTTCAAACACTTATTCTTAGACGAAACTTCATATACATTTGATACAAGAATATCCGTGAGGTGGAAGGTTCCACCCGCTAAACAACTTTCAAGAAGTATTAAAGGAAGGAGCAAAAAGAACTTGCAACTATTGGATTTTGGTACGTGGACCCTGATTTTCCTTGGTGGCTTTTTCATCCTCATGTTTATCGCCAGTGGAATCAGGGTGCTTAAAGAATGGGAACGCGTGGCTATTCTTAGACTCGGTAAATTCAAACATATTGCGGGACCAGGGATAATCTGGGTCACTCCATTGATCGACAGGGTCGCAATGAAAGTGTCTCTCCGTCTTCTTACCTACGCCTTCAAGACCGAACGATCTCTCACAAAAGACAATGTTCCTGTGGTTGTTGATGCGGTCATGTATTTCAGAGTCATTGACGTTGAAAAGGCTATCCTCAGCGTTGAACGTTATACAACCGCTGTCGAACTCGCTGCTCAGACAACCCTCAGAGAAACCATCGGTAAGGTTACTCTAGATGATCTTCTATCTGAGAGAGACCAGATTGCAGGCCATTTGCAGGAACTCATTGATGAGAAGACAGAACATTGGGGCGTCAAGGTTTCGAGTGTAGAGATCAGAGATGTTGTGATTCCATCGCAATTGCAAGATGCAATGAGTCGTGAGGCACAGGCCGAGAGAGAACGGAGAGCGAGGGTGACATTGGCACAAGCGGAGCTAGAGGCGGCAGAGAACATGTTGAAGGCGGCCCACAGGTATGAGGAATCGGAAGTAGGGTTTGTGCTGAGAATTTGGAATGTGTTGCAAGAGATCAGCAAGAACGCAAACCTAATAATCATGGTGCCAACGAACGTACCACATGTGGGCATTTCAGCAGCAACAGCGGCAGCATTATCTGCAGGAACGGGAGGATTGAAGCTCCCACCAGATAAAGGAACCACAAGGCAGAGATAGAGGGCGGAGCGACCTGGACGACAGGGAGGAGATAGGAATTGGATGCATGGATAAAGATCCTACTTGTGATGTTCATGATGTCAGCTCTAAGTATAGTAATTGGGTACATGTTGTTTGACCCGTTCATAGGGCTGATACTACTGGGAGTCATTCTCACTCTCATGGTGGTGACCGTTGAGCCTGCCACAGGAAAGGCCATGGTACAGGTTGTCATACCTCTAGTGATTCTGCTGTTCCTCTTTGAGATCATGTTAAACCCAGCATTCACATTTGATGCTTGGATGTTGTTGGTAGTAGGTATAGTTCTATACCTGATGTTCACCATGTTCACAGGAGGAGGAGCAATAGGTGGTTCGTTAATTGACGCCAAGGTGGCCCTAAAGCTGTTTCCAATCTACGGCCTGATGATATTCATCTCAATGTGGATTGACCCAACATTTAGAACCACGGTTTACATCATGGTGGGTTCCGTGGGTCTCCTAATGGCCATATATATGGTCTTTCTGAGAGGATATGACAAGTGGCCTCGGTATCAATATGGAGCAGCACAAAGCGCTATCGCAATCACAGACATTGACCCAAAAGGGAAGGTTCGTGTAGGCGCCGAAATCTGGTGGGCAAAGATCATGCCGAACACACCACCAATCCGTGAGGGTGAGGAAGTGGCAATCCTTGGGATGAAGGGCATGACAATGATAGTTGCCCGAGAGGCTCCCGCTTCGGAGATTGTCTGATCAAACAGGAGAGGGGTCAATTCCCTCTCACTTACTTTCTTTTCTCATCGAGAGTAATTGCCAGATGATTGAGAGGCCAAAGAGAAAGCCCACAATAGAAGTCAGGCCCCACTCAATTTGAAATATCTCTGGAAGTAAGACTGGGTTATTGGGAAATATTGGAAAGAGTGAGTAGGCAAGAACATTCCATGAGAAGTGGAAACCGATTGGAATCCAAAGTCTTCTTCCCGACATGTAGTATGAATAGGCAAGGACCACACCCCCAAGAAACAGATTTAGAGAGAACATCAGGATAAGGTGTAGCGGTACTGTTCCCAATGGACTGTACCAGTTAAAGTGAACTAGCGAGAATACCAGAGACCCTAGTATTATTGCCTTTTGTCTGCCCCAGACCTTCTCCATCCGAGTGACCATGTAACCTCGATAACTGATCTCCTCAAGCACTGCCACTGGTATCGCAATCAATGCAACACTCACCACAAGGTCAAGATTTAGGGTTGTTGGGTCACGAAGCTGACCACCAAAAAGCAATGCCAGAGTAAAGACCAGTCCTGCAGCTGCGATTCCTGAAACAAGGCCAATAATCAGGTCTACGAAGAGATTGCGGTCCTCAAGATTAAAACCCAAGTCAGATATTGAAACTCCACCTTCTGCCTTGAGTGACCATATCACTGCAATGTACATCAATGGAAATGTCAGTAGGGAGAAGAGAGCTGCCATAGCGTCATATGAGGTGGTGCCTCTGAAGGGTGAAGACATGACATGAGGCATTTCAACAATCAAAAACATCGCAAGAACAAACCAAATCACCCTGATCAGAGTGGAATCATCTTTGCTCATTGATAATCACAGCCGCATGGAGAAAAGCTACGTGCTAAATTAATTTATCCACCCAACTGATTTAAGTAGTGGTCGTTATTGAAATTATACCAGTTCAATTGTATATTGAATTGTAGACAGTTGATGGAAGGTGTTCATCGAACCGGAGGAATTCCATTGTCGGAAATTAGGCGCTTGCTGTTGGAATTCGAGTTAGAAAATGTTGCCCGCTTGGCAAATAAGACAGCCAAATATAAGAAAGCACTAGTCAAGTCTTTTTCGGACCCTTCTGAGATTGTGAGAGAGCGGGCATTACTTGCTTCAATAGACATGGCTGATCCCACTCTGGTCGATGACATCGTGAATGCATTAAATGATGAAGACGCTGATGTGAGAATTGCTTGTGCACAGGCCTTAGCTTGGTACCAACAGCCCAAAACTGTGCCTTACATGCTTAGAGGACTTCTTGATGAAAACCCGTGGGTCAGATCACATTGTGCCGCGGGCCTATCAAAAATGTTAGAGGGCCCCATCTGGGCGAGGATTCCAAAGGAGGACATCAAGAAAATAATTGATGGTTTTCCAAACATGACAGATGAAGAGATTGCATCATTCCTTACCAGTCTAAATCTTGTTCCAGATGCAATCAATCGACTTGTGAGATGGCACAAGGAGAATTTCGAGCTGGACATTGATGATTCGATATTAATGGAGGAACTTGAGGGCAAGCCAATTATTCTTGAGTCTGCCGAAGGCACATTGGAGCCCATAACTCCACCCACACATGGGAGCACCACATCCGAACCTGAGATATCGCCTGAAGTGCAATTGATTCTGAGTGAGCTGCCCGAAGACATTGTTGCAACACTTCCGCCTGAAGACCTTAGAAGGCTCACACCAAGTTCAGCTAGAGAGCTGGTTGAGAAACTTAAGGATCAGTTGGGAATTGAAGAGGAACCACCCAAGAAAAAGAAAAAGGTCAAGGTCCGAAAGGTCAAGCGGGTGAAAAAGAAAAAGAAGGGTCCGACACGTTCACAACTCCTCAAAAAGATTCCAAAGAGTGTTCGTGATTCAGTTGGAGAAGAGGCTCTTCAAAGTCTGACTGTTGAGGAACTTGAGGCTCTGATTGCAGCTTCGCCCGAGGAGGAGGTAGAAAGACCTAAAGAAAAGCCCAAAAAAGAGCCAGAGGGCAAACTTGCTGAGTTGATAGCCAAATACGGTGAGGAGAAGGCAGAGATTTTGATTAAATTGCCAGAAGATATGCTGTCAGGACTTGGCAAGAAGGAGATAGAAGAGATGGACCTCGATACTCTTCAGAGCCTAGTAGATGCCCTAGGCCCCCCAGAATGAAGAGAGGTATATCTTCCGTATAGCACTACATAAAAAGTAATGATTGAAAAAGAATGGTGTAGATATACGAATGAAGAATATGAGAAGGGGAATTCTGCCAAGTGATTTTAGTTGAGGACACAAAGACAGGCAAAAAGGAACAATTCGTTGTTCTTGATGCATTTATCAGCCTTGGACATGTAAGAGCAGGCAGAATATCGAGAACATTCGGCTTCGAAAATGTAATGAAATTTTACATGAAGATCGAGAAGCGGCTGAAGAAGTATTCTAAAAAGTATCATGATGCTTATCGATATCATCTGATTGATTCGCCCTTTGAGAGACTGCCACTTGTTGGTATGCTTTATCAAAATGCCTTGGAAGCTTCTAGCTGGTTAGTTGATTTTTTTATTGCTCATCCTCTAATGCGAATAAAGAAGAAGAGCCTGTCAAAAGGGCAAATACGTGATAATATTGCATCCACATATCGTTGGTCCATATGGCCGCCATTCAGCACAAGATTGTATAACTCACAGGACCTTAGGACGAATATCGCAACAAAGGAAGGATGGGGGTGCACGCTAGATCATGCGTCTCTTAATGAGTGTCTGGCAGACAAACGAAGGGATAAAGTAAGGAGCTATATCATCTCAAGACTTCCAATCTTCATTGAACTTGATGAACCAGATGAATTAGATGCCCTGTTAAAATGGTTAATCTCAGTCAAGGAGTCAAATCTTCCCCAGCCCCGATTAATCATTAAGGTGAACTCTCATTTAAACTGGGGTAATGATCTAAAAAAGTTGCTTGACATTCCTAATTGTATGATTTCAACAGCAGGCGCTACGATTCAGTCGCTTGCAGCATTGATCAAGACTGCTATGTCCAAGTTTAGGGACAGGTGGTCTACACGGTTTGTCTTTGCGAGCAATTATCCAAATGTAAATGAGGGCGATGAGGTTTCAGAGATACTTAGTCTACTTCTCAGCAAGAGTTTGTCTGCAGAGCCCGAGGATGTACAAAGAATACTCGCAGGAAACATCATGTCATTGTTGCCACCAAGGCCACCGTCCCTGAATTACATTGAGAATGATGTGTCAGTAGTTGCAGAAACACGGCTTGGAAATGTTGCATTGAACGAGATGAGTAGGGTTCTACAACTTCTTGCAGCAAAGGGGCGACATGGTGTAGTTTCTGTGGATTTCATGATAGCAGATGGTGGTGGAAAGATTGACACTAGCAGTTTCATCTTTACCATCAGAGAGGGGAGAACAGATTCTGCAACAAATCTTGGTATAGTCATTGAGAAAGATGGTACATTCAGAGTGACAGGTTGGAGGAGGGCCTTTAACGAGATGTTGCCAGCCAGAAACAACAAGGTATTCTCAACCCTTATGCGTTCTGCGACACAGTCTGGAGCTATTATGTTGAGTTCGCCAACTCATATCTCACAGTTTGTGAAAAGTCTATTAAAAGGCCTAAGAGTTTTAGAAACTAATGAGATAATTGCCTCTTTGCGATTCAAAGTCAGATATGGGGTGCTAAAGCTGGGGAGCATTGCGATGAATCCTGATGATATAGAAGCAATCAGATTAGAGAGAGATCATGCAATAATGCTGGAGGCATCAACGCAGACTTGGGGTGTGGCCAAGGTCATACCCAATCCATTGTGCCCTTCCAAATCAGTTATAATGTCACCAGACGAAGCAAGATTCTTGGGATTCAAGAGCCCATCATATATTGACATTGTGAGTTTCAATGACCAAGTAGTGCATCTTAAAGAGGCAGTATTCACTTTCAATATAGATGATAATATAAACGAGGTTGAAACTTTTTCATTCATTGTGATACAACGCGACAAGATAGAGGAGATGATCAGAAGTCATTGGTTTGGGAGGGGTTTCAAGTTCTGGGTGAACCAAGATGCTAGCAGTCTAATGTTTCAATTGACATGTACAAGTCCTGAATTAGAGGCAGGACAAATAGCAGAGATTGCATCAGGGAAGATTGCACTCAGTCCATCAAGAATTCTAGAGGACTACAACATAGTAATTGGATTAGCATTATCGAAAGACATGCAAGATATCAAGCTCGCCTCTAGATTTTATCTTTCGGGAGCATTATCAGAGATAATCAACAACTCATCAAGGATAATGCAGTTTGTTTCCAAACTCCGAGATGTCGAGTCGCGAATCAATATTTCAAAACTAGCAGCATTGATAGTACTAAATCTAGTAGCACCAAATAGAAATGATTGTGAGTTTGTCCTGTGTTCAAAGCACATTCAGCAGAACATCCCCGAGATGACTGGGATTTTGACGCCTATTCAAGATGGACTCATCGAAAATCTTGGTGATATTATCATCAACTCATCATTACTAAATGAGAGAGATTCTGATACCATGTTCCAATTAATCAGTCAGAACCTGACACCAAACAAGGAGATCCCAACACTTGTATTGCTTTTTACTGATTTAGCCCTATCAAAAATTAATGGCCTATTAAGAAAACACAAGATTAGTGAATTAGGGAGGAAGAATATTATCAGCATATTCTGGATGGGAAGCAATGAAACAAATGATACCCTCAACACAAACACGCAATTACAATTCATCCCGATTGAAGAGTTCTCCGCTCACATCTTTGGAGGGTATCTTTTATCAGTGTTGGGTGACTTGATGAAACTGGACAGATCACCAAAGAACGAGTGATTGAGATCTACCCCGAGTATCCTTGCAGGTGATAATAATGAGTAGCGAAGTCTTGATCAAGCTTGATTTTGAAGATGGACTTAAGTTGAGAGGAAAACTAGACAGAGTCTTGGCGCCTAGCATTGTTGAAGAGATAAAAGTCAGATGTCCTATAGAGGGCCGGGCCACATTGCTGAGAGGAGAGATGAAGATCACTCTTGGAATCAAGAAGGGTGTGCAAAAAGCCACGAAAGAGGTCAGGCGAGGTCAGATTGCATATATGCCATTGGGAGACCTTCTTTGCATCTACCTGAAGGACATGCAAACATATAGCCCCGTTAATATTCTGGGTTCAGTGTTGACTGATGAAACTCTTGAGAGATTGAATGATGTGAGAAGAGGTTCCAAGGTGACCATTGCTCTTGTTGAGTAATCATATCTTCTGTATGGTCTTCAACAGAATAGCATGACCATCTTCTTCCTTTTCAGTAGGGTCAACGATTATCCCTGGATCATACGTTTCGATAATTACTTCAACACCAGCATTCTGAACCTTCTTGAAGCCCTTTGGCGTAATAGGGCGTATTGTCAATTGCTTCGTGTTGAATTCAGTCCTAGTTTTTGCTTCAACTGGCTTTATGTCAAGACGTATCTTTGATTTTGCATGTCGCAGTTGTTCCTTTAGCTCTGCCACTTGCACTTGAAGTTCATTGCGTGATTCTCTCATGGCACTCAATTGCTCGCGAATATCTTCGTATTCTGTTCGATCAACAAAGTTTTGGGATCTATCAATCCAAGTCAAGGTCGTACCGTCATATCGACGTTCAGTTTCAATTAAGTCCAGCCCCTTCAATACTGCAATGATGTCATACACTCTTCTCTTTGGAACATTCAGCTCTCTTGCCAATGCCTCACTCTTGATACCCTGAGGATAAATTTCCTTGAGTATCCTGACTGACTCCCGGGCGAGATCAACAAGCTTCATACCTAAATCCCCCAAGGTGGTAATACCTAATTCACTCTCGGGTCACTTCTAGGATATAATTGATTGGTAGTATATAGATGTTTGTATTGTATTATCGATTTATAGTAAAACCCCCCTCAAAAATGCTAAAATCGATTTTACGGTAACAGTAATTATATTTCGAATATCTTATGAGGGATGTGATCTCTGTCAGTACCGATAATATCTTATTACATGGCTGTGGGCATCTCATTGACATAACTACACATCAGGTGGAGTTGAAAATGCCAAGGAAAAAAGTCATCATTATGGGAGCTGCAGGCAGAGATTTTCATAACTTCAATATGTTTTTCAGAGATAATGAGGATTATGAAGTTGTGGCATTTACTGCGGAGCAGATTCCGGGAATTGGAGATAGAATTTACCCGCCGGAGTTATCAGGAAGCCTATATCCCAAGGGTATAAAGATATACCCAGAGGAAGAGCTTCCCGAGCTAATCGAGAAATATGATGTTGAACAGTGCATTTTGGCATATTCCGACTTGTCATACGAAACTGTAGGACATAAGATAGCATGGGTCAATAGTCTTGGGCCTGACATGCGATTGATGGGTCCAAGTACTACAATGATTAAGAGTGATAAACCGGTAATAGCTGTGTGTGCAGTAAGAACAGGCTGTGGAAAGAGCCAGACCTCACGTCGTGTGAACTCCATTCTTGTGGAAATGGGACTCAAACCAGTAAATATTCGGCACCCCATGCCATATGATCCAGACCTGACCACGCAGATTTCGCAGAGATACGAAAAGCTAGAAGATATGGACAGGTATAACTGCACAATTGAGGAGAGAGAGGAATATGAACCCATGATAAACATGGGTGTGATTCTGTATGCAGGAGTAGATTATGAGAAGATTGTTCGTCAGGCAGAACAGGAAGCAGATGTCATCACATGGGATGGGGGGAACAATGACTTCTCATTTGTTAAGCCGGACCTGCTCATCACAATTGTGGATCCACATAGGCCGGGTCATGAGATATCATACTACCCTGGCGAAACCAATCTGAGAATGGCTGATGTTGTTATTATTAACAAGATTGACACGGCAGACTATGATTTCATTGAAGAGGTTAGAGAGAATGTCATGTCTGTGAATCCAAAGGCTATAATCATTGAGGCAGCATCGCCACTGACTGTTGATGATTACAGCATCATTCGTGGCAAGAGGGTAATTGTTGTAGAAGATGGCCCCACTGTCACTCATGGTGAGATGCCATACGGCGCAGGCTACATTGCCGCGAGAAAGGCAGGGGCAGAGATTGTGGATCCCAGGCCTTTTGCTGTGGGTAGCATCAAGAACACCTTTGAGAAATACACGCATCTTGAGGATGTTCTTCCTGCTATGGGATATGGCAAGAAGCAGATGGAAGAACTTCAAGAAACAATTAACCGCTCAGATGTTGATGCCATCGTAATTGGAACTCCCATTGATCTTGGAAAATTGATAGAAATCAATAAACCAAGTGTCCGAGTCCGTTATGACCTCCAAGAGATTGGCAGGCCAAATCTTGAGGACATTTTAGGAGATTTCATCAAGGAACATGGCCTATTGAAATAGCTCAAATATATGCAAAACTACAGGTTACTCGAATGAAATAAAAGGGATAAAGTCAACATTTGAAGCACACATTTCCAAATGTGTAAGGAGGAAATAATATGGCTGAAATTCCAGTTGCGGAACCAGGGTCTGGCTACGGTGGCGCTGACAGGCCTCTGGGAGTTACTATTTTAGCAGTGCTGCAGATCATCGGCGGTCTGCTTGTTCTTTTTGGTGGAGCAGCCCTCATGGCAGTTGGTACATATCTACTTGGACCATTAGGAGCCCTCATCGGGGGTGTACTGCTAATCCTTGGTCTGTTCGAATTGGTTGTTGGTTGGGGTCTCTGGAACATGAGACCATGGGCATGGCTAATCGCTATGATATTGAACATAATCAGCATAATCCTATCCATTGTCATGTTTGACATCATTGGACTGATTATTCCATTAATCATAGTGATCTACCTCAATCAGCCCAATATCAAGAGCAGATTCCGCTAAATTAAAAAATAGACCGGGAAGTTCCCGGTCCCACTTTTCTTTTTTAAGCAGGCTTTGGACGGATATCTATTACTTCCATGAATTTAAGGCCGCCAGCCTTCTCCATCAATGTTTCAAATGACATTATGAAGACATTGGGAGTGACCTCTGTACTGACTTTTGTAATTCGCTTAATCTCTGCAATAAGCTCGGTATGATCTTCAGATGGAGAGCCGCGTGGTGCAACATAAAGATTCAAGACATCCATACTGTAAGGGTCATTCATATCTTCTTTTGCCACTTCAATCTGAAGTTCATCAACTTGGGGGAGTGAGAGAATATCGGACCGGAGTGCAGATAAATTGACTGTGGCCCCCTTGATCTTTTTCTCAGAGATACCCATTACTTGGATTTGTGCCTCTGCATCGTTTGTCCGCCCAATATCCCAGAAGAAGGGGCCATCCATTCCGCAGACTGGACATTTACCTCGTTCATGCTTAGACACCACATCACCAAGTAGAAAGCCCTCAAATACAGTACCGGTGCCATCAAGATGAAACAGTGTGACATAGCCTGATTCATCCTCACTTGCAAAATCATAAGTCCCATCATTATTGTACTTTACAACTTCAAATGCCAGCATCAATGGCGAAACATTATGATAAGGTCCATGTAGATCACATTGGACAGCAAATGATATCTTGCTCTCTGATGAGGCATAACCTCCAACAACACGGACCTCTCTTGCCCCTTTCTCTTCAAGAGTACTGGTTATATCATCAATAACTGGCTGATATATCTTCTCGCCTGCTATTACTAGAACAACTTTTTCAGGGGCCTTGTACTCCGTGTTGGCCTTCATTGCTCTAAAGAATCTGTTCCTCAGGTAACTTGGCATTCCTGCAAAACCGTTGACTTTGAACACACTGGCCATATCAACAAGCTTCTCAGTTGGAATGGCCCCACCCGCGCTGGTCGCAACATAGAACTTTGAAATCTGCTTTAGTCCGATATTCACTGCGTGCCATCCAAGGTGGGGAGCATAAGGAAACAGGTTCATACTTATGAGCTCCCAGCCAGAGTCCACCCAGGGATCAATTGCCATTTGCCCGACTTTAATGCAATTGGCCGCGAGAAGGTCATTATCATAACGTGTTAAAAACACAGGAGAAGGAAGACCTGATGCCCTCCCAGAACTGAGCCAGAATTGTAGGGGGGAGTAAAAATAACTCATGTGGTCCTTCAACTCTTGCATGGCATCCTCTGCACCAATCTTGAGCTTCACACGAGCACCCTTATTTCGAATGAATTTGGCCTTTTCAGAATAGTTAGATGCTTTGTAGTAGCTCATGAGTGATCGAATGATATTAACGGGAGGGCGCTCATTGCCATCCACCTCCGTGGGGTTTAGAACAAACTCTCTAAGATTGTCCTTGTACTCGTGCTTTTTTACGAGTGGAATATTATATCTCGCCCAGTCTTCAATACAAGAAATATTGAATGGGTCAATATTCAGACTTTTGAATAGTCTTCGATAATATGGATGATTTGGCCAGACTTGATAACGGATGAATGCACGAAACTTCTTATCCTGAATCTCCTTAATCTCGCGATGATTTGTCATCTTGAGCTCTTTAAATGTGAAAGTTGTCTTGGTCACGCAAACATCTCCTTGATTTTCCCATGTGTTTCATAAAGTCCGATTATTAAAGATTTACACAAATCAATTGCATGAATAAGGCTCATTCATGAAGTAATTCGATTGCAAATATCAGGCTCGAATGATGATAACACACTGATTCATTAAGAGTAGAAATCCATAATAGAGACAGAGTCATTCAACAGAATAACGAAAGACAGGTTGATGTGAATCATGTCGGAGTCCGATGAAAAATTACAGAAAGGCATCATTGAGCTTGACAAGGGGAATGACAAGAAAGCTTATGGATACTTCAAAGATGTGTTTGAGGGGCGCGAAGATAAGCTCATTAAAAAAGTACAGGATAATCCAAAATCGCCCACACTTATGCTTGATGCATTGTACATGATTCACGCATTAGTATGGCTGAGGATTGCTGAGGCCGGAGTAAAGAAAAAGGATGCAATAGAGCATCTTGGCAAGGCGGTCGGTACTGTTGAAGCCGCTAGAACCGCACTTGGGCCACTGGTTTCTGGACTTGCGCAATGGGCAAAAGAGCAAGACATCAAGGCAGTACACAATAGGGCTCTTGGCCTACTGGCTGCAACACAAGATCTCGAAGAACTTGCCAGAAAAGCTCTAGAAGCAAGAAAGAAGCTCAAGTAGTGAAACTGAAGTCGTGAATCGACTCTCAGTGGCCATCCATATATCTTTTCCATTCCTTTTCAGGAAATCGTTCTTCCATAGTTTCAAGTTCTTGGAGATACGAAGACTCGAGGTCAATCTCAAAATGGTTTGCAAGTTGTATAAACAGCGAGAACACCTGAGCAAACTCACGAGCCAGATCATTCTTTGTCTGCTCATGCCCCAGACCAATTGCCTTGTATCCCTCTTCAATAGTGATGTGCCGCGAGATTTCACCAAGTTCTTCTATCAGATGGGTGAACACGAGCGAAGCTGGAAACTTGTTCCAGCCACGCCGTTCTTCGAATTCACGGGTCTTTTCTTGAATCTCCCGAAGGTGCATCTACATCAGCCTCTTGATTATCTGCATCACTTGACCTCGGGCGCTATCAAGTGCTTTTGGTGAAGGCTTCGAAAGTGGCCCAATCTCATATGAATCGCCCAATTCTTCAAGACCGAGGAACATAGCCTCACTTACAACACCCATCATTTCTGCAGGGGGTAATACTGCACACGGAAGCCTCATCCCGGACTTTATGTCCTGAAGGTTTGTCACTATTTGCCAACGTTGTTTTCCGTCCGAACATCTACATAGCGTCAGATTCTTTGAGCCAGCGATCTGTTCGACATGACCAATCTCAACAGCCAAGAGATCAACTGCAAACGCGGGGTCATCACTAAAATTAAGAAGGCGATTTTGGAATCCTCCGACAATGCGGAGTGAATACTCCATCTCAGCAAGAGTTAGGGCATCCTTGGGAGTATTGGGAGAATATCCAGTAGATTTCAAGGCCTTATGAAACGCCTCACCTACTTCATGAATAGATGAAACCAGTTGGTTGGTGGAACTCATCTCAGCAAGACTCTTGGGGTCGATATAAGAGAACTTGACTTCGTAAAAAAAGCCGTTGGCCCTTTGCACAGCCTTTCCTAAAAGGCCGTAATCAATGTGAAACTTCAATTTTCTGTTGGATATAATTTCATCAAGGCGTTTTAATGCATCTTCGAGAATCAATACTCGAGCATCCTTTGCTGTGTCCAATGAAATCACCTGCTATATACGTAAGAGTATTATTGATAAAACAAACGGAGATAACACAAGCAGTCAATGATGAGAAGTGATAAATAGGAAAGAATGTTAATGTTATAAAGCCAAACAGGAAGAGGTTCACTTTGATACAAGCATTGTACATCCTAATTGCCGATAGCGGGCTCTGTGTTCTCGATAGAAAATATGGTGAAGCAGATCTCGACCCAAATTTGATTGCGGGCTTTCTTACTGCATTAATCCAGTTTGGTAGAGAGTTAAGTTCAGGCAACAGAGTTCATGTCATTGAGTTTGGACAGTTTGACATCTGCCTGTCATTGAAGAGTAATGTCATTGTCGCAGGAACAGTTGATAAGACTGATGATCAGAATGCTGCAATGGCTCTCCTTGCTGAGGTCAATAACGAGTTCGTCAACGAATATGGCAATCTTCTGGAAACCTGGGACGGTAATCTAGAACCATTTGAAAAATTCAAGCAGAGAGTTGATGAGATCACAGATTTTGGTAAGGCCTCAGAAAAGAAGATAAGGGTGCCCATTCTCAAGGGCAGGGTTTCTCAAATGCTAGTACGCCTTGGCCAGATATCTCAAGAGATGTATGATGTTGCTCAGATGTGTAAGGGTAAACTCACTGTCAGGGATATTGCAGATCAACTTGGAATGCATGAAAAGGAGGTCATGAAATCAATTCATGCTCTTGAGGATATGAAGATGATTCAATGGAAGGAAATTGGATAACCGCATCACCATTTATTATTAATTGGACAATCTTGGACATCTGAATTATTTCCGCCCAGAAAACAGCACTGGGTACATTTCGAAAGCGACTCCTGCAATAGGCCTAATAAATTCATAAAATATAATGCCTTTTATTATCTCTTTTTTGTGAGCATTCAACTCTGTCAAGGTGTTTCGCATCCACGCGCAACCCGAATCCGTCAACAATCATCAGCAGTGCAATATCTCTAAATCAAGTGCATTTTCATTTTTATTTCAATCAAAAATGACATTGGAAGAGAGACAAATTGTCCCTCTTCAAATTCAATGCGCTAAGTTCCTACTGAGTCTTGCCCCACTCGCTGCCCATGGCAATCAAAATAAGGCCAATGACAATCAGTCCGGGTGGAATCACGCCAGGAATCGCATAGTGAGGATCTGCTGGTGTTCCGAATATGTATTCAGCAAGGTACTGTCGCGCTGAATGAATTGCCCTGCCTGCAAACAGTACAAGAAAACCAAGACCCAGCAGGAAGTTTGAACGCCGCAGTACACCACCAGACTGCCATGCCAAATACCAGAATAGCAAGGGGATGAATATGGCATAGAGACCTCCTGCAACAGTAGTAAGATAGAATCTAATGGTTGCATCGAATAGATTCAGACCGAGAATGATTGAGATAATGATTGCTGGTACAGAGATTATGAACTCTGCTATTTTATTGCCCATTATCATGAATACGCCTGTTGCTGCCAGTAAGGCAAGGGCCAACCATTGGAAGAAGGCACCAGCCGCTAACCATGGCGTTGAATCAGAAAGAAAGGGGGTAATTCCCAGGCCAGGCAGACCACCATATAGAGAGTTGGAATCTGCGTAAAAGTCTCCCACAAAGTAGAAACATCTTCCTATTGCAAGCAGCAGGAAGAATAGCGACATAGCCAGTTGAAATGGATTTCTGCTCTTTCGCCATCTGAAGGCTAAGAGGAAGATGAACACAAAGAAGTAGTATCCCACAACTAGAAACCAAAGGCCAATGTGAACTTCTCGAATGATCATGTCTATGGTCTGCAGCATTAATCTCGCTCCTAATATTGATGCAGTGCTGTATTCTGGATGGAAAACTATCAAATAAGCATTTTCAGCTTCTTTAGCTTTATACAATACAGCGCGATAATCTCTATATTGGCGAAAGCCAACAGGAATACTGGTGATGATGTGGTCGCTGATAAAACTTGGAGGCTTAGGCACAAGGATGGAAGGGAGGAAGAGTTCATCGATATACGTAGAAAGGTCGGTAACCGCGTGATTAGACATTATCTAATATCATCATTGCTTGAAGATGGCCCTAAAGAGAGAATAATTGCTTCATTAAGAGGACCGAGGAATGAGTTCAAGGACTTTGCCAAATTCATCATTGTTCAAGGCCAATGGGAGGACGAGCAAGTCAGCATTCTTGTGGAGAGCGGGGTCTATGAGAATCTCAGAATTGTGGGAACAACAAGCAGATGGCTTGCAGAACAGAACCCTGATGCCATAATTAAGATATTCACTGAAATCACATCAAATGCTTCTGAACATCATGCATACATTATTATTAGTGAGGATTCAAAATTGATGGGAGGGTAAGAATTGTCTTTTGAGAGATATGCAAAGTGTCCCGTCTGTGGGAAAAGAACAGTTCTTACTGTGCCAGAGGGCATTCTCAAAAAGGCCAAACGGTTTCCATTTCAAGTCAAGGTAGTCCATAATGACCACTATTTTTACATTAATCTGGACAGTCAGGCGTGGATTACCGACATTCTGCATCCAGAAATGGTGGAATAATAGAAACCTTAGTTTCTTCATTTTATCCTATATATCTGTCAGAAGGATGTTCGCCTTCCCCAGTAGCAGGACCTTGATGATCAACTTCATCCTTGACCCATTTGATAAACTCGGTGACACGCTCTGCATGTTTCTCAAGAATGTCGAAGTCAGCATTTATCTCAAGCAACTTTGCTATTATTTCAAGAACGATCTTTGCTGCTCTAAAATCAATCTTGATCACACCTAGAGTTTCTCCCAACAGGCATCCGCTCTCAATATTGTACATATTAGATGCCCATGCAGGTATGAAGCCATTTGCACCGTTGATCACACCATTGACAATTGGCACTGTACCTTCAATCTCTGATATTCTTTGCAATGTTGATGGTGAACTTGCTGAGACAAACACACGAGGGTGTTTAGGAAAATGGTCGAAAAAGGAGTCATAGTTCTGCTCATAAGCAGCAAGTGCATATATTTCTTTTACACCAAGATTTACAAAATGCTTGACAACAAAATCAGAATATTCAAACACACCCTTACTTGAGGAGGGTTGAAAATCTGCAGTGAGAAATATGATGTCATGGGGTTCATCTGGCGCAGCATGATATATGTAAAGAGCTGACTTTGGGAATTGAGATATGCCATCGGTCACTGCAATGCGTGAGGGAAAATCATCGCAGAACAGATCCATATAATGTGTGGCATCAAGGACTTCGATTATTGTATCTACGGATGCCCTGCCCACATTCGCTATGCCAGGCAGTCCAATGACAGCCACAGGACTCCTTAAATTCTCAGCAGATATATCGCCATATTTTCTTGTTAGCATTTGATGAACTCCATAATTGGGTTCACACTTGCTTATTTGGCACTTTCTATTCGGTTTTTAACCGGTAAAAACGAAGCGCATTTTGAGTTGTTGCTTCAGAAACATATTCAATTGGTTGATCAAGGGTGTCTGCAAGAGATTCACATCCAATTCGGATGTTTGCGGGTTCGTTTCTCCTGCCGGTTGGTGAGAGATAAGGGCCATCAGTTTCAAGCATTATCTGATTGAGGTCGAGAATCTCAGCGGCTCTTTTCCTGTTTCGATACCTTGCAAAGTTAGCAGGGAGTGTGATATACCAGCCATTATCATTGACTCGCTTGGCCACTTCAGGGGTTCCATCAAAACAATGCATCAAGACATCACCTTCAAACTTGCGTTCAAGAATCTCAGTTGCTCGAAGTTCAGCCTTTCGTGAGTGAATCACGATTGGGAGATCTAATTCCTTTGCAGTTTCAATGAACATTAAGAAAAGGGGTTCCTGAGCCTTTCTTGCCGAAGGGTCCTTTATCCAATGGTAGTCCAGTCCGACTTCTCCAATGGCAATAATCTCAGACTTGTATTTCTGTGCAAGGCTGACAATTGACCTGGCTTCTTCAGAGCTCAATTGAAAAACCTGAGTTCCTGCAGTATGATACACATATCCCCGATATTTTTTTACTATTCCCAAGGTTCTGCGAAATGATCCTGGTCCGATTGAAGATGTGACCATTCCAACAAGACCCGCGGATTTTGCTCTTTTAATCACTTTATCCAAGTCGTTTTTGAAGTGTCGCATGTCAAGATGAGTATGTGCATCGAACAGTCTCAATGTGATCACTTGTGGCTTTAACATAGATTTCCTTATTTTTGATGTTATCTCTATGGTATAAAAGAGGAGAAATGACATGACAGAGGAACGGCTCAGAGAGAAGACCATGATAATTCAGCAATTGAATCAAAAGGTCGAGTCATTGCAGACACAATTGAGTGGAACTCAGCGTAGAGCCAACGAACTATCTGCGCAAGTGGAACAACTAGAACAGATGTTAATTGAGAAGGATCAGGAGATTGTCACCCTCAAGGCAGAGGTGAGTAAGTATCGTTCGGCCCTTGAAAAAATGGGTCAAGAGGTCCAAGAGGTCCGTGCAGAGCAGATCCAGTCCATGTCAAGAAAAGACCAGTCAGGAACTACTATGAGGACTGAAGAGATTCAGGAGTTGCAAAGGACGGTTTCAGAATTATATGATCGATTAAAGACGCTTTCAGAGGCTGCTATGGCAGTGATGAATGATGAGCCTGACTCTAAGAGAGGTCTCCGTGAAGCCTTGATGAAAGCTGGTGATAATCGTACAAGAGTATTGAACCTCATACTGACAAGAAGAAATGTGAAGCTGGATGAGATTGCTTCCTTCTTAGTCATTGATGTCAACTCTGCATATGATATCGTCGATGAGTTGCGGCTAGCAGGAGAGGTGGAAACGCCAGATGAAAACACTGTCATTCCAGCGGCCAAGTACAGAGAGGTAAAGATTCCAACAGAAGAGTGGAAACAAGCCCCAGTCGGGGAGATATTCGATAGCCTTGTTTCGATTATCGAAAAAATGGAGAGCAATGATGAGGTATCCAAGGCCTTGGAGATTGCAGTTGATCTTATTGAGCAGAAACTCAGCAGGGGAGGGGCTTTGATATTTGAAATGAGAAGGACCGCAAGCAGCTGGGCAAAGAATCCAGGCGACATCCAGGAGCTGCAATATAAGATAAGGGATTGGAAAGTCAGAGCAATGGCTCTCTCCTAATCGGAGTCACCATTGGTTCCTTTACTTATTGCCTCGCGGACATAGTCGCCAAAGTCCGAGACCTCACCGTCCCGTTGAACCCTGATTCGTGGACCCTCACCGCGAATCTGGCGTTCAATATACCTGATATCGAGTTGGGATATCACCTGTCGAAGACCACGATATACAATCAGGTAGAGGATAACATCTTCTATGCGTTTGACCACAGCAGGGTCGTTCTTGTTCAGTGATGAGAGGTAAGACATTGCATCAGGAGCGAGAAATCGCTGCAATAATTTTTGTCGTTCAGCCTCGACCTTCTCACGATGCTCCTTCGTTGCCTGAAGTTGTTTTTCCCTCTTTAGAAGCTGGGCCATTTTCTTTCTGCGAATCATTGCAAGTTCATCGTCATCCGACAGTTTGATAACCCCGCGTTATATTTTTACTTTGAGTCTAGTATGAGATGCGACTAGAATTTCTTTAATAACTATTGCATATTATCATATTAGTAGAACGAGAGTAAAATCAGGTGAAAACATAAGTGACATCTGCAGAGAATTGTGAGTGGCTTGGTCATGGGTCTTCAGGATATAAATGCAAATTCAGAAATGCAAGCATATCAGTTGCAGAGGTCACTTCCAAATGCTCGAATTCGACCCTTGCATCATTATGTGTGACAGCATACAGTTCCCTGTCTAGGGCCCGCGAGTCCATAGCTGAAAAGAGCACTGATACATTTCCATGGATTATTGATTCGGCGACACATTTTCAGAGCATCAAGGAGTATGACAATGCCATTATGGTCTATATCAAAGGAATTGAATTTGCTATCAGCATAAGCTTGAGTGAGAAGGCCTACCAGCTGTTTTGTGAGGCACGAAGGGTCTTCGAGAATGCAATAGAGGCTCAGGACCCTTCAATCAAAGACCCCATGGTCAAGCGTGCCCTAGTAAAGGCAGGCAATGAGATTATAGAAGCAATGAAGAAGACTCCTGAAGAGTCTATCATGGCAGACATGCAGGCAGAGCTGAAAGCTAGCATTCTTGGAGGAATCTCATTAAAGAAGGCAGAAAGGCAGGACAAGATTGGCATTGTAGTTGTGGATGGACGACAGCTCTATGAGAAAAAGGCAAAGGAATACAGGGAAGGGGCTGAAACCTACATTCAGTCAGGAATTGCTGCCAATGCTATAGTCTTTGTATGCATGGCTGCTCTTGCCGATCTGATGCTTGGAAAGACCAAGGAGGGGTTGAGGTACCTAAAGCAAGTAATTGAAGAGTCTGGCATGAGTGAGAAGTTTCAGCAGAGCATTGTGTTCAGATGGACAAAGTTGATTCTTAGGGCACATATCGAGAATGATATTGAGGCTATAGATCAAGCAAGAAAGATGTATTATGAGATACCATGGAGTTTCAAAGATGACAAAGAGTTCGCAAGAAGAGTGATGGACGCAATATTCAACAGACTCACTCAGGAATCCTAAACCTAGCAATGAAGAATCCATTTGTTCGATGAATGTGGGGGAACAGACGCCTGACTTTTGAAGAACATGAGAACTTGCTATATCCAGGCGAACCAAAGTCAGGACAATTTAATAGTTCAATATTATGACTTGATACTAGAGAGTCAATCTGGGACTCGCCTTCATGGGGGAGAATGGAGCATGTTGAATAGACAATCTCTATACCAGGATGTCTTGAGAAATGAGACACTATTCCAGTGAGAATCTTATGCTGAATAGACATAAGATTGACAAGTGTTCGCTTATTTAGCCGCCATTTGAATGAGGGGTGTGTCTGTAGCATTCCTGTGGAGGTGCAGGGGGCATCAATCAATATCTTATCAGCATACTCAATGGGAGGGTTGGATGCGTCTGCAAGTAGCCAGCTGATTGGAGAGTGATCGGGAATCTTGCCGCCCCCAGTTGCCATCATGAGCCTTGACCAACTGACATCACTAGCCATGACCATACCTTGATCCTCTATTCCTTCAAGAATCAGTTGAGTCTTCATGCCTGGTGCCGCGCAGCTGTCCCAGATGATCTCCCCTGGTTGTGGGTTTAGTGTATGAACAGCAATTACACTTGATTTGTCTTGAATGAGAATATTTCCACTCTGAAAGAGTTTAGACTTGACAAGAGTTCCCAAGCCATCCTTGATAACAAAGAGACCCGAAATGTCAGGATCAGGCTCAAATACAATTGAGAGGTCTCTAACATCATCGAGGATGGAGTCATCAGTAAGCAGATGGTTCACCCGCATATACTGTTCATCAAGAGTGTTGTTTGCCTTCAAATGTGCAATGACTTCATCTCGTGGAAGGTTATCTAATAGCGTCTGAACGATAAATGAGGGGTGAGAATACTTCAGACTAAGAATATTCACATCATCCAAGCTTTTTGTTATACGGCCAATATTGAGTGTCTTTGCCTTCCTAAGAACTGCCTGATAGTCAGTAATATATTCATCAAGAAAGTCATCATGATAGTTCCCAATTGGCCAGTTCAACCAACGGGTCATGAAGATCAGTACCCGTAGCCGGTTCTTTACTGTTTGAGGGAGGTCAGTGTACCGAACTCCCACAATTGAACGAGTTGCAAGAAAATCAATTGTGTTCTGATATCTTATTGTCCCCATGACTAGGGTCTCAAGTTGTGCTCTGGAATCTTGTGCGATTTGCTCCTGTTGAACGACATTTCTAAACAATGCCTTCATTGTCATCCGTGTCTGGCTGAATTGATCTAGCAGCTTTGAGGCATCTTCAATGATCTTGAAATCAAAACCACTAGATGCCGTATCCATAAACGCACCTCATTTCAAGTCAATCCCAGGACCTAGATGTATATACTTCATCCGAGTCAACATTACTTGAAAGTTCTTTGCACCTATAATCCCCGAGTCCTTATATCCACCAAGATGTGGCATGTATGGATCAAAATAAAGATGGTCTTGCATTACGGTCACGCCAGCAGCCTGAATGCCTTTTGCCCATTGCTGCTTGGCCTTGAGGTCATTGGTGAAAATGGATGAACGCAGGCCAAATCGAGAAGAGTTTGCGACTTTCAGGGCTCTATCCACACTGTTAACAGGATAGACTGGCAAGGCGGGGGCAAAGACTTCCTCTTGCATTATTCGCATGTCTAATGAAACCTCTGTAAGAATTGTAGGCTCATAGAAAAGGCCAGCCGGGTCATCTTCACCCATCCAATTAATTCGCCGACCACCATATACGACCTTTGCTCCCTTGGCCCTAGCATCTTGCATTTGATCAAGCAAGAGATAAAGAGCTGTGAGACCGACTGGGGGCAGACTGACATTAGGATCAGAGGGAAGACCAACTTTTAGCTTTGAGGCTTCTTCAACGACGAACTCTACGAGGTCATCATAGAGTGAGTCTTGCACAAGTAGTCGTTTGACTGCCATACAGGCCTGTCCGCTTCCTAAGAAGCGTCCCTTGACTATCATCTTTGCAGCAAACTCTAGATCAACATCCTTGCCCCAGACGAGACAGGCATCACTGCCAGCAAGTTCGGGTGCCAACTGGATTCGCTGTCTGATTGCGTTTGCCCAGATCTCAATTCCTGTGTCACTATCACCATACCAGACAATTGCATTGACATTAGGGTCGCTCATAAAGCGATTCATCATGCTCTTGCCGCCACCAGTGAGAGTCTGAATCATGGCTCTTGGGAAACCCAATTCGTTGAATGTTTCCATGAAAATGCGTGCTAGAAGAATAGTGCTGAGTGGAACCTTGCTTGGAGGTTTCAAGACTGTCGCGTTTCCGGCAAGTATTGAAGATGTAATACTTAGGATTCCAAGGGCTAGCGGAGAGTTATAGGGTGTGAATAGACAGGTCACACCATAAGGCTCACGAACCTGATAGTTCCTACCCCCATCCTTTCCGGGAAATTCCTTTAGATCAATGAGAGAACCCCAGATCTCAAAGGTTTCACGTTCAAGATACTCTGAGAACATGCTCCAAGTCCATTCAAATGTCCTGATAGGCGTGCCTTCCTTTATTGTTATGTCACGTACTTCCTTGAAACGCCTTTTGACTTCAAGACCAGCTTTATACAGTGCATCGATTCGTTCATCAAGAGTGACTCCCTGACCTTCGATCTTAAGGGGGTTATAAAGGGCTTCATGGTCTCGCACTCCGGCAGAGATAGCTCTTCGAATGTCGGACTCTCTGGATAATGAGACCTTTGCATAGATTGCCTCTTCTAGCTCATCCCTAGAATACTTGGGAACTCCATGATGACGACAATAGTCCTTGAGGTATCTTATCTCTGCTGTGCTCTCAGGGATGGCAGCAGGAATTTTTGATATAACAAACCGCTGGACACGAGAGGCTTTCTGCATCTGAAGAGCGATTGCGATTCCTGGGTCCATGATCACCTTTTCCATGTTTGGAAACATGACATACTGACCAGTATCAACGGTCTCACCATCAACCAGGATTGGGGCGTGTTCCATTGTTTTACCTCGTAAGTTTAACTTTGCATCAGGCAAAAAGCTGCTAATTATAGACTTTGCCTATAGAACTAGTTTCAGACAACTGGCTTTTCATACATCTGAACAAGCATGCCTGGAGCTTGCTCGTATGGCTCGCCCCACGGTCTGAAACCAAACTTTTGCATCAAGTGTTCGCTGGCTGTCTGACCAACCAGAATATTGCAATAGACCCTCGGACATCCATGTTCTCGCGCGTATTGCTCGAATTGCATATACATCGCAGAAGCAAGACCCGAAACGCGGCATGAGGGACTGACCGTCTGATGTTCTCCAAAAAGGCCCTTGTCGGTGATTATTGCCTTGTATACCCCGACTATTTTTCCTCCCAGACGACTGCCAAAGTAATGATATCCCAATCGCATGTCTTCGATTATTTGTTGGGGAGTATACATCCGTTTCTTTCGCCAGTGGGGGGGATACTCCTTTGCAAGAGGCCATACCTGTCGAAAGAGCTGTGATATCTCCTCAGCATCGTCCTCTGTAAACTCGACAATCCGAATCTCTTCGGGCGGCAGCTCAGCCATTTGACTCACTCTTGTGGTTCATATGAGGGAATACCAATAAATCTCTTTGTCAATAATCATCTCTAGGTCTTATCGCCCAGCCATTGGACTCATTGGTTGCGAATAGATGCGAAAAAGTTGAACACTTGTAAAATAGAGAGATAATTAAACGTCTGAATTCATGTTGGTCTATCAGATTTCATGTTGTACTCACTCCTGTGATGTGCCGTTCATTGTAAATTGGACATTCTTGGACATCTCAGTCTCGTCCGCCCAGGAACAGCACTGGGCACATTTCAGACTTTGATCTCTGATGAGACTATTTAACCCCCTCCCAATCTTACTGTATATCATTAGATGTTCTTTTGATTGGTGTCCAATTTTGTCCAAGCTCTACGCATCTACGCGCAACCCAGTGCCATTTTCTACATAGATGGGGCTTAGATGTCCAAGACAGTCCAATTAAGAATGAACAGCAGCCCAATCGTATGCTTCATGGATTGGAGTGCAACCGCCACACCTATGGCATCCTGCAATTGTATTTGAGGGCTTAAGATCCCAATTGTATAAGATTCTTCCAACCTCCTTATAAAACTCCACAGAACCCTCAAGATCACCCACATAAGTGGGAATAAAATTGGCGAGTTTGCTACCAGGGGCAGGTCGAATTGGTGAAACCACGGGCATGACTCCCATTTCTGCAATCTTGTCAATAAACTTCAAGGTCAATTGAAGATCCTCACCAAGTCCATAAAGCAAGAAGGTACTGACATTTCCACGCCCAAGTCGCTTAACGGATCGTGCCCAAGCTTTTAGATATAGGTCAATTGAACCGTGTTTGTACTTTCCGGGGCATACCTTGGCCCTCACAGAATCATCGGGACTCTCAAGGTGTAAACCGATTGCATTGGCTCCGGCATCAATGATCTCATCAATCAGAGAGAGGTCAAATGGAGGTTCAACCTGAATTCCGATTGGAATGTCACTCTTTGCCCGAATGGCTTTTACAATATTGATGATTCTTTTTGCACCCATGGTGCCATCATCAGGGGTGCCTGTTGTCAGAAGGACATGATTTGCCACACCCTCATTGATGGCCTCCATAACAACAGTTGCAATCTGTTCTGGTTCCTTCTCAAGAATGGTATCATTTGTGCTCAGGGACACAGGAATTGTGCAGAAAGCACATTGCGTACCATCATCCCAATATCTGCATTTCTGGTAGACGGTTGTAGCAACGCAGTCGGCACCATGAAGTAGAGCGAGCTTTGAGTATTGAATACCATCTGATGTGGTCTTGTCGAGAAATGAGGGACGTGGGATGAGTTCTAACTCTACAGAACCATCATAGATCCAAATCATTGGATTGTCAGTAGGAACTAGTGGTGCAGATCCATAGGTTTCAGCGGTCTTGCCACGCCTAATTGGAATTCCCACTGGGCGGCCATTAGGCATGAGAAAATATCGACCTCTTACAGGCCCTGCGCCACCCCTTCGTCCGTCCCATTCGGACTCGGGCATCTGTGCGCCCTGTGTCAATAAGCGGACTTTCAATCTAAGAGTTTCTTCGGTGTTCATCATGCTCTCGGAGAGTATAGAGTTTTAGGTTAAGTGTTTTAGGTTTTGACAACTTCAAGATTTATTAACATGATTTTTGATGAATCGTCAACTTTAAGGCTATGTTACAGGGTGTAATAAGTCTAGGTCACTGAACATAGCGAACCAATCCCAATTGGTCCCTATGGAGGATAATCAAATGGCTAGAAGAGTTGCTGTTGTGGCTGGCGGACACTCAAAGTTCGGTAAGCGTCTTGATGCTACCGTTAGAGAGTTGTGTGCTGAAGCCTACAAACCAATTTATGATGAAGGAATCACGCAGGATCGAATTGATGCTACTGTGTTGTCTTACGCTGCATCCCAGTTCACCGGGCAAGGTGCGGGATCAGCACTGATTGCGGATTATCTAGGGCTTCAGAACAAGCCCCACCTTAGAGTAGAGTCTGCATGTGCAACTGGTACGGCATCACTCAGGGCTGCTTATGGAATGATTGCATCAGGGCTCTATGATGTTATGTTGGTACTCGGTGTTGAACAGATGAACAGGGTTTCATCAGCCACTGCTACAGAATACATGGCCCGCGCGGGAGACATGCGTTGGGAGTACCCATTTGGAATCTCATTTCCTGCATTTTATGCTCTAATGGCATCGCGTTATATATCAGAGTACAATCTACCTCATGAAGTGCTCTCCATGATCTCTGTGAAGTCTCATCATTACGGCGCGCAGAATCCAAAGGCACATTTACCCAAGGAGGTATCACTTGAAGAGGCTCATAATGCGGTACCCATTTGCAGGCCATTAAACCTCTATGACTGTAGTCTGATCACTGACGGCGCTGCAGCGGTTGTTCTTGTTGCTGAAGAGCGAGTCAAGGAATTCACAGATAGGCCTATGTGGATCAAGGGAATAGGAGCAGGAGCATCTCAGATGATGATTCAAGACAGGCCATCCTTGACAAGTATTCCTGGAGCAAAACAAGCAGCAAAGGCCGCATATGAAATGGCAGGCTTAAAACCTAATGATATCAATATGGCAGAAGTTCACGACTGTTTTAGTATTGCAGAGTTGATTGCCTATGAGGACTTGGGTTTTGCAGAACCCGGCAAGGGCCGCGAGATCGTTGAGAACAAGGAAAACTATCATGATGGAAGAATCCCTGTAAATTGCGATGGTGGCCTCAAGAGTAAAGGGCACCCGTTGGGAGCTACAGGAATCTCAATGACCTATGAAATCCTGAAACAGATGCGAGGAGAAGCTGACAAGCCCTCCAGACAAATCAAGGATGTGCAATACGGACTAGTTCATAATGTCGGACAGTCGGGACAGTTTGTGAATATATTCATCTATGAGAGGGGATTCTAATGGCAGAACAAAAAGAACTCTATCTGGGTTATGCCACTGATAAGGCAGTGACTCCATTCTTTGACAAGTTCCTCAGAGAACTAGAGAATGAGAAAATAATGAAGAGCAAATGTACATCTTGTGGGACAGAATACCTGCCTCCAAGACAACACTGTCAGAAATGTTTGAGCGAATGTGAACTTGAAGAGTTCACAGAGCGCGAGGCAAAACTCTACTCATATGTGATTGTGGACTTTGGGCCTGAGAGTCTCGCCTCGAAGACCCCATATGTTGTCGCGATAGGAGAGTTCCCATCAGGACTTCGTCTCACTGCTCATATCACCAATCTCATGGCTCCTCCCGAGGTCGGAATGCCACTCAAGTTGGCATTTGAAAAGATTGATGAAAAGAGAGTCACTTACAAGTGGCTAGTATAGGATGATGAGGGGTCACCCTCACACCCCCTTTTTTAAAATCATGATCCATGTTTTGGTGTTGTCATCTCAATCATCTGAGCGAGGTTTGCCAGCATTGCAACCCTCTTGAGTGTGCTGAGATATATTGTTGATGCCGTACGAGAGTCAGCCTTTTCGATATTTGCAAGGGCCGAGTCAATAAGTTCCACAATGTCGCGAATACGTCTATAACCGTCATTTCGTCGGTAGCCAGAAAAGACGAGATAGTCGATGTCTTGTGTCCATGCGTTGAGAAACATCTCCTGTTCCATTATAGCAGTAGATAGCTCGTACGAGCTTTGAATTGATTCTTTCATCGCGAGAAGCGAGTCTCTAATAGCTCGAGTACTTGCATCAGACATCAGACTGCCACCAGGTCCCCATGATTACATCATTTTTCGCAAAACATCTCTCTAATAAATCTTAAGGAAAACTTAGAAATGAAGCGCCTTTAGTTCCAAATGCTTTTTACTAGGTCATAATCAAGATTTTCACAGGTGCACAATATGTCAGAAGATGTACTTTATGAGATTGATGATGAAGTAGCGACAGTGACTATCAATCGTCCTGACAAATATAATGCCCTCAATGTGGCTGTGATCAAACGATTGAGAGAATTGTTCAAACAGGCGGAGGAAGATCCTTCCGTTCGCGTAGTGGTTCTTACGGGAGCGGGAGAAAAAGCATTTGCTGCGGGGGCGGACATAACGGAGTTCAAAAACAAAAACTCTGAAACAGTAAGACCTCTGGCAGAAAATGGGCAAGAATTATGCAAGTACATTGAGGAGATGTCGAAGCCAGTGATAGCAGCAGTCAATGGCTTTGCTCTGGGGGGTGGTTGTGAGATTGCAATGGCTTGCGATATTCGATATGCATCAGCAAATGCCAGATTCGGACAACCAGAGATCAACTTGGGAATAATCCCCGGCTTTGGGGGCACAGTGAGACTGCCACGGCTTGTTGGATTGGGCATTGCAAAGGAGCTCTGTTTCACGGGTGACCAGATAAAGGCAGAGGAGGCATTTAGAATAGGTCTTGTTAACAGAGTGTTCGAGTCAGTGGAGGAACTCAGGCAGGGTGTAAAGGATCTGGCAAAGAAACTCTCAAAGAAGCCAGGAGTCGCAATCAAGCTTGCCAAAAAGTCCCTCAATAATGCATGGAGTTTGCCACTTGTAGACAATCTTGATTTTGAGGTGGATGTATTCTGCCTGACCTTTGACACAGAAGACAAGGAGATTGGTGTAGAAGCATTTCTAAGCAAGTCAAAGCCAGAATTCAAGCACAAGTAGGGCTAGTGGGGCGCGGCCCCCTATCTTCTTTCTATGACCAATCGTTCACCATCTCTACGCAATATTCCATTTTTCTCCAAGAGATCAATATGCTTGTTGACCATTATCTCTTCAAATATCAGGTAGGCATTGAATGGAATACGTGGATATATTGTTGGCAGGTTCGTCAGCTTTTCAACTGTGTCATTTCCTTTTCGAATATTGTCAAGTATTCGCTGCTCGCGCTCATTAATGATTGACTTGTAGTGCTCCAAGCGCTTAATCAGGCCATCACTGATTGGGTTCAATAGATGACTGCTAATTCCAGTCTTCGGGCCCATTTGGATTATTCTATCGATAGAGTTTCTGAAATCTTGAATGTCACTCACATAATTCCCATACCAGGGGCCAAAACGCGTGAGATCAATATCAACAAGAAAGACTGTAGAGAGATCATTGATTGCAAAACAGGTGTGATCATGTGTATGACCTGGTGTGTGAATTGGAATGAGGGAAACATTTCCACAGTCAATAGGCTTCATGTCCTCATAGTGCCCTGTGACAACATAATCTGAGAGTACAAAGGGAAGTCTCTTGTGAATCAAACGCATCCAGTCTTCATAGTTCTTATGTCCCTTAATGCCATAGAACTCAAGAAACCCCTCAAAGGTCATGACTCCCCTGTCAGCCAGTGGATGACATATCATCTCACAGTTTGAGAGTTTATGAAAATACATTGCATGGCCCTTATGATCCACGTGAAAATGCGTGAGAATTATACGATTGATGGCCTCAGGTCTATGATCCAGTTCCTTGAGGGCGGCTATGATGTGTTCGGTATTTGCACCAGCATCGACCAGAGTGAGAATATCGTCATCTATGAGCAGGCAGTTGCCCTCAGGAAACCTGGCCCTATTGCCACCTCTGACTAAATGCACTCTGTCCTGAATCTTGATGCGTATCGGATAGTCGACCATTGCTACATTTTATTGTAGAAAACCATGTTCTAAATGTTAGGTTATGCCATATTGACAAGACTATGAATTTCAAATCTATCAATTGCAGATACTATGAAGAACGTTTGTCTAATGCGTCCCTTTTCGCCTTCGCTTTTTCTGTCTTGCCCTCTCAATTCGTTTTACTCTATCTGCATAGCATGCAAGACCAATAGGCGATAGGAGCACTGCTGCTATTGTGAGTGGAATCGCGTTTTCAGTCAAAAATGCAATAATATTGATGTTGGGGTATATGGTCCACATTTGCCTGCTTGTTGTGGTGCCAGGAAAGTGCTCATCAATGAAATCATAGTAGGCCTGAGGAATAGTATGCTTGGGGCGCATAATCAGAGAAATCTCCTCATCAAGAACATCTAGACGTCCAAGTATTTGTAGAATATGCAGGGCCGCTCTTACAAACTCCAATCGCTCATCCAGTATTGGGTCCGAATCAGGACTCGCAATAAATGCGCCTTGCCATGTTGACTGACACCGAAGCACCCAATCTACAACAGCATCCTGATCAATGCGATCAAGCGCATCCAAAAGATCCAACGACCATATCAGGCGCTCAGTTTCAACAATGGCCTCATATTTTGCATGCCCCCCTGCATTGTCGTAATTTGAAAGAACGAATGCTATGACCTCTTCACGATTAATGTTGTTAAGGCCCCCAAGATAACTGAGAGAGAGCAGGCCGAGAGGAGTTGCACCTACATCAATCTCACTAATTGGAGTATAGCTGAACCCACCGCCCTTGTAGCAGGAGAGAATGAAATCAAGGGCAAGAACAGTGTCTATCTCGTTAATTCGATTCAACCAGTGAACTGTGAAGAGTGCGCTTTCTGCTACAATCAGATCCAAGTACTCTAGAGGGGGAGGTTCTTGACATGGATGATCAATAAATCCTCCATTAGACATTTGAGACTGCCAGATGAGTTCCACAATTGCATCCAGATCTAATTCATTGATAATGCCCAATTTCGAGAAGAGTTCAACTGCCCAAGAACAGACAGTAGCACCACCGGGTGATTCTTTCGAGTAATTCATGGGCCCAAATATATCATAGTTGGATTCATCATTAATCAAGCCAAGTAAAAAAGAGGTGGCAGTCCGTCAGTCAAACTCAGATGTATAGTTTAGGAATTCCAATACTTGGTAGGGGTAGTAAACATCAGAGATGGTCGGATATCTATGGATTCTTGGATCATTAGGCCATGCTCTTAAATATCCATAGAAGGTCCCCTCTTCAGGTTTATAAAGAGCCAAGACATAATCAATGAGTGCTTGGCGTCTGGTAGTTATTATCTGTCCATAATCATCTTGAGTAGTGGGGTAGATGTTTTTCTTGTTACTGCTCTTAGAAACACTTGAAATATTTAATAAGCAGGTTGTCAACCATATAATGATGAGAACTGTCATCATTGATTTTTGAATCTTTGATTTCTTCCTCATTTTGTTCACCAAAGAACAGAGGGGAGGAATAACCTCCCATTATTCAGTGGTATCATAAAAGCCCTTACTTGCACCACCACCAACTATTGTCATACTTGGAACATATTCACCATTATCTATTATTACAAATGCGCTCAGTGCATTTTCGCAGGCTTCCAACCAATAGCCAATAGTGGCTTGTGTGAAAGCGGCACCAAAGATTACTTCAAATAATTCACCAATAAGCTTTGTAATTGCCATTTCACCGCCAACTAGTGGAGGTGCTAACCATGCAGAGAGTATACCTACCAGAGCAATGAAAGAAGCAACTGCGGTATTTCTCACATCATTGGCCAATTGCTGCAGATAGTATTTTGCTCTATGGAAGGATGAAACAGCGTTATAGCCACCATAACTTCCTGAGGAATAGAATGTTCCTGCTGAGTAATAATATCTCAACCCAGCGATGTGTTCCCACCAAAAGTATATTGCAAGAAAGTGGCCCCTATAACGTCAACTTCTCCACTGTATCCGATGACTATTCGAACGTTTGATTTGTATTTGATTTTATCAACTAATGGATAATATATGTCCCCATCACCTTTGCCAAGTGAATGGCATACTGAAAAGAACACTAGTAAGCATTTGCCATCAATCTTATTCCATTTGTCGATTGCTTGCGTATTAAGAGGTCCATCATGTAAGGTGATCTGGGGACCACGAGTAGAATAGCGTCCATGAGCAGCAATATGTACTCTATCAGTATACTTGAGAAAATCTTTGAATATGCCTAATGTCGCAGCCCCGTCTGTTGCACAACTGATTCCAATTGGCCAATTATAAGATGGGCCATAATAATTCCCATAATATTCATTGTATTTTTCGAAGACTTCTTTGACTGCTTCGTGGACATAATGAGATTCAGATTTTGAGTCTGAACTCATTAGACCAACCATAGCAGCATAGCCCAGTGTTGGAATTCTTCTAAGACTTTGTGTGTTATCATGATAGTAAGGATGTATTATTGTGGGTAACGCAGATGACACTACCATTAGTGGCAAAATAACATAAACAACCATTAGTTTGCTTTTATATTCCCATAACAACATTGGTCCTCCTGACTACTGTCCCCATAGCAAATAGTAGTCATTCAAATTATATGCAAAATCCAAAAAATAAAAACTTTCGATTTCATTTTGTTCATTCAATAGTTGCACGAGCGAGTTTTTAATTTTAAAAACATTAAGCCATAATAATCGCCCAACTAAAGCAGTGAACTACATATTCTCATGCAATGATTCAGGAAAATCTCAAAAACAATGAGTGAAAAGTATTGGAGAAGTATCAAATTCAACACTCTTAAGGAATTGGATGTCCTATTTGGAAAATGTATTTCTGCAGAGACAAAAAGCGGTTGTAGATTGCATTGCAAGAAATTCATTGTTCCGTAACTCATATCATTGAGTAAAGTAATAGATAGAATACTGGTGATTCAAGTGGGCAAGAGTGACAGAGTGTTTGCAGTCTTTGATATTGGAACGACTGGAACAAGATCGGTGCTGGTTGATGAAGAGGGTCGCGAACTTAGCAAGACCTATGAGGAGTATCCACCTGTACCACATGATCTAAAGCCACACGAACAACTGACTGAAACTTTTTGGAGGACAGCATGCACAACAATGCAAAGGACCATCTCCAGTATAGAGGGAGCAGCAGAGGCCATTGTGGGAGTAATCGTTGCAACTACTCGAGACTGTGTGACACCAATAGACAGGGATTGTAAGCCACTAGCACCAACTGTGACATGGGTTGACAACAGATCGAGCGCGAAGAGCAAGGAATTGATGGAGGAGATAGGTCCAAGGAAGAGTGTGAACAAGATATTATGGTTTCAAGAACAGCAACCAGACATCTTTGAGAGGACCTACAAGTTCATTCATCTTGATGCTTTCATTAATTATCGACTGTGTGGTTCTATGGTGAGCGATCCATCGAATGCTCGTTATGGACCTATTGACCATGAGACCCTCAAGTGGTCAGACGATCTCTGTGAACTCACAGGGATTCCGATGGACAAGCTGGCTGACATTGTTGACCCTGGGACGGTAATTGGAGAAATCACAGCCGAGGCAGCAAAGGCCACAGGGCTGCGAAAGGGTACTGTTGTTGTCATGGGTAGTGGGGATCAACAGTGCTCGGCATTAGGGACTGGAACGATCAAGACTGGGAGAGTAAAGGCCACTACCGGCACGGGTACTTTCGTCATCACTCATACTGAGGAGTTCATTGAGGACCCATATGTCATGTTCTGCAATCCTGCTGCAATCCCAGGACAGTGGATTCTTGAGGGAGCCATTCCGGGCACTGGACTTGCATTTCGCTGGTACAGGGACCAGTTCTGTGAGACAGAAACTGCCATTGCACAGCAGACAGGACAGAATGTGTATGATATAATCAGTGCGTCAGCAGGAAAAATACCAGCTGGAAGTGATGGTCTTGTCATATTTCCATTCATGGCATACAACAAGGGTATCTTCTACAATTTCGGCTTTATTCATACCAAGGCACATGTTGCAAGGGCAATCATGGAGGCCAATGGATATGGCATTCGCATGTACGTAGAGATGATGGAGGGGATGTTGGACATTGAGTTTGATGATATTTATATTGATGGGGGTGGTGCAAACTCATCAGTCTGGCGACAGATAATTGCAGACTGCACGAACAAGACTGCTGTTCTTCCAAGGAGTCGCGACTCCACAGTGATTGGTGCTGCAATCCTTGGGACAGTTGCGACTGGTGTCTATGGAGGTTTTGATGAAGCAATCAGTAACATGTTTCATGTGGAAGAACGAAGGGGTCCAATTTCCGAGAATGCCGAGGTTTATGAGAAACAATACACTATTTACAACAAACTCATGATAGCAGAAATTGGAGAGTTGATAGAACTCACCTCATAAGCAGAGATGACTACAGAGAAGATATGCATTTGAGTCAAGAACTACAGGAGTGGACAACCAATGTTTGATGTTGTAGTGATTGGTGGTGGTAGCACAGGCACAGCAGTTGCCAGGGATTGTGCAATGAGAGGACTAAAAACGCTCTTAATTGAGAGGGATGACATCGCTTCAGCCACAGTAGGCACATGCGCAGGGATGATCTCATCAGGCTTGAAATACATGGACGAACCCGAGATAGTTGACTTGTGTTCTCAGGAGGTTGTCTACTTCAACAAGATAGCCAGGCACATCATTATGAAGAACCCAATCTTGACACCTATCTTTGGGATGAGTGACTTGTCATCGGGAGGAAACTTTGCTGAGGAATACTCTAAGCGAGCTGCAAAAAGGCAAGTGCCACCAGTGCTGTTCCTCACGCCTGAGGATTCGCTAAAGATAGAACCAATGTTGAATCCAGATCTTATTGCAAGTCTATATTTTGAGGAGTATTTCATCAACCCCTTCAGACTCTGCATTCTGCAAGCGCAAGATGCAAGTGTCCATGGTGCAGAGATCAGGACATATTGTGAGGTTGTAGACATCAGGCTCTCAAACAATGAGGTCAAGAGTGTCGTGTTCTATGACAGAGTTTCTGGAAAGAAGGAAGAGGTTAGTACTAGAATCATCGTCAATGCAACAGGACCGTGGGCTGAGAGGATAGCTGGCCTAGCAGGCACCAATGTTGAACTTCGGCTGAATAAGGGGGCACATGTCATCCTTGACAGGCGTGTTGTGAATGTGGGGGTCATTGCAAAGGCGGTTGATGGCCGAATGATCTACTTGTTCCCACACGAGAGCACTGTACTCCTTGGAACTACTGCGATTGACACTTGGGAGGACCCGGACACACTTGTCACATCGCACGATGAGATAGAGTATCTATTGAAGAGCATGGAGTGGGTTGTGCCATCAATTCGTAAGGCCCGGATAATCAGGACCATGGAGGGCGTGAGACCTCTTATCGCAGAATGGAAGATTCCAGAGGGGGAGGTCACACGAGGCTACAAGATAATCGATCATTCGGATGAGGGGGTTTCAGGACTCTTGAGTTTTACAGGGGGCAAGCTTGTGATGTGCAGACGGATGGCTGAGGATGTGACCGATGTCATTTGTAAGAAACTTGATATTCAAGCTACCTGTGAAACCCATATCAGGCCCCTTCCAGGTAATGATAGTGACATTGACGTTGTCAGTCTTGCTAAGGAATATAAGGTCTCACAGCATGTGGTTGAGAGAATGCGAACAAGAAGAGGCACGAAGACAAGAGATGTGCTTGAACTTGTGAGAGATCATCCTGAGTGGAGAACAACAATCTGTGTCTGTGAGCCAGTGATTGAGGCAGAGATCAGGTACTCTATCAGGAATGAATATCCGCGAACAATCAACGACCTGAGAAGAAGGCTGAGAGTGGGCACTGGGCCTTGCCAGGGGACTAATTGCACATACAAGATCGCAGCAATACTTTCAGAGGAATTGAATCTTGGTATTGCAGAAACCCTAATTGAAATGACAAGATTTCTGTCAGAACGATGGAAAGGCAAAAGGCCCCCATTTAGAGGAGATCTTCTTGCACAGGAAGAACTTGTGCAAGCAATATATTCGTGCGTGGGAAACCTCGATAGGGAGGCAATCCATGAGCCAAATCCTTGGGAGGAGGGACTCTGAGTGGATCTTGAGCCAGATGTTCTTGTGATTGGTGGGGGTATGGCAGGACTAGTAGCTGGAACAGTGGCTGCCCAAGATGGCCTGGATGTGCTATTAATCAGGCGAGGTCAAGGCAGCACCGCAATGTCCTCAGGGGCCATTGACATCTGCGGATATATGAGGGGAGCGACAGTTCACTTTGAATCACCCATAGAGGCCATTCAAACAATCACTAGAGTTCATCCACTGCATCCCTATAGCATAATTGCTTATGATGAAGGGGGCATTGTACCCGAGAAAAGCATCAAGTACATTAAGGATGCAACCAACTGGTTGAAAAAGCAACTAGCGAGGAGTATAGCAGCCATCGAGGGGGATCTCAGTAGAAACCTCATGCAATTGACTCAGATAGGGACAACTAAGCCCACATGCTTTGTTCAAGGGAGTATGGTCCACCCGGGTCTGTACGATAACGATAGCAGACCACTTTTCGTGGGCATAAGAGGGCATTCGGACTTTAATGCTGCAATTACCGCAAACACATTCCTACAGTACAGGATGGACATCGATATGGCTCCAAGAATTGTTTTGAATGAGATGATCGACCTTTCGCCTCATGGACGACATCACAATATTGCATCAATTGAGATTGCCCGCTTTCTTGACACAGAGGAGGGGTTGGAAAAAATAACGAGTATTTTGAAGAATGAGGTGAAGAGAACTGGTGCAACTCATGTTGTACTTCCTGCGGTATTGGGAATTGAGAGAGCCATTGACAACGCAAAACATCTAAGCAAGGAAACTCAGGCAACAGTATTTGAGACCTTGGCATTTCCACCATCAGTGCCAGGGCTCAGGCTGCAGATGGCTTTGGACAGGATCTTTCAGGCAAGCGGAGGCACTCTAATACTTGGTCATAAAGCGGTTTCAGGAGTCTTCAAAGGTGAAACGCTAGTCGAAGTAAAGGCAAGTGGGCCCAAGAGGAAGATCAGTATCAGGCCTAAGGCCGCCGTTCTGGCGACTGGCAAGTTCATATCAGAGGGATTACTGGGATCCCAAAAGGGTGTCAGGGAACCACTGTTTGGTTTAGTGACCGTCACTGGAGAATTCTATGATGCAAGCGAGGAGTATCCAAGAAGACATACCAGACCCATACCATTCACAAATAGGGGGCATGATATATTTCAGTTTGGAGTGCCTGTCGATGAAAACTTAAGGCCAGTTGATTATAATGGCAGGGCCAAGGCGGAAAACCTGTTCGCCGCAGGAGCCATAATTGCAGGCTATGACTTTTCTTCAGAGAAGAGTGGACTGGGGGTTGCATTGACCACTGGTTATGTTGCAGGAGAAAAAGTGATCAGGAATATCAGGAGTGACATCTGAATGAGTGAAGAAGAAGCCTATGAGTTTGTAATGAATACCCTTAGAAAGGAAGCAATTGTCCCATTGGATCACGAAGAGATTGATATTGTCAGGTCCATTGAGAAGTGCATGAATTGTGGATCCTGCATTAATCTATGCCCAGTCGTTGCCGCAGTGGGCATGGACACCTTTAGTGGACCTAGAAGCATAGCAATCGAACTGAGTAGATCAACTCCTGAGTTCTGGACATCTGCAAACATGATATTTCTTTGTACAGGATGCGGGACATGTCGTGAGAACTGCCCTCATGACGTTGACATTCCCATGATAGTGAATCTGCTCCGCTGGGTCATCTATAAGCAAAGGCCAGAGCTTATTCCAAAGCAATTGCTTGAAGTTCAGAATAGATTAGAGAAACACTCCCTTGCTTTTGAGCCTTGGGAAGACATCGAAGACAAGAATGAGAGTCGTGATGTGCGCATAGAGCAACTTGGCATCCCCTTCGTTAAAGATCGCAAGGGAGTCAAGGCAGAGGTCCTATTTTATCCTGGATGCCAAGCTGAGGAACGCGCTCAAGAGGTTAGAGAAGCAGCCAAATACATTCTAGTCCGCTTGGAGGTGGATTATTGCCTTCTGAGTGAGATGAGCTGTTGCGGGCTGCCAGCCAGATTATCAGGGGCAAAAGAACTAGCGAGAGATCTAGAGAAGAAACTCATCAGTAAGATCAAAGAAACAGGTGCGAAAAAAATAGTCACGACCTGTGCTGGATGCACATCAAGCCTTAGCGAGATAATAGAAAACTCGGGTGTTAATGTAAAGGTATATCATATTATCGAGTATTTGATGGAAGAGGTCGATGAGGCAAAGCTGAAACTTCTCTTCGAGAGGGGCAGGGGGACATCAGAGAGCACAATCACGATTCATGATCCATGTCATTTGATTCGACATACATCCAGGATGATCATGTATTATGCATCAATAATCCTACGCATGATTCCCGGGGTGTCAATCAAGCCATCGTCCGCTTTTGATTCATGTTGTGGAGGTGGTGGGATGGTTGGATATCACTCACCACATGTGGCATCAAGAGTCACCGAAGTGAATGTGAAAGCGATAGAAAGGACAGGGGCTGAACGGGTCGTCACCCCATGTCCCCTCTGCACAACCCAACTGGAGAATGAGCTCTTCAGAAGCAATGTTGTGGTTGATGTCGATGACTTCACAGTCTTCATTGCACAGCAAATCGCAAGGGGAGAGAGATAGTAATGGATTCCAAGAGAAAACAAGAGATAGCAGAGAAAGTTGCAAATGTTGTTGGCCCTGATAACATCACTGTACAGGAGACCGATGCCATTCTAAATGCTCATGATGCTTGGCCATTGAGTCAGGCAAAGATACGCGCGGGAGAGATCCTCCCACTTGCAGATTTTGTCGTGTTTCCAGCATCAGCCGAAGAAGTTTCAGACGTGCTTAAGATCGCTAACGAGTACTGTATCCCCGTCACACCAGTAGGCGGTGGTGCAGGGACCTGTGGCGGAACCTTGCCAATCTATGGGGGCATTCAACTTGATCTCAAGAGGATGGACAAGATACTCTGGATTGACCATGAGTCTATGTTGGTAAGGGTGCAGGCGGGTGTGGTGGGCATTGATCTTGAAGAGTATGTGAATAGATTCGGGTATACGACAGGACATACACCAACTTCCTTGAGGGCATCTAATGTCGGTGGGTTCATTGCAACGCGGTCAGGAGGCTCAATGTCATCGCTCTACGGAAAGATAGAGGACATGACTCTTGGTCTGCAGGTTGTCATTCCAGACGGCTCAATCATAGACTTGAAGGCCATTCCAAGACATTCAGTAGGGCCAGACCTGCGCCAACTGTTCATAGGTTCGGAGGGCACTCTGGGAGTCATCACCGAAGCAACATTGCGACTGTTTCAGATGCCTGAAGAGAGACACTTCAGGAGTGTGTCATTCCCCGATGTTCACAACGGACTTGAGGCGATCAGACTGATATTCAGAAGAGGGATAACGCCAGCAGTGGTCAGACTATATGACCCCGAAGACACAGCAATGCACATTGGTCAATACTTTGATGTTGAAGAGGGGCATTGTATGCTATTATTGGTGTTTGATGGAGACAAAGATTCTGTCAAATATCAAGAGGAGCGGTCTTTGGAGATTTGCTTCTCTTGTGGTGGAAAGGACTTTGGAGAGGGCCCTGCAAAGAGGTGGTGGGAGCATCGCTATGACATGTACTACCCGAGCAAGTTGCTGACTGCGGGCTATTCTATTGGAGACACG
>JAJRWI010000043.1 GCA_024276825.1 archaeon
CTCGCCCAGCAGCCAGCCATACATCACGCCAGCCACCTCGAAACCCAGCACTACAAACAGCACAGTCCCGCCAACCCTGCTGATATCGAAGAGGACTCTACCAGCCGCAAGTTTCCGCACAGAGTATCGACCCAGCAGAAACGAGTCCAGAAACACTTCCAGGGCCGAGAAGGGGGCGATTATCAACACGAGCCTGATGAGATCATCTGACACGCCAAATGGGCCAAACAACATTGGCGATAGCAATAGCACAAGTAGCGCCATGACTGATGATGAGACTGCAATCACAACCACTGACCTGTGGAGGAATGCTCTGATCTTTCCGAGTGCACCCTCTTTCTCAGACTCGGGGATAACCAGGGGTGATGCATAGTTCAGTCCGAGGGTGCCAAGGAACTGCATGTACCCATAGATGATGCCGAGAAACCCGATGACTCCCATGTCCGACTGAAGCAGTAACCGAGTCAGAATAGAGATGTTTAGGACACGAAGCACTCCGGACACGGCAGACTGAGTCAGAAGTAGTGATGTGCCCCTTGCTGCCTTGGTTGCGGTCTCGGACATATTGCCTTTGAGAGGCGAGTCAGGTAAATCAACCTACCGATGATGAAGGAAAGTATTTTGAAGAGGCCATTAATAGATAGTGCGAACAAAATGCTGAGAGTTGTGATGATATCCCCATTGCCGCCAGAGAGATTTGGAGAGGCGAAGTACACCACAGAACTGATCACTAGACTTGCCAGTAGAAAATGGCTGGACATCATTGCGGTGACTGGAACCGAGGCAGATTCCCTCGGAGTAAACGGAAGAGAGATTGAGACACATCGGGTATGGAATCATACCAGTCCACTGTATCCAATAAGGCTTCTCGGGCTCATCAGAAGACTTCGACCACATCTTGTTCATGTGCAGTTCGGGCCATATGGCAGATTGTTTGGAGGTCTATTTGGGGAGATCATGTTGATTCTTCTGATTCTGTTGAGGACTGTTGGTATAAGAACAACGGTCACACTACACAGCACATGGATGCCAGAGCAGGTTCAGCAGAGAGTTCAGCAATACAAAAAGTTGAGAAGACTTGCCTTCCTTGCACCCACCTTCTTCAGGCTCTACATGCGACTGCTCGACTGGGGAACAACATCGATTCAGCTATCCACTGTAAGAATGGACTCTAGACTGAAGAGAGAGTTCATCAGGCAATATCGGATTAGCCCTAGGAAGGTCTTGGAGATTCCACATGCTTTTGATAATGTTCAGAGTAAGCTAGAGAGTGAGGTTGCCAAGAACAGACTGGATATTCAGCACGAGCATGTACTGCTCATGTTTGGTTTTATCCGTCGCGGCAAAGGGCTCGATGTGGCAATCAATGCCATGCAGCAGGTATCTAGTAGAGTTTCGAACGTGCTCCTTCTGGTTGCAGGCCAGGCAAAGGACTCAGACAGCAAGGAGTATCTCGTTGAGATAAAAGAGCGTGTCAAGGAATTGGGCCTTGAAGATCATGTCAGGTTCGACACCCGCTACATTCCAGATGAGGATGTCCCTTTGTATTTTTCAGCTGCTACTCTTGTTCTGATGCCATACACAGAGAGTGTGGGTGCGAGTGGACCGATTCATAATTTTGCAGGTCTCGGTGTTCCCATTATTGCATCAAATGTGGGGCTTCACATGCCAGAAACACTTGACGGTAACATCACGCTCTTCAGAGATGGGGACTCTTCCGATTTGGCACGTGTCATCATCAACTTATTGGAAGACACAGAGGCGAGGGATCAGATAGGAGAGATGCAGTCTGCCTATGCATCTAAAGAGTCATGGGGACTCGCCGCAGAGAGGACGATTGCCAATTACTACAAGACTCTTCAACTATGACAATGATTAAGTTGATAATATGGGAAAAATATGAGAAGAAAGGTGAGTGACTGATGAGCAGATACTCAGACCTCCTGAAGAAGATCAACCAGAAGTCTGCGAATGTGTGTGTTGTTGGTCTTGGCTATATTGGCCTTCCAACTGCGTTATACTATGCGAGCAGGGGTCTGATTGTACACGGTCTCGACACTAATGAGGTGATAATTGACGAGCTGAGAGAGGGCATTATTCGCGCAAGAGAGAGGGGACTGGTCGAGCTTGCGGAAAATTATCTCAGCAAGATCAATCTAGAAACATCATATTCAGAGGTTGAGAGTGCTGAGGTCTATGTTCTTTGCCTGCCAAGTCCAATTGACAAGAACAAGAGAGTTGTCACTCGCTATCTGGAAGACTCAGTCACCAAACTCAGTGAGACCCTTCGAAAGGGGGCCCTAATTCTTGTTGAGAGTACAGTTCCTGTCGGAACGACAGAACGACTTGCGGAGTTGTTTGGTGAGAAGGGAGGGTTAAAGCTTGACAAAGACTATTGGTTTGCACACAGCCCTGAGAGAGTGCTCCCTGGAAAGGTCTTGGACGAGTTGGGGACCAATCACCGATTAGTCGGGGGGGTTTCGGAAAGATCGACCGAACTTGCAACTGCATTCTTATCCAGCGTGTTTGAACCGAACAATGTACATCCCACAACTGCTAGAATTGCGGAGGCGGCCAAGCTTGCAGAGAATGCATATCGCGATGTCAATGTGGCCTATGCCAATGAACTTGCAAGGATCTGTTCTGTAGTTGGAATTGATGTCAATGAGGTCATTAAACTGGCGAACTTGCATCCGAGAGTCAAGATTCTACAACCCGGAATAGGCGTTGGAGGGTATTGTCTGCCAAAGGATGGGTGGCTCCTAGTGGAATCGGTCAGAGATGGTTCGTTCGAACCAAGAGTGATACCAGCCGCAAGGGAGATTAATGACAGCATGCCAGCACATGTCTTTGATCGCATTCGTCAGATTAATCATGAGATACTGTCGCTGAAGCGTGTAGTAGGTGTGCTGGGGTTGAGCTTTAAGCCAAACATCTCAGACACGCGTAACAGTCCATCGGTTGAGTTAATCAGGCTTCTCATTGATGCAGGCATTGATGTGGTTGTGTATGACCCCTATGTCGACCGGGATTTTGGGGCAAGAAGAGCGGAGTCTCTTGACGACCTGTTGAACATCTGTGAGGTCGTTGTGATTGGTGCGGGGCATGATGTGATCATCGAGCAACTGAGGGAGAGCGACCTGGATGAGAAAGTGGTCATTGACCCAAACAACGTAATTCCCGATATTCAGGGCAGAGTCAAGTTGTATTTGGGAATCAGCAATTAGGAATCATAACAAAGTGTGATCATCATCTCGGCCCAGTGCCCGGTGAAATATGATTAAAGCCGCCATATTGGGTATTGCAAGCAGAAGAATTGAAGGAATCGATGCAGGAGTTATGACATAATACTCGGTGGTGTACATGATGTCCACATAGAAGATCATCTCATTCGGGGTGAGTGAGCTTGCAATGACAAATATCTTTGTCACTTCAACGGTTCGATTTCTAGAGGGAAGTTTGGAGAATGCATATCTCCACAACACATAGGTCAGATTTGAGGGGGACCAAGAGGGCCAATTAAGAGTCCCAGTGACCTGATGCCCTGTTGCATTTAGGCCCTCAAAGAGGACTGCGAACTCGCCCAACCGGCCAAATGTGGGATCCCAGCTTGCTGACACGTAATCAACGAACTCGGTCCGCGATGTCACTGGAAACTGCGCATCACGCGACCAGATGATCATCACCTGTTTCAATGCTGTAGCATTACTCACTCTGCTTGCATCCACGTAGAACTCGCCAATCCCGTGATTCGAACTCAAGGTGGCGTTGATCTCATCTGGTGCAATTCCAGAGCTGGGGAGAATCACTTGCATGTCCCAGGATTCAACACCAACAAAGTCTTCCCTCCAAGTCTTTTCTTCAGAGTAACCCAGATTTGTAAAGTTGTCATGGGTGTAACTCGGATAGAGCAGAAGCATGCAGACAAGGATTGTGAACAATATGCGTCGATCACGCATGAAGAACAGTGTTGGAATCGCCCAGAGTAGATACCAGCCGTAGAAGACATTTCTGGACACTGTCATCAATAGGAGAATGCCAGTTGAGAACAGCAGTGTCTTGTGAGTCGAGAGGACCTTTCGGTTCGCCCTGAGTCTCCACCGCTTCATCACTATAACAAGAATGAGCATGCTGGCAGAGATTGTAGTGATGCCACGTACAATGGCAACATCGCTAGGGTATCGCCAGTAGACATTGAAGGCAGCCCTTGTGAATGGATAGGCTGCAGCAGTGAATGCCATCACGATGAATAGAATTGCCAATGCAACTACAAGGATATCATATGTGATTGGTCTAGTTGATGGACGGTTGGATTTGGTCCGTCGATACAGAAAGATTGTGATTGCCACAAGTAGCAGGATTCCTATTGACATCACAGCAGACCTTCGAAATGGGTCCAGTCTTGTAAGGTAGCCAAACATGCTATCAAAGAACCCATTTGAATGAAAGCCGGGCATTGCAGTTCCAGGAAATAAAAGATCACCACGCAACCATACAGGTATTGAGAATGGAATAAATGTCAGAACAAATGTTGCAATCACGATAATGAAATATCGGGCTCGCTGTTTCCATTCGGGGATAAGAAAGATGACAAATGGCATCACGAGTCCAGCATATACTTTGGTGGCTGCACTAAGGCCAAGAAGGACACTACTCTTTGTGTAGTCATTCTTAAAGAGCAGCCAGATTGCAAGGATGAACAGAAGGTTAGCAACAGGTTCGAAGTGTCCATTCAATGCAGACTCGATAATGGTCAGAGGAAACAGGGCATAGGCGATTGGAAGGATTGAGAGTTCGGGTCTATCGCTCATATTCCGCACAATGCGGCTTAGCACAAAGACAATCAGAATATCAAAGAATATTGAGAGAATCTTGAAGCTGATGGAATAGGGGGCTATTAACGATATGAACAGAATGAAGTATGCAAAGAAAGGTGGGTAAGGGAAATAGAAGTCTGCGTAGGGCATATCGCCGCGGAGCATGAACTTGCCAAAGTCAAGATACCACAAAGTGTCGAGTGAGATCATGGCATCAGAGAGCAATACGAATACTCTTGGAATCAGTGTGACAAGTAAGAGGAGAATAAATGAATAATGCACAGAACCAGTGTTTTGGACCAATCGGATGCATATGGCTAGAAGGATTATGTAGAGAGCAGACCAGAGAAAGAAGACCATGAAGAAGGGGTACATCTCACTGGCAATGAAGTGAAACGCAAAGGCCGCGATAAGGTTGATCATTATGAACAGTGCGACGAGTCTTTGAAGATTAGTGGCACTCAAATGAAAATGCAGACTTGGTCCACGAGATGTTTTTTCGTGCTCATTCTCCAACATGCATCACCGGGTTTTAATTCAGGTTGGTGTCATCTCATTCTAGAGTAGTCTTTGTCAAGATGCTAGCCCTAATTAGAATTTCGAGATGAACAGGCGAGCCACCAGACCAAGAAAGAGGAGGATTGTGACCTCATCCAACTTGCTCTTCCCACGAGTACGATCACGAAAGGTTATTGGTATCTCAGCCACACGAAGGTTTCTGTTCTTTACGAGGATTTCGAGAAGTAACTTGTAGTCAGCAAATTCAATGCTCTCAATCAGTATATCCCTTGATCTGCA
>JAJRWI010000003.1 GCA_024276825.1 archaeon
GACGAGCTGAGAGCTGGTGCATGGCCATCGTAAATTCGTGCCGTGAGGTATCAGCTTAAGTGCTGCAACGAATGAGATCCCTGCCACCTAGTTGCCAGCCGGGGGCTTCGGCCCTGTCGGGGCACACTAGGGGGACCGCCGGCGAGAAGTCGGAGGAAGGTGGGGGCCACGGTAGGTCAGTATGCCGCGATATGGGCGGGGCCACACGCGTGCTACAATGGCCGGGACAATGCGCTACAACACCGAGAGGTGAAGTCAATCGCGAAACCCGGTCGTAGTTGGGATCGCGGGTTGGAACCCACCCGCGTGAACCTGGAATCCCTATCAACATCAGACTCCCTGATGTTGGGGAAAGTATCCGCGTGTCACTATCGCGCGGAGAATCTGTCCCTGCTTCTTGCACACACCGCCCGTCGCTCCATGCGAGCTGGTCTGGGGTGAGGCGTCGTCCATTGGGCGATGACGAATCTTGGGCCGGCAAGTAGGGAGAAGTCGTAATCGTGTCAGACTCCCTGACACGACGGAAAACAAGGTATCCGTAGCGGAAGCTGCGGATGGATCACCTCCTACGTTGCCTAAAAGGCAAGAAGTGTAGACTGACGGGGTGGGTGTAGATAAGGGATTTACCCTCGTGCCCTGCTGAGCCACCCTATTATTTTTGCAGAAGTCGACCAAGGCTTATGATAGCTTCGAACTACTACAGAAGGAAGATCGAGAGAGAGTATGGGAGAATGGTCAAGACGATGGCTAAGACATGAGACAAAAGAATAGAATGGCAATAAACTCGGATTGTGTCATTTTCGGGCCCTGAGTTGCTCAATCCCAAGCATATTCATGTTTTATCGTATTTTGAAACACTACATCGTTTTTCATTATGTCAATCCTGACAATTATGATAACATCAAACATCTTTATTACATCAGAATCTAATGGTTCAAACTGGTGTAAGATGATAAGAGATGAGAGTTTCTAAGTATGTGTTGTTTGTATTGACAGTTCTTCTACTTGTTCAGTGTCAAATAAGTTACAGTGGATTACAAGTAAATACTTCAATTGATGGGGCCAGTTTCAGGTATACTTGCTCATCACAGACCAATAATGTCACAATGATTGTAGATGATGAAATGGTTCTCTTTCTTGGTGATGATGTGTGGCAGACGATCAACCAGAACTCGTATTATTCGGGTCTTTTGGATAACGGGACTGTGGTCGGTCTACTGGAGCAATATGAGAGAGAACTCCTCTTCATCACTCGGACTCCGTGGAATGATTATGTGATTATAGTCGGGATGAATGAAACCTTCTTTGTGGAGATGATAATAGAGTGCACGTTCAATTACACTCACATAGAATCAGTTGACAATATATATGTGATAGCTGGGGGAGAATACATCTTATCTCTGAGAACTGCACTCTCTACAGCCATGAGTGCCAATGATACATTGAACTTGGAGATGATTGCTTGGGACAGGAGTCAGGAGGCGAGATCTCCTCTCAGAGCATATCTATGGTCATATGCCTACACCAATCATTCCATCCTGTCCATTGAGGAGAACCCACATGTGACACATTGGTCAAATAGTAACGCCTCCGAGATGCTTTATGATACACACTGGGAGATCATCACCACAACTAATATTGCTCGCTTAGTGGCCAACCCCAATGAAGACAAATGGGATGTTGAGATGTTTCCATCTATGACTGACATCTTTGTGTCGCTGGACGGGGAACTGATTCAGATACTCTCTGAACTCGAGCCAGTTGAGAGGAGTTTGGACCCAATCATGTTTGTAGTTGGCAGTGCAATTTTGACAGTGGGTATCATCTCATTGATAATATACTTGAGAAAATGGAGAGCTAATGAATGAACATAATAGACTCCCAGATTACAGGCAATTGGCCTTTGAATGTCGTGGTTCATCAATGCAATATATGAAATGGATAGATATTATCACTCGGAGATTGTGGGCGTAATGCATTGATCTCAAGGCGCGTATTTGAGAGTATAATTGTAGGTGGGAATCACAATAATGATTGATACAGTATTAGTCCGTGCACGTGCATTCACTCAAATTCTCGGCTATGCCATAGAAGTATACAAACATGAATGCATGGGCGTACTGTTGGGGACACGTTTACTACAACTGGAAAAATAGTAATCAATTCTGTAGTGGCGTTGCAGAGTGCGGATAGACAATTCACATCTGTCGCGCCAAGACAGCACAGATACGAGCGAATAACTGATGTTCTCCTGCTTAAAGATGGGACTGCTCGCAGAAAGTTTTTCTTCATGGATTATCGCTATTATGAAGGCTTTGATTTCTCAACAATTCAGCCAGACATCAATCGGGATTTTGAAACTTGCGCGCAACCCACTGGGTGAGTGTCAAATCAGACACTTAATACTCCTCAATATTAAGGCCAGGGATTCTTTGAAAGTGTTTTACATTCTTCGTGAGAATCGGTTCATTATTGCTGATTACAATTCCTGCAATCATTGAGCCTTCTGGATCTATTATTTCACCATTCTTAATCAGTTCGCCATATATCTTCCCAGCTAGTGCTGCGGATTCTGCATCAAGGTCCATTATTCCCCATGACTTCAAGATTTCCATGATTCTGTTCTTTTCAGATATTGGTTTCTTTGTCAGACTTATTCCCACAAACAGCTTGAAGATGGATGGCGTGGAGATACTGGTCGCAATGGATTCAGCCTCCATCTTCTTAATCTTGGACACTGTTGGCACTCTTCCCTGAAGCAGGTCAATTATGAATGATGTGTCCAGTATCATTATTTCCCAACTCCCCTATCAGTCTACTTATCCGTTTCCTGCTTCTTGAACGCAGAGCTGCAATTGTGGTTTCAAGAATCTCTCCATCCTCATCACTCAAGACTCTTGCAAGCTCGCTCAATCTCTTTCTTGATGTGAGTCGGTTGATGACATCGCTGAAGCTCTCACCGGGTTTTTTCATTGCTTTTAGTCTGGCATAGGCCTCATCAGAAACGGATATTGTCTTGTTTCCCATGTGTATGTGTATATGTATGTATGCTTATAAATTCGTTCTGAGGCCAATCTATAAACTTAGGACGAGTAGGATTTCTGATGATTATAGTATGGATTGAGCACTTTCTGACACCTAGTGCAAAACAGATGTTTGCCGATTGGATTACCGATGTGGGGAGAGCACTGGCAAACATTGACGGCTTTGTTTCAATCCGACAACTGACTCCAATTGACAGCTCAAATGAATATCATCTATTACTGGAATTTGAGAGCCTTGATCTTCTAAGAGTGTGGTCGTCAAGCAAGACACATGATGATCTTCTTGAGAGACTTAAGCCATATCGGACAAGAAAGCATCAATCTAGAGTTTTTATGTGTAAAAAGTAGGCTTTAGTCAACTGGCCATTAATAATGGAGTGTAAACCTCAGTTCATAGATAGTAAAAACCTGTTTCCATTCCCTTTCTCTCCCCGTATCTTATTGCGACCTTTGCAAGAAAGAAGAATACAAAGAGTTCTATTATCAGAACAATCCACTCCAATGTCAAGGCAAATGGCATAGAACTTCCGAACTCCATAAGGATTGGAGTTGTTCCCAACACATGAACTCGCAATAGGTCTATGCCAAATACATTAGGTAGCGCAAGAGCGATATACATTAGAATGGGCGGAAATGTCTGAACAGGCACATAAGTCCCCCCCAGAAACTGAAATGTGATAGATAGCACGCCAAATAGTGATGATACCTTTCGATACTTCAGCACAAGCGAACTGAAAATGGCTCCCATTTGAACCAGTACAAGAATTGAGAGAAAAATTGCTGCGAGACCAAGTATCAAGTTAAGACTGGAGAATCCCAGTCCTACAAACATCAAAGCAAATGCAAACATTGGAATGAAGAAGATCATGTTTGTCGCTGCTACTCCCAGCGCATTTCCGACAATGAACCAATACTTTGAGATTGGGCAAGTAAACGAGTATTCCAGTTTACCAAGTTCCATGTCACTCGCCAAGGTTATAGAAGACTCCCAGAGCCCGACATTGATGAACGGTACAAAGGCTATTCCAAGGAACATAAATGCGGCGACGTTTGTTGTACCCACTGCTTGATTAACTGTTGATACGTCAATGACTGCAAGAAAGACCAGATAAAAGGCAAGAGAGAGAACCTGTGAGATCACACTACCTATAAAGTTCAATCTATACTTTGTCATGTGGCGAACTCGTCGCCATGCTACAGCATATGCAACTTTAAGTCCCGAAACCTGCATTAGGCATCCCCCGCAATTTTAGCAAAAGCATCCTCTAATGATGGTTCAACCATTGAAACAAAAGCATTCACACCATTTTTCTCAAGGATGTCTACGACTTGTCGAATGGCTGAATATGGACTATCAGATTGGATTCTAATCTCAGTATTCTTATTGACCACTGTTATATTACCTATTGAGGAAAACTCAGTTATTATAATATCATCAAAAGGGCCACCGCGTACTACAACGCTTTCAAGTCTCATTCCTTTTTGTTTGAGTTCTTGGGGAGTTCCTTCAAATACCTTCTTTCCTCGATTGATGAAGACTAGTTTGTCACAAATATCCTCGAGTTCCTTCAGATTATGTGATGTGATAACCATGGTTGCATTGTGTTCATGTACATATTCCTTAATCAGATGTCTGACTCTTCTAGCTATTAGGACATCCAAGCTCTTACTAGGTTCATCTAAAAAGGCAATCTTAGGATAATGCAAAAGTGCTCTAAGAACCACAAAGGCTTGTTTCTCGCCCCCTGAGAGTGTAATGAAGTGTTGGTCAAGTCGATCTTCCATCCCAATCTGATGCGCAAAATCATCAAGTCTTCTGACTGATGTGTCAGCTTTAAGTCCTCTCAACCATCCAAAATATTTTGCATTCTCACGTGGACTCAACCTGTAGTATAGAGAGCGCTCGGTATCTTGGCCAGCATATCCAATAACCTCTCGTATTTTCTGTGGTTCCCTCCCAATTTCATATCCTGCCACAGTAATTTGTCCCGAGGTTGGACTGAGAAGTGTTGTCATCATGCGAATAAGTGTTGTTTTACCAGCACCATTCGCTCCAAGGAGACCTACTATTGATCCGTTCTCAACATCAAATGATACATTGTCTACTGCTATTATCTCTCTTGTACCATGAAACAGTTTTGTGACGTTCCTGACTGAAACTGCATAATCCATGATTATAATACATCCTCTTTTCCAGATACAGAAACACTGAGCTGTTCTATTGCAGATATCAAATCATTGACCTTTTTCCTGTCAACAAGTTCATAGTGGGCCCATCTACTTTTCCTCTCAGCAGTGACTAGACCATTGGTTCTCAAGACACTCAAGTGATGTGATGTGAGTGTCTGATCCATCTCAAGTGCCATTGAGATCTCGCATACACACAAGGGACTAGTACCCAGTAGGAGTTTCAAGATTCGGACTCTCTTTGTATCAGACACCATTCTTAGAATCTTCTCTACCCCCTCTATATCTTTGAGTCTTGACAGTTCCCTTAATTTTGTAATGTGTTCTGTCGCACTCGAACACACACACCTTTTGGGTTTGGAACTGATGGCGGCTTCAATCTGTTCCATGATAAAACCTCATATGAATGATGATTAATATGAATGACGATACATATAATAATATCGGTCAGAACAGGTCATTCACTCATCATTCATATTCGTCATTCAGCTCGTAATGCTCCAGATCAATCTTGAATATCAGTTCAAGAAGTTCCTTCTTGGTCAATCTGACAGTTTCGAGGTATATGCGTGCCTGAAGCTCTTCGAGATCATCTTGTAGGCCAAATTTGACTATGGACAACTGCACCGCTTGGTAGCCAATTCATTATGCAGAATGTATGTAATTGGCAGACTACCAGACAGAGAGGGCTGTGTAATCACTACCAGACAAAGATAGTATCATGATGTTTTTCATAGCAGTCTTTACAGACTCTCAACGGGAACTCGGGCTTCTTGCAGTATAGGATCTCGGACTCAATCTCACCGTTTCTGACATCCAAACTTGAACCACATAGATTGCAGCAGTAGACAGCCTCTATTTGAAAGTGTACCTCCCGAGATGGACACTTGTAGATCCGCATGTTGCGTTTCGGGCTTCCCAACTCCCGCATGTCACCAAACACACGTAGGGAGTGGATGATAGGATACATTCCAACAAAGCTCTCGGAGCAGATCCCTTCTGGAGTCCTCCATGAGAACTCAAACCTCTCCCCCACCTTGTGGTTGGCTCGACAATTTCCATCCTTTATGATTGTGACGACAAATCTCACCACTTCGTCCCAGTGCTCTCGTAATCTCACAACCTCTCTATCTGGAGTCTTGTCTGCTGACATATGCATCGCTGACCTTATGTCATATCTTGAGTTATGCTTTACTGTTGGCCGAGGATTTGTTCTAGCATGTCAATCATAATTAATTATGCTTCAATCATCAGAAATCCGTTCTCAAAAATATCTGCGACAACAGTAAACATCAGTAATGCTGATTACAGTTGGAGCGCCAAACACCAAGGCTTACTGTTTGCTTTCGATTCATAGGCCAGTTTCAGTGTATTCATTTTTCGCATTAATCCAAAAAAGCGATAGAGTGATCTTGAACCAACGAGGTCTATGACGCATGGTTGACTTCGCCACACTTCACAAGGCTGCACGGCACGATGTGCGGATGTGTATTCAGGCATGGTCTGAAACCCTTCGGAAGTTCCTCGGTGAGAAGCTTGATTATGTGTATGCAAAAGGTTCTGCTGTGAAGAGGTGAGACTCGCCGATTGACTATGTGCCAATTCTGAGTGATGTTGACCTTCACATTGGCCTGATAGATGAAAGAGGGTTTTTGCAGATGCAGACAATGCCTTTGAGTTCTCGATGAATATCATTACTGAGCATGAGCGGCGATTCTATGAGCTTGAGCCAGATCCTCTCCACTTTCCACGAACATAGATTGTCCTTTTCAATACAATGTGGAGAGAAGAGTGGTATGTGCCGCCACGGTTGCAAGACATCACTGTCATGTTCGGCTCTCCAAAGTTCAACTATCTCCCTCCTGTTGAGAGAGTTCGTGCCATAGACCGTCAGAGGTTAGAGGAAGTCATTCTAATTCTGCAGGATATTCCTCTAAGCATGATTGATCGTTCAGGTCTCGACTTCTGGAGTCTTATCAGACGGCTTACATGGCATGTGCCACCTGCACCAGTTCGTCTGCTCACTCAGTTTAAATCAGATCCTTTTGAGGTGTGGAGTTGGAACAGTAAAATTCAGGACAAGAGTCGTCAGAGAGCTCAAAGAGATTGGTCATGAGCGATTGGCGGCACAATATTCGAATTACTACATGGTGGGGTGGGATCTTTTTCTCTTGGGTCTTAAAAGCAGCGATGCATATCGTCGAATTCTTCGGTTGAGCCATCATATATTGACTGATGTGCTCCGAGTAATCGGTCTTCAATAACTGAAGTTTACTGTTTGGTACTTGTGAGAAGATGGTCACACACGGTGAGTGAGTTTGAAATTTGTCTAGTGCTGTTCCTGGAAGGACAGGACTCTAATATTCAAGATTGTCCAATTTACAATGAACGGTCTAAAGGTCAGATCAGCCAAGCGAGAAGCTTGGGGGAAACATCACAAAGTACTGGATCACAATGGAGAGTAGAATGCCGCTGAACACGAAACTCTTCCCCCTGCTCGTGTTGGTTTCAGTGAACCAGAGAATGGCGCCGACGAGGACTATGATCACACCGCTCACTCTTCCGATGAAGATGAGAAAGTTCCAGATCTCTGCAAAGTACTGAGCGAGGAGTTCTGCGAACTGTTGAGGAGGAGATTGAAGAAGTGGGAATAACATTAGCACCACCATACTGATGTCAAATGATGAAGATATAAGGTCGTCAAGAATTCAAGGTATGGAAGAAGAGCATTTGAAGGAAGTATCATGATATCTGAACTCGCCTTGTTGGTGGTGATATACTCCATCTGGATACTCAGCCTAGTCTATGCCATGGTGTCCAGTGAGCAGATATCACTCACAGTGGCCACCCTGTCGTTCATAGTGACCTTTCCATTTACACTGATACTGGCAATAAATGTAGAGATCTGGGTTGCAGGCATAATATTGGTGGACATGTCCCTTACAGCAATAATGGGAGTTCTTCTCTTTGTGAGATGGGTCATGGCAATAGTTGCAGAGTGATCATTAGTAGAGGTTGCTTATTTCTTCCCCTTTCGTTTGAACTCTGTGTAACCGCATCGACCGCAAGAGAACCTGTCAAAATGCTCGGCCATGAATGTGCCTTTCTCACATCGTGGACACTGCCTCTTTACTGTGGAGACTTTGCCGTTCTTGTCGACTTTGTAAGCCTTGTGCGTCTGTGTCATTTATTCTCCTTCCTTCTTCTTTGACTCGTGTTTCTTGATAATGTGAGGTAACTCGACTCTCTTCATGTGTTCGGGAGTGTCGTATATCCTTGCAGTCCCCTCAGTGATACCAATACCAAACTTTGTTTCGAGTTTCCTAATGACCACTCTTGATACATCTGCATCATATTCTGCAACAATCCTACCAAGAATATCAGCTCTGCTGGGTGTGGTAGCACCCTGATGGTCTATCCTAAAACTGATCTCTTTTCGAAACAGGGGTCTGTTGTCCCGTTCATTAATCACTTCAAACTTCATTGGAATCACTCTTGGGAGTCGTAGGCTATATAATCAGCCTGCCAACGAGTTTTGAACTTTTAATAAATGTTTCACTACAGACTGATGCATGTAATTATGGAGGTCAATGAGAAGTAGCACAAGACTATCTCACTTTGAGGGCGTATTTTCCTGGTTTGTCTATATTCAGCCTGTCAGCAATGTAGGAGGTCTTCCTTGGGTCTTCATGAGGGTCTCGCCCTGGCAGGATCACAACGATTCCAGTGTACGAGCTTGACAGATTAGTGCTCTTACAGTTGGGGCACTGGCTCTCAGTTGTCAAGAAATGGCACTGTCTGCATGCCTTTAGTTTTACCAAGTGGTCTCACTCCTTACTTCTTACTCTTCTCGCGTTTTATCTCTCCACGTGCAATCTTGACGTCTTCTTCCACCCAAGACACGTCAGGACCAATTTTTCCAAGGAAGGGTTGTCTCATCGTAAGCCCGAGTTTTCCGGACCTGTTTCCTGACTCAAAACTGATAGAAGTGACGCGTGCTCTCACATAGTCGCCCTCGGAGAGAGTACGGCCGGTTTCCTTGCCCATCAGAGAGTTGCCCTTTGGGTCTTGTGTGATAAAGTCATCACATATCTGACTGACATGGCATAGACCGTCTAGTGGACCCATTCTGATAAATGCACCAAAGTCCATTAGTTCCACGACATTTCCCTCGATCACCTCACCACGGATTGGTTTGAATACGAGGACGCGGTAGGTCACCTGATGATATGTGGCGCCATCCCCAGGAATCAGGCGGCCCTGCCCGATATCATCTATGCCAATGACTGCTATCATGAGACCTATGTTTCTGTCCAGCACATTCTCACTGCCCTTTCTCAAGTGAGCGAGAGCTGCTTGTTCGATGGGCTCACCAAACTCACTCGGTGGGATTCTTACTATATCGCGGACCGTTACAACGGAATACATATGCAAAGTCTCCTTGTTTATGAGGGCAAATTGTTAGAATAATCAGACCAAGACATGGACTTGACATGGTCTAACTTGATGACCATCGTTGCTACAATTGATGATTAATAAAAGGTTTGTGAATTGTCGTCTGGTAGTAAGTTTTTGCAGGGTTGCGTGTGGATGCGTAGAGGTTGGACAGGGTTGGACACTCATCAAAAAAAGAGATAATCAGAGGTCTGATTAATCTTGCAAGACTCAATCTTGAACTGAAGTTTACAGTGCCCAGTGCCATTTTCTGGATGGACAGGATTGTCTAATTAAAAATGGGGGATAGGACCCAAATGGAAAAATGAATATAATGCAACACACTCCCGATGGGGAGCATGTTGCAACTCTGTGTCGGGCTCATTCGAGCTCTATTACGATGCGTTTAATCTTGGTCTTTGAGATCTTCTTCAGGCCATGCTGTCCCGGCTCATAGCGACACTCCAAGAGACCTGCTTCGAATAGAATCTTGATCTGAGCACTGGCATTGGCCTCGGTGCCCTCAAGAAACTTGGCCACTCTGGTCACATCTTTTTCACCCTGAAGCAGGAGCTTCAGGATTTTTAGCCGTGTCGCTGATGAAAGAGCACGACCGACTCTTATAATTGCATCATCATCGGAAATCGTTAGTGTTTCTGACAGTTGTCACACCTCGTTAAAGTGTAGATGATTATTCAATCATATCTTTATTATTTCTATCGTTATGGAGATTTTTTATTTTCAGTTTTATAGGTTCATCATTACGCCAATATGATTTTTTTAATGAGTGTGGTCCATCCGCAGCACAAAATTAATCATTCCTCCCAGTGATAACATCTCTGGAAGCGTGCTGAGCCTATGGGCGATGAAACAGAGTTCATCATAGGATTTGATATTTTACCTTCTCACAGTCCCCGTTCGAAGTCAACCCCTAAGTTCGCATGTGTCGTAATGCGTGATGGAATTATCCTGAGTGAACATCACGAGATATCTAAGCGATCACTGATCAGACTGGTGAATGAGTTCATCCCAAAATGGCTCTGTACGGACAACATCTTTGAGATAGTCCCCGACAGCAAGTCTATCTTCCGGTTCATGGACAGAATCCCTTCTGAAACCAAGCTCGTGCAAGTGACTGGCGTGCCCCCACATCAGATTGCCCTGAAGACACTCGCACGAAGGCATAAGATACCAGTCAAGGGGAAACCAAGCCCCCTCGAGGCTGCACGGATTGCCGCGCTTCTGGCCTCAATGGGTGTTGGTCATAGTATTGAGTGCTTCAGTGCCCAGACAGAGATTAAGGTCACTCGAGGTCGTAAGATGGGGCGTGGTGGGCAGAGTGCTAATCGATACAGGCGAAAGCTGCACTCTCAAATTCAACAGATGACCAGACACATTGAGGGCGAACTGAGGGATGCATCCATTGAATACGATATTGATGTGAGGACATCAGACTTTGGATATTCCAGCTCCCGAATCATTGCATATGCCCCCCTTCCAGTGATTCGCGAGCTGATTGAGGCGAAACGTGGTGGCGACTTTAATGTTCTTATTTCGCCCGTCAGGAAGCGTGTAGAGTTTCTCCCTCTTGAACCCAAGCCACTTCCGACTCATATCCGCCCACGGTTCTTTGTCCTTGGAATTGACCCAGGGACAACTGCAGCAATATGCTTACTCACACTGAACGGTAAGGTCCACCTGCTCACCAGTCGAAAGAACCTTGCAAGAGCTGACATCATTAGGATGGTTTATGAGCATGGAATCCCCGTAATGGTGGCTACAGATGTTCCCCATATTCCCCAGCTCGTGGAGAAGATTGCTAGTACCATCAATGCAGTGATATATTCTCCAAATCGTCCAATCCCTGTTTCTGAGAAGCAGGAGATTGCAAGAGAGTTTGCTGGAAAGATCAAGGTCAGGAATGCGCATGAACGTGATGCCCTGACTGCAGCTATCTATGCCTATCGTAGTATATTGCCCAAACTCAGACAGATTGACAGAAAGATCCGTGAAGAACAATTGAAGATTGACCGGGCCCAGTTGAAAGCATTGGTGATTAAAGGGACACCAATTAACGAGGCCATTGCCAGCCTCACTCACGTGGACTCTGAACCCGTGGAGGTTACTCTTGCACCAGAGGTCACGGAGGAGCCACTTACTCAGGAACGTTATGACGCATTACTCAAGAAGTATGAGGACCTCAAGGAGGAGGTTCAGATATTGAACGCCAAGCTCGAGGACCAGCGTCGGCTAATCGAGTTTCTGAGGTTTAGAGAGAGCGAGCTTGAAGAGAGCCTGATGATAGTGAGCCGCGAGAACTATTGGAGAGTAAAGCGTGACCGGGAGCTTACCAAGAAACAGACGGAGATCATGCATCTACAGCGGGAGAACAAGAAACTGAAAGAGCATCTCGAGTCTCTTGGCAGGCGATTTGAACTTTTAAGAGGGGTCAAGCGGCGAGAGATTCGTGGTGATATGCTTGCTATAAAGGCCATTGACAAGTTCACTCAAGAGAGCATTGAGGAATATATGAAACGTGTGTCCACACTGAAGAGTGGAGACATTATACTGTTCGAGGATGCTTCTGGAGGAGGACCTCAGACTGCGGGACTCCTCATTGACAGACAGATACGTGCAGTAATCATTGACACACCAATCTCGCATCTTGCACGTGAGGCGTTGGTGACTGCATTGATCCCAGTGATTCAGGCCAAAGACGTTGAGCTTCAACGCATAGATGAGTTTGCATTCATCAGCCGTAAGAAGTTTGAGAGGCAGCTTCACGAGTTTCTGAAAGAGGTGCGTGAGCAAGCACGACAAAAGAGTGAAGAGCATCTAATTGAACTGATTGAGAAATACCGACATGAGATGGACCGCTAAGATTGAGGACTTAACTCTCGGGGATCTGGATCCATAGGATGTTATTACCGCGGATGAGGACTTCGCCGTACTTTGCCTTTACCTGTTCCTCATCAATCTCTTCCGCGTCAGCCAATGTGAGATTCATAATCATATCGCATCGGGTTAGTCTTCCCCTGAAAATCCGTTGGTCCTTCAGTTTGACTGTGACCATGTCATTTATCGAGTTCTCAAGGGCCTTGATTGGCTGATTCTGGGTCATAGAACATTCCTCATGGTGGGGCTTGCGGAGGAGATTATAAAGGCTTTGATGCGAAACTCAGCAATTGACAAATGCGCGGATTTATTCGTGAAGCATGCAAGAATATGGTTGAGTCACATGACACTGATATGCCTTGGTCTGGAAGGAACCGCACACTCGTTTGGCGCGGGCATTGTTTCAAATGATGGTACTGTGATGGCCAACCTGTGGGACATGCTATCACCTGAAAAAGGAGGAATTCACCCCCGTGAGGCCAGTCGCCATCATGCGGAGGTGGGCCCAGAATTGGTCCGCAGGGCAATTGAGGAGGCAGGCGTTTCGCCGTCTGAGATTGGCCTTGTTGCATTCTCAATAGGTCCTGGTCTCGGACCGTGCCTTCGCACAACTGCAACAATGGCCAGGACACTTGCACTCCGACTCTCAGTTCCCCTTGTGGGTGTCAATCACTGTGTGGCTCACATTGAGATTGGTTGTCTGGAGTCAGGGTTTTCAGACCCTGTGACCGTGTATGTTTCGGGAGGAAACACACAGGTCATCGCCTTTGCAGGGGGTCGTTTCAGAACATTTGGCGAAACCCTAGACATAGCCATTGGAAATATGCTGGATGTGTTTGGAAGAAGCGTTGGCATGGGATTTCCTGCAGGCCCGCGCATTGAGAGGCTGGCAAGAGAAGGTAAGGAGTTTCATCAGCTGCCATACTCTGTAAAGGGAATGGACCTCTCATATTCCGGCATGCTGACTGCAGCAAGGCGCCTGCATTCAGAGGGAGTTCCTGTGCCCGATATTTGCTACAGTATTCAGGAAACTGCCTTTGGGATGCTTGCTGAGATTGCAGAGAGAGCCCTTGCGCATACAAAGAAGTCTGAACTTCTGCTGACAGGTGGAGTCGCTCGCAACAAGAGGCTGATTGAAATATTAACTGGCGTGGCAGAACGACATGATGTCCTCTTCCACCGCGTCAGTCCCAGCCTTGCAGGTGATCAGGGGGCAATGATTGCATGGACTGGTATACTGCAGTATCAGGCTGGAGACCGCCTTGACATTGCTGAGTCATTCATCAGACCACGATGGAGGACAGATGAGCAGGACATTCATTGGAGGTCAGAATGATGCAGTCTGAGATATGGTCACTTGGTGCTGAGTCGACAATCTTGCGGGTGGAGAGATGGGGCAGACTGTTCGCACTCAAGTGGAGGCATCCTAAACCCTATCTGCTTAAAGCGATTGATGACCAGCTGCGAAGTATAAGGACACTCCGTGAGTGCAAGATGCTTGACTTTGCGAGGACAATTGGCATTCCAACCCCTGCAGTCTATTCTGTCGACCTCTCAAACAAGATCATCATGATGGACTTTATCATGGGGAATCAGGTGAAGCAGATTGTGCCTAGGACCAGTGATAGCGAGCTAAGGTCAATGTGTGTCAAGTTCGGCCATCTAATCGCAACACTACATAGGCACAATGTCGTGCACGGGGATCCAACAACTAGTAATCTAGTGATTGATGGCAAGTCAAGACTATGGCTCATCGACTTTGGGCTTGGAGAGTGGAATGCGACTGTTGAGATGAAGGGTGTTGATTTGCACCTCATCAGGCGTGCTCTGGAAACAACCCACTGGGACAGGCAAGAGCTCATGTTAGAATCGACCCTTGAAGGATATCGTGAGGTCTTGGGAGAGGCAGCTGAAACAATTATTAATAAGATGAATGAAATTAGGGAGCGTGGGAGATACCACTAGAAGGTCAGCCACAAAGTAATGTTTATATCATCACACTCTGGCGAAGAGGAAGAACCTCTTTCTAATTTAATACACCAAGGGGTATTCTAATGGCGAGAATGCATACAAGACGTAAAGGTCAGTCAGGAAGTAAAAGACCCTCAACATTAAGGGTTCCTGAGTGGTTCGATAAGGATGCAGCATGGGTAGAGGAAAAAGTCATCGAACTTGCCAAGGCAGGCAATACTCCATCAATGATTGGTATGATCCTGCGCGACCAATACGGAATACCCTTAGTGAGAGTCATTACTGGGAAGAGAGTCCTGGACATTCTCCGGGAGAACAATCTCGAGCGTCAGGTGCCTGAGGACTTGCGTAATCTCATTGCAAGGGCTGTGAGAATTCGCAGACACCTTGAGGAGAACAAGAAAGACTTTGTTTCTAAGCGTGGGCTTCAACTGATTGAGAGTAAGATTCACAGGCTGTCAAAATACTACAGAAAGAAGAAGATATTGCCTGTCGATTGGAAGTATTCTCCAGACCAAGCAGCAGTACTGCTTCGCTAAGACTTATCTTCATGCTCGACATCATAGGACTGCAATGAGCCCAAAACATGACTCACCCAAAGACTTGAAGACCTTAATCAAGCAGACAAGGGCATTAGACCTGAAGTCTAGTGAGAGAGTTGCCATTTTCTCAGGACCCAGTCCCCAAGCAATCACTGCCACAGCAATTCTATGCCGTGCATTGCAGAGAAATGACATCTTGTTTCATGTGCGTTTTGTGGACATTGTGCCTGATCTGAGCCTGCTTTCCATATACATCAAACAAATCTCTGGTGACCAATTTGTAATGGTGGGCTGTGAGTTGTCGGGTCCTGTTGATATGGATGACAGGAAGTCACTTGTGCTTATCGGCTCTAGTCAGGGAGCTTCAGAGTATCCATCTGTTGGGACCACAATATGTGCCCCTGCATCTGCCTACGCTCTCGCCCAGACCATCTCAGAAGTCAAGAGGGAGGACCTTCAATTGGCAGCCATTGGATCCATTATACGAGATCATTATGTCTCTGATGGTGCTTCTGCAGAGGTTGTGAAGCTAGCCGAGTCGGACAAGATTGTCGAGGAGAGGAAGGGGCTGAAGTTGTTCGGGACAAACTTCCTCCCACTCAATCAGGTGTTCAATCTGAGTATATATCCATACATTCATGGTCTCAGTGGTAATCCGCAGGCATGTGAGAAGATACTTGACAAGGCGGACATTCCGCTTGGGAAAAGGACCAAGCCAATAACGAGTCTGAACACTAAGGAGGTCCAGAAACTCACTCAAGAGCTGATGCAGATTGACATGGCCAACAAGGTTTCTGTCATAAAGAGTATGCTGGGACGTGATTATATCTTCAAGTTAGAGATGGGTACAAGCCCTCTGCTGTTCCTGTCAGGGATCATCCCCCTTTTCCATGCCTCATGGTGCAGGTGGGAGCTTGGAATGGCAACAGCAACAATGTTGGGTGATAGGGCTCGCATGCTGGATGAGATTGTTTCCACCTATAAGAACCACAGTTACATGGTCATAATGGCAATGAAGCAGATTTATGAGAACCATGCCACAGATACGGAGGATAGTGCATCATCAACCATATTCTGTCCCGATAAGCCAGTTCAAGGGATTTCACGTGTTGCCCTGCCAGATGTTGCACGCACACTTTACGAGGTCGGGTTGGTTTCGACAGATGTACCAATCATTCTTAACAGTGATGATGGTGCCTGTGTTTCATGGTCAGCCGACATGTACTCGTACTCATCTGCCCTAATTGAGTTAAGGAAGGCAGGGCTTAATCCCCGTTCTGCCACAGAACAGTCCATCATATTGTCAAATACAGTAAGAGATCCCAAGGACATACTATCACTACTGATGAGTTCGTAGGAGATAGAGGCATGCATTCTGCGTCAGTCAATATCAAGTTTGAGAGTAGTGAGATAGCCAATTATGTCTTCTCAGCAATCAACCCTGACAATGCCCCACTCCCTTCTGACCTTGAGATCACCTGTGCTGTAGAAGGCAACACCATGTTCATTCATATCAAGACAGGTCGTAGTATTCAGAGCCTGCAGAACACCATAGAGGACATCATGAGTGCAATCGATCTCTCACTGCGAACCATGATCTCAATCGGTTAGATTCACTTGGATGTGAACTCCTCATAGACTGTCTTAGCAGTTTCTTTTGCATGCTCGGCCATCTCGGGAGTGATGAACCCCCGTTGGACTGCCCTCTTTAGCAGGTGTTGGTCGATGATTCTGACCTCACCATTCACTGGCGCCACAACATCAATCTCAAGGTCGATGTACCTTATCTTGCTCGGGGCTGCACCGTTACTGGGGTAGATCTCAATCCCCGTGTTTATGTTGACATAGGTGCCCTTTAACTCTCCCTCTCGAGAGTAGTACTTTGTGACCAGCGTTTTGGCCCCGTGAATTGCCTCAGTCAATGCATAGTCGCCCTCATCACTGGGCACATCCACATCATTCGGGTATTTCTTGGCAATCTTGAGCTTGCGTCTTGTATATCTGAACTGCCTTCTTAGCACCAGTCCTTGAGAGCTGGTTTCGATTACTCGCCCCCTGCCAAGCAACACCATGGCACCGTCAAGCTTCACATGCTCGATATTGATGGGGTCATTGACCCGGGGCATATCTTGACTGACTACCTTCTCCAATTTGGAGGTGATGTATCTCTTATCACCCACCTTGTCCTCTATGACTAGTTCTGCAAAGTCAACGAGAGACGCATATCCTGCGCTTTTGTAGAAATGGTGATGATTGATAGTTGGTCTGATCTTTCCCCGCGTCTTGTCAAGTGCCTCTTTCACTTCAGCAGGAAACTCAATGTCTGCATTGCTTGTCCCCTCAAAGAGGATTCCAACATGGTCAAGTTCGTCATACTTGGAGTGAATTCCCTGAGCTATGTCTAGGAGGTCCTCTACCTCATCACGTAGTTCCTCTTCAGTGAGTTTCTTGGCTGCTGTACGCCAGAGGACACCCCACTTCTCCATATGTTCACGTACCTTTTTACCAAGTTCCAGAAGGCTCTTTCGGGTTTCCTGACTCTTGATTTTTGTGCTGAGTCTTACTACTGGTTCGGGGAGCAGGACCACTGCGCGTCCAGGAATGGTTATGCTCGATGACAGCACGGGTGCTTTCTTCCCGTAGTCATGTGCTCTGACTTGAACCATGACATAGGACCCAAGTTTGAGTCCCTTCTCGGGGAGCACGCCAGTGATCTCACCGAGGTCCACCTTCATGTACCCAGTCTTCTCGTCTCTACCAAGAATATAGCCCTTGTATATAGAGCTCTTAGCAACACGTGGAGTGCGAGTGATGACCCATCCAAGACGACGACGCAATACATCGTTGAGCCTCTTTAGGACCGACTCATATGCAATCGCGACAATACCCTGTAGGTCGCTCCGGTCCCAGATATCAACATCAGGGATGTCGTTTCTCACAGGAAGCCCGAACCTTCTTGCCACTTCTTGGGTGGGTTGTACAATCTCAAAGTGGTTTTGCAATAGTATTTGTGTGAGAGACTGTGAGTATATACCTCTAATTCTTGCCTTTATCATATTCAAACACTAGCCCAAGGTTAAACATGAGCCTTCTGACTTCAGAAGGCACAACAAATATGCTCACCAAGTCCAAGACATTCAATCACGTATTGGTTCAAGAAGACTTGATACATGCCATATCTTAGTCCTCGCGTGATTTGGACAGTTTGGGTCTTGACTTGGTTCGTCAATAATTGAGATAGCGTTCTGGGCTCTCACCGCAGGGGAGATTGACTCATCTTCCAACACGGCAATGGCCTCGTTCGCTGCACGTCTGATGTTTCTGGGGACTGAAGAGTCCTCACTTATCTGCTTGAGCAAGTGTTTGCTCCGTTCAATTGCTTCTGCTGTTTCGGGGTCCAATGGACTCACCTCTGAATGGTCTTTGCGCACGGATGAAGTGCGAGTTACAATTCACAATGGCTAAGCAATGACATAATAACGTTTTGTTCTGGATTATCAATATTGGAACAATAATCTTCAGCAGGGCCATTTTGCGTCCGAGTTGCGTTTACATAACATCTATTAATTTAGAAACTACTCACATTTATCTGATGATTATGACCGATGCGGATGATGCAGCTATCAAACGAATGGCTGATTTACTCCGTCGAGGTGCAACGATGCTTGCCCAAGCATGCCCCATTTGTGGAGCGCCTCTGTTGAAAGTGGATGAGGACATCTATTGTGCGTCTTGTGACAGGAGATTCGTCACTCAGCAGGAGGAGGATGCCACGCACAGATCATCACATGATAAAGTGAACCTTCCAAGACTGAGGTCCGCAATTGTGTCAAAACTGGATCATCTTGGCGCCACAATCAATGAGCTGACTGACCTGAATGAACTGGAGAAGACAATAGGGATAGTCATTCAGTTTCTAAAGGCTCTTGAACTGATTGACGGTCATGGTAATGAGAGATGACTGGTGGCCATCATCATTGGAGGATGACCACGGATCCAGATTTTACGATTTCAAGTGCTACTGCTTGTGCCTCTACGGAGTCTAGCTCGTCTTGCCTTGACCTCTTCTGGTCCCTTCAGCACCTTGCTCTTCCTGATCTCGCATTGTCTAATGGGCACTATCCTTTTGACCTTCTCAAATACTTCTGATGCCAAGTCGCCCAGAATGACCTTTTGAACCAGCTCGTTGAATGTGTGCCTCTTTGCATGCGCTCTGATCACTTTCTCAATCTCTTTGCGCACTGCATGCTCTTGGCTTGTCTTTGAGCGTGATGTTGTGAACACTATTACTGAGATTCTCATGAGGTAGTCGTCCTTGGTCAGAATTGGACCGATCCAGTCGATTCGTGATGTGCCTCTTCGTACTAGGCCCCTGAGGTAGTCAGAACTCCATTCATGTCCATGAAACACTGTGTGCGCCTGCTGACCCACAACCTCTGTTATCTTGAATCTGATCTTGACGTGAATCTGATCGAAATTTCCAGTCAGGTCATACAATGTCGGTTGTACAGTGCGCCCAATCAGCAGCTCCGGGTCACTGGCGGGAGTATCTCCTATCACCTTGTTATCAAAATAGTCTGGTGCAAGAATCTGGTACCAGACCTTCTCTCGCCACTTGTCTCTTGTCCTTGCTGCTGCTTGTCTACTCTTTGAGGACATTTGCTTATCACGCTCACACTGGACCTGATCGGTCTTGGTTTGAGAACTCCGTCCATCAAATATGGTGATGAACCAGTCGAACCTCATTTGAGTCTAATAAAAACATTGTGTCATGGAGAAATATTGCAGTTCATAGTGACAAACTAGATATTGCAATCCGGTGTAAGAAACCAACGGAGTTAACAAAAATGCCCGAGAACAACTGTCCTCACTGTGGATACGAAGATATCGCACTGGTGAAGAAGGAACTGATTGGTCCAGGGAAGTTCAGACGCTACTTTCGATGCCCTCGATGTAGTCACACATGGAAGACTAAGGACTGACTTGTTAACGCCAAAACTATTAAAATTCTAACCATCTGCATTTTTTTGCGTTGAAACAATGCTTTGTCATTAGGCGGAGGTTGCCGAGCCTGGTCAATAGCGTGTCTAACGCTGGCTACAGGCGCAGGACTTTGTTCCACAGGCTTCTGTGGGGCGTCCAAAGGATCCTGTCTCGTAGGAGTTCGCGAGTTCAAATCTCGCCCTCCGCACCACTCCTTTTACCAGAAAGACTCAATACAAAAGACCACTCTGAATGTTGCTGTGATGCCAATGAAGGTTTTATTCCTTGCAACAGATAAGAACAAGATGCAGCTCATGCACCTACTCCTCAATGCCATTCATGCACATGAGGCAGGGAATGATGTTACAGTGGTACTCGAGTGCGCATCAACAAGACTCCTCATCGGTCTTGCAGACCAGTCTATAAAGCTGCCACTCTTCAACAAGGCATTAGAACTTGGAATAATCGATCATGCATGTAAGGCCTGCACGACTAGCTTCTCTGCTGTTGAAGCTGCTAAAAAACTTGAAGTGCCTCTTAAAGGACCATTGCATGGTCACACCAACCTTCTAGAGTTCATGAGTGCTGAGTATTGGGTAGTCACATTCTGACCTCAGCATTAAGGTTATATCAGGGGGTCGTTTGAACCAGAATGCCGGGGTGTCCGAGCGGCTAAGGAGGCGGTCTCGAAACCCTCTAAGGCGACATAACCGCTACCTTCGGGTGCATGGGTTCGAAAGATTCCAAGTATTTTGGGATGCCGAGAGTCCCATCCCCGGCGCCATATGTCATTTCTTGCAGTTCTCAAGAGCTTGCAGCATCAGGTTTCTTGCCAAGTGTTCGAGTTTATCCAAAGTTTCCTTGGTCCGTGCACCAATATAGACACGAGCTTTTGGCTCTGTCCCAGATACTCTCACAAGAACGTATGACCCATCATTCCGTTCAACCCTAACACCATCACTGTCAATGATTCTCTCAATACCAGTAATAGACTCAACAAGCCTTGTCTTGATTGTGGAGATAAAGCACTGTTTCAACTCATCGGGACATGGCATGAAGTCTCTGAGCATGGGGTACTCAGGGATGGAACTCATGAGCTTTTTACAACTGCCGTCCCCCTCTTCAACCATCATTTGAGAGAATCGAGCTGCACCAGCAATACCGTCCATCCAGCCACCGAGATCTGTGAATATGGGCTTCCATGGTTCTGATGCGAACACAATCTCATGGGCATCGTCCTCTACTAGGAACTCCTGAAGTGATCCAAGCGGGGCCCTGACGACTTCACCACCCTCCTTTCTGACAACCTCGTCAATCACACTTGAGGTGTCAATTGAAACCACTACTCGCCCGCCACCTCTTCTCCGCACCTCATCTCTTGCAAACAGAGCGATAACCCTGTTCTGATCGATAAAGTTGCCATCCTCGTCAATGACTGCCAGTCTGTCACCATCGCCATCATGACACAGTGCCACTGCGTAATCCGAGTCATTGATGACAGACATGGTCTTCGTCAGGTTCCGTGGCGATGGCTCTGCGGGTCTTCCTGGAAAGTGCCCATCAAGGTGGGAGTTGATAGTGGTTACATCAAATCCAAGTTCTCTCATCAGATGTGGTGTGTAGTTAGTGGCTGCGCCATTGGCGAGATCTAGGAGTATCTTGACATTCTTCCCCAGTCCGCCCCTCTCATTAATGAACTTCTTTACCAGATTCAGATAGGGGTTTCTGAAGTTGTTCTTGTGAACTACACCTATGTCTTGCCATTCCGCCCTTGTGAATGACTTGTTGGCAACGGCCTCCTCTATCTCAACCTCCTCGGAACGAATGAATTCCCTGCCTGCCCTGAAGAACTTGAAGCCGTTGTCACCTGGGGGATTATGGCTTGCGGTTATGATCACTGATGCAGAGATGACCCCCATGGCACTGAATGCCCCCACAGTTGGCATGGGAGCAATTCCAAGATCTATGACATCAACACCTGTAGATATCACTCCAGCCATAAACGCGTTCTTGAGCATGATGTTGGAGGTCCTTGCGTCCGTTCCCACACCCACTTGACCCTCACCATGTAGATGTGTTCCCAGTGCTCTTCCAAGGCTCAGAGCAAGATCAACTGTGACTCTTTCTGAGATCTTACCCCTTATTCCCGATGTCCCAAACAACTTTGCCATAGAGATATCACCTAGTCTTGTGGTAGTCCAAGGTCTACGATGTCCTTCGCTGCCTCGCCAATCCTGAGCAGACAGTCTACGACATAAAGATGCGTCTGTGTGTCCTCACTGGGATTCGTGATTAAGTGTTGCCTAAGAGATGCGGTTTCTTTGATAAGGGTCTTCTCTGCCCTGATGACCCATGAGACCTTTTCGGTGTCAAACTTAAACAGGTTAATGACAGAGATATTGAACATCTCCTTGACCTTTTCGGCAATTGGCCCTATCTTCTTGACTAATTTCTTGTCAAGAACCCCCTGTGTTCTTGATGCAATCTCAACTGCAAGGTCTGCAATCCGCTCGATATACTGAGATGCCAGCCTTAGGTCCAACGCCTCGACAGGGTTGATTCCCATCTCTTCTGCCATTCGTGGATATTGGATTGCTGATCTTAACTCTCGAACTATCAGAAAGAACAGCCTGTCAACATCCTCGTCCCTCTCAATCACGGCCTCTGCGCTCTTCGGGTCCCCCTCAAAATATGCAATGATGGCATCATTCAACATCCTTGAGGCAATCAGGTTGACTCGTTTTATTGCCTTACGAACGGGTAGGGTAGTGGGGTCAACAAGGCACTGAATCACAATCTGATAGTCATCCTCTTCAGTGACCTCCAAAGCAACGAACCTCTTGATTATCTCCTTCAGCCGCAAACGCTGTTCATTTGTGATTGGTTCCTCACTCACTATCCTGATCTCATCAAACCCAAGCAGATACTTGCTGGTTATTATCCATCGGAGGTTGTCTTGCATCTGTGCAGTGGTCTTCTTTGTCGTACTGACCTTTTGCACCCTAGGATCGATTATCAAGCATCCGTCCTCACGCTCCGCTACAACAACGGGGTCACCCTTCTCAAGTCCGTGCCGTTCGACCCATTTTTTCGGAAGTATCACAAGGAATGAACTCCCATTCTTACCGCCTGTTTGCTGAAGCTTTCTAATACTGACCAAGTACATAACCACCCAAATGGCGCCTTTTAGATGGTAATCATACAGTTACCATCACTATGGAGTCTTGAGAGAATGTGGATACAAATCACTATTGAATTCTTGCATTCAGATGGTAGATGTTAAAACTGGAACTGTATAATTCATCCTGATGAACTCTTGATATCTCCAACTAGACGTTCTATTCTGAAACAGCTCATGCGGTTAGGTATCCAGGTAGCGCCCGATGCATTAGACTACATATTGGAGAGCGAGTCACCAAACAAAATGGTCGCGGTCATTGCAAGACGGGCCAATATGATAGAGTGCCCACCCGTACTATCACGTGAGTTCATCACAAGACTAATTGAAGCGCCCGTGCTTGTCACCCCGGTTTCACAAGAGCCCGAGAAAATGGCACCTCAGACAACCACTGCAGAGAAGCCGACTGAACAACAGCCCGAGAAACAACACATAATTGAAATCGTCAAAAACCCAGACGAGTCATCAGTTGCATCTACTGGGACTATTGAGGACTTTCTGGCACTGTTCAGGGACAGGTTTCATCGAATCAGGAGCATTTACATGAAGCGTCTGGACACAAGAGAGGCAATACCAATTCCCCTTCTCAAACAGCAGCAGACTGTTGCCCGAAGGCAGAAAATGATGGAGCGGGAGGGAGAGCGTGGTTTTAGAATTCCCAACCAGAAAGTTATTGGGATGGTCAGAAATAAGACAGTATCACGTTCAAGGAACATTATCCTTGAGATAGAGGATGAAGAGAGCTCCCTCATCTGTGTCGTTCCCTCTGGGCGCAATGGCATTAAGGGCCAGAATCTGCTGGAGAAGGGAAACTCGATACTTCTTGATGAGGTGATATGCTTGTCAGGACGTATTGATCAGGACGGCCGAATGATAGTTGATGATATAATGTTTCCCGAGATTCCGACCGCAAGATCAATGGGCCGTGCAAAAAGGCCGGTGTATGCTGCGTTCATATCAGACGTTCACTGTGGAAGTTATGAGTTTCTGGAGGATGACTTTGAGCGCTTCATCAGATGGATGAGGGGAATTGATTGTGATTCGGAGGACAAAGAACTGGTGAGGAACATTCATTATCTTTTCATTGCTGGTGACCTTGTTGATGGGGTAGGGGTATATCCCGAGCAAAAGGATGACCTTGTGATAACAAGCCTGTATGAGCAGTACGCTCATCTTGCCAAGATCCTCTCACACCTCCCAGATCATGTCAGGATAATCTGTATCCCTGGAAACCATGATTCCTGTCGTCAGGCGCTTCCAAGACCACCTCTGTCTAGGGAGTTTGCAAGGGCTCTGTATGAAATGGGCGACAGAGTCATAATGCTTGGTGACCCGAGTAATATAAAGGTCGAAGGGGTGAACATTCTACTTACCCATGGAGATAGTCTTGATGACCTTGTTACTAATATCCCCGGAGTGTCATATGCGAATCCAGAGTCAGGTATGAAAGAACTGTTGAGAAAGCGTCATCTTGTGCCGCTCTACGGGGGAAAGACTGAGATAGCACCATTGCATCGCGACTGGATGGTCATAGATGATCCCCCCGATATTGTTCATTTCGGCCACGCTCATCATTATGCTGTTGACAACTATCGTGGTGTTCAGATAATCAATGCGGGGACCTTTCAGGATCAGACCGAGTTTATGAGAAAACAGGGGATTGAGCCAAAACCGGGAATGGTGGCAATATTGAATCTTAATACAGGTGCCCCAACACTGCGCTTCTTCTCTGATAGAATTCATACAATAGGCTCAAAGAATAACAGGTCTCACTGACCAAAGAGGTCCTTGGCAATCTTACTCAGCCGGGCATCTTCCTCCAGAATCAGTCCAATCTGACGCTTGCTGACTGCAAGCCGGATCTTCTTTGTACGGCCATATCTTCCCTTCGATATGATTGTCGTGTTAATCAGTCCCAACATATCGAGCTCGCTGATTAGGTCACTGACTCTCCGTTGGGTGAGTGTGTCAAGTGACAATGCAGATGCTATCTTCTCATAGGCGTTGTAGCACTCACCTGTGAATATCTCGCGTTTCCCACTGTTGGCCAAGGCGTAGACTGCAAAGAGGACGACTCGTGACTGTAGGGGTAGTGTTTTGACTGTTTCCGTGATCGTGTCGCGTTCAATGAGCTTTTGCCCCTCACGTACATGTTCTTGGGTTACCTTTTCGTCCCCTCTCCTCTCGGCAAGCTCACCAGCTGTACGTAGCAGGTCAAGAGCTCTTCTAGCATCACCATGTTCCTGAGCAGCCAGTGCCCCAACCAGATTGATAACACCCTCGTCTTCAATTGCACCAGGATTGAATGCGAGTTCAACCCTCTGCTGGAGAATCCCCCGCAGTTCCATTGCATTATATGGTGGAAATACAACTTCTTCCTCACCCAGAGTTGACAGCACCCTTGGATCAAGCATCTCCTTAAACTTCAGGTCATTGCTTATTCCTATAATGGAGATCCTGCTGTTTTCCAGTTCACCATTCATCCTTGTGAGCCCATATAGAATGTCGTTGCCTTGGCTAACATCTCGTTTCACAAGGCTGTCAACCTCATCAAGGACCACAATCAAAATGTTTGGTTCGCTATCAAGCTTTCTCTTCAGTATGGAGCGTATTTCATCGGTCGGAAGTCCCGTAAATGGCACCTCTGACCCATCAGGCATTCTTGCGTTTATTGCCTCACACAGTGACCTGAGGACACGATAGTTTGTTCCAACGATCCTACAGTTCACAAAGGCCTTCAGCGGTGGTTTAACATCACTCTGTTGTGCCTTTTCGACAAGCAGGTCTAGGACATATCTTGCAACCACAGTCTTTCCAGTCCCGGTTTTTCCATAACAAAGGATGTTGGACGGTGGGGCGCCCCTCAGGGCAGGGCCAAGAATAGACCCAATCCGATTCATCTGCTCATCACGAAAGGGGAGTTCATCCGGGACATAAGTCGGTCGCAGGGCGTTGCGGTCTTTGAATATTGCTTGACCTTGCAGGAACTTGTCAAAGAGCTTGTCGAGTTTTGGTTGTTCTGGCACTATTTCACAACTCCATTTGAAACAGGGGTAGTTTCCTGTGGATTTCCACTGGAGTATATTTATTTCCACTGGAATCACTGATAAACCCACGTATTACATTTGCCTGATAACACTGAATCTTATAGAACTTTGAATCATCATTTAATCAGACATGAGAAGGTGTGATGGATTGCGACTGCGAGACCTAGAGATTGCACTTCAGTCAATGAACCGATTAACCGAGTATGAGGTCTCACTGGAACAATATCCAACACCCGCGGGTATTGCTGCATCAATCCTCTATGCAGCCCAGATGGAGTACTCGGACATAACTGGCAAAGTGATCTGTGATCTGGGTTGTGGCGATGGTGTCTTTACGATTGGCGCCGCACTCCTTGGTGCAGAAAGGGTGATTGGTATTGATGTGCAATCCAAAGCCTTAAAGGAAGCGCTAGAGAATTCTATATTGCTCGGGACTGAAAATATAACAGATTTCGTCTTAGGAGATGTTGAGTCTCTTGAATTGAGCACCCGTGTCGACACCGTGTTGAGTAATCCGCCATTTGGTGTCAAGAGACGCGGCGCTGACCTGTTGTTCCTGAGTAAAGCGATGAAGATTGCAAAAGTAATATACAGCATTCATCTGGCAGGTGAAAAGAACAGGAAGTTCCTGAGAAATTCAATAGACAGGCTTGGAGGTAGGATCTCACAGGTTGAAACCTTTGAGTTTCCAATACCGAAGATTTACAAGTTTCATAGAAAGAGGATGCACCTTACGCAAGTAGACCTATATCGTATATGTATGAAGGAGTGATTCATATGGCAGACGTTAAGAGTGGTGATATTGTAGTTCCTGGTGATCAGTTATGCGTGATTGAGGAACTGATGCCAAGCTACGGCACTTACGAGAACGATGGAGTTGTATATGCTGCCACATTTGGAGAATGTAAGATTGACATGAAAGAGAGGGTGATTCGAGTTGTCAATCCTGATGGGAGTATGCAGATTGCACTTCCCGTCAAGGGTGATATAATGATGGGTCAGGTCACGAATGCTTATGACCAGAGAGTCGAAGTTAGCATAGTGAAACGAAATGGTGAGGACATTCTTAACCCATTCATTGGAGAGGTTCATATCAGCAATGTGACCCGCCGCTTCATCAAGTCTATGCTTGATGTCATGCAACCAGGCGACATCATCCGCGCAGTTGCACTGAACACTCATGAGATTCCTGTACAACTAAGTGTTGTTGGACCCGAGTTTGGTGTTGTCTTTGCCAAGTGTAGAAAATGTGGTGACCCCCTGATATTGACCACACATAACAACATGATTTGTCCCAGATGTGAGAACCGCGAAACCCGAGAGGTGGCAAGTGATTATGGGGTGATGTTTGGGCTTGAAGTGAGACCAGACCTTGCGCCACGAAGAAGACATTATAGGCGAACTGGAGGAGGCAATTCACGTTCCTATCCGCCACGTGGAGGCAGACGTAATGACCGTCCACGTTATGGCTCACAGGGCAGATCCGACTCGCGTCGTGGTGGAAGGAGATCACCTCGTCATGACCGAGGGAGAAGATAGAGATGAAACCAAGAGTAGTTGAAAACACAAGATATGAGCTTAAGATTGAGTTCCAAGACGAGGGCCATGCTTTCTGCAACATGCTCCGTAAGACTCTGCTAGAGATTCCGGGGGTGGAGTTTGCAGGCTACAATGTTGACCATCCTTTATTGTCGAGCCCCATTGTCACAATCAGGACCAAGCGAAGGACTGCAAATGTGGTCCTACGAGAGGGCCTCGAAACAATGATTGCTAGACTTGAGGAGTTTCGCAAAAAGTTCAATCAAGCAGTTTCAGATCATGTGACTGATTGAACAAAGTCATGGCGATGAAACCAGATGTGGGACTCTCTAGTCAAAAACGGCTCCCTTGATGTAATCATGAATGATAAGGGTCTAGCCAAGCTTGGTGATGCCTTTGTCAATCTCTGTTATTCACTGGCCAAGTCCATAGTCATTGGGACTCCGACAGGTGCAAAGGTCAGGGATCGCGTACTGGCAAATGCCATTCGTGAGACCTCAATATACAGACATATTGGGCATAGAACGGATGTGGGGTCTGCTGGGGATGCTTATGAGGCAATCATGGCCTATTTGTGGGTTTCAGGAAAGATAGATCTTGAGGGCACAGTTTCAGTCTTGGCAGGTCTACTAAAACCAGAACTGAACCCGAACACTGGCAGAAAGCAAGAGATCGAGATATCTACCAAGGCGTTTCGTGTGTTGTTGGATGAATACATCAGTGACCATCTTGTCAACATGTTCAATGGGACAAGACACAATCCTTAATTGAATTGCAGATTAACATGATATTACGCGGTGATTAATGGTATGGAGTTCTGTGATGAATGTGGATCAATGATGTTTCCAACTACTGATGATAGTGGGAAGAAAGTCTTGAAGTGCAGGAGTTGCGGTAAAACAAAGCCAATCAAGGGAGATCTTAAAGTTTCGCAGAATGTTGAGAAGACCCCACGTGACAAGATAGTCGTGATTGAAGATGATAGCATGCCTATGCCAATCACGGCTGCATCGTGTCCCAAGTGTGGGCATAATAAGGCATATTATTGGACCGTTCAGACAAGACGCGGAGATGAGAGTGCTACAGAATTCTATCGCTGTGTCAAGTGTAAACACACTTGGCGGAACTATGGTGGTTGATTGATAATATGCGGTGAACTTATTATATACAACGTTGAATCAGAAGAGTGTGCAAGGATTGACTGAAGAGAGAAAGTATCCCCGTATGAAGAGTGCCCCCCTGATGAGGGTGCGCAATTTGACTCCCGAAATCGACGGCCCAGTGCGCATCATGGGCATAGTTCTGAGTTCCACCACTGGCAGCGCAATGGTACAGGACATATACGATGATATTGAGCATGCCAAGTCGATACTGGTCATTGTAGAGGGGAAGCTTATTGAGGATGAGAAGTATATTCTGATAGGGAACATTCTAGAACGGGTTTCTGACAGCGGAAAGGAGATAGTATTGGATGCATCCTTGGCATACAACATGAACAAGCTTGATGTCAAATTGTATAAGGAGGCTCTTGAACTAGAGGAGCAGGTAATAGAGGTCTTGACAAGATAATGGAGGATTAGAGATGTTTCATGCTATTTTGGACAGCGGTAAGATATGGAAGCAGATTGTTGATGCTCTAACAACAATCCTGACTGAGGCGCTCTTTGTGATGAAGGAGGATGGAATATATCTCAGGCAGGTCGATCCCTTAAACATCGCAATGATTGATATGGTTCTGCCTGCCGAGATCTTCCAAGAGTATAGTTGTAAGGGCACTCATGATATCTGCCTTGGTGTTGACGAACTCACAAAGATCAGCAAGAGAATGGCTGTGGATGACAAGATTGAGCTCTCATTGGATGAGGATGACAATCGTTTTGAGATTAAGATGATAGGTCCTGCAGTACGAAAGTTCAAGCTTCAGATGATTAAGCCCCTTGAAACCCCAAGAAAGCCTCGTGGCATAGAGTTCGATGTGAAAGCAGAGATGTTTGCTGATGCGTTCAAGCAGGCAATCAAGGACGTCAGTGTGGTTTCGATAAATGTCAAGATCATCGCCCAGAATGACACACTGATCTTCACTGGAGAAGGTGACACTGGTGAAGCAGAAGTCGCACTCAAAGTCGGTGAGGACTCCGCACTGTTTGATCTCGACATAAAGACCGACTCATATGCAATCTATCCAATGAAGTACCTCTCGGACATAATCAAGGCCGTGTCTGGGGACAGCATATCTCTTCAGTTCAGCACTCATAAGCCAATTCAGATTGGTTTTGGAATTGCAGAGATTGGAACAATCAAGTTTCTAGTTGCACCACGAAAAGAACGCAGATAGACATGAACATCATCACCTTCTGATGTTCTCATCTGCTCTTTCATGAGAGAGGTCAAACGTAATGGCCAGAGATAAGAGGGATGTTGACTTCCTGCGACTGAAGTTTCAGGAGTATTACATTCAGAGCCATGACTCTGTTATTGCCCCGAATCGCACTCATATGCGTGAGTTTGCTATTGAGGGTTGGGACACTGGTGACCTCCCAACTTACTGGACCAGACACCTTGGGTTTCGTTCTCCCGAGTTTCTCATTAATGAGCTGAAGGCACTTGCACCGCCAAGTGTGTATCACTCTGCGGCCTTCTACAAGTATCCTGTTGCACGTGATATGAACGAGAAGAAATGGCAGGGTGCAGAGCTCGTCTTTGATATTGATGCAGATCATATTGATGCTCCCTGTACAAATGATCATGATGTGTGGAGATGCAACAATCCTGACTGTGGAATGACTGGTACTGGACGCCCCCCTGAAGATGAGGGGTGTCCCAGGTGTTCGGGGAGCAGCTTTTCCACCAGAAAGTGGATCTGTGAGAGATGCCTTGGCCTTGCAAAAGAGAATACTCTAAAGATATATGACATGTTCTTGACGGGTGACTTTGGAATTGACCCTGAAGGCATCACACTAAACTATAGCGGTCATCGAGGGTTTCACATCCGTGTGGAGTCATCTGACGTCTTTTCTATGGGCGCTGATGCCAGAACCGAGATTGCCCATTATATCACTGGATTTGGACTGGACAGTGACAAGTTTGTTTATACTAACCGCCAAGTCACCACAGTCCCACCGAGAGATGCTCCGGGTTGGGCAGGCAAGATTGCAGATGCACTTATTGCATTCATCAGACGCATTGAGTCATATTCTGGAAGAGATCGCTGGGTTCAACCACTGAGAGATGCAAAGGTCCCCGCTATTGAGTCATTAATGAAGAGTCCTCCAATGATCAGCGCTAGAGTGAGGAGTGTTGGTGTAAAGTCATGGCAGGAGATAACAACTAGGGCAGTCCTCGAATATGGGGGAGAGATTGATATTCCAGTCACTCATGATATTCACAGGGTCATCAGGTTGGTTGGCAGCATTAATGGCAAGACGGGCTTTATAGTGACACCACTGACACGAGATCAGATGGACGAGTTTGACCCCTTTGTTGATGCCATAGCTTTCTCAAAGGGATGCATGAGAGTACATGTAAAGGGCAGCCCTGTAAAGGTGCCTGCCATCAGAATATCAGATGAAACTTTCGGACCATTTGAAAATGAAGTGGTCGATCTACCTGTTGGAGTTGCAATATTTCTGCTGTGTAAGGGAGTTGCCACAATTGAGTAATGGAATGTATGGAGAGATAGAGGAAACTTGGGCGCGTGAGGTCCGGAATGAGAAACTTCAGGATCTTGAGGATGTGCGCCTCAGCAAGATGATTGTATATCTATCGAAGGTAAGGCTGTCATTGGCAGAAGCAAAGGATGATCTGCATGAGAAGCTATTGAATCAAGAGGGTCAGAATCTGGAGTTCATGCTACGTGATCTTCTGATCCTTCGTAGGGACAAAATCATCAGGACAGCAATGACTCTGACAAAACCCGAGGGTCTGATGACACTACCAGAGGAGGAGTTCTATAATCGACTGATTCGTGCATTCAAAGGACATTTTGAGTTTGTCACTGATTCATTGAGAGGAGTTACGCATTCTAGAGCATCCCGTCCTATGGATATCGAGCATGGAGAATATGACGAGTCAGAAGAACTAGAATATGTGACTGTGCGTTTCATTAAGGGCACTGGAATTCCAGCAGAGGGACTGGATGGCAGGACCTATGGGCCTTATGAGAAAGAGGACTTGGCACGAATGCCTGCATCCACAGCACTCGTCTGGATAAACCAGAACATTGCTGTCCGTGTGATAAGTGAAGATACTCTTGAGAAGTGATGTCATTGACAGATGGGGAAATTGAGCAGTCATTAATAGAATTACTAGATATTATTGAGAAACACAGGGAAGCCTTCCAAGATCACTTTGAGAGATTTAGGGTGGCATTGTCGGGCGGTCTAAGGCTGTTGACAGGCAAGGATGGGACCATGTTATCTGGGCTTCAAGGAAACCCCGAAGATGTGGCAGGATATCTGATACGCACTTCCGAGGAAACATTCACAAGTGCATTGGAGGGAATAAATCAGGTCAGGAACATGATCATGTCCATTCTCGAGTCTGTCAGAAAACAATAAGTGTGCTTGGCGTTCCATTTTTGGTCATGAAACGACCACATTTACTCGTTGTACTCTCAGGAATAATATGCTCTGTACTTGCATTGACTGCCATATTTTACCCTGCTCCCAGCCAGACAAATATAATAGAGATTATTGGTTATGAGATTGTGGTCTTTATTGGGATTATCCTTCTTCTATGTCTGATAAATGAACGTGGACTTCCTGATGGGTCCAAAGAGGGTGGCAAAGTATGGCCGTGAGAAGGCAACTTGGTCGATAAAACTCGCTTTTCACTTTTAATTAACACTTATTTGACACTCTGCAAACTTTTAATATGGGCTCTCATTTTTGCTGTCGCACTCAGCTGTTAGAAACCTAGCATCAGGTGGCATAATATCATGGCCGAAACGAAAGAGTCTGCTGAACCCCCAACCATTCTGGTTGACCCTATTGATATGTCCAAACTGGACCAGAGCTTCTGTAATGAAATAAAGAGCATGCCTTATGGTGAGGAACTTGTCGCATGTTTTGCATGTACTACCTGTACCGCAGCATGTCCTATCGCAAACCAGTGGGACTATAAGCCCCACCAGTTGATCAGAATGATCATTCTTGGAATGCGAGAGGAAGTATTGTCGAGCAAGGAGATATGGGAGTGCCTGACCTGTTTTCAATGTCAGGAACGATGCCCTCAGAAGGTACGGGTCACTGATATCTTCTTTGACTGTAAGAATCTTGCAGCGGAAGAGGGCAAGGTCCCCAATTCAATAGTGGCACTTGGCAAGCTGCTCTTAGAAACTGGTCAGTTATATGAGGTCACTGAAGACTGGCAGAGGGAGGATCTAGACCTTGAACCAGAAGTACCAGGACTTGCCACCGAACCTCTAAAGGAAATACTGAAGACAACACGGACAGGCAGACTAGTGGGGAGTGATGAGTAGCAATGCCAATCTATAATCTTTACATGGGCTGCAGCGTTCCAGCAAATTATCCAAACTATGAGGCTGCAATGTTTAAAGTGGCTGAAACGTTTGACATGACTCTAGAGTACATGGAGGATGTAGGGTGTTGTGGAAGTCCAAACCTGCGTGCCATTGACTTCTTTGGCTGGCTGTTGGTAAATGCGAGAACTCTTGCAATAGCGGAGAAGAACGGTCATGATATAGTTACACCCTGCAATGGTTGTTTTGGGTCACTGAAAGATGTGCTGCATCATTTGCAGCATGATGAGGAGGATCTAAAGAGGGTCAATGCGGAGCTAAAGAAGTCAGGCCTTTCGTTGAAATGTACGATTAAGGTGCGTCATTTTGTTGAGGCCCTATACACCGATATTGGAATAGAACAGATCATGTCCAGAATCACAAGACCCCTTGATGGTGTTGGCATAGCAATCCACTATGGTTGTCATGTCCTAAGACCAGCTGACGTGACAGAGTTCAAGCCCGAGATTCTTGATGAACTTGTACGGGCAACTGGCGCCACCGTGATTGATTACCCCCTGTGGAAGCAGTGCTGCGGTGCCACTGTGCTCCCTGTCAATGAGGCATTGGCCATCCGTCTTGCACGCGACAAGCTCAAGTCTATGAAGGAACATGGCGCTGAGTTCGTCACAGTCGTGTGTCCCGCCTGTGGAAATCAGCTTGATCTTCAGCAACTGGGTCTGAAGGACAGTTTTGGTGAGGAATACAACCTCCCAGTTCTGCTCTATCCACAGATTCTTGCACTTGCTCTGGGAATGGATGAGAGTGAGGTCGGTCTCGAGTTGAACAGAGTCCCAGCAGATCCTATTCTGGACCATCTGAGTGGTTGAGGTGAATGATACATTGTCAGGACCTGTACTCATTATTGGCGCAGGCGTGGCCGGTATGACAGCAGCCATAGAGCTTGCTGACTCGGACATCAAGACAATTTTGGTGGAGAAAAAGCAGACCATCGGAGGGAATGCACTGGAGTTGTACAAGGCGTTCCCAACTGATGATTGCTTCTATTGTTTTGAGGGGAGCAGATTTCGCCCAGGCATCCGAAAGTGTTTCTACAGGAGTGCTATGCTGGACAACCCAAATATTGACCTTAGGACCAACACCAGAGTAGATGAGATCACTGGCAACCCAGGCAATTTCAAAGTCAAGCTCACTACGGGTCCAATGTATGTTGATCCCAAGAGATGCATAATGTGCGGTCTATGTCTAAAAAGATCAGGGGCTTTCAGCCTAATATCTCCACAATGTCAACCTCAAGCGGTGTTCTATGACCCCTCTTTAGCAGAAGAAAGTGTGAAAGAGATTGAGAAGGAATGTCCCACTAAGGCAATTAATCTCAATGCTCAGAGCACCGAAGAACAGGTTGAAGTTTCGGATATAATTCTTGCAACTGGCTATACTGAGATGCGACCTGTGAATATGGACGAGTATGGATATGGAAAATATCCCAACGTCATTACGCAACTAGAACTTGCAAGAATGCTTGATCCTAATGGTGAATCAGCAGGTGCTCTAATTCGCCCCTCTGATGGCGCCCCAGTAAAGAGAGTCATGATGGTCCAGTGTGTTGGCAGCAGGGATGAGAATTACAACCTGTACTGTTCCAAGATATGTTGTGTCTTTGCATTGAAGCATGCCAATATCATTGTGAATGAACGTAATGGCATCAAAACTACAGTTGTATATATGGACATCAGGACCTATGACAGACATGAGCGATACTATCGTGAAGCACGAGAGAGTGGTGTGAGATTTGTACGTGGGCGTGTGCATCTTGTAAGGCCTAATCCTGATGGGAGTCTGGACATTATCGTATACGACTCATTACTTGACAGATACCTGTCATACAATATTGACCTATTCGTACTATCTACAGCATTAGAGCCATCAGAGGAGGATGAAACACTTCAGAGGACTCTTGGACTGAATACATCCAGTGGATTTGTTGCCCCGTTGGACCTAGCCAATGACTCGGTCGTTGCAGGGGACCATGTCTATGTGTGTGGTGCTGCCATGGGGCCTGCAGAAGTGCCTGAAAGTGTGACTCAAGCAAGAGCTGTCGTATCTAAGATTCTTCAAGGGAGGCAGTAAATGATGACAGAGAACAAGTCCAAAGTCCTACTATGTACTTGTGGGAAGCAGTTGGGTCTGGACTTTGGTCTTTTGGAGGACAATGTGGGAAAACTGAAACTTGCCAGCACTATTGTGGTTCATGACACACTCTGTCAGGAGCAAGGGCTGTCTGTGATTGCGGAGAGTCTTAAGGAGAATAATGGGCGTGTTGTGATTGCAGCATGTACCAACCAGAAGATACAGCCCAAGATTGATGAGTTTCTCAGGAACAGGGGTCTTAATCCAAGCCAGATTCAGTATGTCAACATTCGAGAACATTGCGCCTGGGTGCATGAGGATGTCAACGAGGCCACCCAGAAGGCTCTTGACATGATACGTGGCACTCTTGCAAGGTCAGCCCTGTCGTCATCTTATGAAACTGCCAGACGAGAGGTCCCAGCACATGTAACAGTTATCGGTGGAGGTATTGCAGGCATTGAGGCAGCCCTCAGCCTTCATAAGTTTGGATATGATGTCACTATCTTTGAGATATCTGATGATCTCGGAGGCCATGTTGCCAAGCTGCCAGTTGTCGCACCCACTGGAAAGCCCGGTAGAGAGATACTGTCTGGACGTCTTAAGGCCTTGGAGAACAGCAGCATTCAGGTGTTGACAAATACTAGGGTCAAGTTCATCGAGGGGGAGATGGGGAATTTCACAGTTCATTACTCAATTGAAAGTGATGAAGAGCAGACCCTCACAACCTCTGCAGTTGTGATGGCAACAGGATTCAAAGAGTTCAAGCCAACAATGATGGATGAGTATAGATATGGTAAGAGCCCTGATGTAATCACCCAGTTCGACCTTTCTCAGATGATCCTCTCGGGCAATCTGAAACGTCCATCTGACGGGGGGGATGTCAAGGAGGTAGTCATGGTCCAGTGTGTTGGTAGTCGTTCTGAGGACTATAAGCGGGACTGCAGCAAGCTCTGTTGCACATTTGCGATTGATAACTCCCTTGAGATTCTAAAACTAGTGCCTGATGCAAAGGTCCGAGTGGTATACATGGACATACGTGTACCCTTTGAAAACGAAATGATATACAAAGAGTCTCGTGAGAAGGGGGTCGACTATATCCGTGGTCGAGTCAGCATGGTATGGGAGGAGGATGACGGGCTTCATGTGAAGTTCTATGACTCACTGCTGGACCAGTACTTTGAAACCACCCCTGATTTATTGGTCCTGTCCACCGCGATACTCCCTTCCGACAGTCTTGAGGAACTCTCTGAAACCCTTGGTTATGCTCTAGAATCTGATGGTCATATCAAAGAGTTGTATGGAAAACTGAGAAGAACTGAAACCCGAAGACGTGGGGTTGTGGCGGTTGGTGCCGTCACTCACCCCCAGTTTGTGTTCGAGTCCATCACTGATGCTCAGGCTGGAGCCCTCATAATTCATAACGAGTTGCAGGGAGGCAAGATTGAGAGGGTAGCACGCGGTGCAGTTCTGAATGTGGATGATTGTGTAGGGTGTAGCCTTTGTGCTCAGCAATGCCCACGAGGAGTCCCACTCATGATTGAACAGACTGAGGCAGAGGATGAAGAACAGAAGATATTGTTCAAGGCATCAATCGAAACCCTGAACTGTCATTCATGTGGAGTGTGTCAGAGTCTTTGCCCGACAGGAGCCACTCAGCTTTGCTTTCTGTCCAATGAACAGTTGTGGGAGCAGATCAAGGCCACTCTAGAAGGTGCGGGGCCAGACTATCCAATCACCTTGTGCTTCTATTGTGAGGAGTGTTCTGTATCTACTATGGATATTGCAGGTACTCGACATATGACATACCCTGCAAGCACGAGGTTTATCCCGGTCCCCTGTGCTGGCAGGATATCAATCATTGACATTCTGAAAGCATTGGAGAATGGGGCCAGCACTGTAATGATTGCAGCATGTGAGAAGGACCGCTGTCATATTGGAGGCACGGGCAATGAGATTGCACAGGTCCAAGTTAATGTTGCAAGAGAGATATTAAACGCAATTGGCTGGAAGGGTGAACGTGTTGACATGTTCAGAATGTTCAGTGCCGAACCCGAGCGCTTTGTCTATGCTATCAAGATCATGACAAAACGTGCCAAGGAGCTTGGACCAACACCTGTCCACCAAGGGACAGCTGGCAAGTGGGTGGAGGTGAGTGAATGAACCAAGCACAGGAACGCGAGATTGCCCCAAAGAGGAAACGCATGCTGGATATGATCATGGTCCTCGGGGGACTAAAAGAAGAGTCTGCAGTACCTCTTAGCAAGGTCAAGGAGGAACTTCAACACCTGAGGTCTGAACTCGAACCCATCATGGGAGAGATTCTCGAGTTTCCAGAGATGTTCTTTGCGGAGTTTATTGAAACAGCAGAGAGACTCAGTCTTATAGATGAGGTCAATGACCAAGGCGTTTTAAATAAGGCAATATCAGATCTGAAGCAGTCATTGGATGTTTCTTCATCTCCATCTCTTGAACATCTTCTAGAACACTTGACCAATGCTTTGGGCAGATTTGAGGAAAAGATGGATGAAACAGAAGTAACCACCACTGTTGATTTCTCCACCACCATCTCGGAGATTCCTGAGATTATTGCAAGAATCGATGAGGGAGTCAGCAAGTACGAAATTGATGCCAAGGCGGAGGCAGAGGCGGCCCGTGAGGAGCTTGAGAGGCTTGTTAATGAATTGCAGGAGATCTTGACCGAACATGAATCGCAACCAAAACCACCCCTTGATCTGTTGGATTCTTTCCAGAAATTGGGCACAAAGACAAGATATGGCCCATTCTTGAGGATTGCAGCACAGATAAAGCGTGGAGTTCGCGAGGGCCGAATTAGTGAAGGCCGCTCTGTGGAGTTGGTTTCAAAGAATGCCCTGATTGAGCTCTATCGTGGTCTCATAATGCACACTCTAAACAAGATGGGTTCCAAGACAACAGTTCAACTTGCGGAAACTTTGGATGTCGACCCGAGTCTGATCCAGTCTGCAATTGTTTCAATGCTAAAACGTGGCGAGATTGAGATGGTGGGCCTTGATGGAGATGCACCATTGTTCTCGCGAGTCCTTGGAAAGACCCCTAGTACGACTCTGTCAGTCAAGGCGATAATTCAACAGCTTCGTGTAATCCGATCATCTGTTGAGGGTGAAGCACTAGCAACACTTGATGAGTGCATCAAGAAACTTGGAGGGATATTCGGTCGGCTTCAGATTCTGGGCGAGTATGATGAAAACCCCCTGTCAGAACCAGTAAATCAGCTCCGTGAGATTGTTAACTCGTTGATTGAGGCTACAATGACTCTGAAGTCCACGGATGATGCCGAGGATTTGAGGCTTTTAGTGTCGGCGGGTCTTGAGGCCTTTGCACGGTTCAGACTGAAAATCACTCTCGAGAAAGGCCCGTACCTAGTCAGTGACGTGAATGCATATGGTGAACAACTTGATCCGGAGAGGTACGCCCAGATAATGGACTCGTACCTCGAGAATGAGATCGAGCGTAGCACACTCTTAATACTCATACGTGAACTGGGGGCCATGACTGCGGAGGACCTCGCAGAACGCACGGGGTTTCCACAGGATCGCGTGTTTCGCCACCTACTCAGGATGAAACGTGATGAACTTCTCACGATTGCAGGAGAGAGGCATGGCTACATCCTGTACGATGTGCCAAGAACTCCTAATGAGGCAGAGGTAATCCTACAGACAGTAACCTCAATAGCACCACAGATTGCCAATGCCAGAAAGGAACTCGAATCGAGCCTCAAGGACATCAAGGCTGAGGACATTGGCCGGCTGGCGAATGCGTTGGAGGTGTTCTCCAATGCGAGGGATAAGATGTCTAAGATCTCAGTCAAGGGTGTTTCTATTGCAGAACAGGTCCTGAAGAATATTAAGGACAAGATCCACTCCGCTGTTGTTCTGGCCTATAGAACACGTGCAAAGCTTCCAAGCACACGCTCCAAGGTCACAATTGAAGACCTCGTTGATGTGGATGTCCCAACAGTCCTCGATGAGTACCGTGATCAAATGGGTTATGCCCCACTCCTTGGGTTTGGCACTATCAACTGGGATCATTCCAAATGTCTGGGCTGCAAGTCATGCGAAATCTCATGTCCTGAGGATGCAATCCTGCTCAAGCCAATTATTAAAGTTTCAAACTTCTTTGAACTCACAGGGGAGGCACTCGAAAAGCTTCCTAAGAACAAGTCATTGTTCTACCAAACTGTACAGAACCTTGCTGCAAAAAAGCCCATTGAAGATATTGTTTTAGAGAATGATATACCAGGCTTTGGGACGATTGAGGTGGACCTCTGGCTATGCGTTGCTTGCCGCACATGCGTACGCAGATGCCCTGGTGTTGATGAGGGGGCCCTTGAGCTGGAGTTGAAGTGGAGTCTTCCAGAAGTTGTTCGTCACCTCACTACCGAGTCCCAGTAGATTTCCCTGTAGGAGTCTACTTAAATCAAGGTGTGCATATTCTTGAATACTAGACTCTAAGACTTGAGGCGTGAATGACTTGATAGACTTTTCACTCACAAATGACCAGAAGAATCTCCAAGGGAGGGCCAGAAGGTTTGCTCAAGAGTATATGATTCCATATGCATACTACTATGACAGGACTGGTGAGTTTCCACATCCGATAATTCAGAAGTGCTGGGATGAGGGTCTAATGAACCTAGGCATCCCAAAGAAGTATGGTGGGCCAGGCCTTGGTATTCTTGATCAATGTATTGTAGTAGAGGAGCTTGCAGCTGGCTGTGCGGGGATGACTACCAGCATCTATGTAAATAGTCTTGGTGCAGAACCAATCATAATTGCAGGGAATGAAGAACAGAAGGAGAAATACCTTAGACTGCTCACTGAGGACTTGAGATTTGTTTCCTTTGCGTGCAGCGAGCCTTACATGGGCAGTGATGTAGCAGGAATTCGCACACGAGTACGAAAGGAAGGAGGCCATTATGTAATAAATGGTTCAAAGTTCTGGATTACTAATGCTCCTTACGCTGACTATTTCACAGTGTTTGCCAGTCTGGACCCTTCCCAACGACATAAGGCCCTCTGTGCATTCATTGTTGATGCAGACTCCGAGGGATTAAGGACTGGTCTCCCAGTCGAGAAGATGGGACACCGTGCCTCTACGACATCATCCGTCATCTTCAAGGATGTGAGAGTTCCTACAGACAACCTCCTTGGTAACGAAGGTGATGGCTTTGCCATTGCAATGCGAACATTCTCAATGACCCGGCCCGCAATAGCGGCGTTCGCAACAGGTCTCGCCCGTACCGCAATGGAGGTTGCACGAAGTTATGTTTCTAAACGAGAGGCATTCACACAGAAGTTGCAGGAGTTTCAGGCGATTCAGTTCAAGCTTGCAGAGATGTATATCAAGATTGAGGCATCTAGAGTGTTATACATGAGAGCTGCATGGGCAGCTGATAATGGGGAGGATGCCACAGTGCCAGCCAGCGTGGCCAAAGCTTATGCGACAGATGCAGCCATGTGGGTGACAAGTGAGGCATTACAGATTCATGGGGGATATGGATATATCGACCAGTATCCAATAGAGAAGATGTTTCGAGATGCAAAGCTCTATCAAATATATGAAGGAACGAGTGAGATTCAACGTCTGATTCTCGGACGTCATGTGCTCTCTAAATATCAGCCTGCATTGGATAAGATCAAGAGATGGAAATCAATGAGTCCACCTGACTTTTGACAGATCGGACTATGGCGCTAAGATTATCTATAATGTCAGGAGGCTCAATTCAGAACTTACATTATGCATTCCATAGAGAAGACAAGAACAGTAAGGTTCAGCAAAGTTCATTATTATTGGATAGATGATACAACTACGGTTTGTTATTCCACTATGTTGGTTATGAATCACTTAAAAAAGAGTCAGTTAGAGACCGTGAATCATGTTTGTTATTCCACTATGTTGGTTGTGAATGGAGAGAAATGATAAATTGGTGAGAAAATGTGATTATCAGACGTCTACGTGATCTTGACGAGATTGTTGCCCTTGACGGCACAAGACTGCGCGAGATCCTCAACCCGCTGCATGCAGATAAAGTTCTTAGATTAGACTATAGTCTTGCTCATGCAATTGTGCCCGCAGGGCAAAAGTCCACCCCCCACAGGTTCTTTGAGGCCTCAGAAGTATATTATATCCTCCATGGGCGGGGCGTCATGCATATTGATAACGAATCTTCCTCAGTTGGTCCAGGAGTCACTGTATACATACCGCCAAAGAGCATTCAATGGATTGAAAATACAAGCAATGAGGACTTGGAGTTTCTCTGTATCGTCTGCCCCCCATGGTTCGCTGAGTCCGAAGAAATCGTGAATGAGGACTAGCCCTTTGATTTGCTGTGGCTATCATAGACCATATTTGATATCCATTTGGAAACTACTATCTTTATTATAGTATACATAATTAATTCCAATTGTGATTAACAATGGTTAATAATGTTGAGGTAGTTAAAGAGATAATAAAGAAGCTACATGAGGGTGCAGATCCAAAAGAGGTTCAGGCAGAGTACTCTGAGTTTCTTGAGGAAACAACCACCACAGACATCTCACGAGCAGAGGAGGAGCTGATTCGAGAAGGCATGCCTGTTGAAAAGGTCCGAAAGATGTGTGATGTCCATATTGCAGTGTTTCAGTCCCAATTGGAGAAGAACAATGACATCGCGCCGCAGGGACATCCCGTGAGCATTCTGATGAGCGAGCATAATGCTCTCCTCGAGATCTCAAAAGAGGTGTTTACCCTCACAAAAGCAATCATGGAATCTAGGCAGTCATCAGATGATATGTTAACACAATTGAGATATCTCGTACAGCAGATTAAGGACTCTGCAAATCACTATTTGAGAGAGGAGAATGTCCTTTTTCCACATCTTGAGAAACACGGGGTGACTCAGCCTCCTGCCATTATGTGGATGGAACACGATCAGATAAGAGAGGTGGAAAAGAAACTATTTGACATCTTCAACGGGTCCGATGAGGATGTCCTTCAGCAGGTTGCGACAGTGGAGCATCTAGCCCTCTCGCTCAATGAACTCCTCGCAAGCCATTTTTACAAGGAGAACAACATCCTGTTTCCAACGGCATTGCGCGTAATGGATGAAGACGAATGGCCCGAGGTGATGCATGGGTTCATGGACATCGGATTCTGTCCATTCACCCCAAGGTTCCCGGATATATTCGAACAGATAAAAGCCACCCCAGAAACAACCGAGTCATCAGAAGGGTTGATTCAATTTGAAACTGGTGTATTGTCTCCTGAGATGATCGAGGGTATCTTTAACACACTCCCAGTAGACATCACCTTTGTAGATGCAGATGACAAGGTAAAATTCTTCAGCGAATCTGGAGGGCGGATATTTGTGAGATCCAAAGCTGTCATTGGCCGTAGCGTTCAGCTCTGTCACCCACAGAAGAGCATTGATATTGTAAATAGAATTCTTGATGACTTCCGAAACAACCGTCGTGACTCAGCAGATTTTTGGATCAACATCAAGGGGCGAATGATTTACATACGATACTTTGCAGTCCGCAACAGGGAGGGTAAGTATCTTGGCACCCTCGAGATGACTCAAGACATCACAGAGATTCAGAAACTCAAAGGCGAAAAGCGTCTTCTAGATGACTCACGATAGTCCTCCTTTCCAGCGCCTGCCAGACCAGTGGGCGCTGCCCCCTATTTTTCATTTATTAGATTATCACCGCTATGCCTTACTGATAGTGGTCCGATCCATCGGAATACCAGGCTTCAGACCTTATGTTCCTAGGCTAGATTCATCTCAATAGGTAAGACTGCAGCTAGTGCATTGTTTTTTGTTAATTAGTCAACTATTTATTGGCACATCCAATAGAAGCACCAATTTAGTGGCATTGGAAAATATTGATATAGCTGTAATCGCGGGTGCGCACAAAGTACCGATACACCTAGGTGACAAAGCTTTGTCAGAAGACAAGATTACAGTTACATTAACCGAAGAGAGAAAGTTCCCACCTCCTGAGAGCTTCGTGAGGAAGGCGTACATCAAGTCCGCCGAGGAACGCGAGAAGCTCTGGAAGCAGTCTATTGAGGACCCTGATGGGTTCTGGCTCAAGGCTGCAAAGGAACTGTGCTACTGGAAAAAGGAACCGACTATTGGGTTCAACTGGATCAATCCCGAACGCGCCGAGTTCCGCTGGTTCGAGGATGGCATTACCAACATGGCTTACAACTGTCTTGATAAGAACATTGAGAAGGGTAAGGGCGATCAGATCGCTCTCATCTGGCAGGGTGAGCCCCTCGAAGAACACAAGACATATACATACAAGGAACTCCGCGATGAGGTCAATAAGGCTGCTAACGTCCTGAAGAGCTTGGGCCTCAAGAAGGGTGACAGAGTCACTATCTACCTGCCCATGATCCCAGAACTCGCAATTATCATGCTTGCCTGCACGAGAATTGGTGTCATTCACAGTATTGTATTCGGAGGCTTCAGCTCAGACTCGCTCAAGGACAGAATTCTCGATTGTGAGGGCAAGGTGCTCGTCACTGCTGATGGTTACTACAGAAGTGGAAAGACCATCGAGCAGAAGAAGGGTGCAGATGTCGCTCTCAAGGAAACCCCCAACGTTGAGAAGGTCCTCGTTGTTAAGCGTCTTGGAATTGATGTCCCATGGACAGAGGGACGTGATGTCTGGTATCATGAACTCATGGAGAATGCCAGCACCGAGTGCGAAACCGAGTGGCTCAATGCAGAGGACCCACTATTCATCCTCTATACATCAGGCTCAACAGGTAAGCCAAAGGGTGTGCTTCACACCGTTGGAGGATACATGGTGTACACCACTCATACATTCCTTCATATCTTCGACTGGCATGAGGGCGACGTCTACTGGTGTACTGCTGACATCGGTTGGATTACTGGCCACTCGTATATCATCTATGGGCCACTGTCTGCTGGTGCCACTACTATGATGTTCGAGGGCGTTCCAACATACCCTGATGTCGACCGCTTCTGGCTCGAAGTGGAGCGCTGGAAGGTCAATCAGTTTTACACAGCACCCACTGCAATTCGCGCACTCATGCGATATGGAGATGAGCCCGTTCTCAAACACGATCTGTCAACCCTCAACCTGTTGGGCACAGTCGGTGAGCCCATCAATCCAGAGGCATGGTTGTGGTACCACAAAGTCATCGGTAAGGAGAAATGTCCTATAGTAGACACCTACTGGCAAACTGAAACTGGTGGCGTAATCATCACTCCATTGCCTGGAGCAACCCCAACAAAGCCCGGGTCATGCACAAGGCCATACTTTGGGGTGGACCCTGTGATCGTTGACGAGTCTGGACAGCCCGTGGGTCCGAATGAGGGAGGTTACCTGTGCATCAAGAGGCCTTGGCCGGGTCTAATGAGGACTGTGTACGGTGACCACGACCGATTTGTGAACACCTACTGGGTGCAGTACAAAGATCCAGACACTGGCAAACCCATGTACATGACTGGAGACGGTTCTAGGTTTGATGAGGACAATTATTTCTGGGTAATGGGACGAATTGATGATGTGCTGAAGGTATCAGGGCACAGACTGGGTACAGCAGAGATCGAGAGTGCACTAGTGGCACATCCTGCAGTTGCCGAGTGTGCAGTAGTCGGTTTCCCACATGACATCAAGGGTGAGGACATCTACGTATTCGTGACCCTGAAGGCAGGAGTGGAGAAGACCGAGGAACTCAAGCAGGAGCTGAAGAAGCATGTGAGATCAGAGATTGGTCCAATCGCGACCCCAGCAAAGATCCAGTTCGCAGACGCCCTGCCAAAGACACGTTCAGGGAAGATTATGCGAAGGATTCTGAAGAAGATTGCTGCTGGTCAGATTGACGATCTCGGTGACACAAGCACCCTAGCAGACCCCACAGTGGTCGAAACCCTCATCAAAGAGAGAATCGAGTAGTACTAGAAGAATAAGAGAGAGCCCTCTGGGCCTCTCAACTCTATTTTATTGTGTTTTTTAGGTTGCGCGTGGATGCATAGAACTTACACAAAGTTGGACACCAATCAGACAGCTGTTTAATAGATAGCATCGAGAAATATAGGAGCTTAAGAAACATAATCAGATTCAAGACTGAATCTGAATCCAGTGTTGATACTGAGAGGACTGGATGCATTGTCCAATATTGTCCAACTTAATATGAACAATGTTGACTGATGTTAGAAGATCATTGTTCGAACATTTTGGTCTTCAGTAAGGCCTTTCCGACCGTGACCCCAATGATCGTGGCAAGCATCACTTTTAGAGGGGTGATGAACCCTGCACCCATCCATATGAGTTGCAGTTGTTCAATTGTCAGCCCATAGAATAGTGAGAATGTCATGCAGGGTACAAAGATGAATACTCGGAGGAGGATATCGGATTCAAGACCAATGACAATAGCAAAGATTAGGGCAAACAGTGTCTTCCGCTCCTTGCTTATAGACATGTGATCATTGATTTTCGAGGTTGTTATTATTGTAAACAGGATGACAAAGCAATAGCCAAGCAGGATGTCCCATATGCCCCATAATGGGAGGGCCCATGCCACAGGACTAAGAGAATAACCAAGGAGAAGCAGGGAGTAGATGGTCAAGACTGGTTTCCATCGTTCTTGATAAACAAGTCCCGCCATTAGTGTCCCGAGCGGCGCCCCAAGCATGAAGACGAGCTCATAGGGGTCTCGAAAGTAGATAAGATGTCCGAGGAAACCACCAAAGCCCACTGAAACCGCCCCAAGCACGGGCCCAAGGACTATGCCAATTAGTGGGCTCAGCAGGAACAGCCACGAGTCCCACACACCACTATAGAAACCCGGAATGATAGGGGTGGAGTCCAGTACCACCACGAGAGCTGTTGAAACTGCAATTGTTGACACTGTTTTACTCTTTGTGCTTAGATCAATTGGCGACATGTACAAAGTCTCCGGGACAATGATGCAATCTTGTTGGCAGTCCTTATCGAAACCTGCTCAGCATTCTTCTGAATCGAGACTTTCGCTTCTTTTTACGTTTTAATTCGTCTGGAATGGGAATACCATATCTCTTTGCAAGAACAAGCACAGTCATCTTAGCAGCAAGATTGAACTTGGAGTAGTTAATGAGAAACCTTTGAAGGGCGGACTCAATGTCATCCTCAAGCCAGTCGGTAGTATTGTCATCAAGGAGCGCCACGCCTGAGTTCAAGCAGATCTCCGCCATTTTCTCCCTCCCATAGATTCCAAGTCCACGTGCAACAAGGGTGGACACCAGTTCATCAATGCTTTCACGACTTACTCCCATACGCCAACCTCCAAGTTCCATAGTGTGTCAATCGCCTCGGGAATCTTCTCCTTGGTAATTATTGACCCATGTTGTGGACATATCAGTTCGATATCTAGACCCTTTATCTTTCTCAAAAAATTATGAACATGTCTTTGGTCAGACAGGTAGGGCTGGGAGAAGACCTTCATGGCCTCCAGATAATATTCGTTAGCATATAATGACCAGTCAATTGAAAATCCCGCAAAAATATCTGATGAGAATAGAATCTTTTCTTTTGTGTCATAAGTGACCATGGCTCCAGGAAAATGCAAATAGGGTGTTGTGAGAAACAACAGCTCTCGGCCTTCCTCTCCAATCTCAATGCTCTCTCCATCACTAACAGAAGTCACTTCAGTATGAACACCATAATAGGGAATGAACAGTGATGTGCGTTCGGTTGTCACAATCTCAAAGTTATTCACACCTAAGGCCTCTTCAATAAGGGGTATTGCACCACAGAGGTCGGGGTCTTGATGATGCACAATCACCATAGTGATCTTTTTCAAAGGGATAATGGATTCTATTTTCCTCTTGACCCAGCTCCAATGTTCGTCTAGACGTGAGCCAGGGTCAAACAAGACCACCTCATCGCCTTCAATAAGCAAGTAGGGATTGTTTGAAAACCCAGCATGGAAATCGGGCCATCCGACCCACCATACGCCAGGCTTGATCTCTACCGCCTTCTCGGGATCTATTTTTATCAATGTCTTTTGCTCCCAGTCAAATTCTGATGGCAGGCATAGGGAGAATATAGAATATTATTGTTTCTTTGATGCATATGAGAGTAGATTAGAGCAGAGATTTCTCGAGTTCCTGTGTGAATTCATCAATGCCTTCAAGTTCATCTCTCTCAAATTTATCAAAGAACTCCTCATGAAGTTTGTCAATGACTCCTTCTATAAATCGCTTCTTCCCCTTCTTTGGAAGGTTCTGTATAAATGTGTTCAATACTGTCAACCAGTCCTTATGTATATCGTAGAGCTGATCTTGTTTGAGTCCATCATAGACTTTATATCCAAACTCAATCTTGTAATCGTTGTCCATCAAATGCAGATCTGCAGTTATTTCTGGCCTTTTCACTGCCCTTAGTACTATCTTTAGTGTGATAATCACTTGTTGTTTGGAGTAGACTTGTTCTGCCACCTCTAAAACAAGATTGAGGAGTTCTTTGGCCAGTAATATTCTCTTTCGCTCATGAGTGACTATCTCAATTGCCCTTTTTGATAGTAAAAAGTCTAATAGATCATAGGCATCCTTGGAGTGTTTTTGGAGTATCTCTTTGACAGTGGATCTTCCATCAAGGGATGAGAGGATATGTGGCATAATCTCTGTCAACTTGGGGGAGAATTGTTTCAATTGTTGATACTCGTCGGTGTGTTTCTGCAGAAACTTGTAGAAGGCATTGTTTGGAATGACAACATCGTTCATTTTCAGCATATGTCTGAATCTAATCAAACCAATAGCCCAAAGACGCGACATCTCCAAGATGACATCGTCTGCCTTAAGGCCTGATTTCTCTATAATCTCCTTGATTGTCCGCTTGCCATTGATTAGCTGTATTATCTTGTCATCTGCATACTCAGCACTGGCACTATCAAAATATGGAATCCACTCGAAAGACATTCCATGGATTCCAAGAGTTTCGATTACAACTTTTCTGAAGTCATCATAGATACTCGAACTCACGGGTGCATCAATATCAACATACCAGTTTTCTTCAAAGTCATTCAACAGATTTCTGAGGCTTGTCATTAATGCATCATCAATATTGCCAGTACTCACAACCACCAGCATGACCTTGCTCCCAACAACGATTGTGAAGACACGCTCCCCATAGTCGATATTGAACTCTGTTGAACCCCTGTTTACAAACTCAGCCGAGAATGTCTGGATGGCAAACAGAAAGCCTGAAACGAGGGCCGAGTCCACATCTACTGCCCTCGGATCCAGCTTCTGATGAAGGAGGGGGAGTCCAGTGTCATTTTGGATTATCAAGACAGACTCAAGATTGGCTCGTGGCATGATTAGACCTCTGGATAACTAGGTGCCTTGAAACACTCTGCTGAGGGATGCAGTCTCTCTGGTGTGATTTTCGATTCATTATGCTTTTGTTTGTTTCTCTAGTAGATGCGTTAGTGAACATCCATCAGGTTGTGCAGAAGTAGATAAACTTATATGAATATTATACATTACTATGCATAATATAGTATTGTGTTTAACATATTAATGCCTTATGTGGTGTGAAACATGCGTGATGATAGGAAACGTGCACTTGAAGAGTTTGAGCGTTGGTCAAGGGAGATCAAAAAGGGTGCTGCTGCATTGGCAATACTTGCCACCTTAGAGAGAGGAAGCAATTATGGCTATGAAATAGTCAAGAGTCTGGAACAATCTGGTGCGAAATTTTTAGCATTTGAAGAAGGCACAGTATATCCTCTCCTAAGAAGGCTTGAGAAGAAGAGGGGGCTTTTGAAGTCCGAATGGAATTATGATGATCCAACAAAGCCTAGAAAGTATTACACAATAACTCCAGCAGGTCTTGAGGCATTGAGTCTGATGCGCAGGAAATGGTTTGAGATGTTTGAAGAGATGAATAGAATTCTTGTAGGTGATAAAAGATGAATGGAAACCCCGATAGTCTGATTGAAGAGTATTTGGAGCGCGTGAGAGTATATCTGCCAATGAACTGTGAGGAAATTCTTGCAGAGATCCGCACTCATATAATTGAGGCAGCCGAGGAGTTGGGCTCTGGCAGAGTTACACCTGGATCTGTTATTCTCGCAATTGAAAGGCTTGGTGACCCAAAGATCGTTGCCAGCGAGTACGCAGGCACAGGAGAGAGAGTTGGACCGATTCCTGTTGAGTACAAACTCCCACTAGTACGCACTATCACTGTTGTTGTTGCTATCTCTATTGCATTCATTCTGGGGGGGGCAGTTGTCTATGATACTGCCTTGAGCATGGGAGTCGATATTCTTGCTGTGTTTCAGATGTTCGTTATTTCAACAGTGGCCTCGTTTCTTGTGATAATATTAATCATCGTCCTAGCATTCTCAACCCATAAGCCAATGATTACAAAAAAGACCTTTGTTGAGCATGCTTTCAGTTTTGGAGTCAAAGGATTCAAGCCAAAGGCAAGACATGACGCAGTTCTTGAGATGGCAGGTGGATCAATATTTGCAATGGTGTTTTTACTACCGCAGGTTCAAGCACTTTTTTCGCCAATCTTTCGACAGCTCATCCCTATAGCCATAGTATTGAGTGTAGCACTAGCAATCAAGGGAGGTTTCTTTGTAATTGCAGGAGAGAACACTCTAAACCTTATCACTGAGGGCATTGTTGAAGTCGCAAGTGTTGCCTTTGCCATCACAATCCTCAATATTGGCTGGCCTTTGGACTACTGGCCAGTCGTGAGTGATGGGACTTGGACCTTGATTAATATCGAGGAGTTTCTTTTCAGCCATGGTATCGAATTCAGCCTGTTTAATGGACTATGGGTCATGATCATTTTTGTGGTGATAGTCACGGACACATGGCGAGTAATTGTCGCCTCATTGAAGGCCACCGCATATATCCGTAATGGCAAGGGACTCTGGTGGAAGAGAGAACATCATATGCGTCGCTACCAACGACTGAAACCACATTGGTGGGAGCGAAAATCAAAGACTGCCTCTTCAAAGCCCCCTGATTAGTAAGGACTGAAGAACATGACAAGGCGGCCTGAACCGTAAAGTTCGTTCAGGTCGTCAGGTTTTTATGGATACTGTTCGAGATCGAAGTAGCATTAAACGAGGAATGAAAATATGCCCGGATCACACGGTTCACTGACAAAGGCAGGTAAGGTCCGTGAGTCAACCCCAAAAGTTCAGGGTAGGGAGCGACACACACCAATTCCAAGAGTTCGAAACAAGAGAAATTACGTGAAGCGATTCGTAAAGGGCAAGATTGCAGGTCAGGCAGGCCGCTGATTGTATTGCTCTAAAAGAGTTTCTTTATCCCCATCGAGTTTCGGCGATAAGCACCAAACTCATCCAATCTACTGAGCTTTTCTCCTGAGAAAACTGGACCAGTCACGCAGACAAGGTCACCAGTTGGGTCCATTGCGCAGCTTCCGCAAATACCGCACCCACACTTCATGAACCTCTCAAGAGAGACTTCAATTCTTGTGTCATGATCTACTGCAAGCGTATATACATGCTTCATCATGAGCTCTGGACCACAAGTATATATCATATCGAACTTGTTCTGTTTCAATACTCCCTCAGCAATCTCCGTGGCAAGGGCCTTGTGCCCCAATGATCCATCATCAGTTGCCACAATCACATCAATGCCTTTGATCTTTGATAGTTCTTTGTTAAATAGTAGGCTGTTCTTGGTCTTAGCAGCAACAATCACAGTTACATCAGCATTGTTCTTGATCAGCTCGTGAATGAGAGGTTTCAGAGATGCCATGCCGCTTCCGCCCCCAATAACCAGCACCCTACCAGAAACTACCAAGAACCCCCTTCCAAATGGCCCACGGATACCAATCCAGTCACCCTTTTTGAGTGCGGCAAGTGCATTTGTCGCAGGTCCAACAGGAACTACTGTGAACCCAAGATGTTCATCAGTGATCACCGATACACTCATGGGAATCTCATCAACACCAGGGACCCATATCATGAGAAACTGGCCAGGTCTAGGGCCATTGTTTCCATATATGTTTTCGAACAGCAGGGTTCTCGCATTATCATTCTCTTGAATATTCCGCGAGATTCTCACAGATACGGGGTGCCCCAAAAGACTTTCAATGTCCATTTCGACTCCTCCATGCTGCACCAATGATGTCTTGGACACTCTTGAAACCCTGTTCATCCAAGTATCTTGCAACCCCATTCTTTATCTTGGTGAACACGTCGGTCCCCTGCAACAGTGCTGTGCCAATCTGTATCGCGCTTGCTCCTGCCAGATGCATCTCTACTGCATCCATCCATGAGGTCACCCCCCCAACCCCAATTATCGGTATTGAGAGAGCACCAGAGAGGTCATAGACACAACGGACCGCAATGGGAAACACGGGTGGCCCTGAAAGGCCCCCCACCAGATTGCCAAGAACTGGTCTTTTCTGATATATGTCAATCTTCATCGCTCTGAGTGTATTTATTGCAACTACTGCATCAGCACCCGCCTCCTCTGCTGCAATACCCACTGAAACATAATCAGATGCATTTGGGGTAATCTTTGCAAACAGGGGGCAGTCAACAATATCCTTTACCGTACTTACAAACTCAAATGTCATGTTGGGATCATGTGCGATCTGACCTATCTGGGCATGTGGGCAGGACAGATTCAACTCGATGGCGTCTGGATTAAGATGAACTGCCCTTTCTGCCACTGCCGAAGCCTCTTCTATTGTGTTTCCAAAGATGCTGAGAACAATTGGGACATTGAACTCATGTAGGTTGCCCATTTCCTCGGCAAAGTTGTCGATTCCGGGATTTGTCAGACCCACTGCATTCAAGAGACCACCATGCGAATGTGTGATGATCGGACCATGATGCCCCTTTCTTGGAGATAGGCCTACAGATTTTGTCACTATAGCATCTGCGCCTGATGCTGCCACTTTTCGGATAATGGACCTTGTCACACCCAGAATTCCTGATGCCAGCCAATATCCCTGAATCTTCAATGTTTCACCTAGAACTCCTCAATCACTGGTTGGTAATAAGGTCAATGGCATTACATTTATGGTGTATGAGGGAGCATTTCTGATTGCTATTATATCTGATTCGCATAACTTTTTACCTCTGCAATACCTCTGGAGATTGGAGGCAATACTCTGTGCCATTGTACATAACACATTGTGCATTTGGAATATTCATACTAGATGAGAATGACCAAGTCATTCTAAAGCATTTGACATATCCAGATGTGGAAACAACTGTTGAATACCTAGATGCAGTAAGCCAGAATGTTCCCATACCTGAGCTGAAGGAGATCATCGGTCAGACAGGCTCGGAGGAGATTGTTGCTGATAACAGGTCATTGGCCCGCCTGATCTCACAACTCAGTTCAATTCCTGTTCGTTATGATTCACGTCCCACTCAGACCAAGATGTTCAGGTCAACAATCGAAACCTATCTGATCAAGGACAAGATTATTGAGAGGCCTGAGGAGGCCCAGCACTTTCTAAGAGAGGTTGCAATCAGTCTGGCCAAGAGAACAATAATCTCTGCAAGCGAGGAACGCGACATTCTAGTTAAACAGGCCATTGATGCTATTGATGAGATTGACAAAACACTAAATGCTCTCTCCATGAAGCTCAAGGAGTGGTATTCACTTCATCATCCTTCACTCAGCAAGATTGTCGATGATAATGAAACCTATGCCAAGATTGTGAGTCTTGGGGGAAAGCAGAGGATTTCAGAGGAGGCGTTAAGAAGTGCAGGGCTGTCGCCCATATTGGCTCAGAAGATTCTCACTGATATGGAAAATGATGCTGGCGCAGAGTTCACCCCTTCGGACTTGGGCACAATGAAGGGACTCGCCAAAAGGATTGTCGGACTGTATGAGTTTCGTCATGACCTTGAGGATTATGTCACTAGTCTCATGCAGGTGGTCGCACCAAACATCTCATCACTGGTCAGACCTATGGTCGGTGCACGGCTCATAAGCATGGCTGGATCTTTAAGAGAACTTGCTCGAAAGCCATCATCCACAATTCAGGTGTTTGGGGCAGAGCGTGCCCTGTTTCGAAGCTTGAAGACAGGTGCAGACCCACCAAAGCACGGGGTGATTTACCAGTCCCCCGAGGTCCATACTGCTCCATATTGGCAGCGTGGCAAGATTGCCAGAGCCCTTGCAAGTGCTCTATCCATTGCTTCAAGGATTGATGCTTATTCGGACCGTGATCTAGGTGACTATCTGAGAGAGAAGCTTGAAAGGAGGATTTTGGAGATCAAACAGCAAAATCCTGATGCACCACCACCAAAACAAAAAAGCAAGCCTAGAAGACCTCAGCGTAAAGGGGCCAAGCGCAAGCGGCGCGGCGGGAGGAGGAGATAGTGACTCAGGTACAGCCACACAGGTTCACAGGAGTTTTTCTGATCACTGATGATGCTCGTACATCATTAGCAACAAAGACCCTGATTCCAGGGCAGTCCGTTTATGGAGAAAAATTGATTCGTCAAGGAGATGGGGAGTATCGGTTATGGTCACCAAGACGATCCAAACTTGCTGCTGCTATTCAGAAGAATATGTCCTCGATGCCCATACAACAAGGGTCAAGGGTGTTATATCTTGGTGCTTCATCGGGCACAACCGTCAGTCATGTATCAGACATTATTGGTGAAAAGGGGGTTGTGTACGCGGTCGAGTTCTCACCCCGAGTGGGTCGTGAGTTGGTCGGACTTGCAGAAACACGAACGAACATCATCCCCATTATTGCTGATGCTCGACATCCGGAGAGGTATTCATCACTTGTTCTAGGTCCCATTGATGTGGTGTATCAGGACGTGGCTCAGCCGGACCAAGCAAGAATATTTGTTGAGAACATTAGGCACTTCAGCTCCTTCGGTTGCTGGGGCCTGTTTGCAATCAAGGCCCGAAGCATAGATTCAACAACTTCAGTGGAGGACATCTATAAGAGTGAAATGGCATTCTTAAATGAGCATGGTGTGCAAGTGGTTGAAGTAACAGATCTTGACCCATTAGAGAAGGATCATGTGATGGTCCTTTGTAGAGTATCGGAGGGCTTTAAGTGAGTTCATTTATTGAACGCATGATCGAGAGAGATATTGAGTCCATTAATGACCATCTTCCAACAGAGCGGGTGCCCCTTAGTGAACTGTTTGAGTCAAAAGATAAAGCATACAGGACAAAGAAGGGAGAGCCTTCAGTCATTCGTGACAGTGAGATTAAGATGATAATGGAACACACACCACTGGAATACCATGGTCATGTTCGGCTCCCAATTGTACTACTTCGTCGGATCGACTTGGGCCCTGGTATCTACTCAATATCTGGGACCAAGGTTGAACTCTTCCTGATACATCATCTCATAGACAAAGAGATAGGGGGAAATGGACTTGATTGGGGCAGAATCTCAGAATGGACTCCTCAAGAACGTATTGTGCGCCCGCAGGTGCAAGTCATTCGAAGAATATTGCCCTCCGCCACCTGCATAGGCTTTGCCACACTAACAAAGACTCGTAAGAAGCATGATAGTTCTGACTGATAGTGTTATATTCCACAAAGCAAATCTCAAAAGCATATTTGTGGAAGAACACAGTGGTAATAAAGGATGACGAAAGCAAGAACCAAGCTGCTAGATGAGGTCATATCCAATCTAGAGGATGCTGGGTTTGAGCTGTCATCGAAATGTGATGTGCGCCCCACATGCTTTGACCTTGTTGCTAGAAAGGATGACAAACTAATATTGATCAAGGTGCTTGATAATGTTGGAGCCCTAACAAGGGAGGACGCCATTACGCTCCAGCTTGTGGCACACTTTTTCAATGCCACCCCATTAATCATTGGTCGTAAGACAAGTAGAGGACCCTTGATGGAGGGTGTTGTTTACAAGAGATACGGGGTTTCGGCAATTGCACCGTCAAGTTTTGTGAGAATGATACATGAGGAACAGATGCCTCGCGTATTCAGTCAAAGGGGTGGACGGCTTGTGGTGATTAATGGTGAGCGCCTGAGAGAAGCACGTCTGTCTAAGAGCATGACACAGGAGGAGCTTGCAGGCTATGTGAGGGTTTCAGCGCGTGTGATTCTCGCCTATGAGCATAGTGAGATGGACGCCAGCATTGATGTGGCACAGGAGCTCGAACGGGTCTTAGAAACAGACCTGATAATTCCAATCGATCTGATGAGCAGAACTGTCACTCAAGAGCCAGTTGCAACCCCGCAGGTTTCGGACAATATCTCACATCTCGAACAAAGAGTTAACGAGTTTTTCGAGAAACTTGGCATGAGGGTCTTATGGACTGATAGGGCACCATTCCATGTGGCTGCGAAGGAGAAGAGTCGTCCACTGATATCGGGAGTCGGATCATTAAAGAGTTGGACTCTGAAAAAGCGCATTGATATACTCCGTAGTGTGTCAGATGTCACCAAATCCGATGCAGTGCTAATTGTGGAGGAGGGAATGGCTCAAGAGTCTGTTGCAGACCTCCCTGTGATACGACAGGTCGAGCTTGAAGAGATTGACAAGTCACAGGAACTACGAAAGATAATCGCTGAGCGTTCTGGGCAGTGAACTTCAGAGATGGAAAAGTTGTGCAAAGTTGTCATACTGGTCAGAATTGGAGTCGCGATCAAAAGAATGGGTGTGTTCACATTCACTCTCAAGACACCCGGCGGGTGGTGACACTTTTGGGGGAAGATCTGAACGCATGATCCTTGTATAGATAAGCTCATCTTCCAATGACAGGTTTGAATGAGTTCAGGTTGTTAGTGACATCTAGAAGTTGTCAAGGCCCATCTGACCAGATCTCATCTCATCTTGAATTCTCTTTATTGATGCCCATGATTTTCGAACAAAACTAGGAAGTTCTCCTTCTTCGCTCAACAGTTGTCGTATGAAGGCGATGGACTTGGGGTCTGATGGATATCCGGAACCAAAGTCCCCGTAGCGGTCGTATAGGTCAGCGACTCTAGCATCACGTTCAACTTTTGCAATGATTGCAGCAGCTGATACCACAGGGTACCTGGCATCTGCCTTATGTTCGGATATGAATCGTGTTCCAAGGGAAGCAAGACCACTCTTCTCTGCCACCAGACGACCAAATCGTTCGGCATTAACATCGGCAGCATCCATGTATACCTCTTCTGGCTTGAGTTCCTTGACAATAAAGGCGAAGTTGATGGTTTCAATCTCGTTCATTGTGTACCCACTCTTCCTCAGAGCGTCAATCTCTGCTGCTGTTATTGTCTTAATCTCTATCCTTGCTGCCAGCCTTCGAATTGATTTGTCCAAGTTTCTACGGCGTTTGGGTGATAGTACTTTAGAGTCCCTAAGCCCTAAAGATTCCAACCTCTTGATGTCCCCCTTCTCAAACAACACACCACAGATTATCATAGGACCAATCATGGGGCCCCTGCCAGCCTCATCAAGACCTGCAACTCCCCTGATCCTAGTGTTCTTGGAACTCATGGCTATAATAATATTGGCAGCTCCTTATTAACCAAGTCGAAACCTTCATATCGGAAAAATTAATGTGCACGTTAGGTTGCAAGGCCAGAAACACAGGCTTTGGGGACGTGGCCTAGTTGGCATGGCGACGGGCTCCAGATCTTATGATTCACGGGGTCATATCAGTAGAGACTCGTCGATCGTGGGTTCGAGACCCACTCACACTCCGTGATGGGTGAAAATCCCACCGTCCCCACCATTGCCTGCTACTATTTCTAGAGATGTTGCCTAATTGCTTATATCACAAGTCCTTTTTTACTTCATGCCATCTATTATTTGGGAGATTTTCTTCAATGAAAATGCGATCCCTTGCCCCTATGATATTAGTGATCATGACGCTCATGCCAGTCCAAGTCATTCCAGTCTTGGCGTCCACATTGGGGGCAGAATTTCCACCTCAAGAGAATCTGCAGGTCTTTGAGATTGAATCATTCACTTACCGCATTGCAATCACAGCAGAGGATGGCACAGACCTGCTTCTAATCAGAGGGACCTATCAGGTGTATTATCACTATCAGCACCATCAACCTACAGTCAGCGAACATCATTACTACATCCTGATTGGGTTTTATTTTGGAAGGACCATGTTGGGAAGACCGCTCCTCAGTAGTGTTGCTGCAAGTCGGATTGCATTCTATCCCCAATGGCAAGATGCCACTGGTGTCAGACATGACATGGTCCGAGAGCATCCGCTAATCATGGTTAATGATACAATCAGAGACCAGCAGATTATTGGGGCAACAATGTTAATGGTCAAGTTTCCGGTTTCACGATACTTATCGGAGTTCGGAGGTCAATGGGAAATCAAGGACCTTAATCTCACCCTTGTCGATGGTAGAGAAGTTTCAATCTCCAGCATCAGGATTGGCCTTGTAAAACATAACAATGACAATCACCCAGTGATCTCCTTCTTTAACAGCTCTGATGACCTCACCTATTCTGCGGAGAATACAAGACTTGCCATCAGTCTAGCAGTGCCTGCTTCTGCTATAATGCTGCTCGACTCAGCAGTGTTCTATTCAAGCATTATTCTCCTCTCATCATTTGCGGTCTCTGCCATAGTGAGAATCAGAAACAGAGTCAGGAGAGAGATGAATCCAAGTGATATATCCACAGTCCTGAATTCAGAATCATATTGGGGTTAGCAGATAATAATCTTCAGTGCTCTAGAGTAATCTTTAATAACAGATTCCGCCGACTTCACTCTTGATGCCGGCCATAGGTGGCGGGGCTCACCCGATCTCGTTCCGATCTCGGAAGTTAAGCCCGCTACCGTTGTGGGAGATCTGCGGTGCGCGAGCCCGTGAGAGGCCCACAAGCTGGCACATTCTTGTTCTTGGTGCGAGAATTGTGATTGTATAAACAGCTAAGCTTAAAGGAGAAAGCACAATGGGGGGAGTGATAGTGATGCAAGCAGTTCAGACGGACCCCTTTAGCTGGATTATTAATTTGCTATTCTTTGCGTTTATCATAATCATTAGTCTATATGGCGCCAAGATACAGATGTGGCAGTGGCTCAAGCAGATAGAAGTGGGGCTACTAGAGTTAAAACAGATGTTCTTTGAGTCAAGACAGGTGGCAATTGACACTTTCAAGAGGTATGGGAAGGATGAAAAAGAGGTTGCAAAGGATTTAGACAGGTGGCTAGACTATTTCACGATCATGCCAGTTGATTTAGACCCGGCTGGAGTGCTAAAGCGCTTGGATCACCTTCTAGACAACCGCCGAAACCGCTTTCAGGAGTTTGTGAGTGATCTGGCACCGCAAGCAACAGAGAGTCAGGTGCAGTCCTTAGAGAACACGTTGGAAGTCACCCAAGTGCTCGGACTAATTTTTCGTATAGTTAGGCACTTTTACATTCTTGGAAAGAAGACTGGAAGTCAGATTCTGATCATGCAGATTCATATGCAGATGCCCGATATCATGAGGTTGGCAAAGGCATATTATGAGGCCTTGGACGCGTTCTCTGAGGAGAAGCCCATAGGCGATGGAATAGGGCCTTTGGTAGTGACCAAGTTTGCTCATGAGATGGGGGCAACTGCCAATGACTATGTTCATGAGGTGACCCGTGAGGTCGGATACTACAAGGTCAAATTTGAGAACAGGGATGTCTTTGTGCTTCGTGCAACTGGTCCTGGGGGTACTGTTGGGAAGCCAGGCTTTGCAGTGAAGAAGATTGTAGAAGAGAACAATGGTCAGATATCTCGGATAATCACTGTGGATGCAGCCTTAAAACTCGAGGGGGAAGAATTAGGCAGGGTTTCAGAGGGCACAGGTGCTGCGATTGGAGATCCCGGTCCTGAGAAGTATGCCATCGAACAGACTGCCACAGACTTCAACATTGGTATTGAGGCCATCGTCATAAAAGAGGATGAGGCAGCTGCTATTGGAGTTATGCCAAAGCAGGTGTTGGATGCCTTGCCCGAAGTGATAGAGAGGATAAAGGAGGCCATTCTCAAGAGGACCAAACCGGGAGAGAAGATAATCTTGGCGGGAATTGGCAACACCATAGGCATAGGACTCTGAGGTGAATAATATGGGAATTGCAGGTAAGATAATTGGTGTAATAATGACTGGGACTGGGATGGTGTTGTTGACATTGGGCATGGATCCAAATATTGGTATTCTCTCGTGGGGATATTTCATCATCGGACTCTTCATGATGTCCCTTGGTATGGCATTGATCACTGGGGGCAAGTCACAACAGGTGAAAAAGCCAAAGCCCCCAACAATCACTGAAATCAGGTGCGATAATACCGAGTGCACCTTCAAAGAACTCCGTGATTTCGAGCGTGGCGATTACATTCTAAAGCCCCTAGATGTGTCATGTCCAAGATGTGGAAGTACAATGACCATCCAAGGAATCTATATTGTCAGGGACGAGTCAGAAGAGAAGATCAAGATATGATTGGACTCATCTCGTGAGAACGATGGGTCCTGTTTCACTGATGAATATTGTATCCTCAGACTGTGAAACAGGGCGTCCACTCCTCTCATATATGACTGGATGCCCTTTGATTACACGATAACGTAGCAACTCCCGGATTGTTGCAACTAGGTCTATGCTTTCCTCTTTTACACCAATCCATCGTAGGGCAAATGGGAGAGGGCCATATTTCTTCAGAAGATGCAACCTGAGCTTCTCAGCGACCCCTTTCAAGCCCCGGTCCAACCCGGTATTGGAGAACATGTAGATGTTTTTACTGTCTTGAATGTTTCTCCCTGTTGTGGCATATGGCTCGATTGCATAATATTCGCCAGACTCGATTCTTCCGATGCCTCGCTTCTTCTCATTCGGGACTATTTTTCCAGCATACAGTTTGAACTGTTCAATGCTGTGACCACTCATGTTCTTGACAGGGCGAAGACCATACGCCTTTATGACCTTCGCTATTCTTGAACCAATGTCACCAAGGTCCCTGCCAGGTGTCATCATTTCAATTGCTTCTTGAAGTGCATCATCAGTGGCATCAATAAACCCGCTGATTGTGCCATCAATGTCCACTGTTCGAGCAGTGTCTGCAATATACCCATCCACATGTACGCCTATGTCTATCTTTACAAGACCCCAATCGGGAATGACTGCCCTGTCCCTTGGGGGTGAGGTATAATGAGCAACCACTTCATTGAGGGACACACAGGCAGGGAACGCTGGGAGGCCACCATATTCGACAATCTTTTTCTCCGCAGTATTGCAGATCCGATATAGTTTTACTCCAGGCTTTATTTCTTGGACTATCTCCCTCATTACTCGCGCTGCAATGGCCCCCGCCCTTACACTCAGTGGATGTGGCTTTGAAGTCATATGCACCAATGACTAATCATCAACAGCCCTCTTAAGATGTTTCATCAGCGCGAGTGAGTTGAGCCGCAAATTTCAGTGGTGGAAAAGTTGTGCAGACTTGTCATGTCAGTCAGAAGTGGAGTCATGGCAAAAAGAATTGGCGCATTCACTTTCACTCTCAGAGGATGGGAACACATGGTCCTTGTTCGGACTGGTTCATCTTCCGATGATAAGTTTGAATAAGTTCAGTCCGTCGGACTAGTCCATTCTGGTTGTGACTATAGCGCCCCTTTCGCCAACAAAAATTGAGTGTTCAGCTTGAGACACCAGCCCGTCTTTGCCCTCGAGAAGGACCGGATATTGGTGTATTGCCCCTGCCCTAACAAGGTTGTGAATTGCAGCATCAATATTGGTCTTCCCATCGTACAGCCATCGAGATGCCCATGGCAGAGACCCAAACTTGCGTCTGGCAGTGTTCCTGACCTGCATGGTAAGCCGATCCAACTTCTTCTTATTGGACATGTTGTTTGAGAAAATATAGGCCTCCCTCGAGTTTTTGATTGTGCCATTGCCATTGGTGGCAAAGGGCTCGATTGCAAATGTTTCTCCAAGCATCATCTTGTCAGACCTGCGGGTACCAATGTTAGGAACATTTTTCCCAGCATGTAGGTTCCATTGTTTCAGTTGATGTCCTGATAGTTGGTGTACAGGTTTAAGACCATGCCTTTTGATTGATCTTTCGATGACCTTTCCAATTTCACCAACTTGAACGCCCGGATATACTGCATCAATGGCTGCATCAAGAGCATCATTAGCTGCAATGATGTAGTTCTCCAGCGACCCATCGAGATCCACAGTTATCGCAGTATCAGAGATATGCCCGTTCACATGAGCGCCAATGTCCAGCTTGACAAGCCCCTTGTCTGGAAATACTCGTCTATCGCCATACGGACTGCTATAATGCGCCGCCTCATTATTAATTGAAACATTGCAGGGAAATGCCAGTCGCCCCCCGTACTCGATTATTCTCTTTTCTGCTAAGGTGCAGATCTTTAAAACTTTCACCCCGGGTCTGATGAGCTTAGAGACTTCTTTGATCACTCTTGCTGTAATTTTGCCTGCCTGAATGAAGTCAGGATGTGGCTGAACTGTCATATTATCGCCACTACTGCAACAAACTGGAAGAGTCTTAAGCAATTCTGTCTGACTAATCGGTAAAGAAAGTAGGTGAGAATCTGATGATGAAGATCACATATCTAGGTCACGCATCATTCAAGGTGGAGGCAGATGGAAAGACTATTTTTCTGGACCCTTGGCTCAATGGTCCCACATCCCCAATGAAAGTTGATGATGTGACTGCAGCAGACATCGTTCTAGTCACACATGACCACGGGGATCATGGTTATGCGGAGGGTGTAGAAATATGCAAAAAGACTGGTGCAACATTTGTTGCAATAAATGAACTGGGGTTGAGAGCAAAGTCTGATGGTGTTGAGAATGTGCATACATTGAATATTGGGGGTAGTGTTCAGATTGGTGATATCAGCATCACCTTGGTGCATGCGTTTCACTCATGCGAGGCAGGATCCCCAACAGGATTCATTGTGAAACTTCCGGGCGGTACATTATATCATCCTGGCGACACGGGCATCTTCACAGACATGGCATTGTTTGGCGAACTGTATTCTATTGATGTGTTCTTTGCACCCATTGGAAGCTACTACACAATGGACATAACCCAAGCTGCCAAGGCAGTGGAACTCATCATGCCAAAGGTCACCATCCCAATGCACTATGGCACATTCCCTGTCATCTCAGCAAACCCCGAGGACTTTGCTAAGCTCGTGGCCAATATGGCACCAAAAGTTTCTGTTGAAATATTGAGTCCGGGGAACTCGAAAGAAATCAATATCTGAGCCATAAAGGTGGTAAAGCTGGGGAGTGTGGTCGATGCCTATTCCCCAGCACACTAACCCTCAGCTTCATGGCATCAGACATTGCGTCTGGCTCTGCTGAGCCGCCTCGTGTAGGGAGTTATGGCACCGACCGACCCGCCAATGTACGACACCATGGTGACACACCAGTCCTTGAGGGAACTCATCCTTCTCATGGTAGTCCGTTGTGGGTCGTTTAGTTTTTCGGCGGGCCCAGCCCAGATGTCACCCATCCTTTGCGCAACACATCATTGTTACCTCAGTGCGCCCTCGTAGATGGGCATCTGTATTCTGGGTGGTTAAAATATTGTAACTTGATGTTATTAGCATTATCAATTAGTCTTACTGAACTTCACTATTTGAAGCAATGTAGCAAGCTGAAGGCAGTTCGTTCATTGGTATAACGACATCTTCAAATACTCAATTATTGACCAAATAATCGTAAGCAGTCGAGATAACTCGACATGCAGTAAACGAAATTAGAATAATCATAATCATGACCGCGAGTATCGGCCGAGGACTGATGTGAGTCCTTATGAGGGGCGAAGCGCGCTATATGATGATCATCACTCACTAAATCATCACTCACTAAATCATCTTCATCACTTCATGAAAAAGGTCAGAAAAATGACTGAGAAGAGAAGGGAGTAATCATTACTGGATGATGGGCGGGGTGTGGGCTTCACCTCTGTCAGAGGCCTGTTATTTCGCGGTAATAGATACACAGGAGACTATCGATGAATGAAAGGTGACTTTGATCAGTCTACCGCAAAATACGTCATTCGAGCAAAGATTGAGATAGATGGCGTGGTAGACAAACCCGATGTTGTAGGTGCTATATTTGGACAGACAGAGGGGTTATTAGGTGAGGACTTGGACCTGAGAGAGTTACAACGCACAGGCAGAATTGGCCGAATTCAGATTGCTATTAAATCAGAGGGGGGGATGAGCAAGGGAGAGATTGTGATTCCTGTGTCCCTTGATAAGACTGCCACTGCAATTCTTGCTGCATCTCTTGAAACCGTTGATCGTGTTGGACCATGTCTTGCAAAAGTGACACTATTGAAGCTTGAAGACATCAGAGGTGCAAAGCGTAGAAGGGTTGTAAGCAGGGCAATCAGCATTCTGAAGGGATGGGAGGAGGAGATCGCCCCCGGATCTGAAGAGATTACTGGTGCTGTGACAAAGGCAAGTAAAAAGAGCATTATCAAGTATGGTCCTGACAAGCTTCCTGCTGGACCAGACTTGCCCTCCAGTGACGAGATCATAATTGTGGAGGGAAGAGCTGATGTTCTCAACCTCATGAAGAGTGGAATTGCCAATGCCATTGCTGTTGAGGGCACTCATATTCCAAAGACTATCATGGATCTCACAAGAAAGAGAGGCAAGGTTGTGATTGCTTTTCTTGATGGTGACCGTGGAGGAGACCTGATTCTTAGAGAGCTTATGCAGGTTGCAAGAGTAGACTATATTGCAAGGGCCCCAGAGGGAAAAGAGGTTGAGGAATTGACAAGGCGCCAGATTATAAAGGCATTACAGGCCAAAATCCCTGCAGATCAGGCACTGGCAATAGCATCTGAAAAGAAGGCACAGACCAAACGGAAGAGGACCACAAGACGTGTAAAGAGAGAAACGGTTCCTGCGAGTCCAAGGAGAGAAACTCCAACGCCAACCAAACATGGCAAGGTAACTACTGTTTCAATTGACTCTATTGATGAGTCTATCAGGGCTAAGGTCCCCGAGATTCGTGAGTCTTTTGAAGCAGTGTTGATGACTGAGAGTGGTGAGGTGATCGAACGGTGTGGTGTTGCACAGCTCACAAAGACACTCGAGTCCAAGGAGTCCGCTCATGCCATTGTTTTTGATGGTGTGGTCACTCAACGCCTTGTTGATCTTGCCAGTCAGAAGCAGACGAAAGTCCTGATTGGAGCGGCAGTAGCTGATATTGAGAACAAGCCATCATCTATGATCATATTAACATTTGATGACATAGAGTCCAATCAGTAGGATTTGAATGGAGGTCCTCACCTCCCCTTTTTTTAATTACATCGTACTTGACTTAGTACTGGACTTGGCGTATTACTCACTATTATCTCGTCTATGAACAACAAGCACTCAAGAGTGCATGAGGTTTCAAACAGTGATCCCCCATCTTAATGAGGTTACTACAACTGCAGATGTTAGGACCCCCAAAGATCCATTTGAGAGAATAGTAGGACAACAGCATGCAGTGAAACTTGTGCGTTCGGCTGTCAAACAGAGAAGGCATGTGCTCTTGTGTGGGGTCCCTGGCACTGGTAAATCATTGATTGCAAAGGCAGCCTACTCTCTATTACCACCCCCGAAGGAGGAGATTGTTCTAAGGCCCAACCCAAAGCAACCAGATAGACCACTTGTGATAGTCAGCAGGCCTGAAACCAATCAGGCCCCTCATAAGGAGAACGTCAACCCAGAGTCGGTCGAATACATCCACCCGGATGAGTTACCATTTGATGTGGCAATTGAGATGGGATATCGTTGCCAACGATGTGGTGCCTTTTCATATCCGAGTCAAGAGAATTGTATGGATTGCGGGGTTCCAAAAAGACATGATGTTACTGATGTCAATGCATATAGTGGGTTGTTCAGGGTACTTGATGTCATCCGTGAGCCCGCTCTCAGGTCGACACAGCGAGAAGTTGTTTGGGAGGGTGCTCCAGCCAAGGTTGTTTATGAACGGACCTCACAGGACATGATCAGGGTTTCAGTGTTTCTGAATTATTGTCACCAACAAGAGCCTATTGGCCTTAGTAATTCAGACTACGTGCTGATATCCCGGAACGCGTCACGATTTGTGAGAATCAGCGGTTCAAGCCCTGTTGAACTCTTGGGTGACGTGAAACATGACCCGTATGGGATTGCTGATAACCTTGCTACTGCACCACATATGAGGGTTGTTCCTGGTGGTGTTCATGAGGCCCATGAGGGAATTCTTTTTGTTGATGAGATTGGGGCCTTAGGGCCCTACCAGAAACACCTTCTAACTGCGATGCAGGACAAGTATTTCCCCATAACGGGACACAACCCACTGAGTTCAGGTGCTTCAGTCAGAGTTGATAAGGTGCCTTGTGATTTCATACTCTTTGCTGCGTGCAATCTGGATGATATCCCAAAAATCCACCCTGCCCTTAGGTCTCGCATTCGTGGCTATGGCTATGAGATAATGTTAGCGAGTTGGTTTGACAAGAGCAGGGATCATATGTCTGAGCTGATTAAATTCATGGCAATCACTATTGAGGATGACGGGCGGATTCCACATCTGGACAGGACTGGAATTGATGAGGTCTTAAGAGTCGCAGAGCAAATGGCTCTAAAGATTGATGGCCAAAGGAGTGCCTATACATTGCGACTCAGAGAACTTGGAGGAATCATTAGAATAGCAGGGGATGTTGCCGTGCAAGAGGATGCATCTTTGATAGAGGGCAAGCATGTCAAATCCGCCGAGTCCCTGAGTCAGAGTTTAGGGGCGGATTCCCCACTTATGATGTATGAATACAGTCCCAGAAGAAGTGAGAGCTTCGGAGACTATTTCTTTTAGGCATACATCTTTCCCATTGATGAGACCTTGAAGATATTGAAACGCGTATTAAAAGAGGGCAAAATCGTTCTCAAAATTGATGTGCTTGATGACCTCTGGCACCTGTATAATGTCTTACTTCCTGGTGATACTGTGATTGCACGAACAGTTCGGAGAGTGAGAATAGGGGATGAGGAGTCAAGGAAGCAGGAGAGTGTGCGAAAGCCAATGGTACTCACAATCCTTGTTGAGGACATTTCATTCCATGCATTCAGCAATCGTGTGAGAGTTCTGGGAAAGATCGTTGAGGGGCCCCGTGATCTCGTCAGTATCGGATCCCATCATACAATCAATGTTGAGGTCGGAAGTACAATCACAATAATCAAGGACCACTGGCCACGTTATCTATTAAAACGGCTAGAAGAGGCTGAGAAGACAAGTGGTAACCCTGTGTGTCTGATTGTGACCATTGAGGATGGGTCCGCAGTGTTGTTTCTCGCTGCAGACTATGGTCTTAAAGAGGTTGTCAGGGTGAGGACAAGTATCTCAAGGAAACGTGGTGATCAGAAGTCGTATGACAAGTCAATGAGAGAGTTCTTCTCAGAAGTTGCAATGGTGATAAGATCTCAACTAGAGCAGAATGAGGTAGCACTTGTAGTTATTGCGGGTCCCGGATTTGTGAAAGACCATTTTAGAGAGTACTTGTCAACAGTAGGCATCAAAGGGTTGCCACCAGTCATAGTAGAGAGCACCAACTCCACAGGGGTTCCAGGGGCCAAAGAGTTGTTGTTTAGAGGAGTCATTGGTGCTGCCATTAGAGGCCTGAAACTTGAAACCGAAACCAAGCTGATAGATGAACTCATCACGCATATTGCCAAGGACGACGGACTTGCAACTTATGGAGATGCAGAGGTTGAGCGTGCTGTCGAGTATGGTGCAGTGGAGCACCTTCTGATAACCGATAAGAAGCTCAGGGAGGGCAATGATGAACAGAGGCGGAGAATTGACAAGATGATCAGGATGGCAGAACAGAATAGGTCCAATCTACATATTGTATCTACCGAACATCCTGCAGGAGACCAATTGCAAAATATTGGAGGTATTGCTGCGATTCTTAGGTTCAAGATGGCTGACTAGAGGGGATTGAACATCACCTGAAGTCTGTCCCACGAGGGATATTCGTAGGCGATTCCCATCTCTATCGCTGTCCCCATAGTCAGGCTCTCTCTTAGGATTCCTGCAATCTCATCCAATATCCATGGTGCGACCTCTACCCTCATCCTCTGAGTGTCCACATTCAATAAGTCATTTGGAACATCGAACTCATTTTGTAGGATGTCTGCTACTTCGAAAAGCTGACTATGTGTGAGAGTATGCCCATGCGGCGCTCTAATCACACCAAGAATTAGAAGGGGTTCATCTTCAGACTGCTCCTCAAATGGCCTGATTGTGTTTTTAAGGCGTCTTTTGAGCCTATTGCGCATTTGGATGGAGTCTTTGTATGATGCTGGGCAGAAATGAATTGAGAGTTTCTTAGTTGCATTTGATGCCCAGTGAAGAAACTCTTCTGCGGTTTCTCTGCTGCCAGCAATGGCAGATGCTTCAAGACTGACCAATCGTAGACCCCTTGACGTCAGGCGTGCAAAGTTTGTTTCGCTGGCCTCAAGTTCATTGATATTCATGAATGAAACCCCCATCTCTTCTGCACGTTTGGCGGTCTTCATAAGTGCATCGACCCTGTTTGGGATTGAGGGCACTTCAATACCAACATCAAGGTTCAATTCTACCGCAGCACTCACAGCACACCAGTCAGCGCTCTGAGGGTGAAACCTAATCTCATCAAGCCCTGCATCTTTCAAGACATGTATTGTTTCATCATCAGCATCGGACTTGCTTGTGTAAAGATGGATGTGATAATCTTGGCCGTACCTCTCCTTTAAGACTTGAATGTAGTGAGTCGTTCGGTCTAGGACACATAAGGGTTCACCACCACTGATTCCAGCCCCCTCGCTGTTGATAGAGTCTGCTTCAATGAAAATATCATCATCGGTGCTCACTGGTATCTCATCAGCAAAAGTCACATCTCTGTCCTTTTTTGCCTTTGATAGGGGGCAATAGAAACATGAACTATCACATAATCCAGTCACAAGAAGGGTCATCTTTGACCCTCGGGCACAGTGTATGCACCCTTCTGGTAATTCCCCTATGATTAAAGATCCACCATCCAACCTTATTATCTTCCTCGCCATGTCTGATCACTTCATCTCTCCCTGCGGTCAATGGTTCTTCTGAGAGCAGGGTCACGGTCCTTTAGGGCCTTTGCTACCTCTTCAAAGCTCTCACCACTATTCAGGACGCGTGTGAGGTAGACCCCAGTTCTCCCAACAGTATCACGTCTAGTCAGGACTCTGACCCGCTCATGTGCAATGTCAATACTGACTCCAAGGAGTCTAGATACCTCGGATTCATGTCCTATGACTCCCGATTCAATATGACCGGTTTCGGTCGGTCGAATCAGCACCAGGCGCTTGTCAACACCAGGCACTCTTCTGTCTTTTTCAAGCCCTTCAATATCAACTTGACCACCCCATTTGTAAAACTCCAACTCGCGCGTTCTGAGCTTGAAGAGCGGAAAAGTCACTGTCACATCATGATCCAAGTAGATATGCCCCTTAAGGACCATTGTTGGAGTTGCCTGAACAAGTTCACGTCTAATCCATCTATCAACAGCCAGCTCTATCCGAAAACTGGCTATTGGGTGCGGGATGATTATATCAATGTCTGAATTCTCATTCACATCACCCCTTGCCACAGAACCATAAACAAATGAGGGCACCCCGTTCTTCGCAAGGACTTCCATGACTTCTATGGCGTGTTCCCTCTTCTGATGGAGAAGATTCCAGTGAGCTTCATTATAAAACACCTCTCGTGCATCATGAAGAGTTTCAGGCTTCTTTGCCAAGATCAATCCTCCAGATCAGCGAGAATAGAACATGCCTTGCAAATCCTGCCTGAGGTGACCTCACCACAAATAGAGCAATAATTGATCTGTGTCTTTGAAGCAGTCTGTTCGAATGCCCTAATTATTTCATCCCCAGAGCGCATAATTGCCAGTAGAGTACCAGGACGCTTGAATTCCATACTATTGAGGAACACCCGAATGTCATTTCGATAGGCTTCATTTGCATAGGGACACGGAACATCATGATATGGCAGCTCGTTATGATAGGCATAAGCTATGACGTCCCTCTCTGTGATCTCAATCAAGGGTTTAACTCTGGGCACAAACCCTTCAATGGGATGATTTCTTGACCTGTTTGTCCTTGCAATTCTACGACTATCACCCCGCATCATGTTCATCATTATTGTCTGTGCCTCATCATCAAGGATGTGTCCCGTTGCCACAACATCTGCTTTGACTTCTTGTGCGGCCCTGTTCAGAGCCCTTCTTCTGAATACACCACAATATGAACATGCACCAAGACTATTAGAAACCCCCTTCTTTTGTATAATCTCATCAAGGGAGTAACCAAATAGGTCTTTAAAGGATTTCACCACCAGTTCGAAACCTAGGCTATCTGTGAGCTGCCTTGCTGCTTGCAATGCCTTATCGCGATAGCCCTTTATACCCTCATCAACAATAATTGGAATGAGAGTGGCATCGGGATAGTTTGCCTCAAGGCGGAATAATATGTCTAGGAGGACTGCACTATCCTTCCCTCCAGATATACCAACAGCTATCCTGTCAGTTTCTCTGAACATCTTTCGTTTATTGATTGCGCGTCTGACCCTCTGAAATGTGGTTTCTCGCAGACATGTTTTACAGAGATGTTCTGCGGTATATCTCCTGTAGTACACTGCAGGGTTATCACACTTCGAACAATACGGACTCAATGATTCAAATCACCTTAATTGTTTGTGAGCCATTAGTCATTGTGGCTAATGATGATTTGCATTTTGACCTTGGTCACATCAGAATAATCCCTTGCCCATTATCAGACTTAATATCATGCTTCCAAGTACGATTATCAATGCGATTATTCTTATAGGCCACATGATCATCTGTATTTTTTTCTCATCTTTAATGCGAAGGCTGAGTGCATTAGACAGCAATTTGTCGCCATCGAGCATTGGTATTGGAAGTAGGTTGAATATTGCCACTGAGAATAGAATGATGAATGTCCATTGCAATAGCATGGCAGCATGGAATGCAAACATTGGCCCACCAGGTATCCATTCCCAGCCAGGCTTGGGCTCCCAGTAATCCACACCGATTATCCCGATATACCCAATAGACGAGTTCATTTGGTTTGTGCCTAACGTCACGTTTACCTGTCGAGTGGTGGTGTCTATGATTAGTAGGGCACCCGGAGTTGTATTGGCCATGTATTGATGGATATCTGACCATCCATCTATTGGTGTGCCATTTAGTGCAACAATCACATCACCTACTACAAGATTCCCATCTGCCGGTGACCCATCCATTACTTCATAGATATAGGCTCCACTTGGAGGATTGAAACCGACTGACATTATGGCGGCAAAGTTGGATATTAGTAAGAACACTATGAATGCTGTAATAAGATTGGCCCATGACCCTGCCGCAAGGAGTCTCATCCTTTCTCTGGGAGTTGCCTTGTTTTCAAACTCTTCTTCATCTGGCTCAACAAACCCTCCGAAAAGCACATAGAAGAAGAGAAGACCTGAACTCTTGATTGTGATTCCATCTCTTGCAGATGCAAGCCCATGTGCAAACTCATGTGTGATAAGAGTTATTGCCAGAGCAATTATGATATACAACAGGGGCAGACCAGTTATTGTCACACCTGGAATTATTGGCACAACCCCACCAGCGGAGCTAGGCTTCACAAAGAAGTTGATAAAATTGACACCAAGCATGTAGAAGCCAAATATCATACCGCCGAAGGCAACAAAGATACCGATATTGAATATGACATGTGGTACTCTCTTTCCAGCCCGCGTCAGAATTGAGTTTAGTCGTTCAGTCTTGAAAAGAATGAATAGGGGAGTACTTGCCTCTATTCCCCTCTCGCTCAACCTCTCAAAGCCGATGAGCTGAGCGACTACATAGATTACTATGTAGATTAATGCAATGTATAAGAGAAGTGTGAGCTGGTCCATGGGTGGTCAAGTCCAATCGCTGTGATTACAAAGAATCCCTTTCAATTATGATATAATGCTTTTGTACTGGGACAATTTTGACAGAACTATGCTGAACTTTACTATCCATTTTGTCCAACCAAAATCCTCATAAAGTGATTGTTCACTATCGCAACAGCCCCGCAAGGGAGTAATACAGTTCTAGGTGGGCGAAAGACCATTGCCATTCAAACTAGTCATTTCAGATCCCGAAACCGGAAAGGCCATTCAATATGAGTTAGATGATACTAAGACAAATGCACTAATTGGCAAGAGAGTTGGTGACATAATTGAAGGAGATGTTATCGGCCTTCCTGGCTATAAATTGAAGATTACAGGTGGGAGTGACACATCAGGCTTTCCAATCAGACCAGATGTGCATGGCAGTGGTAAAAAGAGAGTTTTGATCCGTGGACCCCCTGGCTTTAGGCCCAAGAGGAGGGGAATTGCCCGAAGAAAGACTGTTCGTGGCAGGGAACTTGGTCCAGACATTGCACAGGTGAATATGCGTATTGAAGAGAAGGGCAGCACTCCGCTAGAAGAGATTGTCATGGCCACAGGCTAACAATGGAAGTCATGCAATACTGATTGTCACCTGCAGCACTCATTATATTGGTCTCAAGGGACAACTTCATAAGAAACCTTCAGGATAACCGAAATGGAAGTGAGGCATAGGTGACACGTAAGTACGAAGGTCAGTCAGAAGTCAACATAGGAGCCCTTGGACACGTTGATCATGGCAAGACAACAATGGTTGAGTATCTCACAGGTGATTGGACAGACAGGCACTCTGATGAGGTGAGGAGAGGAATATCAATAAGGCTCGGCTATGCTGCAACCACGCTTCTGAAATGCCCCAAGTGCCCAGAGCCAGATTGCTATACTACCTCACACCTTGCCAAAGATGGTAAATGCCCCAAGTGTGGAGCAGAGCTGGAGCGTCTAAGAGAGATATCATTTGTCGATAGTCCGGGTCACGAGTCATTAATGGCTACATGTCTTAGCGGAGCCAGTCTCATGGATGGTGCTATTTTGGTCATTGCAGCCAACGAACCATGTCCCATGCCCCAGACTTCTGAGCACCTTCATGCACTTCAGATAATTGGTGTTGACAAGATTATCATAGTCCAGAACAAAATTGAACTTGTGTCCAAAGAACAGGCAATCAAGCATTATAAGCAGATCAAGGAGTTTATCAAGGGGACCATTGCCGAAAATGCCCCTATCATCCCCTTCTCTGCAGTGTTTGGAGCCAATGCGGACATTCTCATTCAAAAGATTCAGGAGATAATCCCCACTCCAGAGCGTGATGATACTGCCCAGCCTAAAATGTTTGTTGCACGATCATTTGATATAAACAAGCCTGGTACACATCCTGCTGATCTGAAGGGTGGCGTCATTGGGGGTTCTATTGTTCAAGGCAAGCTCAGAGTCGGTGATGAGATTGAGATATCTCCGGGACATAGGACCGATAAGGGCTTCAAACCACTCAAGACAAAAATTGTTAGTCTTCTCTCTGGAAGTGGAAACCAGTTGCAAGAGGCCTATCCGGGTGGTCTAATTGGTGTTGGAACTGGTCTAGATCCATCATTCACTCGTGCTGATAGACTCGTTGGAAATGTAGTCGGTAAGGCAGGCAAACTCCCAGAAATCATCCACAAGCTTGTAATCACTCCACATCTGATGCAACGCGTTGTTGGAATGGAGTCAAAAAAGGAGGTTGACAACCTCCGCCTAAATGAGCCCCTGATGCTAGTCATTGGTACTGCCCCCACTGTTGGCGTGATCACACGTCTTCATGGGGAACAGATTGAACTCACTCTCAAGAGGCCAGTCTGTGCTGAAAAGGGGCAACGAGTGGCCATTGGCCGTCGAGTTGACAATAAATGGCGACTCATCGGTTATGCAGAGGTATGAAATATCTTCAAAATGTGAGAATATTGCCAGTCAAGATTGTCCTCGATACAAACTTCCTCACTATCCCTGCAGAGTTTGGAGTCGATATATTCTCTGAGGTTAAACGCGTCATCGAACGTAGTGTCATTTTCATTGTCCTCCAACCAGTCCTTACTGAGATAGAGTACAGACTTGCTAGGCCCCGCAACAAGGCAGAGGAACGTAAGTTTCGAATTGCTATGAGCATGATAGATCGTTGCGATGTGGTGAGTGTTCATTCCAGTGATATGCCAGTTGATGATGTGCTTATTGATTATGCACATTCCAATAATGCAGTCATTGCTACATGTGACAAGGAACTCAAGAGAAAGGCCAAGAACGAGGGCATTCCAGTCCTATATCTTCGCGGCAGAAAGTATATAGCACTTGACGGTTCTGTTCTGTGATATACTCCAGCAATTCTCATTCTTCAGGAAGTTGTTGGCAGTCAGGTTTTGTTTGTCTTATCTTATTCTATGACAAATCTTACTGCTTTTGTGTCAGCTTTATGAATAAGTTTAAATCGCTTTTTCGCAACTCCCTCTTACTGACGAGCTTCCCAAGTTCATCAGATTTGGTCTAATTAACAGAATAGCGGGTTGGGGAAGCCAGGTCGTATCCCGCAGGGCTCATAATCGATGTTGGCAAATGGCCAATATTCATGAGGCACCCTGAGATCGCAGGTTCGAATCCTGCACCCGCTACCATTTTCAGATAACTTGGTTTTCCAACTCACAAAATGACCTACCGCAGATTATTAATCAATATAATATGCATGCTATGTGGACCGATATGCTGAATAAAACAGATATCTATTCACTCTATAGAGAGATCATTGAGGCGTTATTGAACTCTGAGAGTGCACTTGATAGAAACACTATAAATCGAATCAAGAACAGAGTGTGTGCCAGATACGGTGCCTCACGGGTCCCTTCTAATGCTGATGTTTTGCAAGTTGCCATTCCAGAAGAACTAGAGATTCTCAGACCGTTAATGCGAAAGCGTCCTGTCCGCACAGCCTCAGGAGTCGCCATAGTCGCAGTTATGACTGAGCCCCATAAGTGTCCTCACGGAAAATGCGCCTATTGTCCTGGGGGGCCTGACCTTGGGGTTCCACAGAGCTATACTGGTTTTGAGCCAGCCACAATGAGGGGAATTCAACATAAGTTTGACCCATACCAACAGGTCAGAAGCAGGCTTAACCAACTCAGCACAATTGGGCATAGTACTGAGAAGACTGAACTCATAGTCATGGGCGGAGACTGGTGCTCAAAGCCATGGGGCTATAGAGTGAACTTTGTTAAGGGTTGCCTAGATGCAATGAATGGTGTTGTCAGCAGCAATATCGAGAAGGCCAAGATCCTCAATGAAACCGCCCCTGCTAGGAATGTGGGAATGACTTTTGAAACCCGTCCAGACTGGGTCAACCCACAGACTATCGATGAGATGCTTCAGCTGGGGGCAACACGCGTCGAGATAGGAGTACAAAGCCTGTCAGATCGTATACTCGAACTTGTTGAGCGTGGACATGGTGTGGATGCCACCATTACTGCTACCAAGATGTTGAAAGACAGTGGTCTGAAGGTATGTTATCATATGATGCCAGGGCTGCCAGGCAGCTCTCCAGAGCAGGATTTTCGTGAGTTCGAACGGCTATTTGATGACCAACAGTTCAGGCCAGATATGCTAAAGATATACCCTACAATAGTTGTGAAGAACACGAAGCTCTATGACTGGTGGAAAAGTGGAGAATATGAGCCTTATTCAACCGAACAGATAGTGGACCTCATTGCAAGGGCAGTCAGTAGCATGCCAGAATATGTTAGAATTCAGAGGATGCAAAGAGACATCCCATTACACCAGATTGAGGCAGGTCTTGATAAGGGCAACCTGAGAGAGCTTGTGCATCGTAAAATGACAAAGGAAAACCTGAGAAACCCGACCATCAGGTATAGAGAGATTGGGCATTATCAGATGAGAACTAACGAGTATGTTAATCCAGACAGGATTCAACTTGTTCATCGAAAATACAGGGCATCTGATGTGACTGAAACCTTCATATCCTTTGAGGAACCAGACCTTGATGTGATATTCGGATTCCTACGCCTACGGGCTCCAAGTGCCGATGCCTACAGACCCGAGATCAATGAGAAGCCTGCGGTCATAATTCGTGAACTACGAGTCTACGGTCCAGTCGTCGAGATTGGGCAGCGTGCTGCTGATGCATGGCAACATCTGGGTCTGGGGGAGCAGATGATTCAAGAGGCGGAGAAGCTAGGACGTGAGGAGTTTGATGCCAAAAGAATCATTGTCACCAGCGGTCTTGGTGTCAAGGGATATTATCGAGCATTGGGTTTCGAGAACCTTGGTCCATATATGACAAAGAGCCTAGATTAAGAGAAGTTCAGTGCCTCAATTATTCAGAAGAGTTAATGGCGCCGAGGGAGAGATTTGAACTCTCGCGTGCATTGCACACCGGTTATATAGCCACAAGACGATAGGTCTTGAAGATTCAAGACCGGCGCCGTGGTCCGGGCTTGGCTACCTCGGCAGAGATATACTAGACTGATTATTTCTTCCAATCGAATGTCCTTTTAAGCTTCTTGTATTGGAAAAGAGCTAGGAGTGAAGTGATATGGAAAAGCAGTATAGATATCATGATCACACGGCGGACATAACAATAGAGTGCTGGGGAATAACGCTAGAAGAGGCCTTTGAGAATGCGGCTCTGGCATCAATGGATGTGATTGTTGATATCAACACTGTAAAGGCCAAAAGGAGCATAGATGTTGAAGTGACTGGCATTGATTTGAAGGAGCTACTTGTAGAATGGATAGGACAGATACTTGCATTGATAGATATAGAGATCATGTTCTTCTCGAGATTTGAGATAATTAATATTAGCAAGAGGGATGATGAGTTTGTCCTTAAAGGTCGAGTGTATGGAGAAACTATTGATCCAGAACATCATGATATTCATACTGAGGTCAAAGCAATGACTTATGCCGACTTGAGGATTGAGAGAGAACCTGACAAGACAACAATATGGTTCACACTGGACCTATGAGTTGAGAATAGTGACATTAGAGGTGGCATTACCGGACTCGGCCCTTTCAGAAGTATCAGACTTGCGGGAAAAGACAATTAAGGCAGGCAGGATAGGAAGAGCACTTGCTGTATTTCGAGTGGATAGAGTGCTCATTTATACCACTGATGATTATCAGTATAAGAGGGATAGGAACTTACTATTGCTGCTTCTAAGATACATGGACACGCCACAGTACTTGCGGCGTGTTGTGTTCCCCATGACTCCTGCTCTCAAATATGCTGGTCTATTGCCACCATTAAGGACACGGGGACACCCTCTTGAGAGCAGTGCCAGTAGGCTAACTGAGGGAGATATCAGATGGGGCATACAGACTAAGGAGGGAAGAGTCGACATAGGAGTAGATCAACCCGTCAATTACTCAGAACAGGTGAGTTCACGTACTCCAACGCTCTTTAAAATCATAAAGGTATCACCCAGTATTAAGATTGAGAAGATAGACAGAGAGAGTATGAGTGAGTATATTGGATTTGAAACACGTAGTGCAAGAGATTTGGTCCAGTATCTCAGAGAGAATAGTCACATGTTGCGTGTGGTCTTTTCAAGAAATGGGACGCCATTTGACAGAATCGAGAGAGAGATTAGGGTATCTCTTGGTGAGAGAGGCGTCTTGGCAGTCTTTGGAGGTCCGCGGAGAGGTGTGATGGACATATTTGCAATGCGGAGGAATGAGATAAAGGACCATGTTGATTACTGGATCAATACAATTCCACATCAGGGCACTGAAACGGTGCGTTTAGATGAGGCACTCTTCATTAGTCTTGGACTGTTGAATATTACGGTAGGGAGAGATATCTGCCGACGAGGATATTATTCATACTAGGAAAAAATCACCCTAGAGCAATGTTAAAAAGCATAATAATCGCGGTCATCGAATGTAGCACGAATAGCCCAGTTAAGAGGCCGTTCGATGCAGGGAACAAAGTGGTGTTAATATATGGCACATAGAAAGAAGAACGCACCAAGACGTGGCAGTCTGGCATATTTGCCACGAGGTCGTGCATCAAAGTTTGTTCCCCGCATTAAAAACTGGCCTGTGTGGAAAGACTCGGCTGCAAAGCTACTTGGCTTTCCTGGATATAAAGCAGGAATGACTCATGCTGTGATGACTATTAATCATCCAAATAGCCCATTCAAGGGACAGGAAACAGTGATTCCGGTCACTGTGCTTGATACACCCCCAATCCGTCCCTTCAGTATCAGGGGCTATAAGACAACTCCATATGGACTCAAGCTGGTGACAGAGGTCCTTGCTGACAATCTGTCAGATGATCTTAGAAGAGCCATGCCATTGCCAAAGGAGTATGATCATGAGTCAAATATGGCCGAGTTTGAGTCCATGATTGACTCGCTTGCCGAGATTCGAATGCTTATTCACACACAGCCCAGACTTGCGGGGATACCATCAAAGAAGCCCCATATCATGGAGTATCCGATAGGAGCTCCTGATGTAAAGGCCGCATTTGAGTATGGAAAGAGTATCTTAGGCGGAGACCTACGTGTTGCTGATGTCTTCAATGAGGGTGTTCTAGTAGACACCATTGCAGTGACAAAGGGTCATGGATTTCAGGGTCCTGTACGACGCTGGGGAATTAGAATCCTTCAGCACAAGTCAAGAAAGACCAAGCGAGGCGTTGGTTGTATAGGTCCTTGGACGCCGACAAACATCAGATATACTGTGCCACGACCAGGTCAAACAGGATATCACACTCGTACAGAGTTTAACAAAGAGGTCCTTAGACTTGGGGAACGTGGTGAGGAAATCCCACCCGCAGGTGGGTTTGTGAACTATGGTGTCATCCGTGGTGACTACATGATAATCTGGGGTACTGTTCCGGGCCCGGTCAAGAGACCAATCAGGCTGAGATATGCCATCCGCCCGAAGAAGTCTCACCGTGGTGAGGTGACTCAGGTGAGCTACATCAGTACCGCATCAAAGCAATAGGAGGGTGTAGATTATGGCAAGCGTGAAGACATATTCATTGAAGGGCAAGCCAGGTTCCAAGGTTAACCTTCCAGTCCATTTCGAAACCCCATTCCGCCCAGATGTTATCCGTAGGGCTGTCTTGGCAGTCCAGTCCAGACGTAGACAACCACATGGTGTTGATGAACGTGCTGGCAAGAAAACGACTGCAGAGAGTTGGCAGACTGGTCATGGAAGATCAAGGGTCCCTCGTGTAAAGGGAGGTGGAACTGATGCAGCTAACAAGGGTGCATTTGCGCCAGGCACAGTTGGTGGAAGAGTAGCACATCCTCCAAAGGCTGAGAGAGTTCTTGTTGAGAGAGTCAACAAGAAAGAGAATCGACTCGCTATCAGGTCTGCAATCGCTGCTACTGGCAACAAGGACATTGTCAGTGGTCGGGGACACAGAGTTGATGCTGTTCCCGAGCTACCACTGGTTGTTGATGATAAGCTTGAAACTGTAATCACAACCAAGGAGTTTCGAGAGATTGTTTCGGCTCTTGGTCTTGAGGATGACCTCATGCGTGCTGTTAAGGGACGCAAGGTCAGAGCTGGCAAGGGCAAGATGCGAGGTCGTAAGATGAAGACACCCAAGTCCTTCCTAATAGTTGTTGGAGAGGACAGAGGGATAGGTCTGGCAGCACGAAATCTACCAGGCGTGGATGTTGTAGAGGTTCATGCTCTCAATGCTGAGCTTCTGGCGCCAGGAACGCATCCGGGACGCCTTGTTCTATGGACAAAGTCTGCCATAGACCGCCTTGAGAGAGAGGCCCTGTTCTTGTGAGGTGGTTGTGATGGATCCAAATCTTGTAATCATTCGTCCTGTTGTCACAGAAGCAAGTCTTGAAGCTGTTGACAATGAGAACAAACTTACATTCTTTGTCCACCAGAGGGCTAACAAGAACACGATAAAATGGGCTGTGGAAACACTCTATGATGTTGTCGTAGAGAAGGTGAACACCTTAATCATGCCAGATGGTAAGAAGAAGGCGTTCGTGCGACTTGCGCCGGAGTACAGCGCTGCTGAGGTCGCAACCCAACTGGGAATATTCTAAGGAGGCGGTACTATGGGTAGACGAGTTCTTGTACAAAGAAAGGGACGCGGAACCACTCAGTGGCGCAGTCCAAGCCACAAGAAGATTGCCCCCGCAAGACATCCCAAATGGGCTCCTGATAGGACCTATGTTGGACGAATTGTAAATCTAATTCATGAGTCTGGAAGAGGTGCACCACTTGCGGAAGTAAGATATGAGGGAGAAGCAAAGTTGCATTATATGATAGCCCCAGAGGGTGCATATGTTGGACAGGTCATAGAGTGTGGTCCTGATGCAGCCTTGGCCAATGGCAACACTCTCATTCTGGAGCATATTCCTGAAGGAACGCCAATCTACAATGTTGAGGGGAGTCCTGGCGACGGGGGCAAGTACGTTCGAGCATCCGGTCTTGCTGCCACAATAGTTTCGACCGACAAGTCAAAGACCATTGTCAGGTTGCCAAGTGGACGTCAAAAGGAGTTCAGTCCCAGATGTAGAGCGACCATAGGCATAGTAGCGGGCGGAGGGCGTCCAGAAAAGCCATTCCTGAAGGCAGGAGCAGTCTGGCATCATGTCCGTGGCAAGGCACGCAAGTGGCCTGTCGTTCGTGGTGCTGCAATGAACGCATGTTCACACCCACACGGCGGTGGTTCACACCAGTCACCTGGCAGACCAACTACTGTCAGCAGACATGCACCTCCAGGCCGCAAAGTGGGTAACATTGCTGCAAGACGTACTGGACGTAAGAAGTAATCTAACTGAGGGAGATCTTCTCCCTCACTGCTGTTTTTCAGTTTAATATCATATGATGTGATTCCAATCTTTGCTATCACTAACATCTAAGACATATTTTTAGTTCATATTGTCAGCGATGCAAATCTCTCTTGTTGTATAATACTCACTGTCATATCTCCTTTGAATACTGTAAATACAGAGGAGATTCAATGCAGCTAATTGCCGTTCACTTGCCCGAGAAGATTGTGAAGGACATTCAACGTCTTGTTGATGTGGGATTATATCCGAATCGTTCAGAGGCCATACGCATCGCAATCAGGGATCTTCTCAAGAGAGAGTTATGGGAGCGAGAAGCAAGAGGTCAAGGTCTTACTCTGGTGGAGGAATGAATGTGAGATCGATTATAGATGCAGCTCGTGAACACAATCGTAGTGAGAGAGGCACCACTCAGACACGTGATATGGGACAGGCCCGAATTGTAGTGGTTGGTTGTGGAGGGGCAGGAAACAACACTATCAAACGTCTGATGACTATAGGAGTACAAGGTGCTGAGTGTATCGCTATCAATACCGACCGTCAGCATCTGGCGGTGACCACAGCCCATAGAAAGCTGCTCATTGGAGAGAGAATCACAAGAGGACTTGGGGCAGGTGGCTACCCTCATGTTGGTAGAGCAGCTGCTGAAGAGTCTGCTGAGCAGATTCGGGAGATACTGCGTGATGCGGACTTGGTGTTTATTGCTGCAGGAATGGGTGGCGGCACAGGAACAGGTAGCGCTCCTGTGGTGGCAGAGATAGCAAAACAAAACGATGCTATTGTTGTGGGTGTTGTTACAATGCCCTTTGAACTTGAACGGAATCGTATGGAGAAGGCAAAGGCGGGTCTGGCCAGACTACAGGAGAATACAGACACGACTGTTGTTATTGATAATCAGAAGCTCATGGAGTTGGTCCCAGATTTGCCTTTGGAGGAGGCATTCGGTGTTGCGGATGAGGTACTTGCAGGATTTGTAAAGGGTATCACTGAAACTATCGCACTCCCAAGCCTGATCAATCTGGATTATGCAGATGTCAGATCAATAATTTGTAATGGTGGAGTTGCTCTTGTGGGAATTGGAGAGGCATCAGGACCAAATAGGGCAGAGGAAGCAATTAAGAGTGCACTGAACAGTCCTCTCCTCGAGGTGGAGTGGACAGGTGCCACGGGAGCCCTCATTCATATCACTGGAGGTCCCGACATGTCGCTTGCTGAGGCAAACAATGTGGGAGAACAGGTTTCAAGTAAAATGAGCGAGGACGCCTCAGTGATTTGGGGTGCTAGAGTGGACCCTCGCCTTAGAGGGGTCTTACGTGTAATGTTGATATTGACCGGCGTTAAGAGCCCACAGCTATTACCACGGTCAAAAGAAAATCCTAGACCCGATGTGACTCGTGCACGACTGGCAGAGTTGGGAATTCTTGCAACTTATGGAAAGGCGCCATTAACAAGGGGAAAGATACCGACTGTTGGAAAGATTCCACCAGTATCTGTAGGAAGTTCGTGGGAAGAAAGGCTCAAACCACCCCGCCCCAGAAAGACCACAAATGTACATGAAGAGAACCCTTCCGTTACCAAGGGTCTTGAAGATCTTGGTCTTAGAAGACTATTCTGATGCAGGCGATAGGCGTCAGATAGGTGAGTCTGATGCGATTGGATGGAAGATTGGCCTAGTATTGACTATTACGTCGACTGAAACTCTCAATCTGCTCGTTCGGCATCTAGTCGAGATCATCACCAAGACCATGTTCTTGCATCCAAGGCTCTGCAATCTGCAGAACACGATCATATAGAGGACCACTGCCCTCAACGCCCTGAGGTGTTATGCGCACCTTGTTCATGACAACAATTATCTTGCTATCTTTGTAGTAGACCACACCACCAGGGGGAAACACCTTTTCGAGTTCACGAACAAGACCTTCTAGGGTAATCTCCTCTTCCGCAACAGAGAATGAAACAATTCCATTCCCATAGATGAATAATTTTGGAATGTTACCCTCATCCTCGGATGTGACTTCTGTAAGGACTATGCTAAGTGTGTTTTGATCAATGCCCTTCAGTACGCCTGTGTAAGTCTTGCCCATTGTTGTAGTGACTGTGATGGTCGCTCCAACAACTGATGCAAGCTCTCTATTGAAAGCTCTTAGAGCTGCAACTTCTGACACCTAATATCACCTTAATGGAGTTGTTCAAAAAAGGTTCTATGTCATCCTGTTTTAAAACTGCTGTTGCTGACAGTGGTCTGTCCAACAAGGTAAATCTTGCTATTGCCAGACGGAATATATTATTAGCGTCAAAATAGGAGCGAGATTGGAAGTGGTCTAATCATTGACAGTCACCCAACCACACTTTTCAATCAACTATTTGCGAAGAGAGGCCTTGCCCAGCCCATTCTGCCCGGGATGTGGCAATGGAATAATCACCAATGCGTTTCTCAGAGCAGTTAGAGAGCTTGGTCATTATAGTCTGGAGGGGTTTGCCTTTGTGTCAGGAATCGGATGCGGTGCATGGATCCCATCACCTCATTTCAACGCAGACACATTGCATACAACGCATGGCAGGGCAATTGCTTTTGCAACTGGTTTAAAACTTGCAAGACCAGAGTTGAAGGTGGTTGTAATCTCGGGTGATGGTGACCTTGCAGGTATTGGTGGCAATCATCTTATTCATGCAGCCCGCAGAAATGTAGACATGACTGTAATATGCAGCAATAATTACAATTATGCGATGACGGGGGGGCAGGTCAGTCCAACAACGTTCACCAGAGACACAACATCAACCTCACCCTATGGAAATCCCGAACGTCCATTTGATCTTGCAAGACTCGTCGCAGCTGCTGGAGCCAACTATGTTGCGCGGTGGACTACAGCCCATCCGATTCAGGCATCTCGGGCTATGAAGACTGCACTGACAAGGCGCGGATTCACATTTATTGAGATGCTGAGCCAGTGCCCAACCGCATATGGACGCAGAGCCAAAGTTGGAGATGCAAGAGCATTCATTGATTGGTTCAAGAAACTACCAGTGAGAAAGAAGGATGATCCAGTGGGGCATCATGTTCCAACCCATGATACAATGGACCTTGGCGTCTTCGTCGACAGGGACGAACCAGGGCTCTTGGAGCAGATAGACATGATTGTCAGAAGAGGGGGGGATCATAATTAGAAAGGAGATCAGGATTGCTGGCACTGGAGGTATGGGAGCTGTCCTTGCAGGAGTAATTCTGGGTCATGCTGCAGTTGTATATGGTGGACTGAATGCAGTTCAGAGTCAGAGTTATGGTTCTGAGGCCAGAGGAACAGCAGCCAAGAGCGAGGTCATCATCAGTGACTCAAGTATCAATTATCCTAAGGTCAGAAAGTCGGACATCCTTGTTGCAATGAGCAAGAGTGCTTTTGATGCATATATCAATGACTCAAAGCCGAGAAGCATTATAATACTGGACCCAGACCTTGTCCATCATGATGACAATTTGGAAGACTATAACGTGATTGGGATACCGGCCATGCGAGTTGCTGATGACTTGGGAGTGAGATTGGTTTCGAATATGATCATGTTGGGAGCACTAGTGAAGAACCTGAACTTGTTCCCCCTAGAAGCACTCGAGAAAGCATTGGAGGACATTGTTTCACAAAAGCACTTGGAGATTGACATCAAAGCACTTCGAAAGGGGGCCAGTCTTGTCTAGCCGCCATGAATGAGTGGTAGAATAGTCACAACATCACCGTCCTTCAGTCTTGTATCAAGGTTACCTGTGAGACCAACATCTACATCGTTCACCATGACAAGACATTCTTGAATGATCTGTTCGGGGGTCTTCCATGTTTCACGCACGACAGGGTTTTTCTTTAACACTGATTTGAAACATTCGAATAGTGATAAAGAGTTGCCAAAGCTGACAGTGATGGGCCCCTTTGATTTTATTGCAAGAGGGCCACGAATATGGACGGACACTTGCATATTCATCGGGTTAGTGTTTAGGACTCCCATGATAAAAGCTGTGAAATGTCATAATTCAAGTGACTTCATCAATATGTCAGGATTCAGGTTTCCAGCCCTATACGTTTTTTGAGTGATTATGTCATTTAATGTGACCTCAGCGGGACTGAGTAACAGAGGATCAATATTGGAAAAATCAAACTCGACTGACTTGAAGAGGTCATAGAATGTCCTACCGTATTGATCTGAAGATGATGAGGGGATCTTTCCAACAAGTGATGAGAGATTATCATTCTCATTTGAGAGAAGGAAGTAGTATGCGCGTCCACCATAAATGATACAGTCATTTGTTATCCCGATGGCATGCATGTTGTCCTTGGCCACGGGTGCTACAGGAGCTGTGCCATGGGCGGTCTTGACTTTAGATATATCAAACCCCAGTTTCCACATCTTATGAATGCCTAGTTCGATAATTCTTGCAGACATCTGAACTGAACCAGCAACACTTGCAGTTGGGACAATTATTGCATACAGATCAGAGGGCAAAATTCCGCATTTTTTGGAGATATAATCAGTCACTTCTTCTGAGGGCAGCTGGCGGGTTTCAAGAATGATGACTCCTTTCTGGGAGTTGTCCCTATATCCAATCTCTTGGAAGATTATTTCATGAGCATAAAGAGACCGTGCAGGACCAGAGCCCATTGCAAAAAAGTCATTTACTCGTATCTGCCAGCCAGCGTGCTGGGAGCCAAGTGTGGCTATTTTTGGTTCGTTTGTAGAAACTATCACTCCTCGAATGGTCAGGTGCCCAATATGCATGGTGACTGGCCTGACTGCCCCTAGACCCCCAAGACTGGCCTCAGCAATCAACAGAGCCAGTTTCTCAGACCCACTGACATTGACTCCAGCATCAATGATTGTGGCTCCATTCTTCTGCTCCAGTATCTCGCAACCCAGACTTTCAGGCTTGTCCAAAATCTGAGATGTTAATTCAAGGGCATTCTTATTGATACTGATGCTGCTTGACAATCATTTCACCTCATTCAGTCACTCGTTGAAACTCGTTAGTTCTATGAAGGTTGTTGTTTTCCACAATAGCATCAATGTCCACACTTCGAAAACTTTATCTCCAATATATCATGCCTTCCAGCCAATCAGGCCCCAGTAGCTCAGCCCGGTTAGATCGCCTCCTTGGTAAGGAGGAAGTCGCGGGTTCGAATCCCGCCTGGGGCTCCATCATCTTCATTTTGGTTCAGAGTCAGCTAGTCGTTTATGGAGCCGTCTGTCAGTGACCATTATCTTGGCGCGTCGAAACCCAACTAGTTGTACAAGACGTTCGAAGTTGCCAGGCTCGTCGATACCGTCCAGCAGTCTGTCAATCTCCTTCTGGATCGCAGGAGATAGGTCTTTTGCAAGCTTTTTTGCCCGCTCTTTTCTGGAAAGCTCGAAGTCATCTGGGCCTAGAAGGCTCATATTAATCACCTAGAGGAAAACGGTAAGATTCACACATACTAATTCTCGCAATACACTTTAACTCCTTTGTTAATGTCGTAATAGGAGTGAACAATGGGTAGAACACTAGGACATATCACCCAAGCGAGATACGATGATGATAAAGTAGAGTTCCTGTGTGAGAATGGTCGGATGATGATCACTGTACTAGGACCAAAGGTCATCAGGATTCAAGCCACTCTGGGTGAGAGATATCGTAATCATGAGTCTTTTGCAAGGGTGCCATATCATGAGGACGAGGATGTCACCATGGTTATGACCGAGGAGGGGTGGAATATATTCACTAATCATTACACTATCAAGGTCACTCGGGATACATTGATGACAGTATCTAATGAGAAGGGAGGGTATGTCCTCTTTGAACAGAAGAGCGCAGTGTTATGGACTGGTAATGAGTTTAAAGTACGGTTCAAGATGATAGGAGAGGAACACTTCTACGGGTTTGGGGAGAAGGCACATGGATTGGACAAAAGGGGACTGCATTATGAGATGTGGAACACAAGTAATCCAGATTATGATTCAGAGTCAGACCCATTATACCAGTCAATCCCATTTTTCATTGTTTTGAGAGAGGGTATTGCCCATGGGATATTTTTCGACAACACATACAGAACATGCTTTGATTTGGGAAAAGAGGAAGAGGATACATATTATTTTGGAAGTATAGATGGGCCTGTTGATTTCTATGTGATTGGTGGACCAACCATTTCAGAAGTTATAGATGGATATACTGCAATCACTGGAAGGCCGTATTTTTTGCCCCGTTGGGCTCTTGGACATCAGCACTCTCGATGGATGGAATATGATAGTCAAGAAGACATATTGAGATGGGCCCATGAGTTTAGACTCCGTGAGATTCCATGTGACACTCTTGTTCTCGACATTGCGTATATGGATGAATATCGCATTTTCACTTGGGACTCCAAAGTCTTCCCAAACCCAAGGGAGTTTACAGACAAGCTCAGGGAGAAAAACTTCCGTGTAATGGCAATAATAGATCCAGGAGTCAAGCTCGACGAGTCGTATGAACTATATAAGGAGGGGAGAGAGTATAACTATTTTCTAAAGTGTAATGATGGGAGTGTATATGTTGGGCTTGTCTGGCCTGGTGAAACAGTCTTCCCAGACTTCAGCAGAAAAGAGGTGCGTGAGTGGTTTGGATCAAAATATGTAGGATTTGCCAAGACGGGTGTGAGCAATAGCAGTTGGTTGGACATGAACGAGCCTAGTAACTGTATCTACAAGGGGTTGATGGAAGAATACTCGATGAAGAGAGTTGTAGACAATAATGGGGATTCTTGGGAACCACGTTTAAGAAATGTATATGGTTTGGGAATGATTCAAGCAGCATTTGAAGGGTTGAGGAGGGCGCATCCAGGAGAGAGACCTTTTTTGCTGACTCGTTCAGGCTATGCGGGGTATCAACGGTATTCTGCCATGTGGACCGGTGACAATCACTCCACATGGGAACATCTATGGTTGACCATCCCAATGCTCTTGAACCTAGGAATGTCGGGAGTACCATTTGGAGGAGCAGACATCGGAGGCTTCTCGGGAGATGTCACACCCGAGTTACTCGTGCGTTGGTTTCAACTCGGTGTGTTTTATCCCTTCTGTAGAAATCATTCTAGACTGAACACTGCAAGACAAGAACCATGGTTATTTGGAAAAGAAGTCGAAGACATAGTGAAATCATATCTCTCTCTAAGATATGTGCTCATGAGATACTTTTACTCCTTATTGCATGAGGCAAGCTTGAGGGGGGCGCCAGTCATGAGACCACTTGTCTTTGAGTTCCAAGATGATCCAAACACATATACAATCGACGATCAGTTTTTCTTGGGACCATTCATGCTGATTGCTCCAGTACTCGGTCCTAATGATAAGACTCGGCGGGTTTATCTCCCAGATGGCATATGGATTGACTACTGGAGTCATGAGGTGGTCCAAGGGACATCCATCATCACTGTTAATACGCCTCTTGATAAAATACCAATATTTCTAAGAGCTGGTGCAGTGATACCAACAGGAAGAGCCATCCAGTACTCTAATGAGGACCAAGGGGACCTCATACTATGGGTCTGCCCCCACGGTGATGGAGAATTTGAATTATATGAGGATGATGGGATTTCTGAAAACGGGCCATATTCAATAACCCGTTTTACTGTAAGGAGCAGTGATGATGAAACCCATCTCTTTATACATAAGAGGGAGGGCACATTTCCAATCGATAGGCGTATGGTGGTACAGTTCTGGGGACTCTTTGAACAACCGAAGAGTGTCAGAATTGATGATGACACAATAGAGTTGGCCACAGACGTGAAAACCCCATACGATGCAATATATGACCAAATAAGGCATATGTTTGTATTAACACTGGATGATGATGGCCAACCTCATGATATCATCTTCAAATTGAAGTGAATGACTTCCTATCAGTTATTCTTATAACTGAAAATGATACAGCAGTGTTCACGCACGGGTCGGTGGTCTAGCTTGGCTATGATTCGTGGTTTGGGTCTCTTGAGCGCAGGCTCAGAGCAAGGTTCCACGGGATCCCCGGTTCAAATCCGGGCCGGCCCACCATTGTTTCTTGTTTATCAAGTATGATGACATACATTATTCAAGGATCAGTTTTAAAATGGCCATTCTTGTGATGACTCCATTGTATACCTGATTGAAATACTTGGCATGGTGAGAGTCATCCACGATAGGATCTATCTCATCTACACGAGGCAAAGGATGCAGGATGACGGTGTCATCACGCATGAGTTCGAGTTCTTCAGTGCTGATTCTAAACTTGCCCTTCACAGCATCATATTCTCGGATGTCAGGGAATCGCTCCTTCTGTATTCGAGTCATATATACAACATCAACATCACGAATTGCTTCTTCCACACTGTCTACTTCTGTGACCTCTATTCCAATCCGTTTCATCTCTTTAACAATGGCAGGCTTCATCCTAAGAGGTGGTGGCGCTGCAAGCATTATCTTGACATTATATTTTGAGAGAGCCATTCCAAGAGAGTGAACAGTGCGACCATATTTTAGGTCTCCACATAGGGATATTGTCAGCCCATCAATCTTCCCCTTGATCTTCTTTATTGAGTAGAGGTCTAACAGTGCCTGTGTAGGATGCTCTTCGGCGCCGCTTCCCGCGTTTATTATAGGAATTCTGGAAAACTCTGCTGCGACCCGCGCGGAACCGTCAAGAGGGTGCCGTATCACTATCACATCTGCATATTGTTCAACAGTTCGTATTGTGTCTGCGAGGGTTTCACCCTTGCCACCAGCACTTGTTGTCACCACATCTGCAAAGCCCAAGACTTTTCCGCCTAAGCGAAGCATCGCACTCTCAAATGAGAGTCGAGTCCTAGTGGAGGCTTCAAAAAACAAGCAAGCCATGATTTTGTCCGAGAGTTCTGTGCTTCGCTGTATTGCCACATCCTCCATCTTCGAAGCGGTATTGAGAATCAGATCAATATCATCACGGTCTAAATCGAGAATGCTAATCAGATTATTTAGTCGTCCCATAAGCAGCGACTCCAGCTTCAGCTGGGAATGGAATCACATGAAGGTGACTCTTTAACCTTTCCAAAATGACTATTGAGATTTATTCGTGGCGTTCCTGCCATATTTTCTTTTTACATTGATTCTGCGTATTCTTAAATGGGACTGTGCGAGCAACTCAGCTGCAAGTCTGTCATCGTACTCTTCAATATAGATTATCTCTTCAATCCCTGCATTTATTATCATCTTGGTACAGATGCTGCATGGCCTTGTTGTGACATATATCTTTCCGCCCTTCACTGAAACCCCATGATAGGCAGCTTGGATTATGGCATTCTGCTCGGCATGTAGACCCCTGCATAACTCATGGTGCTCTCCTGACTTCAAACCCATCTCCTCACGTATGCAACCCACCTCATCGCAATGGGGGAGACCTTTTGGAGCTCCGTTATATCCAGTACTTAGAATCTGTGAGTCCTTTACGATGACTGCACCCACTTGATTTCGTAAACAAGTAGAACGTGAAGAAACCAAATCCGCGATTTCACCGAAATATGTGTCCTTACTCTTGCGGGCCATTAGTAAGTCGTCCTTCGTTGGTTTTGCTCCAAGGAGATTTTCTGACTTAAGAAGTTCATTATAGTGGGAGTTTCCAGATTGTAATAAAACGACAATATAAAAAGAAAGGCATGGGAATGTACTTGCATACAGAGGTTGATCCAATGAGAAAGCGGGATGGCATCATTGTCTGGCCAGTATATCTTGATTCCACTCTGACTAGGGCACAGGGACGGAGGATTCCTAAGAACCTTGCTGCACCGGAGGTCACCCTCAACATTCTCATGGAGGCTGCGAAGGCCATTGGTCTTGAGTTTGATGCTGAACCAGACAAGCTATATCCAAGGGCGTCACGGGACCAACAGGGGGGAGGATATATCGTTCTGACCAATCCACAAGGACATAAGAAAAAGAGACTGTTGCTCATGTTGGCAAAGAGTGTGAGAAAGATTGTTGCCAAGAGAGAGGCTGCAAAGAAACTTGCAGAGAGAAAGAAGGGCAAGAAGAAGAGAAAGCGGAAGTGATTGGGGAGTTGAATCATGGCTAGACTCGGGAAAGTGCTGCATATTACAAAGAGGGGATCATTGATTCTTAGGGTCAAGAAGATTCCCCCAATGGGTCCAAATGCGGTTGTGCTGAACACGAGTGCAAAGAGAGTGGGGATTGTTCAAGATGTGTTCGGTCCAGTGAAGAACCCCTATGTTTCCATCAAACCAGATGATAAGGAGAGAGCCACAAGACTGGTGGGTCAAGTACTCTATCTCAAGAGAGAGAAGCGATAATTGTTGCATTTTTTCTTGTGCACATATGTACATAAATGTACATCGTTTATCAGAAATGATTGGCATCTATCATTGAATTAATATGTATCAATGTAGAATGTTGTCTATTGTCATGTGTCTATTTCAAGGGTTATATAAATGACGAGATTAGAAAGCCAAATAATTGATGCACTTCAAGTAGCAGGCATCAATGGTCTGAAACTCGATGAGCTATCAGATCAACTCGGAGTAGACACACAAGACATCAAGACAACAATCAGCGAACTAGTGAAAGAGGGAAAAGTGATGCAAAAACAGAACACTGATGGAGAACAATTCGTGTTAAGAGAGCACCTAATGGAAGGTGGAGAGGGAGGCATTGGCGACCTCAACGGATGTCCATGTTTTCATTGTTTCAAGATAAGTAGATGTGGAGTACGACAACCAGACTCTCCAATACGGTGCAGAGAGCTTGAGGACTGGATACTAACTGACTTATCATGAGCGCATCACTCTCGTTTTGGACCAGTTGCAAGCAAGTATATCTCGGCACTGGTCCGTCGTGATGCATCAGGCTTGACAAGGCGTAAAGAGTGAAACATGCTTCGCATATCATGTAGAAATTCTTGGAACCCGTGTCCCTGAAACACTTTTGTGAGAAGCTTCCCCTCATCGGTGAGCAATTTCATTGCAATGTCCACAGTTCGCCTCGCAAGATCGAGCTGTCTTATTGCATCCAGTTCCCAATTCCCACTGACCTTTGGTGAGCAATCAGACAACACGAGTTCAACAGATCCCTCAGTGAGACGTTCGATATCGTTCAACACTTCAGGGTCTGTGATGTCACCCTGAATAAACCTGACA